>CAJUCE010000047.1 GCA_910584865.1 uncultured Acetatifactor sp.
CAAATACCTACACTTTGAAACGGGAAATTTTAACTTTTTCTAATAAAATTTCCAAAAAGCTTTCAAAACCGGACAAAAAGTTTACTCGGGTCTTTGACAGCTCCATAACGCAAAAAGTATCTATAGGCCGCATAAAGCCTGTATTTTTTTGTCAAATTTTCTGTTGCAATATATAGCAATATATGGTGATATATAGCGAGACGCTATATGGAGGCAATACGACATGAAAGTAACGACATCTAAATCTAAAAATTCTGAATCCTTTTATATAACCCATTCCTACATAAACAGCAATGGCAGGAGCACTTCCAAAAGAATCAGGAAACTCGGCACCCTCAAGGAACTTACCGAAACGCTCGGCACTGACAGGGACGGCGTGATGGAGTGGGCGAGGGAGCAGGCCAGACTGGAAACAGAAAACTATAAAAGAGAAAAAGAGGCAAAGACGGTCCTTGTGCCTTTCCACGCTGACAGACAGCTGGATTATGGCTGCCAGAAACTTTATAAAGGCGGATACCTTTTCCTCTAATCCGTCTATTACGGACTCGGACTCGACCGCGTCTGCCGGAAGATCAGGGACCGGCATAAGTTCCAGTATGACCTGAATGCCATACTGTCGGATCTGATCTATACCAGGATACTGGAGCCGGGAAGCAAACGCGCCTCCTACAGGGCAGCAATGGACTATCTTGAAAAGCCTTCCTATGAGGAGCATGATGTCTACCGCGCTCTGGACGTGCTTGCCTCCGAGTGCGACTTCATACAGTCGGAAGCCTATTCCACATCCTCGCCGAACGGCATAGATATGGGAACTATCTGTGCATCCCCAACCATGATGTGGGGTGTGAGCTCTCCGATTTCTCCGATATCTTCTGGAATGAAGAAAGGATCGGCTCCCTGATGCGGAAGATGGATGCGGTGACTGTCGCCACCGGCCTGGTCCATCTTCCTGCCCTGCTGGCACGCAGGAGGGGATATGAACTCCTTATATTGGCTGTGGATTCCATGACGGGATCCACAGCCAGTTATATTTCAGGTGAAAATCCATGCTGACAGCAGTGCGCCGCATTTTCGGCAGGATCATACATTCACAGGCGGCACTGCGCAGTCAATTGGATAAAGGTTGGAAAAATAATTCGCGGTTTGCGTCTCCCTCAATTTGCAGACAAAAGCACGCAAAAGAGCCGCTTTCTGCCTTTTTATGAATTTTTTATCGGAAACATCGTCCGGCTCCTCCTGTACGGGAAGCAGAGCGCAGGCCCGCAGCGTTTTTTCCAGTTCCAATTGCTCATAATCCGTATTCGCAAGCTTCTCACAGATGACCTGACACTGCTGCTTCAGTTTTTTTGTTTTATGCTCTGTATGTAGGAATGCCTGATTGTCAAACTCACAGAACAGGTAGAGAAATTCCATCCATATTCTCTGCCATTCCGTCTGATAAGAGGAATGATGATGGGCAATCACCTCTCCGAGCACCTTTTTGTCAAGAAGACGGATTGCCGAATCCCAGTCCATTCGGACAGCGGCCCTGACTGCATCCGGAGACAGATTGTACATGCGGTTTGTGGTCATCCCCAGCAGATAAGCGCACATGGTATCCATCGGCTTCCATCCAACGCGGTAAAGAAGTTCCATGCTGCTTTCATGGGACGCCTGTAGGAACCGTTCCCGCATATCCGTAAATCCCAAAAGCGTCTGGTATTTCCCATTGGAATTGACATAATGGTTATATTTTTCCGCCCAGAATATCCTGACAGTGGGGCTTAATTCAAACAGCAGGCTCCTCCAGTCGTTCTGTTTCTCGCTCCCCTCGTCAAGGCTCTGTCTTTCTTCTGTCTCAAATTTGCGGGGGACACAATACTTTGGCATGACCTGCTCCATTTGTGAAAGGATATCTTCGGTATTCTCCCCCTGTTCCAATATTGTTAAAAGATCGTTCGGAATCCATCCCTGCAGGTTTGGATCACGGAATGCCCTGCGGACCTTTTCAAGCTGCTCCTTTTTCTCCTGCATTTTTGCAAATCCCCCTGTCATCCATTCCTTTCCGTATTTTTCGTCAGGCCGTGGTAGTATCGCATAAATCGGCATACTTCCTCATAGGTCTCCCGGATTGCGTCCTGGCGTTTTTGTATATCCGAAATCTCCTTTGTCACCAGAAAGAGTTGCGCATTGCGGTACATCACCGCCATGGCGTCTCTGGGGTCATTGCAGGCATTCGGAAATTCCCTCAGACGGTTTTCCATATAATCGGAATTGTGTCTCACGCATTCTTCAAGGTGCGCATATCCTTCCGTTTCCTTTCCAGTCAGCAGATCCCATACGCCAAACAGATAGCTGTCCGCTTTCCAGGGATCTGGCTTTCCCTCCGTATCCATATTCCACATAGGCCGGTCGGTTCTCGGATCGTTTGGGCCTTTCTCTGTGGCTTTCAGGTAATCCTGGCGCTCTTTTGCAAAGTAGGTTTCCAGACTGTCAATCTTCTGCCACCCCGGCAGCACGCCGTCGGCCAGGAAAGTCAGGATATCATCAAATTTTCCGTTGATGCTCTCTACCATGGCGGCATCCACAGCTACCGTACCATACTGAATCACGCCCCACCCATTGCGCATCTTTTGAAAATATTCCCCTTGGCCGATGTGCCCCGGCAGGCCTAAAATTCCGTACTGTATGGCGTATATGGGACAGAGATAACAGTTCATGGCCTCATATCCGCCGCCCCTGAAATAACCGATAAACTGAATCCGGAATACCAGGCCGTTCTTTTCCCGCACAAAGGTTTTGGGGCCTGCTTTTTCATGCCGTATTCCTTTGCGACAGGAGCGATCTTTGCTTGCAGGTTCTCCTTTAAGCGCAGTTTCAGTTCTTCCCCACATTCTTTCCACTGTTCGGTTGTCCTCGCGTTTTTATAGCCGAAAACTTTCACTGGTTTCTGGCCGGGCGGCATCCCCAGCAGGCTTTTCCAGTCAAAAGAAATGGATTCCGTCGGATGTTTCTCCAGATATTCCTCCCAGGCACGCCTGGCAGGCGCCGTTTTCCTGTGGTAGGCTTCCATGGCTTTCTGCCTGTCGCGAATCTCCTCCTCCCGTGCTTTTTCCTCATAATAACCGGACGTCTCCACCGGGCGCCCCTGGGCATGGAAATAATAGGCAACACCGCCCTGAGTCTTTGTCATCCAGTAATAGTTTGCACTCCATAAAGCAGGCATGATCCGCCCTCTGTCTCCACGGGTCAGGTTCTCTTCCAGCTTAAGCCTGTTGCTGTTCCACCATTTTTCCCACTCCACCGGCTCTACTTCCCCCGCCACAATGCGCAAAAACATCCGTTTCATCTCTTCCTGAAATCCCATCTTTATTCTCCCTCCCCTTTTCTTTCCGCCACCGCATACTGAAAGCCTGCGCTCATGCCACATGTTCAGGCAGGCAGAATCTCTGTTCTTCATTCATCTCTGTTGTCCAGCCCCGATTTTACATACAGCCTAAAAATTTATCTAACATTTTGCGTTTTACTGTCGTCATAAAAACCGCCCTGTTTCAACTATCAAATAATGATTCCAGCCGTTCCTGGACCGACTCATCCTTTGTCACGAACCAAAAGGTACATTCTTCGCTGTCATACAGCCCAACAGCCTGTCCTTCCATAATCTGATAAAGTATCCGGGTATTGCCTGCGGCTATCCTGTCTGTAATGCCTGCAATTGGGGACAGGTACGGATGCAGCTTCTCTCCTTCCAGAAGCATTGCCGGTTCAAAATCCGGGAACTCCCAAAGAATCAGATCCAGCGCCTCATCACAGGCCAGCGCCCACAGAAATTCTGCCGCAAGGAAACCGTCTAAAATACCATATGCGTTCCATTGGGAAACGCCATCATTGGCACGGCGGTACAGAAACGGACTGTTAAGTTCTGCCGCCCAGTGATACACTGCCTGGTTTTCTTCCAGAAAGTTCAGCTTTCCGTCCTTTGTCTGCTTCAGGCCGGAAAGAGGACGAACCACATTATAACTGCGATAAAACTTACTTGGCAGAAAGCGGTAAAACTCTGTCATCGGCAGCGGAAGCGGATTTCCCAGACGGACTTCTGCCCGGCCGATGCTTTCCTCCTTCGCTCCTCTGCCCTCAATTCCGGCAAATTCACAGAGGAACTGTAATACCGGGGCAATGGATTCCAGCTCCCGTTCCTGGGGCGGTTCGGGCGGAGCCGAATTGAAGATGGGATGCCCGTCCTGGCTTTTTATCCAGACATATTTGAAGCCCATCCGCTTCATGAGCTGCTCCAGTTCTTTGTCGGTCTTACCGCCAAAATAGGCCGTTTTTGAATAGAGAATGTATCCGCATAAAAGCTGGAATGGCTCTTCCATAAAGTTTACATTAAAATTTATTCTGACACTGGAAAGCTGTTCTAAGGGGATATGATAAAAAGCATTCAGGGGAAGTTCCTTCAGTCTTTTCCAATACTCTGCCGTCTTATCCCGGTTGACGGCTATAACGCTGGGCTGGGCCTGGGTCTGCTGGTATCCCAGCCACTCCACAATCCATCTGGAAAGGTTTGACTGATTACACGGCACTTCATGGCCCGCCAGATGCTTTTCTTCCTTACGTGTTTCCGGCGATATATAGAGGCCCCACATTTGGGGATCTTCCAGATTGTCGTTGCTCATAATATCCTTGCTTTTATGATACCGGCTTACTTCCAATCCATAACCGTACCTTTCATGCCGACAGAAGGGCAGAATCGTAATGACTGTATCCGTCCAGCAGATACGTTTATAAATTTTCAGTTCCTCAAAAGGAATCAGATTTCCCTTTCCCGAAAAGGCTGGGTCATCGGGATGAAAGGTCAGATATAATTCCTTAAGAGCCTGGGGCAGAGCAAATCCCAGCTCTCTCTCCTTGTCTGCAATGTCCTCCAATGTCACAGAACTTTTCATGTTGCTGCCAAAAGACTTTATCTTACACAGTTCCTTCAGTATCACAGTAATATACCTCCATCTCTCCTAAAGCATATTTTAAAATCATTTCTTATGTCAGCCAGCTCAATCCCATCTTTGTTTCTTCTTCCAGATTCTTCAATGGCTCTTCTCCGTGAGCAGCTACATACAGCGTTTTCAACCGCTTATCGTAGACAGCGATTATGTTATTTTCAGGAGAGTGATACAGCTGCTGCATATTTTCCATTGTCAGTTTCTGAAAACAAGGTATTAGATTTTTTCCCAATGCTCCTTTTGCACTTAACGATTGCTTCGTACATTGAGGGATTTCTGCCAGAACAATTCCCAGGTCTTCTCTGTTCATGATGTTCCAGAATAATTGAGTTACAACAAACCCATCTATCACACCATATTCGCTCCACGAACCATCCATTTCCGAACGATAAACGATTGGCGACAGATGCTCAAACGCATAATCAAACACGCCCTGACTGCCTGATAAGAACCGTATTTTTCCGTCTTCATTTTTAAGACATTCCGGTAAAACAAAACAATTAGGGGCATCCAGATATTTCCTGGGAATGCAAAGGTATAATTTTTTCAGCGGTTCAGGAATGACAGCCCCAAGCCGTTGCCCCACCTCCGCAATTTCCTGCTCCAAAGATTGCGGATCGATAACATTTATAAAATGATTCAGTGTTTCAATGGCCGGTTCTATATCTAAAAGAGCTCTCTTCCTGATCGGTTTCTGTGTGCCATGTGTTTTTTCAATCAATTTCCCATCCAGTTTATACCACTGAAACCTGACATGGATATTCTCCATAAAGTCGGTGACCTGGCTGGAACTGTCTGCAGATACAAATACACACCGCAGTCCAAAATCAATGAACCCATAGAGATTCGAGTTTTTCGTTGAACAGGCCCTCCCTATATTGTTTTCCTCCTGTCCAATGGGCAGCATATTGAATATTTTACATACAGCCTCCTGGTCATTGTATGCAAGTTCTTTCGGATCAATCCTCCCAATACTGTTTTGGCTGAAAAGCTGCTGCGCACTGACCCAGCCCAGTATAGAACAAGATAACCGATAGCCGGATCTGCATATAGATGCCTGTTTTTGTTTCTGGTTTTTCGGATTGTTGTAATATGTGTATGTATAAGGATCATAAATATCCTGGCCACTGGTTTCCTTCCTGAATCCAACTCCCCAGATTCCGTAAGTATAGAATGTAATTACTTCGACATTTTGAGAACCGACAAGATGGCGTTCGGTTCTTTCCAACTCACGCAACGGAATAAACCGGTTTTTTGCCGAAAAAACGGGATCATTTTCATGAAAGGTAAGGTAAAACTCCTGCAGGGCCTGGGGCAGGGTAAATCCCAATTCTCTCTCCTTGTCTGCAATATCCTCTGGCATCACACAACTTTCCCTGTCACTGCCAAAGGATTTGATTTTTTTCAATTCTTCTAATATCATGGAAATACCTCCCTGTTTTTGGGGTTCATACAAACTCCAGACCATTCCTGTTGCACAGCTCATAAAAATCGCCATTCCTGTTGTTTCTCTGCCACTCAAAATAGGTTTGATACAATCTCGCATAATACTCAAATTCTTCTACAAGCTGTGGCTCTACGGACTTTTCTGAAAGGATTTTATTTGCCACACTTACAATATTTTCAAATTCTTCTTCTGTAATGCCACAACTCTCCGGAAAATGGTGCTGCCCCCACCATAAGGAATCCAGCTGTTCTCTAAAATAAAGCTGAACTGTCTGCAAGTCACATTTTTCATGCATATATGCACGCTTCAAAATAGAATAAAAATCATGCTCAAGCATTGGATCATGTGGGTTATAACTGTTTCCAAAAATCTGATATGCCCAACGCATCTGCGGCATTTGATCTTTCTCACATTCACGGCATAGATAGTTGTCAAGCAGCTTCGTTAATTGAAATGGCAGATGACGCCTGGGCAGGCTATCGCCCGGAAATTTCATCTCATCCAAGTATTCCCTGCAAAATTGGAACAAAATAGCATCTGTGTCCGCATCCGGCACATTCTCTTTAAAAGATTTGGTAAATGTGAACAGAAAGCTGTTTGCCTGCTTTTTCAATCCCTTTTTACGCAGATCCCAATATTTCTTTATCTCTGTGATAAACTGCTCATAATCCATGTTAAAACTCCTCTGGAAGATACTTTCCGAACAATTCTTTGATTGGGAATTCCGGAACCAGTTTCTTTTTCCTGTCATATTTTTCTGACGCATAATATGGACGGAAAAGAAATCCTCTGCCTAACCCTGCACGAATCTCCGAATCTACACTTTCCTCAAAATCCTCTGCAACTCTCTCCCGCTGGCTTTTCTGGAATGATCAGCGGCATGACAAAGTTCTCCAATCTTTTATTAAGAGTAATCCTGCTCCAGTTCTTCCTTTGTAGGGAATTTTGCTTCGTCTTCATCAAGAAAGTCACCAGTACAGGCAAAACGAAGAAAATCATTAAAGTCCTTACAGATATAAAGCTCTCGTGTTTCCATATATTTCCTTACTTCTGATCTGCTGGCCCAATCTACCCCGGCACCCATCATGTCATATACGCCCTCTTCATGTATTGTGACGATGCCGCCGCTTACCAAATCCAGATACACCAAATACCCATATACATTTCCGACCCTGATAAACCCTGCCTCCAAAAAGCAGGGGCAGTAATCCTGCGTTTTCTGTTCCTGCTGGAGATTCTTCAAAAATTCTGCCCCACTGTGTCCCTGCATATTGTGCCACTCAAACTCAACCGTTGGGCCAATGTCAAATTCAGGCCGGGGAATATAGCCATTTTTTTCCCGTGAAAAGGTTTTGCTCCATGAACACGCAAAGGAATCGCCACAAAAGGAAACAAGTACAGTAATATCCTTCGGTATTTCATAACTTAACAAAAATTCACGGTATGGCACTGGCAGCTTATATCCAAGCCCTTTCTCAATATCTGATAAATCTTTCTCTGTAAAGCCGGATTCTTTTAATGGCTCTTTCCATAACTGCGGTTCACGCTCTCTCAATATCTCTAAATACTTTTTTGCTGTTGTCATAAAAGCCTCCTTTGACAAATCATGGTTCCTGTTCTGTTCTTTTTTCTCATAATCTGTTTCCTCACCGGCTCTCTTATTTTCTGTCCGGCCGGCCTTTTTCTAAAATCCCACATGAAAAGCCAGGCCAGTCTGTTCCTGAAGCTTTTCAAGGAGGTCACCCTTTGCATCCGTCTTTGTCAGCACCATAAAACAGACGGGCTCCTGCCCCAGAACCAGCAGGGCTTCCTGATTTTTGTGGACATATGCCATCTGCAAAGGAAAATCGCCCAGACTGGTCAGTTCCGGATGGTCTGAAAGGGGCTTAAAATCATCCTTTATCCGGTCAGCTATCTTTTGGAAATACTCCAGCGAAAACTCCCCAGGGAAAAAATCACTGAACAGGCAGGTTCGGTCATCGGCATGCTCACGCCATGACATCTCCTCCCATTCACGGATGGCATGGACCACCAGAAATAATCCATATCCATCCAGGCTGTGGTTAAACCGGGGTTCATGCTCCAGCTTATGAATGTTCAGGGGAGCGTGGAACAAAGGGATATTCCGCTTTTTCCAGTATTTCTGGTAAGCTGTCACAGCCTTTCGCTTTCCGTCCTCATCCCCCTCCTCACAGGCATCTGCCAGTTCATCCTCATATTCCCAGGCCATGTCTTTTGGATCATTTTCTTCCCATGCGTATAGACCACCGGAAGTTTTGCCCTTTCGTATCCCGATGATATCTCCTTCTCCGGGGGCAAGAAAAAATCCCAGATATCTTCCCTCCCAATGAAGAAGCTCCAATGGCCGCAGATAACCGCTGGTGACTAACAGGTCTGCCATGTGCCGGTAAATATCCCGGATAGGAGATGGAAGCTTTACATGAAGCCTCTTCTCTGCCGCCAGAATTTCATCCTCTGAATAACATTTCCACTTTTTCAAGCCTTCTATATGCTTCGGGCTGATAAATTGCCGGAGTATTTTCAGTTCCTTTTCGATTGCATACATAGTTTTCACCTCTTAAACAGGCCCGCTGCCCGCATTTCCTTTTCTTTTTCCTCCATCCGTTTCCTGCCCTGCCCATTCCATGACCAGAACAGCATCCCGGTTTTTTCTTCCACCCGTTCTGCAAAGGAGTAGGGAACCGGCTCCTTCGTGATCAGCCCATATTTCTGCTGGGCGCTGAAAGATAGAACCAGCAGGGTCTTCTCCGGATTCGTATAAGCATAAACCACATAATTCTCTGGCCCTGCATTCTTTCCGGACATCTCTACCCTTAAAAGCTCTGCTTTTGACGAGATGGGAACCAGCCACTCCTCCATTCTTTGACGGACTTTCTGCAGTTCGTCCAGTTTCCTCGGCAGAGAGCAGCCGATATAAAAAGGAGACAGTTCCTCTGTCATCCGGGTCTGATGCAGCTCCCACCAATCCCTCATTACCTTATCCAGCACATGTTGGATAATAACAATATCCCAATAAAAGCATTGTTTCGAGAAATACTGATCACGTGCACTTTTTCTTATCACCTCTGATTTCGGCTTTTCATCCTGCACTTCGCCGTAAATGTTGACCCCGTTCCGCTCCCAGCTATAAACCGACGCATAGGGGTCTTTTCGGTAGATCCCACATCCCCGACGGGTTCTTTCCATGGCCTCCACCAGTAGGTACTGTCCGCTCCAGTGGAGTTCCTCCGGGCGGCAGAAATAGGTGTCTTTCTTTTCACATACATAGTCGCCCAGCACCAAATAAAGCTCTCTTAGAGGTTGTGGCAGCTTATAGTTCAGCCGCTGCTCCACTGCATCTATTTCTTCCTCCGTGTAAATCTTGCCTGCGGCCAGTTTAGGCTGCCAGCAGAACTCCTTTATCAATTCCAACTCTTCACGGATGGAGTATAATGGGCGTATTTCAAATTCAGGTTTTTCTTTTTTCAAAAACATAGTCCAACTCTCCCTCATATATTTTTAAAGATCACAAACAACCTAACAGTTTTGCAGCATATTCTTCCGGGAGGATCGCATACTGACGATATTCTTCCTGGAGAGCCGGATACTGCTCCGGTGTAGCAGACAGCGCAGCTTTCAGCCCATTTTGAATGCGTTCTATAAACTGCCGGAACAGCGGTGTCTGGTAAACCTGTTCCTGTGCGTTCATTACGTCTGATGCTTTATTGGATGGGAGCGGCGTATTGGTAAAATCAATAAAGGCATCCGCCAGCATATTCAGCATTTCCTCCATTTCCGCAAAATCCACGTCCTGTTCATATTCCTCATATTCTTCAAAATCCAGCCTCCCACCGCTGATTGCAACCACTTCCATCAAAAGAACAGAAAGCCATGTGAGTATCTGCCATTCACAGGTGCTTCCCCAGGGAATATCTATATGTTTTTCATAAAATTCCGCCTGTGCATCGGTTATTTCTTCCCCTACATTATAATTGAGGGTAGCAGCATAGAGATTATTGGCAAAATCCTGAAAATCGGACGGTGCTTTCCTGCCTTCCAGATAATCCCAAAGTATGTCAAGAGCCTCCTGAAGAATGGCCGGAACCGTCCTGCACCTGTCTGCCAGCCCCTGGCGAATCGTATGTAAATATGGTTCCAGAATCAGAAGATTCCCCAAAAGCCGTGAATGGCTGCTGCTGTCCGCAAAAGCATCCTCAGCCATATCCTGAAAGCCCATGATCCAGTTGGCTGCCTTTGGCCCGTTCAGTGATGAAAAATCTGTATCGAGAGTGTATTTCATAGGTTCCTCCTTGCAATCCTTTCTTTTTCCATAAAAATTCCTCTTCGTCAAATTTGCTTTATCAACTCATATGTTTATCTTGCACCCTTGCACAGTCTTTACAACGCCCTAACTCATCTAATTCCAGTTTACAAAGTGTTTTTGATAGTTCTCTGTAAATCGCTTTATTTTCAAGAGTACTGCAAAAATCACCCTGTTCTATTACAGGACTATAGCCTTTATGTCCACATATACAACAAATATTTATGTACTTTTTAGCAGATCGGTTCCAATTTTCGATATATAAAGAATAACCCCGCTTTGTATGTTTGCTATGTGACATCTTTTCCCCCTTGTTTCATAAGTTCAATATACGGATATGGTGGTTCTATTTCATACTGCGCTTGAAAAGTATTAAGCTTTTTTAACACTTCCATATGTCATATTCAGCCTGTTTCTGATTGTTTTATCTTTGACTGGATATATCCTCTCTACTGGCAGATTTTTAGAGTTTAGTTTTCCGTTTTTTCTTTGTTCATTCCATTTTTTCACCAGCGGTGTTAAGTCCTCTATTCTGCAAATACCTGTATCTAAAAACTCTCTTAATGTATTTCTTTTTAACCCTATTTGGATTGCCGCACGATTGATTGCATTTCCATTTATATTTCGATCTGAATCCCATTGGCAGTATACTGTTGTTTCATCAAAAGCTTTTTCCCACTGTATACCGGTATAACTTTTAGAGTCCGGCGATGTCAGCACTGCTTTTTGCAGTATTTCATTAAACTTTGACTGATATACGTCTATGGCTAAAATACATTCCTGATTTTTTTTAGTTCCCCAGTTAGAGCGATGCATGAGCCATAAAAAAGATGGCTTTATCCATGTCATGCGATTAACATCAAAATTTTCTCCAAATGTCTGCAAAGAAATTGCTTCTTTTGCGATTATAGGATTATATGCTTGATAAACTCGAATACATTGCCTGTCATATTGTGCAAATATTTCTCTTACATATTCCACACACTTCACCTCTTTTTTTCTTTTCAACTTCCGATTTGTTAGTGCAACGATAATCGTTTTTAACGGGTAATCCTCCACAATTTTCTCAATAGACAGAAATCAGTCCGAATTTAATTACTATGATTTTGGGTTATTTCTGTTAAAGACATTTGTAACTGATATACACTTTCTTTACCATTCTTATCTTTCACAGCAAGTTCAAAATAAAGGGTGTTTTCCAAATCATTTGCATCATCTATATTTATTCTCCTAATTGTACTCTCTCCCGATATTTGTCCCAAATCACTGGAAACATTGACCGTTCCTCCTGTCATATCTACTACACTATTTGAAAGGATAATGTCCTTTTCACTACCAGACATAGTGTAAAATGTAGTAGAGTATGATGTGATGTCATCGAAAAAATCACCAGTTACCTTTAAATCACCACCAACAAATGTTTCTTCTGTGCCATTCAGAACAATAATGCCATTTGAAACTGCAAGCTGTTCATTCTCTCCACTGAAAGAATATATTATTAGCTGTTCCTGTTCTGCTTTTCCGCATCCAGTTAATGTCAGTATAAGTATTGCCATAAAGATTAGCACTTTCATTTTTATCATAATCATTATCCCCGCAGATTCCTTAATACATATTCATATTTGCAATCGCTGAAATTTCAGCTACTTAACAATTCTCTAAGTTGAAATAAAATATATATTATTCAATCAGTTCTTTTCTTTTTCTTCAATTTCTTTCAAGCATGTAGCTATATCCCTGCATATTTTATGCAGGCAAATGTCAACTATAAACGCAAAGATGCTCATTGATAAAAAGAACAAAAACCACGCATTATATGTTGTAAAATAGAAATCATCATCTATAAGTGACAAATATCCGCCCTTAAATAGAAAAAAACATGAAATAACCGCAGCAATAATTCCTATTGCCAATAATATTTTCTCCATGCTTCCGCATTCCCCAAAATAATAATAGCCTTTTTTCATCATGATGCCTCCTTGCTGTTCTTACAATTCCACTTTCTGTACCTGCCTGCAAAATGACAGAGTAGTCTGCATTCCATATTGCTTGCCTAAAAATACAAAAAGCCGTAAATAAATATAGCCGAAACAATCACTTGTGCTATCGTTAACAGACTTATTTTCCATGTTTCGGGAGTATATCCCAATACAATTCTATTCCATATTGAAACAACCAAAAAATATATGACTAAGCAAACAACGATACCGATACCTGCCTTTAATGCACCATATTGTGCTATCTTACGCAAAAGGCATTGATAACCAAAGAATACGAACAATACTGGTGAAATTGCATGGCAGATGCCAAAAACAACGCTAAGGATTTTATACCCCGTATTTTCTATCAGGCTGCATATTACTATAAAGGCATAAAAAAGTTGAAAAAGTGTAAAGATAATTCCAAGTATAATCGCAATCCAATGTAACATATGGATTCTCCTCCTTACCTAACTGATTCATTCTATAATCAGGAATTACTGATGCTTTCGTTGCCTGTACTACACGAGCAGGTAACACAATTCAAAAAACAATGTCATTGAAATATAATTGGCCTGTTTTCTTGAATTGCCAAATCACATAATTGAATCAACCTGTCGATTAAAAACTCACAATCAGAATCAATAAAGCATTCAAATAGATTTTAAGGTTTTACTCCATAAAACTTAAAGATATCCTGCTTCAATTCAATTATTGATAAATCTGGTGGTTCATTTATGAATATCTGTTTTATTTCCTGCAACTCCATTTTTAAATGAACGCGCTCATCAACATTCCAGCTGCCATCGCAATCTGAATGATTTAATAAAGTAGTCATCGGTAATGAAAATTTGCTCTTACGCTTAAGAACTCTGGAAAGAAAATCTTTGTTTGTAAATTTGGAAACTAAATCCCTGAATTCTCCAAAATAACTATATAATCCAACTTCTACTCCGCAAATGTCGTCTCCATTCTGATTAAATATACATAAATATAGTCCCATTCTGGCTAATCCCTCCTAATAACCTTTACATATTTATGCCCCTTCAAAAAATCTGTTAACTCTGGACTTAATTTGCATTTTTGAGGAATGATCAGCCGAAGAATAGCTTTTTGCTGTTCTGCTTCCTCAGCAAGATTATATATTTGATATGTCAAGTGCAGTGTTAAACATGACTTTCCAAGTATCCAGCCATTCCCACTTTTCTTTTGATCCGGAAGGCTTCTCCTTCTTGTTTGCCAACGGGTATATTGGTCTTCCACTCTTCAACATCTCCTTTATCCAATATTTTTAATCCATATTACATTGATAGCTTTCGCCATTTATAATTTCCGCACACCCAACTACGCAAGCCAGCTCTGCAGGTTCTTTACCGGAAAGCCTTTGATGTTTTCCAATGGCAGATCCATATCCAATGCAGGCCAAGTCCCTGCCGGTAAAAGGCCAGTGGCTGCTCCGCGCTGTATTCTTGTTTAATATGACAATCTGCACTCCTACTGTTTTAACTAATTTTCCTCCGCCTGCTCACCGCAATAGTCCAAATCATACCATTTACGCAGAATATCCACCACGTCGCCCTCGTCTTTTTCTTCCCATTCTTCGCGGTACACCTCTGCCATGTGCCCATCCATCAAATCTTTCACCACAATCATTTTGGTAAAGTCAATATCTATCTCCCGCACAAGAACCAGTTCTCCATCCATCCAACGATAAAAAGAATGGGTTCCGCCTGCCGCCCAACTGCGGGCCCAGCCAGTCACGATTTGGCGGTCTGCGTCGAATCCAGGTGACGAAACGCTGCCTAAAGGTGCATAATATATAAACTGTGCCTGTTCTTCGTCCCAAAGCCAGTAACGCCAGTAATTTGGCTGGTTCCCCGCATGAAAGAGATAACCGAAATCCTGAAAACCATCAAAATCAGCGTCAACTACATTATGAAACTCCGGTGCAATGCCCATCATAAATTCCTCGGAAAATGTCTGGATAGGCTGCTCCATTTCCACCGGGTTCCAGACGGAAAAAGTGATGTCCCGAGCACCAAACTCATCTTTGCGTTCCTTTGCCAGCTCTGCCGTCACCAGCAGTGTTCCCAGTCTGCCGCCAGTGCTCACCAGAAATGCATCGTGGGTATCATCTACAGGCTGCTGCTGAAAAATGTCATAGATTCCACCCGGCTCGCCGTGATAGTCCAGATTGTACCATATCATTTCCGCATCCAGCCATCCGCCGGATTCCGAAGGAAAATCTTCATGGTATATCTCAGCCAGCCCACCGGCAACGCGATCCTGGATGGACATGCGGATCGTATCCCCCTGATCGATCCCATAAATATCAATCCGCCGCATACAGAGCAACTTTCCCTCTACCCATTGATAAAAGCTATGTTCTCCTGTCCCGCCGGCGCTGCTGCGGTTGAATCCGTAAACCGTCTCTGTTTCCTCGTCCAACGTGGGTACGGAGATCTTGTCATATTCCGGAATGCTGTCAAACCGTTTGTCATATTCGTTCCAAATCCAAAGATGATCATAATAAGGCTGGTTTCCCCGTAGATAGGTGCAGGCAAAATCCATATATCCGTCAAAATTGGCGTCTATGATGCTCCAATCCAGGAAAATATCCGTACCCGCTGTCAGGGTTTGAAGAGGTTCGTCCATGGAGTACGGGTCCCAAACAGTAAACTGTATGGTGGCGCGGCAATCCTCTGTCGGGGTTTCCTCATCCAATTCTGCCGTCACCAGCAGCGTCCCCAGTTCTCCCCCTGTATCTACCAGAAAAGCATCGTGGGTATCGTCAACGAGCTGTTCCAAAAGCACTTGTTCCGGTTTTTTTGCTGTCTCCTCAGGCAGCATATCGGGTTCTTCCGACTGAGCGGCATACTCTGGTGTGACGGTTTCAGGATCATCTGCTCGACAGGCACAGAGGAGCAGGCATAGTGATGTTATGAGGGCTGATTGGAAAATCATCTTAAACTTTATCATGCACACCATAAATTCCTCCTGTCATCCACATCCATGAAACGCTCATCCCTGTGACACTTCCTAAAATGCCCTACAGAATACTTCTCTGTGATTCAGAGCTGGCTTCATTGTGAGATGTATTGTAATAGTTTGACATATAGCCGCCCTCTTAGTTCTTGACAGTACACTATGGAAATACCTGCATTATCCCGCCCCCAAGTACAGTATCCTTTATAAACCTCATCCTCATATTCCGGATCTTCTCCGGGGTAGAGCGCAGGAAAAACGGAAACACTGGAAACGCCAACATCCGCCGGGTCTCTGCTTTCCAGCACCTCCCGGATATCACAGCGGTACAGCCCGTTGTCCGTATGCAGATAGAAGAACATTTCCCGTGTTGTAGCCTTTTCCCCATCTAACATTTCTATATTCTCCGTCCAGGTGTAATACTCCCAGGAAGCCATCCGCTCACGCAGAAACCCCGCCAGCTCCTGCACTTTCTCCGGCATATCCTCTGCGGTTTCCTTGGCCGACAGGGAAAAGCACTCACAGAGGCCGTCCGTGTTTTCCGCCTGTGCAAGTTCTACCAGTCTTTCCATGGTATACGGTCCTCCGTTGGCTCCCTGTGGCTGATCCGCCATCCGGTATACAATGTAAATGCCCAATGGCTTTTTTGGCGCGTATTCCCATGATAACTCGTCGGGATAAACCGTTATATCCGAAAAGCCCACTAAGTCCGGCTGTACCGTGTCTTTTAGCACCTCGCCGATGTCGCAGCGATAGATCCCGCTGTCTGTGCTGAACTCACAGAACGAGGCCCGTGTCATAGTAACACTGCCACCGCTACGGTTGCCATTGCCATAGCCCGATAAAAAATCCCAGGAGGTTACATCTTCTTCTATAAAGCGTATAAATTCCTGAACCTGCCCATAAAGTCCCTCTGCATTTTCCCTTACTTCCGGTGAAAATACTTCATAGATGGTATCGGCATCCTTTGCCTCTACCAGCTTCATTAGCGCCTCCATCATATTCCTTGGAACATTGAACGGCTTATATTCTCCATCCACAAGCAGCTCTGTGTGTTCAGATGCCATAAGGTTCCCGATGATATTTCCATGGCAGCCGCAGAGCAGCAGGCAAAGGAACAGCAAGGGAATCATTATATATCTTTTTTTGAAGTTTGCCGTATCCATGAAACTGCCTCCTCGGTTGTTCTATAGAATCCGTTGCCCTATTTTTGTCCATTTATCCTCTTATATTTGAAAAACATCTATGTCGTATACAGATTCTCTCTTTTTAACACAGCAAATATCTTTTTCTGCTTATCTTTTCAATGGCTGCCAGATACCGGTCCTTATCCTGCTCCAGCCACGCACAGATAAAATTACGGTAAAACTCCTTTTCTGCTTTGGCGTTTCCGGATATCGCATAGATTGCGGAATACATCTGCATGATATCTTCTTCTGATAATTGATACGTCCGGACTGTATGCTCAAGAAAAGAACACGCATAGGAGCTGTCAAGTTCGCGCATCATCTCCCTCACTGGCCCCCGTACAATATCCACATATCCCTTTTTTACTCCATAAGCTACAAGCCTCTCCGTAAATGTGCATACCTTTGATAAATAACAGAGTTCTACATTTTTTCTGTGCGGAAATCCCATGATATATTTGTTGACCGGCATTGTTTCCGGCATGATATCAGTTTCTCCCGACAGCCAGGAACGGAATGCCCGTTCTTCTGAAACATTACTATTTATAAACTCCATCTGGCAGGCCCAGGCTGCTGCCTCTTCTTTTGCAATGTCAGCGCCTTTTCCCTGGGAGTTCAAATAGATCAGGATATACGCCTTCCCTATATGTTTTGAACCCCGGAATACCTTTTTTGCCGTTTCTTCATTGCGGATTACAAGCTCTTTAAAATCCTGCTCTTCCTTTTTGCTCAGGCCCATGGAGCTGGCCTGTATATATTCCTTTATCCTTTTTTCTGCTTCCTGTTTTTCTCCTGCTGCTCCGCTCATACAGACCTTCCCTTTCCACGCAGTTTCCCGGCCAGATTTTCCAGTTCCGCTTTTGTCATAGGCGGAATCAGGATGTGATTTCCATCAAACTGCCGAACATCATATCCTCTCAGTTCCTCCACAAACTGCTCATAAGGGAACATTCCTTCCAGCACACGCTGCTCACTGTAAAGCACAAACTGTACAAACCCCTCTGTCACTTTCAGTTCACCCAGATTCAGAAACCCGTCAGCACGAACAGGAAAGACACTCTCACATTCCTCCGTTAAGGCATAAAAGGCCCCGATCTCTTTTGTATCGTTTTTATGCAGAAGTCTTGGCTTTGCGTAATAGACATCCAGTGCCTGAATGCCATGCAGAGTCCGCTCAAAATCGGAAAGATCCGTACATGCCGCCCATAAGGCTCCCTTGTCCTCGGTCAGTGTATAAGGCCACCGTGCCAGAGTAAGGATATGACTCCTGAATTCCCTATTTCCGCAAAACTGGTTCAGCGACTTCCGGCTGAATGCAACAAAATCCTCAATTCCCTGTTCCAGCTCTCCGCTGGTAAATGTTCTCTCTTCTTCCACGCAGTACATCTCCACCCTGCTCAGGCGTCTTTCTATCTCCCCCGCAAGCCTGGCAAAGTCTGTGATCTCTGCTCTGGTTGTAGGAATATTATAACTTACCTCATAATATCCTTCCCTGGATTTACTGCCGTCAAAAAAGATCCCCCGCCCAATATGTTCCGGATGATAAAAAACAGCCGTTCCACCCACCTGCTCGTTCTCCTGCAGGATATAAAAATCATTATTGGAACCATAGCAGAAACCGCAGGCCTGAGCCAATGACGGAATATCAAGGGTTGTCTTTCCAAATAGTTTCTTCTGTCTAATCTGCAAAGTAAATGCCATAACAAAATCTCCTTGTTAATTATACAAACGAATGTATTTTCATTTTTTCGTATCTCTATTTTCAGAAAAGTGAAAACTGAAATTGCTAAAACGATGTTACTTTCTTCAGGAGCATCAGGTAGATTCTTTTTGATGTCTGATGACAATTCCTATTATTACACCTATTGTAGCCCCAATTATTCCAACTAATAGTATAGCGGTTTCAGAGAACAAATCTTTTAATGCTACGCCAACGCCCACACCAAGACATAAACCAACGACACCACTTTTCATAACCAGATCATTTTGTTTGCTTGTCTTGCTTTTAACCGAATTCTTATTTATCTTATAATAAACAAATTTAGTAATTCCGAAAGCAAAAAGCGCTATCATGGCTATTACGAAGATGTACGATTCCATTTTTCTTCCTCCCTATATTCGTTGGCTGGCAATAAAAAGCAGTATAGCAGGGCAGGACATAGATCGCTCCGTCGCCGCCGCAAAGCGAGCATCCGCCATCGCCGCCTTTTGTAAACTATTGTCAATGATTTACATCTTTATAGCTCACACTCCGCATGAAGTTTCTTCAAAACCTCTTTATGTATCAAACGGCAGGAGCGGAGGTCAACATACTTCAGCTTAGGCAGCCCTTTCAATAACCGGCAGTCTGTAAAATTTGTATTATAAAGGGACAGCGTCCGCAGATTCTTACATTGTGCCAGGAAAGAAAAATCTTCCACACATATTTCAGAAATCCTCAATTCCCGTAAATTTTCCATCCCGCCAATGACAGCCCAGCCCCGGAGATCATAATAGTAAGGCTCTGGTGGAAAATGCTCATCCGGCGCACGGAGATAGGCACAACGAGTTTCATCCTCCCAGCTTTGGACTGTTTTTTCGGACAGGACAAGCTGGAGCTTCTTGATCTGTTTCAGCTTCCGCCCCCAATCCCAGGCAGTGGCCGGCAGTCTTCCGCCCGATTCCTGCCGGATTGCCAGGGCAACCAATGGGTGTATCAAAATCCCATCTGCCGGTAGGGTTCGGTACATCCCTAAATCGGTCATCGCATTCCCTGGCATTTTCAAGCGGCATGGACGGGGCAAGCGAATATCTTCCGGGTTAATGCCCTCATAAAATAACTCTGTCAGGACAGCGCCTGCCGCTTTATAAACTGTGCATTCTTTATTTCGGCGGGAGGAACGCTCCAATGCTTCTTTATCTTTATAATCATCAACATGAATCATTTCCAGGGCAAACGGGAATGCGGCCTGCACCTTACACAATGCTTCCCGCAGCCTGGAATCGCTGACATGGGGAACGGACAGCAAAGCATAATGGAGCAGTTCCAGATCCTCCCGTTCCTGCAGATAGCCCAACCATATCTCCAGGTGTTCTTTTGCGTCCGGAAAATGCCCTAAATCGCGGAGCAGCTCCCTTTTTTCCCTGCCTTCAGCCCTGTCAAGGAGAAATGCCACCTGTTCCAGATTCACCCCTCCGCCCATCCTCAAAAGCGGTATGGCAATACAATACGTTTTCGGGGAAAGCTCCGATAACTTATCCAGAACGCGCTCCTTCCAGCGCTTTGCCAGATTCTTTCTGTCTGCAGGTGTATGATACAATTCATATACTACCCGGTCAAACAGCCCAACTTCCCACCATTTATCCAAAAACTGTCCATATAATTCGGGGTCTACACGGTAAGCCAGCCGTGGCAGGCTGCCCACATCCTCCTTCATGACCCATTCATCCAGAATACTACATATAAAATCCTGGGAGGCACCCGATAAGTCCGGGAACTTTTCCATACTGTCAATGGCCAATAATCTTTCCCCTTCTGTATCCGCCTGGACATAGTGCTTTTGCAGTGTTTCTTCATCACCATCAAGGAAAATACCAAACCACCCCATATCGTAACCGGCTGCCGCCTCCCGCAACCAACGAATATACCAGGACAAAAAGTCCGGTTCCCTAGGGAAAAATATCCAGGAGCGCTCATATTCTATATAAACGACACGGCCCCGGTCCGGCCCTGTCACCATCAGGCAGGTGATATAGGTATCCCCCTGGGAACCGATGGGGATACAGCCCCGCTTCCAGTCCGGCACATCCTCCAGTTCCTCTACGCTTTTGTCCGGGGCCAGCCAGGGAAGCTTATCCGGCTCTATGGGCCAGCCTTTGCTGGCTGAAATGGGAAACAGGCCATAAAAAGGCCCGGCTCCGCCGTTCCCCGCCTGCAGCAGAAAGTTGCGATAGCCATCTGGAAGAACAACCCCTGTTTCCTGCTCAAATTCCTCTATCTCTTTCAAAGACGCTGGCGGATTCCATTGATATTTATGCTGTTCTGCGCCAAACTGTTTCAGAGCCGCATCTGTGACCTTTGCCTTTTCTAACAATGAACGCAATTCTTCTATCGGAAATGTGTTTGACATTGCCTTATACTCCCTTTTCCCTTATATCCGCTAAAGAAGCTCTTTTTTCTTTAACCGAATTGTATTGCCCTCTGAGGACAGCATGACACCCCATGCTTTATTTAATGCAATCCGTTCAATTTCCTGCATTTTATCAATAATCTGTGCTTTTGTATCGCCCCTTTGTATCATTGAAAGCACTCCCTGCACCGTGTCATAATTCTCCTGGACATCTACAGATATTTCCCGCCCAGATTGTTTATTCAACTCAATACCCTTTTTAAAACCGCATAATGCCCTTTCCAACAGTAAGATGCTTTTTTCAAAGTTCCCTTTCCAAACTTCACCATATCCCAAAGATAAAAAACTCAAGGCATTATCATTTTTGTGAGAGATGCTATATTGAAAACCGTCACAGCTCCATGATTCAGACAGGCTCAGAAAATGCCCAAAGCTGAAAGCGCTTAAGCAAGAAAAAATTTCATGATTAAACTGCGGCTCAATAATTTCTGCCCATAGTGTTTTCATCTGCTGAATATCATAAAACTCTTTATAGCTTATGGCATCCTCTATTGCAAGATCGTAATAAACGCTATATATGTCTTCTTTCTTATCTCCATGAGGACAAAACACCTTTTCTGCATAAATATGATTCGCAAAAGAACCCGCAGGGGAAACCAATACATGGATGCGTGTCCTGCCATATGAAACTTCCGGACAGACGATTTGTACAAAATGCTCCGCAATTTTGACCAGGTGTTTCCCTTTCCTGGGGCTAAGGACAAAGCCGTTAGCCTCACACATCGCCTTTAACTGCTGATACAGAAATTTGTTCATTTCTGTGGTACTCCAAAATTTTTCAGCGTCCATTGGCAAACTCCTTAAATTATTTTTTGTTTTTCCATAGTTTCAGAATAGTTAATATCAACACGCCAGCAACAGCCAATACCACCAATCGCAACCCTAAATCCAGCATCCAGCTTACTTTCCCATGCCTGTACATATCCAGCACATAGACCGGATCAACATCATAGTCCTCCGCCATCCGGTTCAGCATCCGGCGCTCCTCGGTAGTGGTATAGCGGACATATCCAGTTGGATAATTGTCTGCCCCCATCAATACCAGATAATCGTCAAAATAGACACAAAGCCAAGAACCATCCTCCAGCTCCGCCAAATAATAGCGGTTATAGTACCCGCCCACAAAGCCCTGAACAAACCGTTGTAAAGGTGAGAGAGGGTAATCAGCGTAAATGTATTCAGAAACACTCACCGTTCTTTTCACGCCGCTGTTATTGTGAGTATGTACGCCCGCTTGTCCAGTATCCCTCAAGCGAGCCAGTGGGCAGGCTGCCAGATTACCGCCGTTCACGGTAGCCGGGGTACTATTCAAAAAGCAGGTTTCTATATCCTCCTGCTGCCGGAGCCGCTGGACATCTGCACTGGGCTGTTGGCCTTGTTCCGTTCCTTCCCCGGCCCACAAATCATACAGCCAGCCGGCGGGAGCGGATAGCATCACCAGGAGAGCAAGGATGACACATACGATATTCCGCAGGATTGTGAGCAAGGAGAATGCTTCTTTTTTCATAGTTAAAATCCTTTTTCTATCAACTTGAAAAATCCGTCTATCATAAATTTCCGGTCTGCAGATAATGATTTAGAGCCTCCAGCAATTCTTCATTCGCAGCTTTCGGCTTTTTCTGCAATACCCCGGTTATCACTTCCATAAAATCAGTTCCGCTGCATAGAACGTATAACGGTTCTTTTTTTGCAGTAGCAGGGCAAATGCTTTCCCCGTTTTCTCCTTTCTGGGGAGGCTTATCTGCCTGGCAGTAATCAGACAGGCTAACCTTTGTTTTTGGGGTTTTTGTGTAAATATAGTATTGGCTTAGTTCATCCTCCCTTTCCCTGTCCTTTATGCACAGCCTGGCTTCTTCAAACAGATATTCCAAACTGTCAAGGTCTAAAAAGATATGCTCTGCATCGCTGTGGTTGATCGCAGACAGGGACATCTCCCCATTAGCTGTGGAACCAACAAAAAAAGCGTTTCTGTTCTCATCATAGCAGCAAAAGACTTTTCCGCTGCTGGCTTTGTACTTTTTGATGGCAGCATAATCAATACCATACCGTTTCAACACGGACTTACTTGCAACCCAGTCATCCTTTTTGAGATCAAAGTATTCCTCATACCGCCACCCTTTTGTTTCCAATTCGTATTCCGCGCTCTGATAGTCCACACAGGCAAGCGCCTCTATCAATACGTTCAGCAAAAAATCGGATAATTTTTCATTTTCCAGTTTCCACATCGAGAAGCCGTCTGCATCTTTGTGCCAATACACAGGAGGATCATCTTTCTGCAGATCTTCTATGCGGATGCCAAACTCGCCCATCCCGCCTGCGTAATCACTGCCAATCACAAGATAATTGTCAACCGTCTGGGACCATTCTTCTGCCGGAAGCTGAAAAAGATCGTAGAGTGAGCGCTCATACCTGCCAGGACGCTTTGACCAACGGCCTTTACGGTCGTCTATCATTTCCTGTAGTTGGTCATAAAATGTGCAGGGAATATGCGCAGACGTTTTATGCTCCATTTTCCCGATCCAAAGATTGGACGTACCCAAAAGAGGACAGTCCATCATCAGCTCCATAAATTCTGTGTAGGCTTTCGGCAGGCTTATCTGTTTCTCCTGCTTTATTTTTTCAAGCCATTCCCTGCCTGTTGGCTGGTCATAACCCAGCATTTTTAACATTTCGACAGCAGATAAGTCATATTTCATATTCTTTCCTCCCGTTATTTATAGAATGTCTGGCTCACACATTCTGCGCCAGAAGAACTTTCTTTCACGCATGGATTTCGGATCAACTTCCTTCAGCTTCTTCAAAATCGACTTGTACATCTCTATTCAGCGGTTCCAATGTTTCTTTTGGGAATGGAATCAAAGATGCTTTATATTTTTCTGTTATTTCTATGTTCATGTTGGTTCCCCCAATCATTACTTCCGGACAGGTGATAACAGAATTATTCCGTTACCATGTTATAATATTCTTTCCCATTCTCCATATATGGTACAGCATAAAACCGTTTTCCGATCAGAGTCCTCAGCTTTTGAATATCCGCCAGATCAAAAGACCCAAACTCCTGATAACAGATAGTTTCACTTGTCTCATTTAACTGCTCATAAAAATCTGTGACAAAAAGGTTAAATTCATCCAGAAGCCCCTCAATCGGAACCTGTGTAAGATTTCTGGGCGATGCATCTTCTTCCCCATAACATTCCGGCTCCATTTCAAATGTGAGAGATGTAACAAAAACGTCTTCATCGCCAACGCTATATCGACTTTTTGTTTTGTAAATCCCTTCTTCGATTTTTTGAAAATCAGATGTCGCGTATTTTTCCGGTGTATAGTTCTTAAAATTTTTCATGTTACCGTTTCTCCTTATTACCTTTACTAAAGTATCCAATTACAACCATCACAAAACCAGCCAACACAAGAATAACAGCAGGCCAGAAAACATATATCGGCATAATCTCTAATCCTGCAAGAATAAGTAAAGCGATAACCAAAAGCGTCAAACTATTACCAAACATAATTTTTTTCATTCTGATCACCCTCTCAAAATGGAATTTATTTTTTTCTTGCAAAAATAAAAATACCAATCGCAAGCAAAACAATTCCCACGATTATTCCTATAATTGCTGGAGTACCTCCAATTTTGCCAGCAATAAATATTGAAGTAGGACCATCTGCCCCGCCAATAACAGACACTGATTTCGCTACTGACATTTGTTCATTTACCTTGAAAACCAGATTTATTGCTGCCATTATAATTCCTATTACTGACAAAGTAATTCCTATTGCCTTTTTCATGCACTCATCTCCTCTAAATTCCAATTTTCCAGTATAGCAAACTGAAAGTTACATTTACTTGCCAGCTGTTTGCTTTCGCTTTGGGCGACAAGCAAAGTAGATAGCAAGAAAAATAATGGTAGGAATATTCCCCAACAGCCATACAAAAAACACTTGCCAAATTAGTGTGCCGGCCGACATATTAAAAGGATAAAGAAAACCAAACAAAAAAGAAATAACAGATAAAATAAGTCCAGGCCATTTGCGTTCTGTCCGCGACAGAAAAATTTGTAACAAGATGATACCAATTAAAAAAGCTAATGCTAAAATTGCGCGAACCATAATATTCCTCCCAATCCCGATTGTGATTTGATGATTTTTAAGGGAAACATTAGCTGTTATATTTTATTAATAAATTCTCCGCTAACCCTTGAAAACACTAAGTTTGTCGCAGGTGAGCTTTCCCTTATAGTTTCCCTCATGTTATATCTTCCCACAAGGCATTACGAACCCTGATAAGGGAAAAAATGAGGGAAACAAAATCACATAAAACATTATAACACATAATATACGGGAATTGGTAAACTGATTGAAATGCTTTCAAAAAATCAATGAAAAGAGGACAGATAAAATGAATATGATTTGCGCAACATACAATATCCACCATAACAGCATTGACGTATATACCTATGCAGGTTACTTCTTGCGGATAGACTGCAATAAAGCAGAAGAAGGATTGAAAACTACTCCCTGCT
>CAJUCE010000048.1 GCA_910584865.1 uncultured Acetatifactor sp.
CGCATATGGAATCAAAAGTTGACTCAATGTCCTTCTGAGTCAACATTATACCATATATAAATTCTAAAGTCCAGAAATTTGAATACTTGACGCTTTTGCATTCTTACTTTATAATAGATAAAAGTATCCAAATTATGGGTTCGTCGCCCGGACAGGAGCATTTATTATTGATGATAAAGAGCATGACCGGTTTCGGCAGATGTGAAGTCGTCGAAAACAGCAGAAAATTTGCGGTAGAGATAAAATCAGTCAATCATCGGTATCTGGATGTGAACATTAAGATGCCAAAGAGCCTGAATTTTTTTGAATCCGCAATCCGTGCCGAATTGAAAAACTATATTTCGCGCGGGAAAGTGGACGTATTCATTTCCTATGAGGATTTTTCGGAAAAGACGTCCACGGTCCACTACAACAGAGAAGTGGCGGAGGAGTATCTGAAATATCTGCGGCAGATGGCGCAGGACTTCGGGCTGGAGGATGATATCCGTGTATCCATGCTCTCCCGGTTTCCGGATGTATTTATAATGGAAGAAAACGGGACAGATGAGGAGGCCCTGTGGAAGGAGCTGCAGAAGGCGGTGAAGGGCGCGGCTAAGATGTTTGTAGACAGCCGTATTGCAGAGGGCGCAAATCTGTGCAGTGACCTGATGGAGAAATTAAACGGGATGAAGCAGTGGGTGGATTTTATTTCCGGGCGCTCTCCCGCTATTGTACAGGAGTACCGCAGAAGGCTGGAGGAGAAGGTGCGGGAGCTGCTGGAGGATGCCCATGTGGATGAGGGCAGGCTGGTGACGGAGGTCACGATTTATGCGGACAAGGTATGTGTGGATGAGGAGATCGTAAGGCTCCGCAGCCATATTGAGACGACGGAAAATACTTTGCGCGAGGGAGGAGCCATCGGCAGAAAGCTGGATTTTATAGCCCAGGAAATGAATCGGGAGGCTAATACGATTCTGTCCAAGGCGAATGATCTGGAGACATCCAATGTTGCCATCGATCTGAAGACAGAGATCGAAAAGATCCGCGAACAGATTCAGAATATAGAGTAGAGGCGTGGGCAATATGCTGATTCATATCGGTTTTGGTAATATCGTTAACACGGAAAAGATTATCGCCGTTGTCAGCCCGGAATCTGCCCCGATCAAGCGGCTGGTGCAGGGAGCCAGGGAAAAGGGACTTGCGATCGACGCTACCCAGGGCCGGAAGACCAAATCCGTGCTGATCATGGACGGCAGCCAGGTGGTGTTGTCGGCGCTGCTGCCTGAGACAATTGCCGGGCGGGTACAGGACGGCGCGGAGGGGACAGAGGAAAAATAATATGAGACAAAAAGGTATTCTGATTGTGATTTCCGGTTTTTCCGGCGCGGGAAAGGGTACACTAGTAAAAGAGATTATGCGCAGGCATGGGGAATACTCATTGTCTGTTTCCATGACCACCCGGCCTCCCAGAGCGGGAGAGAGGGAAGGGGTGGAATATTTTTTCACGGACAGAGCCCATTTTGAGGAAACCATCGCTGCAGACGGACTGGTGGAATATGCGCAGTATTGCGGCAATTATTACGGAACGCCCAAGGCTTATGTAGAAGAGCAGCTGAAGGCGGGGAAAAATGTCATCCTGGAGATTGAGATCCAGGGGGCGTTGAAGATAAAAGAGAAATTTCCGGAGAGCCTGCTTATTTTTGTCACTCCCCCCAGTGTGGAGGAGCTCAAACGGCGGCTGGAGGGAAGAGGAACGGAGAGCGCGGAGGTCATTGCAAAGCGTCTGAACCGCGCTGCGGAGGAATCAGAAGGCATGGAAGCCTATGATTATATTGTCATAAATGACAGTCTGGAGGAGGGCGCGGAAGAGATTCACCGGCTGGTGGATGCGTCCCGGGCGGCTCCGGTGAGAAAACAGGATTTTATCCGAGAGATCAGAGAGGAATTGTATCATTTTGCGAAAGGAGTGCAGGATTAATGTTACATCCATCTTATTCAGATTTGATGAAGGTAGTGAACAGCGAGGTAGAGCAGGGCGAGGCGCCGATTGTAAACAGCCGCTACTCCATTGTCATGGCGACTTCCAGAAGGGCCAGACAGATTATCGCAGGCGAGGATGCCATGGTGGAGGGCAGGGACAAAAAGCCGCTGTCGGTGGCAGTGGAAGAGCTTAACCAGGGAAAAATCAAAATACTGAGCAGTGAGTAGAGGGCCGGGCATATGGCTTTCGTGTAAGAGGTAGCTGGCGGTTTGCCAGCTATTTTCGGTTGAGAGGTACATTTTCTGATGAATATAATGTTTGTATCACTTGGATGTGATAAAAATCTGGTAGATACGGAGATGATGCTGGGGCTATTGCAGGGGAAGGGCTTCTGCTTTACGGATGACGAGACCCGGGCGGATGTGGCTGTAGTGAATACCTGCTGCTTTATCGGAGACGCGAAAGAGGAAAGTATCCGGACACTGCTTGAGATGGCCGAATTGAAGAAGAGCGGAAATCTGAAGGGCTTAATTGCAGCCGGATGTCTGGCACAGCGCTATCGGGAAGAGATCAGGAAGGAGATTCCCGAGGTGGATGCCCTGGTGGGGACCGCCGCCATAGAGGAAATCACGGCGGCAGTGACGCAGGTGCTGGCGGGAAAGGGTGGGGATCATTACCGGAGCCTGACACAGGCGCCGTTCCAGTGCAGGGAGAGAGTCGTCACCACAGGAGGCCATTTTGCCTATCTGAAAATTGCGGAAGGATGTAATAAGCGCTGTACCTATTGTATCATACCCAAAGTGCGCGGAGACTACAGAAGTATTCCGATGGAAGCATTGGAAAGTCAGGCGCGGAAGCTGGCAGAAGACGGTGTCAGGGAGCTGATTCTGGTGGCCCAGGAGACTACCCTTTACGGAGTCGATTTATATGGGAAGAAATGCCTGCCGCAATTGCTGTGCAGACTGTCAGAGATCGAGGGTATACGCTGGATACGGCTTATGTACTGCTATCCGGAGGAGATCACGGAAGAATTGATAGATACCATGGCACAGGAGCCGAAGATATGTCATTATCTGGATATTCCCATCCAGCATGCCTCCGACAGTATTTTGCGGCGCATGGGCAGACGTACCACCCGGGAGGAGCTGGAGATGCTGATAGGGCATCTTAGGGAGCGGATTCCGGATATCTGTCTGAGGACGACTCTGATCAGCGGCTTTCCGGGGGAGACCCAGGAGGATTTTGAAGAACTGTACCGCTTTGTCAATGAGATGGAATTCGACAGGCTGGGCGTGTTTGCCTATTCCAGGGAGGAGGATACGCCGGCGGCCGATATGCCGGATCAGATACCGGATTCCGTCAGCGAGGCCAGGCGCGATGAACTGATGGAGCTGCAGCAGGCAGTAGCGTTTGAGAAAGCGGAAGAAATGGTGGGACGGACACTTACCGTTATGATAGAAGGCAAGGTAGCGGATGAAGACGTATATGTGGCAAGAACCTATCGGGATGCGCCGGATGTGGACGGATATTTGTTTGTGAATACGGCGTCTGTGTTGACAACAGGGGATTTTGTTCAGGTACTTGTGACGGATTCCAATGAATATGACTTGATCGGTGAGATCGCGGAGGATTTATCATGAAAAAGATGAATTTACCCAATAAATTAACTATTATCAGGATGGTCCTGATCGTTCCCTTTGTGCTGGTATTATTGGGTGAAAGCGGCGGCTGGAGCTGGTATGGAGCTCTGTTCGGCAATGTGATGGAGTATATGGACTATGTCGCTCTGGCGATCTTTATCGTCGCCAGCCTCACAGACCTGATCGACGGCAAAATTGCCAGAAAGTATAACCTGGTGACCAATTTCGGCAAATTTATGGATCCCCTGGCGGATAAACTGCTGGTTTGCGCAGCCCTGATCGGACTGGTGGAATTGGGAAGGATTCCCGCGTGGATCGTTATCATTATTATTAGCAGGGAATTTATCATTAGCGGATTCAGGCTGGTGGCGTCGGACAACGGCGTGGTGATCGCCGCAAATTATTGGGGAAAGTTTAAGACGGTATTTCAGATGATCATGGTGTGTTTGATGATTGCCGATATTCCCGGGCTGCGGCTTGTGACGGAGATTGTCATGTGGATTGCGCTGCTTTTGACAGTCATTTCGCTGGTGGATTATCTGGTCAAAAACAGAGCGGTAATGGCGGAACAAAAATAGGGAGAAAGGCAGAAGCGGTGTAATTATGAAGGTTGAATTGATTTGTGTGGGAACAGAGCTTTTGCTGGGAAGTATCGTGAACACCAATGCGGCCTATCTGGCGGAGAAGTGTGCGGGACTGGGACTTACCTGTCATTTTCAGACAGTGGTGGGAGATAATGAAGACAGACTGGCCATGGTACTTCAGACTGCTATGGGGCGCTCCGACATTGTGATTTTGTCCGGCGGGCTAGGGCCTACGGAGGATGATCTGACAAAAGAGACGGCGGCGAAGGTGTGCGGCAGGACTTTGGTTATGCATGAGGAGAGCAGGGAACGAATCCGGCTTTTTTTTGCCGACAGGGGGATGGAACCTACGGAAAATAACTGGAAACAGGCCATGTTGCCGGAGGGGGCCGTGGTTTTGGAGAATCATAACGGAACGGCTCCCGGCATGATTCTGGAGACCGAGCAGGCGAAGGTTATTCTGCTGCCCGGACCGCCCGGAGAGCTGACTCTTATGTTTGAAGAGAGCGTAGTTCCTTATCTGGCGGCATTGACCTCTCAGGTCATCTGTTCCCAGACAGTGAAAATCTGCGGTGTGGGGGAGAGTAAGGCCGAGATGATGGTAAAGGATCTGATTGACGGACAGACCAATCCAACCATTGCCACCTATGCGAAGACAGGAGAGGTGCATATCCGGGTCACCGCCAATGCGCAGGACCGCAAGACAGCCTTAAAGCTGATAAAACCAATGGTAAAGGAATTGAAGACCAGGTTCGGAAATCATATCTATACAACAGATGAGGAGACCACGCTGGAAAAATCCGTGGTGGATCTGGCCATGGCGAATAAGCTGACGATAACCTGTGCGGAGTCCTGTACGGGAGGAATGCTTTCGGCCAGACTGATCAATGTAGCGGGGATTTCGGATATCTATAAATCCGGCGTGATTACGTATTCCAACAAGGCCAAGCGCAGGCTCCTGGGCGTGAAGAAGAGTACTCTGCAAAAGCATGGCGCCGTAAGCGAGAAGACGGCGGAGGAGATGGCAAAGGGCGCAGCAGTCATGTTCAAGGCGGATGTGGCGGTGGCAATCACAGGGATAGCCGGTCCGGACGGCGGGACGGAGGCCAAACCGGTAGGGCTGGTATATATCGCCTGCCATGTGAAGGGCAAGGTCACGGTAAGGGAATATCGTTTTTCGGGAAATCGGACCAAAGTAAGGGAATCCGCCGTTTCGGCCGCCCTTTCGCTGATGCGGGAGTGTATTTTGGTTTATTACAGCAAGGTAACGTTCGGAAAAGGGGAGTCTTGACTCCTTTTTTCCTTATTTTCTATTGTCATGGGACAAAAATTGTGCTATACTATCCTCATTCGTTATATCATTAGACAGTTATTCTTATATTCCGGCAGTTTCGCCACAGGTTTCAGAAAAGTTTTGCGGGTGAGGAGGTGATCGCCTTTGAGGGAGTTTTATGACACTTGAAAAGTGGTAAATTTTGTTTATGCAATGCAGATAGCTATTGACAAATGCGAACAAATGTTTTATCCTTATACAAGACAGAACATTTGTTCCCTGAAAAGAAGAGGAGATTTTAATATGGAAAAAGAGGAAAAACTCAAAGCCTTAGATGCGGCCATCAGCCAGATTGAGAAACAGTTCGGAAAAGGTGCGGTGATGAAGCTGGGGGATCCCACGGCGCAGATGAATGTGGAGGCGATTCCCACGGGCTCTTTGAGTCTTGATATTGCATTGGGATTGGGAGGGATTCCCAGAGGAAGGGTAATAGAGATATACGGACCGGAATCCAGCGGTAAGACTACAGTTACGCTGCATATGATCGCGGAAGTACAGAAGATGGGCGGAATTGCGGGTTTTATCGATGCGGAGCATGCGCTGGATCCCGTGTATGCCAGGAATATCGGCGTGGATATTGACAATCTGTATATATCTCAGCCGGACAACGGAGAGCAGGCGTTGGAGATCGCGGAGACCATGGTGCGTTCCGGGGCCGTTGATATTGTGGTAGTGGACTCCGTGGCGGCGCTGGTTCCCAAGGCGGAGATCGAGGGAGATATGGGAGACAGCCATGTAGGTCTGCAGGCCCGTCTGATGTCCCAGGCGCTGCGGAAGCTGACGGCAGTGATCAGCAGGTCCAACTGTGCAGTGGTTTTCATCAACCAGCTCAGAGAGAAGGTGGGGGTCATGTTCGGTAATCCGGAGACCACCACAGGCGGGCGGGCGCTGAAGTTTTATTCTTCTGTCCGGCTGGATGTAAGGCGGGTTGAGGCCCTGAAACAGGGCGGTGAGGTGATCGGCAACCGCACCCGTGTAAAGGTGGTGAAAAACAAAGTGGCGCCGCCTTTTAAGGAAGCGGAGTTCGACATTATGTTCGGCAAGGGGATTTCCAGGGAGGGAGATACGCTGGATCTGGCGGCAGATCTGGATATTATCGTAAAATCAGGCGCATGGTATGCCTATGAAGGGAACAAGATCGGCCAGGGCCGGGAGAATGCAAAGCAGTTTCTGCGGGATAATCCGGAGGTTTGGAAGGCCGTTGACAAAAAGGTGCGCGAGCATTACGGATTTGTCGCGGATGGAGGGGAGTTGAAGAATACCGCCGAACCAGCCTTTAAGAACGGAGGAAAGACGGGCAAGGCCGGCAAGTCAAAGGCAGGCGCCAAGGTAGAGGCGGAAGCAGAGAAGAAGACACAGGATGCCGGGGAATCCGGCACAGAGAGCGAACCGGCGTGAGTATCCGTCCCGGTTTCGTGACGGAACCGGCGGCATGGGATGAAGCCGGGATTGCTACGCTGCGTACCTTCCCGGTCCGCAACGGAACCGGGAAGGCAGCTGCGGAGGGACGCAGGAAACGGTAATTATGTCCGGGCGGCCGGGCCGGTCTGACAAAATGAGATCCGGAGGGAATAATGATTGTAACGCAGATAGAAGAGGTATCAAAATCCCGGGTCAGGGTATGGATTGATGAGGATTTTGCCTTTGCATTATACAAGGGAGAGCTGCGATCCTTTCATATCCGGGAAGGGGAGGAGATCAGCGGGGAAAGTTATCGCAGTATTCTGGAGGAGGTGCTGCCCAAACGGGCTAAGCTTCGGGCCATGAATCTGCTGAAAAGCCGGGCGTACACGGTGAAGCAGCTTCGCGACAAGCTGAAGGCAGGCGGTTACCCGGAAGCCGTGACAGAGGAAGCGCTGCAGTATGTCGGCAGTTTTCATTATACGGACGATTTGCGATATGCGGTCAGCTTTATCCAGGATCATGAGACCGCGCGAAGCCGCAGACGGATAGAACAGGACCTGTTGGGGAGAGGGATTGACCGGGCTACACTGGAACAGGCATGGGCACAATGGGAGGAATCCGGAGGAAGCCAGGACGAACAGGCTATGATACAGGCGCTTCTTACAAAGAAGGGCTATGATCCGGACAGGGCAGATCAGAAGGAAAAACAGAGGATTTATGGCTTTTTGATGAGAAGAGGCTTTTCGGGAGAGCAGGTGCGGCGGGCAATATTTTCCGGAGATATTTACGATTGGGAGTAACGCGGATGGCATAAACTGCCGTTTTGTACAAATAGCACAATAACTTACACTATGTTTTAGAATAAATTTTACAAAATATAGACACTTCCACTTGACATCTGGGCAATTTGAGTTTAGAATTAGACTGTTGTGAATTGCTTGTCAGAATGTTTTCATTACATACATTCCTGATAGGCTGTATGACGAATAATCGCATACAGTTCAGTGTACAATGAAAATGAAATAAGGAGGTGCCCCTGTAGATGCTTGAGATTGTAATTACCGCAATTGTATCTGTGGCAATAACCGCAGTTGTGACCGCATATATCGTTTCCAGTTACCAGAAGAAGACAACGGAAGCAACTATCGGCAATGCACAGGACAAGGCACGGGAAATTATCGATGAAGCTCTGAAGGATGCGGAAGCCAAGAAGCGCGAATCACTCCTGGAGGTCAAGGAAGAGTCTATTCGTACCAAGAACGAATTAGACAAGGAGATCAAGGAGCGTAGAGCGGAAGTACAGCGTTCCGAGCGCAGGATTCAGCAGAAGGAAGAGAACATTGATAAAAAGACCGAAGCACTCGAGAGGCGTGAGGCGAATTTGGCATCCAAGGAAGAAGCCTTGAATAAAGTCAAGGTTGAGATTTCCAAGCTGAATGAGCAACGCCTGCAGGAACTGGAACGAATTTCCGGATTAACCTCTGAACAGGCAAAAGACTACTTGTTGAAAATTGTTGAAGATGAAGTAAAGCATGAAACGGCCGTGATTATCAAGGAAATGGAGAGTCGGGCCAAAGAAGAAGCAGACAAAAAGGCGAGGGATTATGTGGTATCCGCGATCCAGAGATGTGCGGCAGACCATGTCTCTGAGACCACGATTTCCGTCGTACAGCTGCCGAATGACGAAATGAAGGGACGGATCATCGGGCGTGAGGGACGCAATATCCGCACGTTGGAGACCATGACGGGTGTGGATCTGATTATAGACGATACACCCGAGGCCGTAATTCTGTCGGGCTTTGATCCTATTCGTCGTGAAGTGGCGAGAATTGCACTGGAAAAGCTGATTGTGGACGGACGGATTCATCCTGCCAGAATCGAAGAGATGGTGGAGAAAGCCCAGAAGGAAGTGGAAATCATGATCAAGGAGGAAGGCGAAGCCGCTACGCTGGAGGTAGGCGTACACGGCATTCATCCCGAATTGGTCAGGCTGCTGGGCAAGATGAAGTTCAGGACAAGTTATGGACAAAATGCGCTGAAGCATTCTATCGAGGTGGCGCAGCTGTCCGGACTGCTGGCAGCAGAGCTGGGATTGGATGTCAGGATTGCGAAACGTGCAGGCCTGCTTCATGATATCGGGAAGTCTGTTGACCATGAGATGGAAGGATCGCATATTCAGCTGGGTGTGGAGCTTTGCAGAAGGTATAAGGAGAATGCCACTGTTATCAATGCGGTGGAGTCCCATCATGGAGATGTGGAGCCTGCTTCGCTGATTGCATGTATTGTGCAGGCTGCGGATACCATATCTGCTGCAAGACCGGGCGCCAGAAGAGAAACCCTGGAGACATATACCAGCAGATTGACAAAATTGGAAGAAATAACAAACAATTTCAAAGGAGTAGACAAGTCTTTTGCTATTCAGGCAGGACGGGAAGTTCGGGTTATGGTAGTGCCGGAACAGATTACGGATGCAGATATGGTTCTGTTGGCGCGTGATATTTCCAAGCAGATTGAAGCAGAACTGGAATATCCGGGACAGATTAAAGTAAATGTTATCCGGGAAAGCCGTGTAATCGACTACGCAAAATAAGGGAATCGTGATAATGGAAGAGGGATATTCCATAGAAGATCATTCCGATGGAAAAATCATTCTAATGGAAGAAGATGCTTCCATGAAAAAACGCCGTACGAAAGTGCGGCGTTTTTGAGTGGAGCAAAGGGAGTTTGCCTGTGAAATAGGACGCGGAACTATGCACTTTCACGAATAGAGAGAAAAGATTTTTGTGAAATTAGTTAATTTACCTCTTGTATCCGAAGCAATCTTATAGTATGATATTGCAAGTGCATGATTGTATACGATTATACAAGTATGAGAATCGCAGCCGCACAAAGCGGCAGTGGCAACATTTCCATATGTGGAACAGGGAGGATAATATGAAATCATATCAGGAACTGAGTAAAGAGGAATTATTGTCATTAAAGGCAGAGCTTGAGAAGGCATACGCGGAGAAAAAGGAAAAGGGTTTGAAGCTCGACATGTCCAGGGGGAAGCCGTCAGTGGCCCAGCTGGATATGGGAATGGATATTTTTGACGTGCTGAATTCTCAGAGTGATATGACGAGTATGGAAGGAGTAGATGTCCGCAATTACGGGGTTCTGGACGGGCTTACCGAGGCAAAGCATATGATGGCGGATATTATGGGAGTGCAGGCAGAGAATGTCATTGTCTATGGCAATGCCAGCCTGAATGTGATGTATGATGCGGTTTCCAGCGCTATGACCCACGGTGTCATGGGATGCAGACCATGGTGTAAGCTGGACAGGGTAAAATTTTTGTGTCCGGTTCCCGGCTATGACAGACACTTTTCCATCACAAAGCATTTTGGTATAGAGATGGTTATGATACCAATGACACCCCAGGGGCCGGATATGGATATGGTGGAAAGGTATGTGGAGACAGATGCCAGCGTGAAGGGAATCTGGTGCGTGCCTAAGTATTCCAATCCCCAGGGTTATACCTATTCTGACGAGACGGTGAGGAGATTTGCAAATTTGAAGCCGGCGGCAAAGGATTTCCGTATTTTCTGGGATAATGCCTATGCAGTACATCATTTGTATGACGAGGAGGAGAGACAGGATAAGCTGCTGGAGATTTTAAGTGAGTGTGAAAAGGCAGGCAATCCAGATATGGTATATGAATTCGCCTCAACCTCCAAGATCAGTTTTTCCGGCGCCGGGGTGGCAGCGATCGCCTCTTCCAAAGCGAATCTGGAATGTATCAGGAAGACGTTGACCATTCAGACCATCGGATATGACAAGATCAATCAGCTTCGTCATGTGCGATACTTTAAGGATTTTGAAGGGATTAAGGCACATATGAGAAAACATGCGGCTCTGATGCGGCCCAAGTTCCAGGCAGTGCTTGAGACGCTGGAGCGGGAACTGGACGGTACCGGGATCGGAGAATGGACCAATCCCAACGGCGGTTACTTCATTTCTTTTCAATCCATGGAAGGCTGTGCAAAAGCCATTGTGGCAAAATGTAAGGAAGCCGGCGTTACGCTCACCGGGGCAGGGGCAACTTATCCTTACGGAATGGATCCGAAGGACAGCAATATCCGCATTGCCCCCACTTATCCCACGCCGGAAGAACTGGCAGCGGCTACGGATATTTTCGTGCTGTGTGTGAAATTGGTGAGTATAGAGAAGCTTTTGGTGCAGGTGTGGGGAATTGCCGCATAAAAGGCGGAGAGATTTTGCGCTGTGTAAAAATGTATATTTGAGACGGTCTGGGCAGGCATATGAATGCAGTCCGGATAAGAAATGTTTAGGGAGAAAAGGGATTTCCCGGTTTGATACATGGAGTTTACCTGTATCGGCCGGGAAATTTTTGTATGAGAATGATTGCAGAGGCACCAGTTTGCCTGGATTGCAGGTATGACATACCGGCTGAACCGCAATCGGAGGATTGGCAAGGAATGCCTGCCGTGAATCGGAGGGCTGGAGGGGAATGCCTGCCGTGAATCGGGGGCTGGAGGGGAATGCCTGCCGGGAATCGGGGGGCTGGCGGGGAATGCCTGCCGGCAGGCAGGAGGACTGGCGGGGAATGTCCGTTGGTAGTCGGAGGACTGGACAGAATGTCTGCCGGCAGAAAGGGAGGCTGATGACTGCGCGGTTTCCGCAGGGAGGATGAAATTCGTTCTATAGAATGGTTCCGACGCGGAAGCGGGGAAGCGGCGGTCTATATGAGAAAGCCCTGACGGTACCGAAAGGGGAAAGGAAAGGGCATAGTCGAAGGACTGGCCGCATAAAATGGAAGAAAACCATTTCGTATGGAAGGATGGCATTCTGGTGGAATGAAATCGTTTCGATGGAGGACAGTCATTCTAATGGAAGAAGGATATTCCAATGGAAGAATAGCATTTCAATGGAAGAAGGATATTCCAATGGAAGAATAGCATTCTAATGGAAGAAGAAAATTCCATGGGGAAATATGAATTGGGTTCAGGCTTGGAAGGCGGTGCTGAGGATGCGGTTTACCTGGAAAGGATTGAAAACAGGGCACAATACATTTCTGACGTTTTTTAGTGTGGGATTGATTGCGGGGATCGTGGCGATGAATATGGGAAGGGGGATTTTTCTTGGGGAGGAAGGCATGTTTGATGAAACTACCCTATATCACATGAAATACATGACTGTGGACAGCAATGCCCTTTTCTGTTTTTGTTTTCAGAAAAGGATTTTCAGAGTATTGGGACTGGCAGTATTGTCTACGACTTATCTGGGACTGGCGGCCTGTCTGGGAGCAGCGCTTTGGTACGGTCTGTCGGCAGGAGCCTTTCTGACGGCATTGACGATCCGCTATGGCATCAAGGGAATATTGCTGTCGTTGATTAGTATGTTTCCGCAATATCTGATTTACGGTCCGTTGGCGATTGCACTTTTACTGTGGTGCGAGGAACTTTTCCGCGGAATCTATGTTCGGGGAGAATATAGTGCGGCGGATAAAGGTTTTTTGATGAAAAAAGCAGGGCGCTTCGCTGTGATTCTGATTGCGCTGACAGTTGGATGTCTGCTGGAGGGATATATCAATCCTTACCTGCTGACGGGTTTTTTGAAAATATTCTGATAATAGGATGGGAAGGCGCGGGTGAATGTTTTATAGAATATTTTTAGAGAATAAAGTATAAGAAATGAAGATTAGCCGCATAATAAAGATCATCGATATATGTTTTTCAGAAGGGGTGCGGCTGGAGATATGGCGGGAACTTTATTTTTGATATTGACAGGCGTAAGCTACGGCTTGCTGGCGGCTGCCGGGGTCTTCACTGTGTTGGCGGCAGTGGGCCTGGTTCCTCGGTTTGCAGGTAAAACACACACTTCAAAGTATGTGCTGCTCTATGAGGAAATGGTGATTTTCGGCACGATGACAGGGTGTGTGCTCAGCATTTTTTCCAGGTATTGCCAGTTCGGGGCCTGGTGGCAGCGTCAGTTTCCGGAGTATGCTTATCTGCTTCGGGGAATCGGCGTGTGCTGGCAGGCCGTATTCGGACTGTTTGCAGGAATGTTTATCGGGTGTCTGGCTTTGGCGATTGCGGAAATGTTGGACAGTATTCCGATATTGACCCGCAGGATTTCTTTCAGACATGGCCTGGGGCTGGCCATCATCAGCATGGCAGCAGGAAAAGTCTGCGGTTCCATTCTGTATTTCTGGAAGGAACTGCACAGGACGGTGGGATAAAGTATTTCGGCTCTGAAGCGGAGACGCGGGGATGCAGAAGGGAGTCTTTATGTCAAATGTGACCGTATATTTGAAATGCGACAGAAATGTAGAGGTACAGTCAGAGGATGTCTTTATGACAGACGTAGGTACGCTGAGCTGCGCGGATAAGGTGATTTCTGCAAAACTGAAGGCATTAAAGGTACACCATTTCGGCAAAGAAGATACAAAGCGCTGCGTTATCTCTACTTTAAAGCTGGTGGAATTGATGGAGGAGAGCTGTCCCGGTATCAGTGTGGAGATCGTGGGAGAGGCGGATGTATTGGTGGAGCAGGTCAGGGTGGACAGGCATAAGGGCTGGCAGCAGTGGCTGAAATGCGCACTGGTGTGCCTGGTAAGTTTTTTTGGAACTGCTTTTACGATTATGGCCTATCATAATGACGTGGGAATCAACGATGTGTTTACGGAAATTTACCGGATGGTTATGAATCGGGAGCCGCAGGGACTCAACACCCTGGAAGTTTCCTATTCTGTGGGGCTGGCGGCAGGTATTATTCTCTTTTTCAATCATGTAGGTGCGCGAAGGTTGACCAAGGATCCGACACCGATCGAAGTGGCCATGCGCAATTATGAAGAGGATGTGGACAAAGCGCTGATCGCTACGGCAGGTCGGGAGGGGAAGGAAGAGGAGTAGAAGGTTAGGAGGCACAAAGATGCAGGAGACGGGAGAAGAAAAGAAAGCACAGCAAAAAGAATATGAGAAATATGTAAAAGAGGTGACGCCCACCCATAATTTATGGCTGCAGATGCTGAAGGCATTTGTTACCGGAGGCATTATCTGCTGTATCGGACAGTTTATTTTAAACTATGCGGGGAACCTGGGGCTGGACAAGCAGACAGCGGGCAGCTGGTGTTCCCTGATTTTGGTGTTGCTTTCGGTGATTCTGACAGGATTCAATATCTATCCGAAAATCGTCAAATGGGGCGGAGCAGGAGCGTTGGTACCTATAACCGGCTTTGCCAATTCCGTGGCGGCGCCGGCGATTGAATATAAGGCAGAGGGGCAGGTTTTCGGGATCGGGTGCAAGATATTTACGATTGCGGGGCCGGTGATATTGTATGGGATATTTTCAAGCTGGGTGCTGGGAGTGATTTATTGGATCGGGAAGACGGCAGGGTTATTTTGAGGGAAGCCATAGAAAAATAGAAGCAGAGTTTGTAGTATGAGCAGGCTGGCAATTGAAATGATTGCCAGCCTGCTTTAAAAAATGCCTAAAAAAGCCTGCTGAAATGTATTTCGGCGTGACAAAATGCCGGGGAAAGGGTATAATGTTGACACAGAGGAGCACTGTGTCAACTTCTGATTCCATATGCGCTGGCGCGCATGAAAATGAAGTATAATGTTGACACAGAGGAGCACTGTGTCAACTTCTGATTCCATATGCGCTGGCGCGCATGAAAATGAAGTATAATGTTGACACAGAAGAGCACTGTGTCAACTTCTGATTCCATATGCGCTGGTGCACATGAAATTGAAGTATAATGTTGACACAGAAGAGTAACCGGAGTAGAAAGGAGCAGATATGAAGCATTTGGAATTGGGAGCAGTAGTGCAGGAGCTGATGCCGGATAACGAGGCAGGCAATCCGAGAAACAGTGAGGGGACTTTTCTGGAAACGGAGAAAGACGGAATTCTGTTTGTATATAGCCGTTTCCGAGGAAGCAATCCGGCGGACCATGCCTATGCGGATTTATGTCTTATGCGCTCTGCGGACGGGGGAAGGACCTTTGGAGAGGGAGAGATTATCCTGACCTGCGAGGGAGAGGGCGGAGTGAATATGATGTCTCCGTCACTGCTGCAGATGGAAAACGGGGAGATCGGTCTCTTTTATTTGGTCAGAATGACTTATACCATGACGAGGATATTCCTGAGACGATCCGCGGACGGAGGCAGGACCTGGGGGGAAAGGGTGCTTTGCTCACCGCAGGACGATTTTTTTGTAGTAAATAATGACCGGGTGGTACGGCTGCATACAGGGAGAATTATCATTCCCGTTGCGAGTCATCGTGCCGGGGAAGGGTATTTCGACAGCCGTTCCGAGGCGATGTATTTTTATTCCGATGACGACGGAAGAAGCTTCAGGGCTTCGGCGGGGAAATGTGCATTGCCGCATTCTGCCTACTGTACTTCCGGGCTGCAGGAGCCGGGTGTAATGGAACTGGAAAACGGAGTGATATGGAGCTGGGCCAGGACAGAATTGGGACGGCAGTATGAGATGTATTCTATGGACGGCGGAGATACTTGGACAGCGTGTCAGCCTTCACGGTTTACTTCCCCCAACAGCCCTCTTTGCATGAAGCGGGACCGGGACGGGAAGCTCTATGCGATCTGGAATCCGATTCCGGAATACAATGGCAGGGAAAAGGTGGACGGGATTTTTACCGGAGGAAGAACCCCCATGGTAATCGCTGTTAGTGAGAGTGACGGAAAGACCTTCACGGAGCCGGTGGCTTTCGAGTGGGACGAGGAGAGGGGTTACTGCTATTGCGCCATTTGTTTTACCGAGGATGCGCTTTTGCTGGCTTACTGCGCAGGTGGAAAGGAAGAGGGGAGTTGCCTGGTGAAAACCCGGATTCGGCGTATCGAGAGGGAAGCGTTGGCCCGGATCGCAGGCTGAGCACATTTTTTATCTTACAAGGGTCAATTCCCTGTAGCATGTTGTGCAGCAGATTAACGGCGGGCAATGCAGGTTTCGGGCTAGTCCCGACGGTTCTGCGGCGGGGAGCTTTATTCGATGGCAGCGGGACAGGGGTAGAATGGTAAAAGTTGTATGAGAAAATGGAACGCAGTATATTTATGGAGGCATGGGAACGGGAATATGGAGAAAGAAAAAAAACTGAAAGATTTATTGGATAGAATTCATGGTAAGATGATCGTGTCCTGTCAGGCTGTGCAGGGCGAGCCGCTTTATGTGGAGGAGCAGTCCGTGATGTATCTGATGGCCAGAGCGGCAGCCCAGGCAGGATCGCCGGCTATTCGCACCAGCAGCATCCGGGATGTGGTAGCGATCAAAGCGGAAACCGGACTCCCGGTCATCGGTCTGGTGAAGGTACAATATGAGGGATATGAAAGTTATATTACGCCTACGATGAAGGAGGTGGACGATCTGGTGGCGGCCGGATCCGATGTGGTGGCGCTGGACTGTACCATGCGCAGACGGGGAGACGGCAGGACCATCAATGAGTTCCTGGCGGAGATTCGCGGGAAATATCCGGACATTATTTTAATGGCGGATATCTCCACCTATGAAGAGGGGATCAACGCCTGGAAATGCGGCGTGGATTTGCTGGGAACCACTATGAGCGGTTATACAGAGTATTCTCCGAAGACCGACGGCCCTGATTACGAGCTGATGCGCCGCCTGGCTTTGGATGCGGGGATTCCCGTTATCGGGGAAGGCAAAATTCACAGTCCCGAGCAGGCGGTGGAGGCATTGAAAACCGGTGTGTGGTCTATTGTTGTGGGAGGCGCCATCACCAGGCCGCTGGAAATTGCCAGACGCTTTATGGATGCCATTCAGGCTTCGGTATGACGGAGACGGGCTGGGGATTTATAGGGCAACTATGATTGAGATGCGCGGAGGGCGTAAGCGGTTATAGTTTGGAAGTAAATTTCCGATGCCAGACCTGGTGGTCTGGCAACAGAGGGTAAATATTAATTGGTATGTGCGGAAGCGGGCAGAGAGGTATAAGTTTGGAAGTAAACTTCTAATGCCAGACCTGGCCGGTCTGGCATCAAGAGGCAAATATTGAAATTAGTGCCCGCCAGGGGCGGGCATGGGGGTGTAAATATGCGAATTGCGGCACTGGACATCGGCGGGACGGCAATAAAGTCCGGTATCTGGAACGGGAAGGAAATGGAAGCGCTCAAGGAATGGGATACCAATGCATCGGAGGGCGGAAGCGCATTGATGGAACGGGCAAAGTTTATTCTGCACACCTTTGGAGACTTCGATGCCATCGGAATCAGTACGGCGGGACAGGTGAATACGGAGAACGGCAGTATTCATTATGCAAACGAAAATATTCCCGGTTATACAGGAATGCCGGTGAAAGAGATTCTGGAGCGGGAATTCCGGGTTCCGGTGGCGGTGGAGAACGATGTAAATGCCGCCGCTTTGGGAGAAATGTACGGCGGAGCGGCGAAAAGATTGTCGGATTTCCTGTGCCTGACATATGGTACGGGCGTAGGAGGGGCGATTATCTCGGATGGCAGAGTAGTGCAGGGCAGCAGTTATGCCGGGGGGAGCTTTGGCGGGATTATGACGCATCCTCGGGACTGGAAGGTGGATGAGGTTTGGAGCGGGTGTTACGAAAAGTATGCCTCTACAGGCGCCCTTGTGCGTAAGGTAACACAGATTGATCCCGGACTGGATAACGGACGGAAGATTTTTGCGGCAATGGGACGGCCGGAAGTGCAAAAGGCAGTTGACGATTGGATAGACGAGATTGTGTATGGATTGGTTACATTAATTCATATTTTTAATCCGTCCCATATTTTGCTGGGAGGCGGGGTGATGGCTCAGCCTTATGTGACGGAGGAGATCGTCAGACGGGTACAGCTGCGTATTGCGCCGAATATGAAGCATGTGCAGATTGTGCGGGCCAGCCTGGGAAATCAGGCGGGCCTGGTGGGGATCGCCTCGCTGACTGCCGGGATGATAGGGAAAGAGAACGGGGAGGTTTGAGACGGTGACCGTGGAGGTGGCAGCCGGGATGGGAGGAGGTGAAATGCGGCCGGTTTAATGGAACAGTGGTATGATAAAAGCATATTTGAGACAGAACAGATGAGCCGGGCATTATGGTTATTGACATCGGTAGAGACGGAAAGGGTGAAAAACGGCCGACAAAAGGCGTCAAGAGGTATATAGATGGCAAATACGGCGACAACAGCAAAGGAAATCACATTTATTAAGAAGGACGGAAAGAAGATAGAGGGCAGGATCTATCTGCCGGAAAGGGCGGGGCAGCGATTCCCCATCGTAATATTCTGTCATGGCTTCGGCAGCAATTACAGAGAGCTGATGCACCATGGGGATGGATTCGCGGAGGCGGGCATCTGCTGCCTGTTTTTCGACTTCTGCGGAGGCGGGCCAAAGTCCCGCAGCGACGGCGCGTTCGAGGAGATGACGGTGGAGTCGGAATGCGGAGATCTGGAGACGGTCATTGACTGTGTGAAGGAACTGGACTATGTGGATCCGGAGAGGATTTTCCTTCAGGGGGAGAGCATGGGGGGATTGGTTTCGGCTCTGGCGGCGGCCCGGCGTCCGGGGGAGATCAGAGGAATGGTATTGTGGTATCCGGCATTTGGGGTTCCTGACGGTGCCAGAAAACGGTATGAGACTGGTGAGAGGGAGGTATTCGGGCTGCGTCTGGGAGAGGCTTTTGACCGGGAAGCTAAGGATATCGACGTATATGGCATAATTTCGGCTTACTGCGGACCTGTTCTGATGATTCACGGGGATCAGGATGCCATAGTGCCTCTTGGCTATTCCGAGAGAGCATTGTCTGTTTACGGGGATGCGCGGCTGATTGTAATACCCGGTGCGGGGCATGGCTACGACGGGGCCGACAGTGCGGCTGCAAGGGAAGCGTCTATCAGCTTTCTCAGAGAGCGGATGTGAGACGGGGGGAGCTGGGATTTGGGAGGCAGAGGAGATACAGGAGTAGAGCGGCGGAAAAATGAGGCAGCACTAAAGCAGGGAAAAAGAAAACAGCAGTAAAACAGCGGCGGGAGAAGTGCAGCCGGAGAGCAGGGGCAAAAAGAAGGCAGCAGTAATGGAGCGGCGGGAGAAGTACAGCCGGAGAGCAGGGGCAAAAAGAAGGCAGCAGTAAAGAAGCGGCAGGAGTGCAGCTGTAAAGCAGATGCAAAAGGGGTGCGGCAGTTTAATGCAGAAGTAATAGAGATGCACCACACAGAGGAGGAAAAGGCAGATGGCGGAAAGCAGGGATGAAAGGGATACGGGAAAGAGGGATGTGAGGGAGACATCCCAGGACTCCGGAAGGTCTGCAATTTCATCTCTGGCTAGGGAGGTCATAGGACTGGCCAGGGACGATATCCTGATGCATTTGAGATTTTTTGCCCCTGTGCTGGCGGCACTTCCGGTGCGGGAACGTATGGAAGAGGGGCATTCCATGGAAGAGGGGCATTCCATGGAATCCAAGGGCTTTGCTTCGGACGGGCGTTTTTGTTTGTATGATTCCGTATATGTGTTGAAATGTTACCGCGAAGAGCCTGCTCTGGTTACCCGGACTTATCTCCATACGCTGCTGCACAGCGTCTTTTCCCACAATTTTCAGTACGGCAAGCTGGATACGGACACCTGGGATCTGGCGGCGGATCTGGCCGTGGAGAATGTGATTCTGGAGTTGGGGCTGGTGGGAGCTGCCCTGAGTGAGGACGGAGCGGCTGCCCGGAGGCTTTGTATCCTGAAGGAGCAGGCAGGGGCACTGACTGCGGAAAAGCTGTACCGCTATTTCCAGAAAAACCCGCTTTCGCCCCGGGAAGAGAGGGAGCTGCGCATGCTTTCCTGCCGGGACAGACATTCGCTTTGGAAGCCGGCGCAGCGTCCGGAGGCAGTGATGGAGCAGTGGCGGAAGATCGGGAGACAGGTGAGGACAGATCTACAGTCGTTTGCCAGAGGGAAGGCAGGTACCAGGAGCCTTGAGCGGAATTTGGAAGAAGCTGTCAGGGAGAGGTATGATTACGTCGAAATATTGCGCAGGTTCGCGGTGACCGGAGAGGAACTGGCGGTCAGCGAAGAGGAGTTCGACTATATCTATTATACCTATGGTCTGGAGCATTACGGGAATCTGCCTCTGATAGAGCCCCTGGAGTACCGGGAGACCAAAAAGGTGCGGGAGTTCGTCATTGCCATCGACACTTCAGCTTCCTGTGACGGGGAGGCGGTGAAGGCATTTCTTCGGAAGACTTATGCTATACTGAAAGACTATGAAAATTTTTTTACAAAGATAAATGTGCATATCCTGCAATGTGATAACCGGGTGCAGGACGATACAAAGCTGACATGTCAGGAGGATTTGGAGATATTTTTGCGAGAGGGGAAGCTGACAGGTTTCGGGGCTACGGATTTTAGGCCTGTGTTTGCATATGTGGAAAAATTGCGGGAGGACGGAGAGTTTGAGAATTTGAAAGGGTTGATTTATTTTACGGACGGTTATGGTATCTATCCGATGCGGCCGCCGGACTATCAGACTGTCTTTGCTTTTCTGGAGGAGGATGAGAACCGAGCTCCGGTGCCGCCGTGGAGTATGAAGGTGGTAGTGTGAAGCGTCAGATTCCGCGGGATTGGTTTGCGCAGGAATGTTCGGAAGTGTGAATAATACTGAAAATTTCCTTGTTCTGAGGGAAATCTTTTTAGGGAGCGGATAAACTATGAGTACAGCAGGGAGGAAACGCGGCCGGAGGGCGTATGGCAGATGGTCGGAGCTTGTGCTGACAAAGCCTTGAACGGCTGCGATATAAAAAACAGGAGAGTCGGAGAGCGATATGAACATAAAACAGGCCAAAGAATATATCGAAAACACAGTAAAGCTTTACCTGAAAAAAGACGGATTCGGAGAATACAGGATACCGGTAGTACGCCAGCGTCCCATTTTCCTGCTGGGTGCCCCGGGTATCGGCAAGACGGCTATTATGGAACAGGTTGCCCAGGAGATGGGAATTGCTCTGGTATCGTACTCCATGACTCACCATACCAGGCAGTCCGCACTGGGGCTTCCTTTCATTGTTCAGAAGAATTATGGGGGAGTCTCTTACAGCGTCTCGGAATATACGATGAGCGAAATTCTTTCTTCCGTCTATGATACGATGGAAGCCGGCGGCATCCGGGAGGGCATTCTGTTTTTGGACGAAATCAACTGCGTATCCGAAACTCTGGCGCCGGCCATGCTTCAGTTCCTCCAGTACAAGACCTTCGGCCGCCATCGGATTCCGGAGGGATGGGTCATCGTAACTGCGGGCAATCCGCCGGAATACAACAGGTCTGTCCGGGAATTTGATGTGGCCACGCTTGACCGGCTGAAGGTGATAGAGGTGGAGCCGGATTACGGAGTCTGGAAGGAATATGCTTCGGAGAAGAGGATTCACAATGCCGTCATCAGTTATCTGGATCTGAAGAAAGAGCATTTCTACCGCATTGAAACGACAGCCAGAGGGAAGAGCTTCGTGACCGCCAGAGGTTGGGAGGATTTGGCGGAGATTTTGACACTTTATGAAGAAGAAGGGTTGCCTGTAGATGGGGCGTTACTGGGGCAGTACCTGCAAAATGACAGGGTGTCCGAGGAATTCTGCGCTTATTATGAATTGTATCGGAGATATAAAAATGACTACAATATTTCAGAGATTTTAAACGGTCAGTTCGGCGGCGCAGTATCGAAGGCCAGGGAGGCTGCATTTGATGAACGTCTTTCTTTGCTTGGAATGCTGTTGGATGCGGTACAGGCTGATATGAGGGACGTCGTGGAGCAGGCGGCATTTTTGACGGATCTGAGGAACGTATTAAAAAGCATGGGAAACCTGGCGGAGGAGGGATGCTCAGGAGTGCAGATTCTGTCCCGGCTGGAGGAGCTGGGCCGGGGACGAAAGATGCTGCTGGACAGATTACAAAGTGCCAATTCTCTGTCAGAGGCAGACAGGAGGAAGCATAGAAATGTCATCCGGTTTCTGCAGGACAGATATAGGGAACTGCGGTTACAAGGCATCACGGAGGGAAAAGCAGCCTACGATTACTTGAAGGAATGCTTTTTAGCGCAGGTGACGGGGGTGAAAGGTGAGACGCAGAAGACACAGGGGAAGCTCCATGCGCTCTTTTCCTTTGTGGAGGAGGCTTTCGGGCAGGAGAACGAGATGCTGATTCTTCTTACGGAACTCACCGGCAACAGTGCCAGCGCACGCTTCATTGCCGGTTTCGGGAGTCCGGATTACGCTCGCTTCAGCGAGGACATGATGCTTGCCCGGCGCAGGGATGACCTGCAGGAGCGGATTGCGGCGCTGGAGCTGTAATTAGCAATGAATGTGTTAAAAAGATTGCCGGATTTGTGTAGGGTGAGTCTGATAACTGAAAATGGTGAAATATGAAACAGTTAAATGTGGAAAACGGAATCGTTAATTACAGAATTGAAAGGGAAAAAGCCGTTGTCACAGGCTTTCAGGGATATGCGGCAAATCTTGTGCTGCCTTCACAGATAGAGGGGTATCCGGTGGCCGTCATTGACAGGAAGGCATTCTTAAGCCGGAAGAGCCTTTGCCGTATTCTGCTTCCCGATTGTGTGGAGGAGGTGGGCGACTGGGCTTTTGCACACTGCGACAGCCTGGCAGAAGTATCATTTCCCAGGCGGGAGGTACGCTTTGGGAGAGCGGCATTTAAAGACTGCAGGAGTTTGAAGCGGATTGTGGTAAGGGACAGTGCGCGGGAATGCCGGACGGAGCAGGGAGAGTCAGGGAGCGGAGCCTGCAGGAAACAGGATGAGATGAAGCCGGGAGAGCGGGAAAAGAGAGGGTGCGGCACGGACTCCCTGAGCAGGGAAAGCGCTTTCGGTGCAGAGCTTCTGGCCGCGGCTGTGACTATGCTGGATGCCAATTATCTCCTGAACCTTTCTGAGGCGGGCAGCAGAGAATGGCTGGAGCAGTGGGATATCAGGCTCCTTTCCGTTTTGCGGGCTTCAGATTCGGATGGGTATATCAGCCAGTCCGTCTACGGAGAGGAAGACTATATCGGCACGGATCTGGAGGAATTCACCAATGCCAGGCGGAAAGCCAAGGTGCGTCTGGCATTCTTGCGGCTTCTTCATCCTCAGGGGCTGAGCCAGTCTCTGAAGGAAGAACTGGAGCAGTATCTGAGAAGTCTGACCAAAGGACAGGCCACGGAGGAGACATGGCAGGTCATCCGGGAGGAACATGGCAGCCACAGGGAGTACTATGCGTTGTTTGCGGAGCTTGGCTGTATCAGGCAGGATAATTTTGACGGGATCCTTGGGGATATCGGGGAGAACAGCCCTGAAATGAAGGCATTTTTCCTGAAATATATGGGGGAGCGGCGGAAGGAAACAGGGGATTTCTTTGAAAGCCTGGAGCTTTGAGGCCGTTCTTGTAACAAGGCTTTTAACGAGTATAACAGCAGAAAGCCGAGCCAGTGCCCAGAGGATTTACGGACGCATCACTTGGTGGCCGGAAATCCTCTGCCGTTACTGGCAGTGGGGAGGCTTTCTGCGGAACTGAAATAAAAGAGACGGAACTGGAAAACAGCGAATGCCCATGCCAGTGCCCAGAGGATTTACGGACGCATCTTTACGCGGCCGGAAATTCTCTGCCATGTCTGGTACTGGCATGGGCATTCGCGGAACTGGAATAGGAGGAACCACAGATGAAGCTGCTGTATGGCACAGGCAATCCTGCAAAACTGGAATCCATGAGGCGCAGGCTGGCCGGTATGGATTTTGAAATTATGGGTTTGAAGGATATGGAAAAGGAAGCGCCCCAGGTGCCGGAAGACGGTGGCACCCCTCTGGAAAATGCGAGACAGAAGGCTCTGGCTTATCATACATTTTATGGTATTCCCGTATTTTCCTGTGATTCCGGACTGTATTTTGAGGGGCTGCCGCAGGCGCTTCAGCCTGGCGTCCATGTGCGTACGGTCAACGGACGATGCCTTACGGATCAGGAAATGCTGGAATATTACAGCTCTTTGGCGCGGAAATACGGCAATCTAAAGGCCAGGTACCAAAACGCCATCTGCCTGGTGGCGGATATGGAACATATCTATGAATCCATGGACGAAAGCCTTGCCAGCGATTTTTTTCTGATTACCGCCGTACCCCATTCCAGGATTCAGCACAAGGGCTTCCCGCTGGACAGCCTTTCCGTGGATATGAAAACGGGAAAGTATTTTTATGACCTGGAGGAAGGGAAGATAGATCAGGTGGCGGTGGAGGACGGGTTCCTGGATTTTTTCAAAAATTACCGGAACCTGTTATCAACGGAGAAAGGAGACAGCCAGAAATGAAAGCCATTATAATTTATGAATCGACACATCATGGAAATACCAAAAAGCTGGTGGATGCGGTGGCAGCAAAATATAAGGTTCAGACAGTGGCTGTGGAGGAGGCAGCCGGAATGGATTTGAACGCCTACGATCTGATCGGCGTTGCGTCCGGCGTGGCTTTCGGGAAATTCTATCAAGCCATGGAACGGTTTGTGGAAGAAAGTCTGCCCGGTGGGAAAGACGTATTTTTCCTTTATACCTGCGGAAACGACAGCGGTAAGTATGCGAATTCGGTTTCCGCGAAAGCAAGGGCAAGGGGCTGCAGGGTAGTCGGCGTATATAGATGCCGCGGATTTGACACATTTGGGCCTTTTAAGCTGGTTGGGGGCATCGCAAAAGGGCATCCGACGCAGGAGGAGATTGACGGCGCGGTACAGTTTTACAGGAGCCTGGCCGGCGGCTCGGAAGGGTGACAGTGCTTTGCTGTTGGGAGTTTCAAGCGGATTTAACCAGGTTAACTGGCAGGACTTTTGAATTTTTGCTTAGATTTTTTTGAATTTTGGGTGGGATTTTTGGTTACTGTTCACACGCAATGTCAGTTAGTTAAGCATTTTGAAAAACAGATAAACGGTCTGAATATGGGAA
>CAJUCE010000049.1 GCA_910584865.1 uncultured Acetatifactor sp.
AAACGGACGTCGCCCGTTCGCGTTTACTCAAACGTTCGGGTGCCAGATGAATGCCAGGGACTCGGAAAAACTGTCGGGCATTCTGGAACAGGCAGGCTACCGGCTCACGGAAGACGAGAATGCGGATTTTGTTATTTTCAACACCTGCACTGTCCGGGACAATGCCAATCAGCGTGTCTACGGCAGACTGGGAGAGCTGAACGGATATAAAAGGCGCAATCCCGATATGAAAATCGCCCTCTGCGGCTGCATGATGCAGGAACCGGCTGTAATTGAGAAACTGAAAAAGAGCTATTCCTTTATTGATTTGATTTTCGGCACCCACAATATTTACAAATTTGCGGAACTGCTGTATGCTTCCTTCCGCCAGGAGGAAATGTGCTCCTTCGGCCAGAAGGGAATGATCATAGACATCTGGAAAGATACGGACAAAATCGTGGAGGATTTGCCGGTAGAGCGCAAGTATCCGTTCAAGTCCGGCATCAATATCATGTTCGGCTGCAATAATTTCTGCAGCTACTGCATCGTCCCCTATGTCCGGGGGCGGGAGCGGAGCCGGAAGCCCGAGGATATCCTGGAGGAAATCCGGCGGCTTGTAGCTGACGGCGTGGTGGAGGTCATGCTGTTGGGGCAGAATGTGAATTCTTATGGGAAAAATCTGGACAATCCCATATCCTTTGCCCGGCTCTTGCGGGAAGTGGAGAAGATAGAGGGCCTGAAGCGGATCCGTTTCATGACATCTCATCCCAAGGATCTGTCGGATGAACTCATAGAGGTGATGGCGCAGTCAGCGAAAATCTGCCGCCACCTGCACCTGCCCTTGCAGTCCGGCTCCACCCGGATTCTGGAGCGGATGAACCGTAGATACACGAAGGAACAGTACCTGGAACTGGCCGGGCGCATCCGGGAGCGGATTCCGGACATTGCCATCACTACGGACATCATCGTTGGTTTTCCGGGTGAGACGGAAGCGGATTTGGAAGAGACCATGGATGTGGTGCGCAGGGTAAAGTTCGACAATGCCTTTACATTCATTTACTCAAAGCGTACCGGAACCCCGGCGGCCGCCCTGGAGGACCAGGTGCCGAAGGAGCAGGTGAAGGCAGGATTTGACCGGCTTCTGAAACTGGTGCAGGACACGGCCCGGGAGCAGGTGGCAAAATATGAGGGACAGGTCATGGAGGTCCTGATTGAGGAAGTCAATGATTCGGGCAGGACAGGCCAGGACGGCGGAGGCGGGAGTTCTGCGGAACCCGGGATTGCTGCGGCTGCGGCAGAGGTCCCCATGGTAACCGGCAGACTTTCCAACAACACCGTGGTGCATGTGCCGGGGGATGCTTCCCTCGTCGGCAAAGTGGTGCAGGTGTCCCTGGATGAGTGCCATGGGTTCTATTATACTGGACATTGCGTGTCCTTTCATTCTGATGTGGAGGAATCATAAAAAATCCGGCTGAAGCCGCCCAAATGAAAAGTTCCGGTTGACAGGAAATCATTTCCTGTGTTACACTGGCGTTGATAAAGGGAGTAGCTTGCATGGAGGCAGTCCATGTTTACCTTGCCGTCAATACGATTTTCCCGGCGGGATGCCTGCGGGAAATCCGGCTCTGTGAGTGAGAAGCGAGACTTTGTTGTATATTAAGTTTGCAGCAGAGTGCTCGCTTTTTTGCATAAAGAAAACTTTGATTTGTTCTGATTGTGCAGAAAAGCGCCGGGAGCTGCCGATTTTGAAGGAGGAAAGGTAGAAATGGGAGAAGCGTACACTATGGTATTGTCACTGTTCTTACTGGTTCTTGGATTCGTATTGTTGGTAAAAGGGGCGGACTTTTTCGTGGATGGCGCCTCAGCTATCGCCAGGCGGTTCGGGATTCCCCAACTGGTCATCGGCCTCACCATTGTGGCCATGGGTACCAGTGCGCCGGAGGCTGCGGTGAGTATAACGGCCGCTGTCAGGGGAAATGCGGATATCACCATCGGAAATATCGTGGGCAGCAATATTCTGAATATTCTGATTATTTTGGGGCTGTCGTCCGTGGTGGCTCCCCTGGCGGTGACTGTGCCTACTTTATTCCGGGATATTCCGTTTATGATCGGGATTACCCTGCTGTTGCTTTTCCAGGGGACGGGCGGCAGTGTGGGATTTTGGGAAGGCATGGTGCTGACGCTGTTGTTCCTGGCCTATCTGGGGTATCTGCTGTGGGCGGCGCAAAAGGACGGAAAAGAACTGGCTGCCGCGTCCGCCGAGGGGAAGAAGCTTTCGTTGTGGACAGCTCTTCTGGGAACGGCGGCAGGCCTTGTAATGATTGTAGTGGGGAGCCATACCGCTGTGGATGCCGCTACGAACCTGGCCAGGCTTTTCGGCATGAGCGAGCGTTTTATCGGCCTGACCATCGTGGCCCTGGGTACTTCCCTGCCGGAACTGTTTACCTCTGTATCCGCTGCCGCAAAGGGAAATGCGGAGATTGCCATCGGAAATATCGTGGGCAGCAATATCTTTAACATCCTGTTTGTGGTGGGCGTGTCTGCCCTGATTACGCCGGTGCCTTTTTCGGCGGAATTTTATGCCGACATGTGGATTGCGGCGGCGGCAGGCGTGCTGCTCCTGGCATGCAGTGTGAAGGGACGGAAACTGGGACGCCGGGGCGGGATTGCCATGTTGGCCGGATATGTTCTGTATTTTGTTTTTATCTGTTTGTAAGGATGTCCTGTGAGAAGATGCCCGTTTCATGCTCTGTCCGACTACAGGTTTCGCAAAGCGTTTCATGCGATTCTGATAAAAGGCACGCCTCTTTGCGCCATATTCAATTGTAGGAAATTGTTCTTGCTTCCTAAACAGTATAACTTACTGGAGGGTTTGCTTTTTCGAAAGTTTTCTGCACAGGATTGGTTTTCTTCCGCAACAATTTGGGAATAAATAAAGTATCGCTGATGGAAGCGGTTTGAACTGCATTCCGCAAAAGAATTCACAGGAGAAGAGTATATGGATATTTTTAACGGACTGACACTGATCGGAGGTTTAAGCCTGTTTTTATTCGGTATGAACATCATGGGCCAGGCCCTGGAGCGCAGGGCAGGAGGGAAGCTGCGAAGCCTTTTGGGAAGGTTTACCACAGGAAAGGCGGCCGGGTTGTTGACGGGGCTTGTGGTGACAGCGGTAATACAGAGTTCTTCCGCTACCACGGTTATGGTGGTGGGATTTGTCAATTCAGGGCTTATGACATTACGGCAGGCCGTCAATGTGATTATGGGCGCCAATGTGGGCACCACGGTGACTGCCTGGATATTAAGCCTGGCGGGAATTGACAGCGGCAGCTGGTACATCCGCCTGTTGAAACCCTCCTCCTTCACGCCCATCCTGGCCTTTGGGGGAATTATCCTGTACATGTTCTGCAGGGGGGAGAAAAAGAGGGATACCGGGCTGATCCTTCTGGGCTTTGCCACGCTGATGTTCGGCATGGAAACCATGTCCGGGGCGGTATCCGGCTTAGGGGAGCTTCCGGCCTTCCAGAAGTTCTTCATCATGTTCCGGAATCCCATCCTGGGAGTCCTGGCAGGAGCGGTGCTGACGGCTCTCATCCAGTCCAGTTCCGCATCCGTGGGGATCCTTCAGGCACTGGCGGTGACGGGGCAGGTCTCCTATGGGGCGGCGATTCCCATCATCATGGGGCAGAACATCGGCACCTGCCTTACCGCCATGCTCTCCTCGGTGGGCGCCAATAAGAATGCCAAAAGGGCGGCCATGGTGCATCTGTCTTTCAACTGCATCGGAACAGCGGTATGGCTGACGGCATTCTGTATTGCCAGGGGGATTTTCCATCTGTATTTCCTGGACGAGCCCGCGTCCCTTCTGGGTATTGCGGCGGCCCATTCGGTTTTCAATATCCTGTGCCTGCTGCTGATGCTGCCCCTGTCCGGCGCACTGGAGAAACTGGTCACAAGTATGGTGCCGGAGGAGAAGCAGACAGAAGAATATATGGAACTGGACGAGCGTCTCTTTGCGGCACCTTCTATTGCCCTGGAGCGCTGCCACAGGGTTACCGGCTCCATGGCGGAGCTGTCCGTGGCGTCCCTGAAGGAAGCCATGGAAGCATTGGGAGCCCTGACGCCGGAACTGGCGGATTCCATCCGGCTGAAGGAGGAGAAGACGGATTACTATGAGGATATCCTGAGCACCTATCTGGTAAAGCTGAGCGCCCTGCGGATTTCCGCGGCGGACAGTACGGAAGCGGCGAAGCTGTTAAAGATTATCGGGGATTTCGAGCGGATTTCTGACCATGCGGTGAACCTGCTTCGGGCCGCGGAGGAGATGGCGGACAAAGACCGGAAGTTTACCGATACGGCGCGCGGGGAACTACAGGTGCTCTGCAGGGCGGTGGGGGAGATCCTGGAGCTGTCTGCGCGGGCATTTCTGGAGCAGGACCTGGAGGCCGCGGCGGCGGTGGAGCCTCTGGAGCAGGTAATAGACCGGTTAAAAGAGGAGATGAGGACCAGGCACATCCGGAGGATGCAGCAGGGCGGCTGTTCCATCACGGCAGGATTCGTGTGGTCTGACCTGCTGACGGATCTGGAGAGGACGGCGGACCACTGTTCCAACATTGCAGGCTGTATGTTGGATATGGCGCAGCAGAGCTTAAGCCTCCACGAGCACCTGCGGGAGTTCCGGGACGGCAGTGAATCGTTCCGCAGGAAGTTCCAGGAATTTCGTGAGAAATATGTCCTGGAATAAGTTATAAAATCTAAAAATTTAATATATTTTTTATTTTTTCGTCCAAAAGTTACATTGCGGACACCTGCTGCAATATGGTATAATTTTTATATGTGTCGGGATTTTTTGTCCCACCGTTTTTCTGTCCTGCAGTATTGAAATATCCGGCAGAAAATCGATAGGAAGAAACAAGGAGGCAGGTGCTGTATGCAGAAACGTATTTTGGTTGTGGATGACGACAAAATGAATTTAAGGAGAACAACCCTGATTTTGGAAAAGCATTATGAGGTGCTCCTGGCGGAGTCCGGGCAGGAGGCGCTTGAAAAGCTGAAAGACGAACAGATCGATTTGGTTCTTCTGGATATCGCCATGCCGGGCATGAACGGCATCGAGACTTTTGAGAGAATGAAGGAGGACGGACTGGAGATCCCGGTGATTTTTCTGACGGCTTCCGGATATGAGGATGATGTGATGACGGCCATCCGGATGGGGGCGGTGAATTACCTGAAGAAGCCTTACATCCCCAAGAGCCTGCTGGAGCGGGTGGAAAAGGAGTTTGAGAAGGAATGAGGACGGAATCACAGACAAGCATTCACCTGCTTATGGCAGGGACTCTCAGCATTTTGACCCTGTTTCTGGGACTGGTCGCGCTGACCATGTCCTGGGAGCTGTGGATGGTTCTCCTGATGGTCCTGGGCTGCATGGCGGTCTGGTGGCTCCACATCGGGAGAGTGGGCTCGGATATACTGTATGAAAATATCTGTACGGGACTGTTGTTGGTCGAGTTTTTCTTCTTTGGGGTTCACGAATCCTGTCTGCATGACATCCCCATGATGACCTGTGTGGTACTGCTGTTGCTATCACTGCTGAACAGGAAGCGTCTCCTGTTTATTGCCGTAGGCCTGTATGTAGCGCAGATTTTGTATCACTTTCTGCTGTTGGGCACCATCGGCCGCGGCATGGCTGACAGGGAGTCGCTGCGCCTGCTGATGGGGGCCGCCGCGGTGGCAGGCTCTTTGATTGTCACAAGATACCGTATCAACAGGAGGCAGGGAGAGCGGGCAAAATACGACAGCATGCAGGACCAGCTTGCCACAGCGGTACAGCAGAACGCGGATTTCCTGTCCAATGTGTCCCATGAGCTGCGCACGCCTGTCAATATGGTAATCGGCATCAGCGAAGTGGCACTGGGAAAAGAAATATCCCCGGAGATTCAGGAGAACCTGCGCTCCATCAAGATGGCAGGGAAGCGCCTGTCAGGCCAGATCAGCAATATACTTGACTACACGGAGATTGTAGAAGGCACTTTGGCGGCGGTCCAGGAGCCTTACAGGATTACGTCGGTGATAAACGACATCATGGCCATGACTGCCCTGCAGAACGGAGGCAATAATCTGGAGATGGTTTACGACATTGACCCCAGGGTGCCGTCGGTGCTGATCGGCGATCCGGAGAAGATATCCCATGTCCTGAGAATTCTGGTGGAAAATTCCCTGAAATTTACGGAGGAGGGCGGAATCGGCCTGTGCATCGGCTTCCGGAGGGAGAGCTACGGGATTAACCTTGTGATTGATCTCTATGATACCGGTATCGGCATGAACGAGTCCCAGCTGGGGCAGATTACCGATGATTTCTATCAGGCAGATTCCGGAAGCCGACGTTATGTGGGCGGACTGGGCCTGGGGATTCCCATAGCCAGGGGCCTGCTTCATGCCATGGGCGGTTTTATTCATTTTGAGAGCAGAGAACAGCAGGGCATGCAGATACATATCACCGTTCCCCAGGGGGTGGTGGACGATACGCCCTGTATTCAGTTTCCCAATTCCCAGAAGCTGTGTATTGCGTGCTTTTTCAAGCCAGAGCGGTACAGCAGGGATGAGGTGAGAAGATTTTATGACAGGATGATTCTGCATCTGGTGGAGGGCCTTGGAATTGAGGGCTATCAGGCGCACAATTTTGAGGGTCTGCTGAAGCTGCAGAGGGATCACAAGCTGACCCATATATTCATAGCCCAGAGGGAATATATGGCCAATCCTCCTTATTATGAGGAACTGGCGGAGACGGTTCCGGTGGCGGTGATTGCGGAGAAGGATTTTGTTCTGGATGCGGACAGCCGCCTGCTTGTGCTGCGCAAGCCTTTCTTTGCGCTGTCCATTGTAAACCTGATTGGAGGCGACGAACAGGGGAACAACTTCGAGGAGGACCGGGCGGCAGGGCGCAGGCCTTTTACCTGCAGGGACGTGAGGGTACTGGCTGTGGATGACGAGGAGATGAACCTTTTGGTGGCAAAAGGAGTCCTGGGCAGCTACGGCATATCGGTTGATACCTGCTTAAGCGGCAGGGAGGCGGTGGAGCTGTGCGCCAGGACTGTCTATGATGTGGTGTTCCTGGATCATATGATGCCTGGTTTCGACGGTGTGGAGACGCTGCGGCGCATCCGGGAACTGGACAACGGAACGTACCGGGAGGTTCCGATCATCGCCCTGACGGCAAATACCATCAGCGGGGCCCGGGAAATGTTCCGGCACGAGGGATTTGACGAGTTTATCCCCAAGCCCATAGAGCGCTCTGTCCTGGAGCGGGTGCTGCGCCGGGTGCTGCCGGAGGAATGCCTGCAGTATGATGCGGGGCATAAGGTACAGGAGACGACATGGGAAGGAGAGGCTGCGGACCGGGCAGGTGAACCGGAATCCGCAGCCTCTGTGGGAGAGGGGGATGCCGCAGGGGAGGAAACCGCGCATTGCTCCGGAAATAAAGAAAAAGAAGCGTACGGGCACCGTTCCGGAGATATGGACGGCGCGGGAGGCGCAGCCGGAGACGGGGCGGATACACCTGCGCAGGAACAGGCTCCTGCCTACGGTTCCCTTGTGCGTGCAGGCATCAACGTAAGTGTGGGGTTGGATTACTGCGGAGGGGATGACGGGTTTTATCTGGAGATGCTGCATATGTTCCATGACCAGAGGGCGGAGAAGGAGGCGGAGCTGAACAGCTACTATGAGGCCGCCGACTGGACGGATTACGGCATCAAGGCCCATGCCCTGAAGAGCACGGCACTGACCATCGGCGCGGAAGCACTTTCCGCCAAGGCGAAGGAACTGGAGATGGCAGGCAAGGAGGGCGATGAGGCCTTCATCAGGGAGAACCACAGCATTCTTCGGCAGATGTATGAGGAAGTGTGCGAAAGTATTGCCAATTTATAAGTGAAAGATTACATTTTATAAATATGTGTCCGGGAGGGGACGGGGGTTTCCCGAACGGACAGTGGGAGTTTGACATGTTTAAAAAATGGCTGCAAATCATTTTTGACCACAAAATCAGCCTGCGGGAGCGGATGTTCCGCCTGGTGACGGGCATCAGCATGATTGCGCTGATTTTTATCCTGGTTCTTGGCAGGTTTACGGCGAATCTGCTGATATTGCCTGCCTGTCTGATTTTCATGTATGTGGTGGCGAAGGTAAGTATCCAGAGGGACTGTATCAACACGGGAGCCACGGCCACGGTGGTGATGCTGCTTTTGCTGTTTCCCGTGGTGTTTTTTACCGGAGGAGGGCTTTACGGCGGAGTGCCTGAATGGTTCGTGCTCTGCTTCATCTATATCAGCATTACCCTGGAGGGGAAGCGAAAGGGAGTGTTTTTTCTGTTATGTGTGGCGGAAACTCTGTGCTGTTATTATCTAGCCTATTTTTATCCGAATCTGGTTCTGCCAAACACCGAGGCCCAGGCTTATTTTGACTCTGCCCGTTCCGTTATTGTGGCGGGCTTCCTCACCAGTGTGCTGCTTCTGTTCCAGAACTATCTCTATGAGGAGGAGAAGAAGCTGACCATACAACAGAAGCACGAGATTGAGGAGCTGAACCAGGCGGAGAATCATTTTTTCTCCAGTATGAGCCATGAGATCCGCACGCCGATCAACACCATTATCGGGCTGAACGAGATGATTCTGCGGGAGGCTATTTCCGATGAGGTGGCGGAGAACGCCAGAAATATCCAGGGCGCCAGTAAGATGCTGCTGACGCTGATTAACGATATTCTGGATTTGTCCAAAATCAAATCGGGCAAAATGGAGATTGTGAATGTGTCCTATGAAACAGGGGAGCTTTTCTCCGAGATTGTGAACATGATCTGGATTAAGGCCAGGGAAAAAGGGCTTGAGTTCAAGCTGCATGTGGATCCCTCCATTCCCAGTATGCTCTGCGGCGACGAGGTGCGCATTAAGCAGGTACTGGTGAATCTGCTGAATAACGCTGTAAAATATACAAAAGAAGGCACCGTTACCCTGTCCGTGCGCTGTGAGCGTGTGGGGGTGAACCGGGTGCGTGTCTGGTATTCCGTGGAGGATACGGGACAGGGGGTGAAAAAGGAGAATATCCCATATATTTTTGATGCTTTCCGGCGGGTGGACGAGAAGCGGAACCGGCATATCGAGGGCACCGGACTGGGCCTTAGCATCGTCAAGCAGCTTGTGGAGCTGATGGGGGGCGAAATCAGCGTCAACAGTGTCTACATGAACGGCTCCACCTTCCTGGTAACTTTGGAGCAGGATATCATGAGCGAGCGTGAACTGGGTACATTTACTTTAAGTTCCCGCAGGAAGGTGCATGAGGGGGAGCAGTACCAGAAGAGCTTTGAGGCGCCCAATGCCCATCTGCTTGTGGTGGATGACAACGAGATGAACCTGATGGTGGTGAGTAAGCTGCTGTCGGATACCAGGATTCAGATTGACACGGCTTCCAGTGCCGCGGACTGCCTGCGGCTGACCCAGTATCAGCATTATGACTGTATTCTGATGGACCACATGATGCCCGAGATGGACGGGATAGAGTGTCTCCATGCCCTCCATTCCCAACCCGGAGGATTATGCCAGGATGTGCCTGTAATCGCGCTGACGGCCAATGCGGGAAGCGACAATCAGATGCTTTACCGGAAGGAGGGGTTCAGCGGCTATCTGGCCAAGCCCATCAGCGGCGCCATGCTTGAGGCCGCGGTGATGAGCATCCTTCCCAAGGAACTGGTAATGTTAAGCGAGACGGCAAGCCAGTCCGAAATCGGAAAGGATGTGCTGATATTCGAACAGGCGAAACGGATTTCCCTGATGGTTACCACGGACAGTGTGTGCGATTTGCCGGAAGACCTGAAGAAGAGATTCGGCATCTGTGTATGCCCGTATTATGTGTGTACGGAGCAGGGGCGGTTTCTGGATGATATGGAGCTGATGGCGGATGAGCTGCTTTTCCATATGACGGAGGGAAAGAGCGCCATTTCTCAGCCGCCGGATGTGGAGGATTATGAGCGGTTTTTCGCCCAGAGGCTGACGGAGGCGCAGAATGTGATCCATATCACCATGGCAAAGCATGTCAGCGAGGGATACCGCAATGCCCTGGAGGCGGCGAAATCCTTTGAAAACGTGACAGTGGTGGATTCCGGGCATCTCTCCAGCAGCCTGGGGCTGTCCGTGCTGTATGCGGCTTATATGGCGGAAAACCATGCTTCCAGGGACGAGATTGTGAAGACCGTGAAGAAGCTGCGGCGCTATATCTCATCCGCCTTTATCATTGACAGCACCCATATGATGTGCCGGGCGGGGCAGATTTCCCGGAATGTGCAGGTATTGTGTGATGCTTTGCTGCTGCATCCTGTCATTGTGTTGCGGAAAAGCCGGATGGCGGTGGGCAGCATGGAGATGGGCAGTTTCCATCATGTGATGAAGCAATATATCCGGAAAGTGCTTGCCAATACAAGGGCCATTGACAAGCGGCTCCTGTTCATCACCTATGCGGGAATGGACGAAGAGAGCCTTCAGTATATTCAGGAACTGGTGCGGCAGTATTGTCCTTTTGAGCGGGTTTACCTGCAGAAAGCGTCTGCCGCCATTGCCAGTAACTGTGGGGCAGGGTCTTTTGGGCTGTTGTTTATGAAGAAAAATGACGCGGTGATTTCCTATTCGGAGGTGTCCCGATAATGGAAAATTGAAAGGGGAAGGAGTCAGACAGGAGAATTCGATGGAAATTGAGTTATACTGGAATAGACCAAATGGATAGAAGCAAAGAATTAGAATAGCGGCATAAGACTGGAAGAAATGGAAGAAGGAGGATATGGAGAAAATACTGGTGGCGGAAGACGATGAAAGCGTCAGAGCGGAACTGACACGGCTGCTGTGTGCAAACGGCTACAGGGTTGTCAGCGAGCCGCCCTGTGACATGGCTCTGTTGGACGTGAACCTGCCGGGGGAAAGCGGCTATGAAATTTGCCGGCGGCTGCGGACGCAGTGGGATATCCCCGTGATTTTCCTGACGGGAAGGGACTCGGCGGAGGATGAGCTCCTGGGCTTCGGCGTGGGGGCGGACGATTATATCCGGAAACCTTATAATTCCGCCGTGCTTCTGGCGCGCATAGCCAGGCTTTTGAAGCGAAAGGGCAGAAGCGTCATGACGGCGCGGGATCTGACTTTGAATCTGGCGGAACTGACTGTGTACAGGGACGGGCAGAGCAGGGAGCTCACCAAAAACGAAACCCGTATCCTGGCGTGCCTGATGGAAAAAGGGCTGTGCGCCAAAGAGGAGCTGATAGAGGATCTGTGGCAGAACAGTCTTTATGTTGATGAGAATACTTTGTATGTGAACATAAACAGGCTCCGTGAAAAACTGGCAAAACTGGGGGCAGGTGATTATATACGGACAGTCCGGGGCGTGGGGTATCGGTTATGAGACACAATGGGAGGCATTCCGGGACAGAGGATTTTGGAGACAGGCATATTATCAGGAAAGCGGCTCGGCGCATTTGGGGTACCGTACATTTAAAAGCGGTTCAACGCCTTCGGAATGCCGTACATTCAAAAACGGTTCAGTGTCTTCGAGATACCGTACATTCCAAAGCGGTTACACTGTGCTTTTTGGGTATGGGAGGACTGGGAATAGGAAGCATTTTTGCGGTTGCAGGCGTAAGCGCCGCATTGATTGCCATATTGGCGGCGGCGTTCCTGTGTCTGGTCTTTTTCTGGCTGCTTGCATGCGGTTTTGTGGAACAGAAGCGGATTGACGGACTGGAGAGGCTGCTCGCGGGGTTTCCGGAAAAATATCTTCTGGGGGAGGTTCTGCCAAAGCCTGTAAACAGCACGGAAAAACGTTATTTCCGGATAATGCGGGAGGTTTCCGCCTCTGCGGTGGGCATTGCGGAACAGGCCAGACGGGAGAAGGAAGAATACAGCGACTATGTGGAGAGCTGGATTCACGAGATGAAGACGCCTCTGACAGCGTGCTCTCTGATTCTTGACAACGGGGGAGACGCGCGGAAGCTGCGGAGGGAGCTGAAGCGTGCCGATAACCTGACGGAAAGCATCCTCTATTATGCCAGGCTGCGCACTGCAGAAAAGGATGTGAAAATCAGCCGGTTTTCCGTATCGCAGGTTGTGGGGGAAGCCGTGAAGGATCAGATGGCCCTGCTGATTGGGGCAGGAATAAGTGTGGAAACTGAGGGGGATTTTCGGGTTTATTCCGATGAAAAGTCCCTTTGCTTTATTCTGAAGCAGCTGCTGATTAACTGTGCCAAATATTGTCCCGGATGCCGGATTACTATCAAGGCGGATGCCGGTGTGCTGTCGGTTCAAGACAATGGCCCCGGCATTCCGGCTCATGAACTGCCCCGGGTGACGGAACGGGGCTTTACCGGAGGCGGCGTGGGGAGACAGCAGGATGTGGAAAGGAACAGGCAGCAGACCTTGGAAAGGAAGAGACAGCAGGGGACCGGAATGGGGCTGTATATTGTAAGGGAACTTTGCCGCCGCCTGGATATTACGATGCGGATAGAATCCAGGGAGGGGGAATTTACCTGTATTACGTTCTCCTTTGACAGTATGGCTGCCTGGTCATGAAGCGATATGTAATTTTACAAATGAGGCATGACTGATGTGTCGAATTGGGTAACAAGTTGCAGGTAATTAACGGAATAAAGGCGTTGTCCTAAGCTTTTATTCCATATCCATTTGGGAGAGTTGGTGCATCTGATCCCGCTTTGCATAGATTACAGCAGTTATCTGGACTTTCTGTGACTTTCACGATATAAGTTTCTGGCATTATTGTAGCCCTTTCCGCAAATCTGCAAAGACATCTGATACAGGGCGGGATTCATCAGATTTGGCTTGTGATAATCCGGTTCCCATGATTGAGTTGAATTCTGCCGTAGTTATTGAATCACTTGTTACGGGTTCATCAGGAACAGACAGGGGAAAGGGGATGCTCCTTGTCATGATAATCTGTTTATACAGCATATTGATTATGACAAAGGCTGGGACACCTAGCCTTGACATGATGGATTCAGCCTGTTCTTTGATTTCAGGTTCAACACGAGCCAGTACATTTGCGCTTTTTGTAGCCATGATTTTATCGCCTTTCTTATTGATATGGTTTATTATGCACGATTGTATAACTATTAGCAATACAAAAGTTCTAACCCCAATCTTACAAAACCGTAAGAAAAACCATAAACTGTGTTAGAACAAACTGCTCCATCCTGTGTTACAATAAATCCGTAGGTTGGAAAAACCCCGGGCCGGCAGGGGGATGCCAAAACCGGAATGAGAGGTAACAGGTATGGATGCCATTTTAGAGCTGAAAAATGTAACAAAATATTATGGAAGCGGAAGCGTTGTCACAAAAGCGTTGGATGGGATTTCCTTTTCTGTGAGGAAAGGAGAGTTCACCGCCATCATGGGCGCTTCCGGTTCGGGGAAAAGTACTCTTTTAAACGTAATCTCAACGATTGACCGGGTCAGTGCAGGTGAAATCCGGGTGGAGGGAAGGTTGCTGACAGCCATGAAGGAAAAGGAGCTATCCCTTTTCAGGAGGGACAGACTGGGCTTCATCTTTCAGGAATACAATCTGTTGGACACTCTGACCATAGGGGAGAATATTGTGCTGCCCCTGAATCTGAAAAAGCTTCCCTATGAAAAAAGCGTTCAGGAACTGCATTCAGTGGCGAAAACCCTGGATGTAACGGAACAACTGGATAAATTTCCACATGAACTTTCAGGGGGGCAGAGACAGCGGGCGGCCTGTGCCAGAGCCATCATAACAAGCCCCGCCCTGGTACTGGCGGATGAGCCGACAGGAGCACTGGATTCCGCCAATGCAAGGAAGCTGATGGACACTTTTCAGCTGATGAACCGCTCCCTTGGCTCTACCATTCTCATGGTCACCCATGACCCGCTGATGGGTTCTTATGCGGACAGGGTGCTGTTTCTGAGGGATGGGAAGATATGGAGCGAGGTGTACAGGGGGGAGCGGAGCAGGCAGGAGATGTATGGGGAAATCTGGTCTGTGTCCGCGGCGTTGGGAGGTGAGAGTGATGTATTTTAAACTGGCGGCAAGGAATGTAAAAAGACAACTGGGGAACTATCTGATTTACTTTATGACCATAGCGCTTACTGTGGCCCTGCTTTTCGCCATCAACAATATCATCTACAGCGACAGCCTTTCTGTTTTCATGGACAGGGGAGAGGGCGCACGGGACGCGCTGCAGATTATGGTGATTATGATTTCCGCAGTGGTGGCTTTTGTACTGGGCTACGCCACGTCGTTTCTGTTGAAACGCAGGAAGCGTGAGTTCGGCGCCTATCTGACACTGGGTATGAACCGGCGGAATATCCTGGTTATTTTTCTGGCGGAAACATTCATCATCTGTCTCATTGCCCTGGGAGCGGGCCTGGCGGTGGGGGCATTCCTGTTCCAGGGGCTGATGGCGTTCATGATGAAGCTTCTGGAGATGGAGTTTGACATTGCCGCTTATTCCGTGGAGGGGCTGTTTCGCACGGTGCTGCTGACAGCGGGGATTTTCTTTCTGGCCTCGGCGGCATCCGCAGGCTACCTGAAGCGTGTCAGTATTTATGACCTGATTCATGGGGAGAAAAAGGTGGAAGGAAAGGTCCGGCATCCGTTTTTATGGCTGATTGTGACGATTGTGTCATTTATTGGCCTGGCCGCCAGTGGTATCCTGTTCTGGCATAAACTGGATACTGCGCTGAAGGGAGGCACTGTGGAGGGCCTTGAATATCTGCTTGCAGGTTTTATCCTGTTCACTGCGTTATCTCATATGGGAGCCGCCAAAAGCATCGTGCCTTTTCTGCTTGGCAGAAGCAGGTTTTGCAGCCGTGGCTCCAATACCTTCGTACTGCGTCAGCTCTCGGGAAACTTAAGCGCCAATTCCGTCATGCTTGGATGTCTGGCCCTGCTGATGAGCCTTGCGGTGGTGGGAACCAATGTCTCTTTTATCCAGAAGGCAAGCCAGGAGGAGGCGCTGAACATGGCGTATCCCTATGATATCATGTATTATTCCAATAAATATGAGCGGGAGCGAGAGATTCCCCTGCAGGAGGCGGAGGCGCTTATCGAGGAATATGCGGGAATCAGGCAGATGATCCCCTGGCGTATTTTTGAATCGGGGAGACTGGATTTTTACAGCCGCACGGAATGGTACGAGGAGTGGATGGCGCCTAACGACAGCTTTATGCCCCTCAGCGATTTCAATGCAGTGATGGCGCCCCTTGGCGTGAAGCCGGTGGCACTGGACGGAGAGTTTATGATTGTGTGCAACAATTCCAAAGCCGCCCGGCCGGACTGGACGGACATGGTTTGGGAGCAGGGCGGGAAGACTTATACCTTCCACAGCTGTAGGGAAGATTATCCGAAAATCAGTTATCTGTATTTTTATGTGGTAGTGCCGGACGAGGCTGTGGAGGGACTGGACTGCGTGGAGCAGAGCAGGGCTTATGTCACGGAAAAGCACATGTTCGACGGGATGGGCCTGAAACAGGCGCTTGCCCATCTGCTGTGGGAAGGAGAGGACGGGAGGATCGAGTTTGAGATCCGTGAATATGCCAGGCAGGAAGAAAATAATGTATCGGCAATCCTTGTGGTGGGAGCGCTCTTTGCCTCCGCGGTATTTCTGCTGATGGCCATGGCAATCCTGGCTCTGAAAACACTTTCCGCCCTGGGGGAAGACAGGCGGCGGTATGAAATCCTGTTCCGCCTGGGGCTGGGCGTGGGAGAGCAGGCAAAAGCCCTGTTCCGGCAGACCTTCAGTTTCTTTCTGCTGCCGTTTGTGCTGCCCCTGCTTATGGGGATTCCGGTGGCTGCGGCGGGTGTGCATGTGATGCGGATGGAAAATATGGAAGCTTCCGCGTCCATGGTGCCGTTGATTGCAGGGGTTGTGGCTGTGGTGATGACATTTTTGTATCTGCTTTATTATACGGCCACGTATCTGATTGCGAAGCGGATAGTGGTGTGGGAGTGAATTTCGGGGGCGGCGGACGTTCTCCTGGCGGCTTTTGGCACTTGGCAAAGAAAGCTTGCGTATTCCGGCAAAATTTTGGTTTCGGCCTGTTTCGGGTCAGGCATTGCCAAATATAGCTGGTGCAGCTAAGTCTGTTCCAAAAGGTAAACCTCCATATCCACCGCTCCCAGGTCACGCTCCATGCAATAACAGCGATACAACAGGGAAGCATCCTCCCATGCCAGGGAGGGATCCTCCTGCAGGAGGGCCATCAGGCGTGTGCCCTCCAGTTTCGCCCATGCTTCCTCCCGCGTGCAACGTTCCTCTAATAATTTCCTCCTTTGGGAAGTCAAGTGGACAGGCACTTATACCTGTTCCCACGGAACAACAAAGCAGTGATGGGTAACCGTCAGAAAGGCCTTCAGGGAAAGGGGCAGTCTGGTCCCAATTTCTTTCTCCAGCTCTTCAATCTCCTCATCCGGAATCCTGGCCGGAACCAGTTTCCACTTTTTCCATTCTTCATTGGGATCCGCGTCATCGCTCCACATTTCTTTTTCATTTTCCCCGAGAGGAAGTTTCACACGGATTTCTTCCTGCGAAAGCTTCTGATAATACTGTTCAAAAAAATTTCTCATGTATTCCTGATACTCGGCATAGGTCATTTCGGCACCTTCCTTATTTCTTCCAGTTTATCTATGACTCTATTATACCGCAAAAGTTTTACAGAGGAAAGCTCTTGTTTTTGTGGCGAAACGATAAAAACTCGCTCATTTTTTGTGGTCAAACGATAAAAATTCCCTCATTTTTTCGCAAACCTAAGAAAGACAGCAGATTTTCAGTTGTTTTGGTTGAAAAAGGAACGTACTTTTTGTATAATATAGAAACAAAATCATTTCAGGCAGAATAACGCACTCTATAGTGAAAACGGCAGATTATCTTGGTAAAACAACCCTGGCACTGAAAGACTACGGGGAGCTCCCGTTACGATTCGGTAAGGATTTTTTTGCCACAGACACAGCAATCAGAAAGAAGCAGCAATATATCAGTGAACTTGAAAAAGTGAAAAAATCCGGGGATCTGAAAACCGTTTCCATCTGGGAAGAGCAGATACGGCATCTTGAGCGGATTTCCACATTCCGGATTGATTCCGACAGGCTGACCTATGCAAATTCCCATGGTGACTTTCATATTGGCCAGGTAATTGTGAAGGATAATGACATCACGGTGATTGACTGGACCTCCGCCTGCCGGTTACCGGTATGCCTTGATGTGATTACTTCCTATGTGTTTGCAAGCCCTGACTGTAGCAGAGGCGCTGTCGACGCGGAAGGCCTGAACAGATATATCCGGGGCTATACAAAATATTTTCCGCTTACAGAGTATGATATCAAAACAATGCCTTATGTTCTCTATTTCTGGCACTGCATCTGTAACTATTGCCCGGACGAACTTGCAGGTATTGCTGAAAAATATCAGCCGATTGCTATGCTGATTCAAAACCTGCTGAACTGGCTTTATGTACATGTGGAAGAACTGTCCGAAGACATATGGAAGTCTTTTTATAGATATACCAATCGTGAAAAACATATGTGATACATAATAAAACTTGATTTATATACGTTCAGGGAATGCTCCGGCTTCCATTTCGTCCCGCAGCCATTCCCCATACATATACTCACATTTGGGCGGAAAGCGCCATGGAAGAATGTCATTCTGATTGACAACGGTTATTTCTATGGGGCGTTTTTCCGGATTGCCCACAGCGCCGGAGGCATCCATGACCTGCCGGGTTAACTCTGCCCTGATCCGGTCTGTCATTTCTGAATTTGTGAGTACCAGGATATCTATGTCACTGTCCGGGTGGAGGCCGCCCAGAACAGCAGAGCCGTATAAATATATACTCAATATCTGATTTTCTAATAAAGTGGTTGTGATAGAAACTGTCTGTTATATCTGTCCGGGATAATTCAACCTATCCAATTTCATTTAAAACCTCCGTGGAAAAATGATATTTACTGTTGTTTGCTGTCCAGTATAACATGAAAGTAAGGAAATGAACATAGTGAAGTAAACACGACAATATCATTCTTCCAGGATGAAAATAAATAATCATTTCTACCAGGCATGGAAAGAACCAATAAAGGATTGACACCGAACTCCATCTCCTGTATAATAATTAATGACCTAAAGTCAATAACAATGAAAGGAGGTTGGATACTATTGGCCAGACCTGTGAAAAAAGCGCCGGAGCAATGGAAAAAAGAAATTATGGAGGCGGCGAAGAAGCTGTTTTTAACCAGGGGCTATGAGGAGACTGCCATTACGGATATCATGGAACTGGCAGGCGGGGCGAAGGGAATGTTCTACCGTTTTTTCCAGAGCAAGGAGGAGGTTATGCACGCTTTGGGGGATCAGATGTTTATGGAAAATAATCCTTTTGAGGCTGTCAGAGAGCGTACGGATCTGAATGGACTGGAGAAGATCCGGGAGGTGCTTGCCCTGGACAGGGGCGATGGAGAACGGGAGGAATTGAGCACCCAGGCAGTTCCTATCCTGAAGGACCCGCGCATCCTGGCGGCAGCGGTGGAGGCGAACCGGCGTGTGCTGACGCCCCTGTGGTTTGAACTCATTGAGGAAGGGCGGCGTGATGGCTCAATTCGGACGGAGTATGCAAGGGAGCTTTCGGAACTGCTGCCGCTTGTCAATTTCTGGATGATGCCTTCCGTATTTCCGGCGAGTGAGGAGGAGATTCAGCATAAGTGCAGGTTTATTGCGGAGGTTCTTTCGGTGATGGGGCTTCCGATTGTGGAGGATGAAATGTACGGAAGAGCGGGGCGGATACTGGGGAGAAGGCATCCAATGGGAGAAAGGCATCCAATGGGAGAAAGGCATCCCATGGGAGAAAGGCATCCCATGGGAGAAGAGCAACCCATAAAAGAAGGGGGTAACAAATGAAACAGAAGCTGTTTACAAAAAATTTCACACTCCTTGTACTGGGGCAGTTAAGCTCCCTGTTCGGCAATTACATCCTGCGTCTGGCGCTGTCCATGTATGTGTTGGAAGTGACCGGTTCGGCGGCCGTATTTGCAGGGATTTTGTCTGTTGCGGCGGTTCCCGCCATCCTGTTATCGCCCCTGGGCGGCATCCTTGCTGACCGGATGGACAGGCGGAATATCATGGTGGCGCTGGACACTTTGACAGGAGTATCTGTATTGTGTGCGGCAGTGCTTTTATCCCGGGAAAATGCCATTGCGGTAATCGGTGTGCTACTTGTGATACTCTCTGTCCTTGGTGCGTTTGAGACGCCCACGGTGCAGGCCTGCATCCCCCAGATGCTTTCCGGCGAGCTTATCGTTAAGGGAAATGCGGCTGTAAACCAGGTGGCTTCCCTCTCTTACCTGATAGCGCCTTTGCTTGCCGGCGTGCTGTATGCGGCCTTTGGGCTGAAGCCTGTAATGTATGCAAGCGTCGCATGTTTTTTCATTACGTCGCTGTTTGAATGTTTCATCAGACTGGGACAGCCGACAGGGGTTTTCCAGGGAAATATTCTGTCCATGGTAAAGGAGGATTTCATCAGCAGTCTCCGGTTTATTACAAGGGAACAGACAGATATCCTGAAGATGCTGCTTCTGGCAGCGCTTTCCCGTTTCTTTGTGATGGGGGTTGCTTTGGTGGGGCTGCCTTTCATTGTGAGGACGATTCTGGGACTGGATGCGAAATACTACGGCGGGGCGGAAAGCGCTCTGGCTGTGGCCACCATCCTGGGAAGTATTGCCGCAGGGCTTCTCACTGGGAAGCTTAAAACCGGCAGGTTATCTTATGTGCTTGCGGCGATTGGAGCCTGTATCCTCCCTGCCGGGGCCGTTTTTCTCTTTCCCTCCGGCACGGCTGTGAGGTATGCCGTGAATGTGGCCGCTTTCTGCGGCGCGCAGGCGGCAGTCAGTATTTTCTCCATTTTCGCGGTGTCCATGATTCAGCAGAACACGCCCGGCCATCTGATCGGAAAGGTGATGGCTTATACTTCCGCGATTACCATGTGCGCACAGCCGGCGGGGCAGATGGTATACGGTTTCTGGTTTGACGGGTGCCGTGAGGAGGTCTATCTGGTACTGATTCCCACAGGCATTCTGGTGTGCTTGGTTGGACTGCTTTCAGCGGGATTTTTTAGAAAAATGGAGAAAAAGCCGGCTGAGGAGACTCAATTACCGCTTGTTTGACGCAGAACAATCTGCCATGGTAAACTGAATTCATCATAAGGAATTGTCTTTCGACAGCTCCTAAGGAAGCCCGCTTCCTGAACCAAGTGAAATTGAAAGTGTCCGGACAGTGCGGAAACGGAGGAAAGTGATGAATATTGGAGAAGTCATAAAGCGCAGGCGGCAAAAGAGAAATATGACACAGGCGGAATTGGGGGAACTGCTGAACGTTACGCCTCAGGCTGTATCCAGATGGGAGATGGGTATCTCCTATCCGGATATCGTCATTGTTCCTGAAATATCGAAAGCCCTGGCAGTGAGTGCGGATGAACTTCTGGGCATAAGCCGTCCATCGGAAATTGATTATGGGAGGGAAGCGGAACAGATGACGGACAGGGATGGAGGGGCATGGCCGGAACCGGAAGCCGGAAAGTATGCAGATCCGATTTTGACACAGAGCCAGGTTGACAGTATTTTTGATTATATGCCCTGCTCCGCAACAGGAAAGGGCAGGAGAGTCCTGATTACGGATGACGCGGAATTTCTGAGAACAGTAGTGCAAGGGATTCTGTCCTCAAAAGGACATACTGTCCTGCAGGCGAAGAATGGTCAGGAGTGCCTGGAAATCCTGCGGAGGGAAGCGGTAGATGTGTGCCTGTTGGACATTGTGATGCCGGTCATGGACGGAGTGGAGACATTACGGCGGCCTTGTGGAATACGGGACCCATGAGGAATTAATGGAATTGGATAAAAAATATGCGGAAATGTTTCATATTCAGGCGGCATATTACAGGCAGGAAGGTGAGCGGATGTGAAAAAGAGGATGGCATTAAAAGAAAACAAGAGTTTATCGGCAATATGGCATTTTCTCAAGCTGGCTGACCGCCTGCATTCCGGATATATACCTCTGGCCATAATGTCCGCGGCGGCCGGTTCCATTACTCCATTTTTAAGCATCATAACTACAAGATATCTTATAAATGAGCTGACGGGCGCAAAAAGAATGGAACAGCTGATTTTATATATCAGCATTCTGGTGGTTGGGAATGCCGTTATGGGGGTTGTAAACAGCATAATATGGAAAAAACTGCAGATGTCAGGAGAAAAGCTTGCGGATGGCTTTGAACTGCATGTAGGAAACCATATTATGCATATGGATTTTGAAAAACTTGAAGATGCAAAGATATTAGATAAGAAGGAAAAAGCTTTATATAATATACGGCTTCATGATGCCCTGCTTGGAGGCCCCAAAACCATGGTTGACATCGTACAACTGATTTTTACCTTAATTGGTGTGATTGGGATCATCGTAATATTAAGCCCCGCGCTTGTAGCGGCGCTTTTGTTGCTGACTCTGGTAAACGCATTCTTATATAAACAGATTCAGGTGGTAAAGTTCAGGTTTTATCAGGATATTGCCGTATATAATCGCCAATTTATGTATTTTCAGGGACTGACTCAGGATTTCAAAAATGCAAAAGACGTGCGGATTTATAAAATGTCCGAGTATATCTTAAGCCGCATTCATCAGTATTATCATTCTGTAAATAAAATATTTCATAAAATGTTTCTGCAACAAAGGCGTCATGATGGATTTTTGGCGATTAACATCCAGGCTCAGACTCTGGCGGCCTATGCTTTTGCCGCATGGAGCGTACTTCATGGAGCACTCAGGATTGGCGATTTCGCCATGTACCTATCAGCGGCTAACCAGTTTTCCAGTACGGCAATGCAGTTGATGACGAAACTTGTGGATTTGCAGATGCTTGGCAATGTACTGCAGGATTATATTGCTTTCGAACAATTGCCAAACGTCGGTTCCGGAGGAGGAAGAACATCTGCAGATGTGCATTCCGCAGAAATTGAATTCAGGAATGTATGGTTTCGATATCCGAATACGGAAGCTTATGCGCTGAAGGATATTTCGCTTACCATAAAGAATGGGGAGAAATTATCCATTGTTGGCAGGAACGGATCGGGCAAGACAACATTTATCAAACTGTTATGCAGGCTTTATCAGCCGGAAAAAGGGTGTATCCTGTTTAATGGTGTGGATATTAATGAATTTGAAGAAACGGAATACAGTAAATTATTATCTGTTATATTCCAGGATTATAAAATATTTTCCTTCAGCGTAAGAGAGAACCTGGCTTATAATGAAATTGCTGACGAAAACAGGATCAGAGCCTCATTAGAGCAGGCAGGCATCCTGAGAAAAATAGAGGAATTGCCCCTGGACATTGACACTCCGCTGTATAAAAATTTTGACAAAAATGGGGTGGAGCTTTCCGGAGGTGAAATGCAGAAAATAGCAATTGCCCGTACATTGTATAAAAATGCGCCATTGGTGGTATTGGACGAACCCACCGCAAGTCTGGATCCCTATTCCGAATATGAGGTGTATTCAAGATTAAATAGAATGACGGACCGCAAAACCACGATATATATTTCCCACCGCCTGTCCAGCTGTCGTTTCTGTGATGTAATCGCGGTATTTGACAATGGTGAGCTGGTTGAATATGGAGGCCATGAACAGCTTGTTGGCAACGGTAAATTATATGCTGAAATGTGGCAGGCCCAGGCCCGGTATTATCAATAGCTACGTATGGAAATATTCTGAAGAAGGGTGAGAATTTTGCTGACATTGTGTCGTCTATGTCCGCTTTTTGTGCGGAGCAAAGCTGAAGCCCGTAAAGACGGTGTATAAAAGATACGGCAGTCCTTAAGAGGGAAAGCCGTATCTTTCCATTTGTTATACTCGTTAACGAAAATATCTGTGCCGACCTACCTGTATATCGAGTGAGTGCTTCTGTAATGCAGGGCAGAAAAGCGGCAGTTAAATGCGCTCATGAGTATAATAATACGAAGAGTAATTCACACTTTCGACCGCTACTGCAGGATTTTCCGGATGGAATCCAGGGAGAGATGATAATTCTCCGCAAGGGCGGCGGCATCCGCCCCTTCCCGGTACTGCTGCCGTATCTCTTCGTTGCGCTTTTTATAATATTCCCGGGCGCCGGAGGTTTCGCCCCAGGATTTTCTGGACTGCCGGCGGGGAATATAGAGGGTCTCCCCGGAGACATATTGCTGTAGTTCCTTCAGCAGGCGGTCCGGCAGGATATCCTGGGCGTTTTTATACTTCATTTAAAAAATCCTCTGTTTCTGCATATTCGTGTATACGGCCGCCGCCCTCGGTGATAAGCCTGCGCATTTCCTGTTCCAGACAGCCCTCTCCGCCAGTGCCTGCAGGTTTTCCGCGTCAAAGGCGGACATCAGATCCATTTTCCGGAGGCCGAAGTCTCCGCAGACCTGGTTCAGCTCGCTCTGCAGGTAAATGCCCCACATATAGCTTTTGGCGGCGTCTTTTTCCGAAGTATAATGGCACAGGCGCAGCCAGGTATAGGAGAGTTCGCCGTACCAATCGGCCAGATCCTGAAAATGATGTTCCGGACAGGGGACAGAATCCTTTGTACTGTCTGTGCCCTGGGGAGCATTTTGCAGCAGGAAGTCCTGCACCATACAGATGATCCGGTAGCATTTCTCCTTCTGCCGCTCCTCGTCCCTGTCCCGGATGATGTCCAGGTAAAGGTCTGTGAAGCCGTCCGGAACAAGGGGTATCCGGGCCAGTTCCTCCGGCTGCGCCGTCTGGGCATGCTTAAAATAGGTGTGATTGGTGAATGCCACCGCTCTGGCAAGGTAGTCCAGTACATAGCCTGCCCCCATTTTCACGTCTCCTTCCCGGGCGAAAAGCAGTTCGGAATAGAGGCTCTTAGCCTGTGCGTAGGCTTCCAGAGCCAGGGAGCGCATCAAAACCGGATGATTCAGGTTTTCGGCCAGGGTCCGGCGCAGTGCCAGGAAGCGTTCGCGGTCTTCTTCTGTGCGTGCATACAACAGTTCTGCGTCCGCCAGACAGGTTATATTGTACTCCTTCAGTTCGGCGAATTGTTCCAGGCGTTCCCAGGAAACGCACCAGATATCGTAGCCCACGCCGCCGAGGATGAAGGTGCGGGCCAGTTCTTCTCCTTTTTTGGTACGGGGGACATAGTAGCTGATTTTCCGTCCGCCACCGTCAATGGACAGGGTGGTGTGGGAGACGGCAAGGGAAATGTCGTCTGCGTAGTTTTCTCTTATTGTCTTCAGTGCCCACTGGGTGACAAATTCATCATATTTCATAGATTGATTCTCCTTTTGCTTTTTATTGGTATGGCATTTACTCATTTTCCTTTTACCGTATTTTTGCGAGGGTTCCTTTCGTTTTTAGTTAAGCATTTTGAAAAACAGATAAACGGTCTGAATATGGGAATAAAGAGTT
>CAJUCE010000050.1:0-19681 GCA_910584865.1 uncultured Acetatifactor sp.
AACTGTGACGTATACGGAGGGCAGATTGCCATGTCCCATAAAGTATACATTTTGGTAAATGCCTAAAAAACCCGTTCAAAGCCATTAAAAATGCCGGAATTCTCTCATTTTAAGAATTTCGGCATCTGAAAATATGCATGCTAAAATAAAATCAACTCCTTACCAGTGAGCCGACTGGAACAGCATAAAGAAACATACCCTGTTCTTTTAATCAATGTCCTCCCTCTATCAAAACCCGGTGCAGGGCTTCCTCCATTTTCTCATATCCGTCAAACCACTCTTCTCCAATGATCAAAACCGGCAGAGATGTCCCGTCAGGGATTCCCAAATCCTGCGCCCGTTCTTCAAAGCGCACTTTACAGGAATCCATAAAAACATTATATGTAGCGATCTCCGCATTCAGCGCTTCCTTTTCTTCCGGTGAAATGCATCTGTTATACAAAGCGAAAAAATCTGCGTCCCCTTCACAGGAAGCGCAGACATTTTCATAATAAAATTCTATCTGCAAAGGTTCTTCCCCGTTACCGCAGGAGACCATTCCCAACATACCGATGATACACAACATTGCCAGACCCCTCCCGGCTTTATAACCGCACATCCCTGCCATCTCTATTCTCCTCCTATTCCAGTACCGTCTCTGCACTACGGTGCCCTATAGGGGAATGAACTTTCATCTGCAAAGTGCGCAGCTGAAAGTTCATTCCGGACACCTTCGTTTCGAGACTGTTATAAAATTTCCTATTGATATTTCTTAGCTGGACTATTCCTCTGCTGGTTTCGTCTTTTGTATCCGAAAAACGGCTCATCTGCCTTCCTCCGCAATCCGCTCCATATAGCCGGACAAAGTCTGCTTCAAATCCCGAACTTCCTCCTCTGTCCAGTAGTCTTCCGGCTCTGTCAGGCCATGGGTATCCTTTGAGGTCTCATAATCATTTCCGATCAGTTTTCCGTTTATATGGAAAGAAACATTTGGCACATAAATCCACTGTTCCCCTGTTTCGGTATATTGAAGATGACCGTCTAACAGGGCAATCAGCTCATAGTATTTATCCATGTCGTTTTCTTTTACTTCCTTTGTATTGCAGTACCATATCTCCCGGATCCCCTTCTCACGGGCTGTCTCGTTCAAATAGGGCACATAGGCCTGGCACCAGCCGCATTCCGGATAGCCCAGATATACGATGCCTGTTCCGCTTTCCATGAGATCCAAAACCTGCTCCACGCTCTTGTATACAAAGATATTGTCCTGTCCGACCTGTTCGTACTCCTCCGCAAACCGCGCAGCGTCGCCGGAATTCTTACCTGTGGCAAACCTCCATATCAAACAGACAACTGAAATCAGAACAGCCGCACCCAAAATAATAAAAACCACTTTCTTTCCCACTGTTTTTTTCATGTGATATCCACTCCAATCTTCTGTACAGCTCATTTTTCATCTGTATTTTTCGATTTATGTAGCTTCCACACAATCCACACCGAGATTCCGGCAAAAAGAGGCATCACGGAAAGCCAGAATACCTTTGCGGAACTTAACTTTATCTCATAGGATACCTTCAGGCTGCAGGGATCATAGAAAAAATTTACGGTCTGGTAACCGGCAAATTGAGCTTCCACAAAATATGTTCCCGCCCTGCCGGGCACTTCGTCCATAACTCTTCCGTTTTCGTCATAATATTTCAGTATTAAAAGATTCTCCGGAATCTGATCGCTCTCAAGTGTTTTGAACTTCTTGCGGACTTTAAAATACTCCCTCATATCGGTTCCCGTCTCAGATTCGCGGATTTCTTCTCCGAGGCTGCTGAAAAGCAATCTCCCTCCGGCACAGTATTTGCAGATATTCTCCCGCAGCGCATCCTCACACACTAGGCAAAATCTGTCTGTATCCGAAGCACGCATAATGCATTTCATGCTGGGATGACACCACCTGCTGTTATAAGTACACGCATAGACGCTGATATCATCCTCTCCTATATACTTTGCCCATCTGACCCTTTGCGGATCAGACTCCTGCGTCATATTAGGCGCTTCATAGAAATTGTTATATCCTTTCCGATCATATTCATCTGCAAGTCCTGCCACGGCATGTCCCAGTTCATGGGGCAGCGCTCCCGTGTCCAGTGTTGTCAGAACGGTATTTCCTGAGGAATGGAAATACGCCGTTCCCCTTTTCACATCGGAATTGACAATAATACCGCAAAAATCAGCCGCAGGCAAAAACTGCCGCCTCAGATCACATACCTTCTGATCCCCTTCCTGGGAAAGTCCTAACTTCCATGCCTGCCCGCCTCCCCAAAAGGAAGTTCCGAAGAAGGTATCCCGAGAGTCTTGTTTCGCCTGCTCCCAGGTCGCCGCCCCGTCTCCTTTGATCCCGGACTGTGCGGAGATCGTGCCAAGCGCATATATTTTTGTCACATCGCCAAATTCATCATAAGGAGAAATGCTCATAAGTCTGGATATAAGATTGTCAACCCCACTGAAAAAGTCTCCCTGCTCCTTTTCTGTAAATCCTTCTGCCATCAGCAAAAGCACAAAGGCATCCTCGTCGTCAAGATTTCTGTCTCCGTAGACAAGCCGCAGCTCACCTACGTTTTCCACAGGCGGCCGATTCCCCTGAGACATTGTATTTTCAGCAGCCAAGCTCACGGCCTGTCTGCTGAATAGAAATATAACGGCTATCGCTGCAAATATCTGCGCCGTTCTCCCAAGCCCTGCAAAAAGCCTTCCTGTTTTCCTGTATGACCCGGTCTGCATTTTCCCCCGGCGAAAAGCATAATATGCAATTGCCAAAGCCACTATTCCCGCATAAACCCCCGGCACAAATAAAAGGTAAAAATCATAGGTCAGAAAATTCGCCCTGCCCCTATAATTTCCAAACTCCATAAGAGCGGTCCACGGACCTGCCACAGAGATTATGCTATTTATCTGATGAAGTCTCAAGTCCAGGAAAATTTCAAGAACCAGAACACCAAAAGAGAGCGCAAATGCCCAAAATTTTCTGCGCACCAACACTCCTATCAGGAAAAACACTGCCATATAAATCCAGTAGATAAGTATATTGCAGAACAAAACAACGGTTACCTGCAGTGGATAATGAGAAAAATATCCGCTGCCGATACCGTTTCTGACAGAACAAAATAGAGTCAAGACCGCTGTATAAAACAGACAAAGAGAGGTTGAAAGACTGAACAGCCCCATAACCTTTGCGGCAAAATACCGGCCTCTTTTTATTTCGGCGGCAGCCCTTGCCGCTCTGCCGTTTTGATATTCTCCGGCAACCTGTCCTGCCGCGATGACGGCAAACAGAATCAGCGGCATATTTCCCCAATAGCTGCATCCAATAAACAAAGCCATGTAACCGGTACAATCCGAAGACATCGCCGCAATAACCGCTCCGGCCAGAAAGAACAGGAAGACAATTCTCACAGACCATGCATGTGCAAGCTTGCCCCACTCTCTCAAAAATTGCTCTCTCATACTCATACGAGCCTCCTGACAAATATCTCCCATCTTCACTGGCTTAGGGGCTTGACCACTTCGCTCGAACGACCAGGCGTCTTCTAGGCTTCTCCCATCTTTACTAGCTTAGCCGCCTGGTCGGCGGAGATGCAGGCATCGAGGATTTCCTGAATATCTCCGTTCATCACCTTGTCCAGCTTGTAAATGGTCAGGCCGATACGGTGATCCGTGACACGTCCCTGGGGGAAATTATAGGTACGGATCTTTTCGGAACGATCCCCCGTACCGATCTGGCTGCGGCGCATCTCGGCCTCTGCGTCGTGTCTCTGCTGCTGCTCGATATCATAGAGCTTGGATTTCAGCAAAGCAAATGCCTTCGCTTTATTTTGAAGCTGGGATTTCTCGGTCTGGCTGTACACCACAATTCCCGTAGGATAATGTGTCAGACGCACTGCAGAATCCGTAGTATTTACACATTGTCCTCCGTTGCCGGAAGCCCGCATGACATCCACCCGGATTTCTTTTTCATCGATCACGATATCGATATCCTCATCCACCTCAGGCATAACCGCCACACTGATGGTAGATGTATGAATCCGTCCGCCGCTCTCCGTCTCCGGCACCCGCTGTACCCGATGAACCCCGCTTTCATATTTCATTTTAGAATAAGCGCCCTGCCCTGTAATCACAAACTGTACTTCCTTCATGCCGCCTATACCGATCTCGTCCACATTCAGCGTCTCCACCTTCCACCGCTGGCTTTCTGCATAATGCACGTACATCCGGAAAATCTCTGCCGCAAAAAGCGCCGCCTCATCCCCGCCGGCTCCCGCACGGATCTCTACAATTACATTTTTATCATCATTGGGATCCTTGGGCAAAAGCAGGATCTTTAACTCCTGTTCCAGCTCTTCCGCACGCTTTCTGCCCTCGTTTAAGGTCTCCTTGATCATATCCCGCATTTCTTCATCGCTCTCCTCTTCCAACATGGCAAGAGAATCTTCGATGTCCTGCTTACATTTCTTATACTCCGTATATGCATTTACAATAGGAGTCAAATCACTCTGCTCCTTCATCAGCTTGCGAAAACGCTCCTGATTCCCTGTCACCGTCGGCTCATGAAGCTCCCCCATAATCTCTTCAAAGCGAATCAGTAAATCTTCCAATCTGTCAAACATATATTTCCTCACATTCTGCCGTATATATGGATTTGTGTATCTCTTTCCTCCGCTTTACTGGCATATCTCAAAACCTCTTGTTCCGTACACGACTCTGTCCAGCCCGGAATAATCCTTCACTGCATGGATCTCCAGAAAACCGGCCTGCTCCATCAATGTTGTAACAGACTCTCTCTGATCATATCCGATCTCCAGAAAGAGCATTCCGCCGCCGAATAAATGCTTTTTGCTTCCTTCAATGATACGGCGGTAAAAATACAGCCCATCCTTTCCGCCGTCCAAAGCAGACCGCGGCTCATACTCCCGCACCTCCGGCATCAGTGTATCGATCACCTCGCTGCAGATATAGGGCGGATTGGACACTATGATATCAAATTTGTCCGAAATCTGCTCATACAAATCGCTTTTTATAAAACGAATACGGTCTGTAATCGCTTCCTCACCGGGCTTCTCCTCCAATATTTTCGGCCCGAAGAAGCCTTGCTGTCCTCCGTCCGACGCCGCTGCGCCCAGCAGCCTCTCCGCATTCCGCCGCGCCATCACAAGGGCCTCTTCCGAGATATCCGCTCCCACCCCCCGGCAATTGTTGGAATAATGGAGCAAGCTGATCAAAATACAACCGGATCCGGTACACATATCCAGCACTGCCATACCATCATGCAGATTCCGCAGTACCTCCTCCGCCAAAATCTCCGTATCCTGTCTGGGAATCAGCACATGCCTGTCCACCTGAAACTCCAGGCCCATAAATTCCTGCACTTCGGTCAAATACTGCAGCGGAACCCGCTCCCTGCGCTGCCCGATGAGAATATTATATGCAGACACCTGATTCCCGTCTACCTCTCTGTCTCCATGAACCAGCAGATCATTGCGTCCCGTTTTGCAGACGAATTCCAACAGCAGCCTTGCCTCCAGCTCTGCCTCCGCTACCCCTGCATCAAGCAGTCTCCCCTTCCCCTGAAGGTATAATTCTCCATAGGTCATGGCACGTACTCCTTCTTGCCGCCCCAGCCGTCCTTTTGCCGATAAGGTTTACGGCTTCTTTCGTTCGGCTCATTCACCACATTCTGCATTCACGAAGCGTCATTTCCTTCCTCCGGCGCATATCCGAACTGCTCCTTCTGATACTTTCTCCAGTCAAATACCGCTTCCACGGAAGCTATTGCCACTTCCACCATATCTCTGTCCGGTTCCTTCGTTGTCATACGCTGAATCGCCATCCCCGGCGCAGAAATCAATCGGATCAGGAAAAAATCCGTCCGGCCGGCCAGGCGGATGATCTCGTATGAAATACCGGCCACCACAGGCATCAACAATATCCGCAGACCCACACGGGCTGCAGGGTTCTCCACGCGTATAAAGAAAAATAAAATAATGCTGACAAAAAATACAAAGAATAAAAAGCTGGTACCGCATCTCTTGTGAAGCCTGGAACTGCGCATGGCATTATCCACCGTCAGCGCCCTGCCTTTCTCTATACAGTTGATGCACTTATGTTCTGCTCCATGATAGCGGTACAGCCGCCGTATATCTTTCATAAGGCTGATTGCACTCACATAGAGAACAAAAATCAAAATGCGGACCACCCCTTCAATGATAGCGATCAAAGATTGATTCATCAACCTTCCATTCAACAGAGATGCCAGGTAATAGGGCAATACAATGAAACCCCCCACCGCAAGCACCAGTGAAATACAGGTCACCAGCACACTCATCATCTTATCGCCGATACCGTTCTTCTCCGGCTGTATCTCCCCTTCTTCCTCATAAAAGGATGCGGAATAATTCAGGCATCTCATCCCCAGAATCAGGGAGTCTATAAAATTAAATACACCCCGGATGAATGGAATCTCCTTTATCTTGCTGCTTCCCAGAATGCCTGTATAATTGTCGATCTCTACTGAGATCCCGCCGTCAGGCCGTCTGACGGCGACAGCATATTTATCCTTATTTTTCATCATAACGCCTTCCAGAACAGCCTGCCCGCCGATTCCGGAATAACAGCTGCGTCTTTTTCCTGCCATAATGCGCCTCCTAAAATCCTCCGTTCTTATAAGGTGAAAAAGGTTGAGATACCAAGCACCTCAACCTTTCCTGCGATTCCTATTTAACGCCGTATTTCCTGTTGAACTTCTCAATACGTCCATCAGCCCTTGCCGTCTTCTGCTGGCCGGTGTAGAACGAATGACACTTGGAACAGACCTCTACATGAATCTCGGGCTTCGTGGAACCTGTCACGAAAGTGTTCCCGCAGTTACAGGTCACTGTTGCCTGATAGTACTTGGGATGGATTCCTTCTTTCATTGTATTCACCTCTTCTATAATCATTACAGCCTTATTTGTCGTTCGCATCCGTACTGCTTATGGAACCACAAACAGCGGTATTATTGTAGCACATAGCCGGCACAGTTGCAAGTCCTATTTTAAATAAATTTGTTTCTTTTTACCATTTGGACGAAATCATTGTTATTTCTCGTTCTGGCAAACATGTCCAAAATCCGGTCTGTAGCTTCGTCCGGCTTCATTCCGTTCAAAGCTCTTCGCATGATATTGATGGCATCCAGCTCTTCCGTATTCAGAAGCAGATCTTCTCTTCTGGTACCGGATTTCGCCAAATCGATAGCCGGAAAAATACGCTTTTCGGAAAGCTTCCTGTCCAGGATCATTTCCATGTTGCCCGTTCCCTTGAATTCTTCATACACCACATCATCCATCTTGCTGCCGGTATCCACCAGCGCCGTGGCAAGGATGGTCAGGCTGCCGCCTTCCCGCATATTTCTGGCGGCACCGAAAAATCGTTTGGGCATGTGTAGCGCAGCCGGATCAAGACCGCCGGACAGCGTACGTCCGCTGGGCGGTACCACCAAGTTATAAGCTCTCGCCAGACGGGTGATACTGTCCAGAAGGATCACCACATCCTTTTTATGTTCTACCAGGCGCTTTGCACGCTCTATAGTCATCTCCGATACTCTCTTATGATGCTCCGGCAGTTCGTCAAAGGTAGAGTAGATGACCTCCACATTGGTTCCGCTGATTGCCTCCTTGATGTCTGTCACCTCCTCGGGACGCTCATCGATAAGAAGGATCAGCATATGCATACGGGGATTCGTACGGAGAATGGACTTTGCCACTTCCTTTAATAAGGTCGTCTTTCCTGCCTTGGGCGGAGACACGATCATACCGCGCTGTCCCTTGCCTACCGGGCTGACCAGATCCATCACCCTCATGGCAATGCTGCTGCCGGCAGTCTCCAGGCGGATGCGCTCATTGGGGAAGATAGGCGTCATATCCTCGAAGGCCTTGCGCTTTGAAGCCTCCTCGATGGTATAGCCATTGATGGTCCGGATGAACAGCAGTGCGCTGAACTTCTCCTGCTGCGTTTTAATGCGCTTATTCCCCCGCAGGATATCGCCGGTCTTCAAGCCAAAGCGGCGGATCTGGCTGGGCGCCACATACACGTCATTTTCTCCGGGCAGATAATTCTCACAGCGGATAAAGCCATAGCCGTCCGGCATAACTTCCAAGATACCGCTGGCCTCCTCACCGCTGTCAAGCTCCTTGGGATAAGTCTTCTCATCATAAACTTCGTTCGAACGCACCGGTCTCGGCGCTGCCGCGGGAGGCACGGTCCCTGCTGCGCCTGCCTGGGGCGCCGATGCAGGAGCCGGCTGGGAAGCCGGTGCGGGAGCTGCGGGCGCCTGCACAGCCGGTGCTGCGGCGGCTTCTGCCTTTTCCTCCACTTTCTGAACACTCTCGCTCTGCGGCGTAGCTTCCGCCCTGTAAGGGGTTTCGTTCATAACGGCACTTGAGGAACGTTCCGCTCTCTGGGAAGCGCCTGATTTTGTATTGGTAACGATGTTTCGTCTGCGTACAGGTTTCGATACGGGAGCACTGTCGCGAGTCTGCTGCACCTCCTCAGTCTTCGCAGCGCTTTCTTCTTCCTGCTTTTTCACCCTCTCATCTTCAGCTAACATGGCTTCCACCAGTTCCGCCTTCTTCATGGAAGATGTACCTTTCAGCCCGCGCGCTTTCGCAAGCTCCTTCAACTGTACAAGTGCCAGTGATTCATACTTTTCTTTCATAAATTCCTCCTGATTTCTACAGTATTTTACTAAAATAAACGGGGAGCACAGCCAGATTCGTCATTGACATGCTGCCTTGATGCATGACTGAATATCATGCGTTATAGGTATTATAATACACTTTTCCCAAAATAGGAAGCCCTAATTTCATTTATGACAAATTTGTCTTCATTTTCTAAAAATTGACATAGACTCTTGCGAACTACCGCAAACTATTATATGATACAGATATGGCGGCTAACCAAAACCGCGACTATACCGAATCGGAAAGGATTGCTTATCATGCTGCAGGATCCGTTGACTTTATACAAATTAATCGTGCTCTATATGTTGGACCGGGTTACTTTCCCGCTGACCAATGCACAGGTCAGCGATTTTATTCTGGAACGGGAATATACCACTTATCTGACGCTCCAGCAGGTTCTCAACGAACTGACTGATGCCAAAATGGTCACTTCCCAGACCATCTTAAACCGCACCCATCTGTCCATTACGCCGGAGGGCCGGGAAACCCTGCAGTTCTTCCAGAACCGTATCAACCACGGCATCAAGAAAGACATCGACACCTATTTTCGGAAAAACGAATATGTACTGCGCAATGAGGCTTCCGTGCTCAGTGATTACTACTACATGGCAGCCACCGGAGAATATGAAGTCCATCTGGTAGCAAAAGACCGGGGGCTGAATCTTGTGGATCTGAAAATGGCAATCCCCACGGAAGACCTCTCCAGGAAAATCTGTGATAATTGGCAGAAAAAAACCCAGGAAATATATCAGTATCTTACGAAACAGCTATTCTGATTCCTGCATAGATTGTCCGGCCTCCTTTTTCAATCTCCGCATATGATCCCGGATCTTCGCCTCGTAACCGTTTCCGGTAGGCTTATAGAACTCTCTCCCGGTGAGCTCATAGGGCAGATATTGCTGTTCTACATAATGATTGGGAAATTCATGGGCATACAGATATCCCGTACCGCGGCCCAGTTTCGCCGCCCCCTTATAATGTGCATCCTGTAAATGCGGCGGAATCGGCAGGTTTCCGCTCTTTGCCACTTCCTCCATGGCTGCGAAGACCGCACTGCAGGCGGCATTGCTCTTGGGCGCACAGGCCACATAGGAAGCCGCCTGAGACAGGATAATCTGCGCCTCAGGCATCCCGATGCGCTCCACCGCCATGGAGGCATTGGTGGCCACAACCAATGCCTGAGGATCCGCATTCCCCACATCCTCCGCCGCACAGATCATAATCCGCCTGGCAATAAATGCGGCATTTTCCCCCGCATACAGCATCCTGGCCAGATAATACACTGCCGCATCCGGGTCGGAGCCGCGCATACTCTTGATAAAAGCCGAGATCGTATCGTAATGATTGTCTCCGCTTTTATCGTAACGCACGGCTTTTTTCTGAATGCATTCCTGCGCCGCCTCCAGGGTAATATGAATCTTCCCGTCCCGGCTGCGCTCCGTACTCATTATCCCCAGCTCAATGGCATTCAGGGCATGTCTGGCATCGCCTCCGGAGACGTCCGCCAGAAAATCCAGTGCATCTTCGTCGATCACCGCATCGTAGGCCCCCATTCCTCTGTCTTTGTCATAGACAGCCTTTCTGAGCAAATCCCGCACAGCTTCCATGGGAATGGGCTTCAATTCAAATATGACAGAACGGGAAAGAAGCGCCCCATTGACTTCAAAATAGGGGTTTTCCGTGGTGGCTCCGATCAAAATCACCGTGCCGTCCTCCACAAAGGGCAGCAGATAATCCTGCTGGGCTTTGTTAAAACGATGAATCTCGTCAATGAAGAGAATGGTCCGCTTTCCATACATCCCCTGTATTTCTTTTGCCTTCGATACCACCTCTTCCATATCCTTCTTCCCGGCTACAGTGGCATTAATCTGGGTAAATTCGGCACTGGTGGTATTGGCAATCACCTTGGCCAGAGTCGTCTTCCCCGTACCGGGAGGCCCGTAGAAAATCACCGAACTGATCTTGTCCGCCTTGATGGCACGGTAAAGCAGCTTGTCCTTTCCAATGATATGCTCCTGTCCCGCCACCTCTTCCAGGCTCCTGGGGCGCATTCTGGCAGCCAGCGGCGCTTCTTTCTCCATATCGTTGTTCCGCATATAATCAAATATATTCAAATCCATTTTCTTATCATCCGTCCCCTTGTTTCTTCTCCGATCCCATCCACTTCACATACATCGTCAAGGCTTTTACGCCGGCCGCAGACAAATCGGGGCGAAATCACCGCTTTCCTGCGGCTGCCAACAGCAGGATCCCAAATCCAGCCAGGCACCCCAGTGCCGCCGTCCCCAGAAACAGCAATGCCAGCTGCTGCAGATAACTTCCGCGCAGATTGGACGCCGCCTCGCAGCAGCCATATACTGCCGCCGAAATTCCCGCTCCAACTGCCAGTTTCTTATTGTTTTTCAGGCCAAATCCCAGAATCAGCGCACACGCCAGGCCAATCGCCAACAAAATAACAGTATCCGACTCAAATAATTCTTGCAAGATCGGCAGATATTTCATAATCCTGTTCCCCCCAACCTGATTCCCGTCCCTTCCTGTACCGCAGGCATATTGCTTTCGGCGAGGCTATTTATCCCGCCGTTTCAAAAACACCTCATTCTCATGAACTGTCACGGAACCCAGGCTGCGCAGGAAACTGGAAATCCGGTTATACCCAAACTGCTTGAAATCCAGCTGCTTATATTTCTTGTGCAGCTCGTCATTCAGGCTTGCCAGATTTTCCACCATGCCACCGTTTTTCTCTATCATGCGGCAGATTTCCTGCTCCAGTTCCGCCTTGGTCAGATTGGAACGGCGCTCCACATAATATTGATTGCTGATCTTCTTCACATGCAGATCTTGCAGCTCCTGGTCAATCATGGTGCTCAGCTTATAATATCCGTAATTTCGCACATCAAAATCCGTAAACTTGTCATTCAGCCGATTGCCCACCCTGGCGAGATCTACCTGTTTTCCTCCGTTTTCATTAATCAAAGTAAGGATCACCTGCCGTACCTCGGATATGGATGTCACATTTTGCTCCTCCGCAGAGACCGGCTCCTGCCCGCCGTTATCGTCATTTGCCCTGACATGCTTCTCTCCCAGAACGGCTCTGGCTTCCAGAGAAATCCCTTCTTCCATATTCTGCTCCGCCACCAGGTTCAGATGAATAAATTTATTACAGGCTCTGGTCAATGCCAGGGGGGTCTTGGATTCTCCCATGCCCAGCACAAACATGTTCTCTTCCCGCAGCCGCATGGCCAGTCTCGTAAAGTCGCTGTCGCTGGTAACAAGACAGAAGCCCTGCACTTTATTTTTGTAGAGGATATCCATGGCGTCGATCACCATGGCCATATCTGTCGCATTTTTCCCGGTAGTATAGGAAAACTGCTGGACCGGCATAATGGAATGTTCCAGCAGAAGTCCCTCGGACCAGCCGTTTCCCTTAGACCAGTTGCCGTAAATACGGCGGTAGCTGGTCACTCCGTATTTTTCCAGTTCTTCGAATATGGTCACCGCATATTTAGAGCTGATATTATCCGCGTCAATCAATACTGCAAACTGCATTTTCTCATTGGAAATCGATTCCATGATTTCTTCCATGTCCACTCCCATCTGCCTGTCCTGTGAAATCCCCGATAAAACCGCTTCTCCGGACCGGCGCTCGTCAACCACCCTGTAGTAAAAAATATGGCACTATCCCATGCGCTTTGCACATATGGAATCAAAAGTTGACTCAATTTTCCTCGCAACTTTCCATATTATAACACACTCTCCATATTTTTCCTATCATTTTCTTTGCTGTGATCTCCTTCCGGCCTCATTTCTACAAAAATACCGTATCTTGTCCCATTTGCTCCGGCACGGCCAGAAAATTTCCTCTGTCCTTTCCCGGCGTATGTCCCAATGTTTTCACATAGGCACGGTAAAAAGAAGAATAGTCCCCAAAACCGCTTTCCAAGGCTGCATCCTTGGCATGGCATCCCCTGTTCAGCAAAAGCTGCGCATGTGCCACTCTCTTCCTTAACAGATAATCCATCACCGTCGTACCGGTAGCTCTGCGAAACACCTTATTCAGGTGGTGCTTGCTAATGAAAAAATGGTCCGAAATCTCATCCAGCGTAATCGGTTCGCGCAGATGCTTATTCATGTAAAAAAGAATCTCCGTCACCGTGTCCTCCGTCCTGTTTTCCGCATAGGGAGCCGTAGCCATGCTCATGGCGGCAATCTCCCCCAGAAGCGCCTCCACCCGGATAGGCAGCATCTGTTCTCTGACATTCTCCGGCATCCAGGCGCATTCCTCCAGACTTTCCAGACATGCCGGCATCCTGAACTTCTCCGCATGTTCAAAATAGATGGTTTTCTCCTCTCCGCGCCCTGACTGCGGAAAGGCATACAGCAGAAAGGACCGGCGCTCCTGGCTCAACAGATCCGGATGAAAATGCAGGGAATATCTTTTGTAGGGAAGATCACTGTTGACTCTCACACCGTGAAACGCATGAGGAGACAGCAGCAGCACGCTCTCCGCAGTAGGCCTGTAGTGCTGCCCTTCCACCAGATAATCCACATCCCCTTCCAGAAAATAATACACCTCATAAAAATTATGGCAGTGCAGTGCATATTGCTTCGTCACTTCCTGCGACACGGAGTAACCAAAAGAAAGCAGATCCGTCTGAATATGTGCCTCCGTATTCATAACTCCTCCTGTTCCAGGCTCTTCTTCCATGGAAGACCATTCTTCCATTGGAAGGCCTTTCTTCCATTGGAAGGCCTTTCTTCCATTGGAAGGCCTTTCTTCCATTATACGCCAGCACCGCTATATTTGCAATGTTTTGATTGCTTTGTGCAATGGCTTTTCCGGTGCTGATAGTTTATTATAATAGTAAGACATTCCACTGGATAAAAAAAGGAGTGATTTATATGAAAACAGGCGCACAACTGTACACCGTAAGAGCTTATACCCAATCTGAAACGGATTTTGCCCTGACAATTTCCAAAATTGCAAAAATAGGCTACAAAACCGTTCAAATCTCCGCTATCGGCAATATCCGTCCGGAGAGAGTCAGGGAAATCTGTGACCGGGAAGGCGTGGAAATCGTCCTCACCCACAGCGATGTCAACCGAATTCTCCTTGACACCAAGGCCCTGATCCGAGAGCATGACATTTTAGGCTGCAAATACATAGGTCTTGGCTGCATGCCGGAAAGGTATCGCACAAAAGAATGGCTTCACCGCTTTATGGCTGACTTCCGGGAACCTGCAAAAGAAATCGCCGCCTCCGGCAAGCTACTCATGTACCACAATCACAATCTGGAATTCGAGGCTTTTGAAGCTGAAAATCTTCCCAATGCCGCTCCCCGGAAACGAATTCTGGAATATTTGTTAGAAGGTTTTGATCCTTCCGAACTGGGGATCACTCTGGATACCTACTGGGTTGCCGCTGCCGGCGCCGATGTATGTCAGTGGATCGAGCTGTTGAAAGACCGAATCCCCTGTGTTCATCTGAAAGATATGCAGGTGAATGGTTTTAATCAGCTCATGGCTCCCGTTATGGAGGGCAATCTCAATTTCCCCGCCATTTTAAAGGCCCTGGAGAAAACCAATTGCGAATATTTATTAGTAGAGCAGGATGTCTGCCAGGGAAGCCCCTTCGATTGCCTGCAGACCAGTTATGAGAACCTGAAGGCGGCCGGTTATTGTTAATTAATTGCGAATGGCGTTTGCGGAACTGGAAATCAGCATACAGCGTCCAGAATGCCCGGAGAACTTGCAGACAGCTCTTTACGGCTGGAAGTTCTCCGCCCGTATTGGCATTCTGGATGCTGTTTGCGGAACTGGAATAGGAGAATCCAATGAAACAGGTAAAATTAGGTATTATCGGTATCGGAAATATGGGGAGTGCCCATTGCGGCAATATCCTGGATGGCAAAACTCCCGAAATTATCTTAACTGCAGTGGCAGATCTGCGCGAAAACAGGCGTGCATGGGCCTTAGGCAACCTTCCTGACAGCGTAGTCGTTTTCGAGGACGGAGACAGCCTGATTACTTCCGGTCTGTGCGACGCAGTCCTGATTGCCACTCCCCATTATGAACACCCCAGACTGGCTATGCTGGCTATGGAGCACGGTCTGCATGTGATGTGCGAAAAGCCTGCCGGCGTATATACGAAGCAGGTTCGGGAAATGAATGAGGCCGCCGTCAAATCAGGCCGTGTCTTCGGCATGATGTTCAATCAGCGCACCAACTGCATCTACCGCAAGATGCATGAAATCGTCCAAAGCGGACAGTACGGCACACTGAAGCGCATGAGCTGGCTGATTACAGACTGGTATCGCAGCCAGGCTTACTACAATTCCGGCGGATGGCGCGCCACCTGGGACGGAGAAGGGGGCGGCGTATTGCTGAACCAGTGTCCCCACAATCTGGATCTGCTGCAGTGGATCTGCGGAATGCCCTCCCGCGTGCGCGCATTCTGCCACAACGGAAAATGGCATCATATCGAGGTGGAAGACGATGTGACCGCCTATCTGGAATTTCCTAACGGCGCCACGGGTGTATTTGTAACCACCACAGCCGATGCACCGGGCACCAACCGTCTGGAGCTCACGCTGGAAAGGGCAAAGCTGGTAGCGGAAAATAACGAACTGACACTATACGAACTGGAAATCAGTGAGCGGGAATACTGTTTCCAGACAACGGAGGGTTTCGAAAAACCTCCCTGTCATAAAACAGAGGTAGCTTTGGACGGTCAAAACCCGCAGCATATAGGTGTCCTGAATTCCTTCGCCGGCGCTATTCTCCGAGGCGAGCCCCTTGTTGCGGACGGCACCGAAGGGATCCACGGCCTGGAACTTTCTAATGCCATGCATCTGTCCTCCTGGTTGGGAGAGACGGTTTCTCTTCCCATCGACGAGGATCTCTTCCTGGAAAAATTAAATGCGCTGCGTGCCACTTCCGTAAAAAAAGAAACGGTTCAGGAAGTCACTTTCGATACAAAGGGAAGCTACGGCAGCCAGAATACCATGAAAGGAAGTAATGGAAAATGAAATCCGCAATCGTAGGCTGCGGCAGCATCGCCCAGGTTCACGGCCGTGTACTGACCAATTGGATCGATACAAAACTGGTCGGTGCAGCTGACACAAATACCCGAAAAGCCGACGAATATGCCGCCGCCTGGCACACCAGAAGCTACACCTCCCTGGAGGAGATGCTTGAATCGGAGAAGCCGGATGTCCTCCATATCTGTACGCCACATTACCTCCATGTCCCCATGGCGGAATATGCGCTGGAACGCGGTATCCATGTCTTTATGGAAAAACCGCCTGCCATATCCTGGGGTCAGCTTGCCAGGCTGGAGCATGCCGTCCGGGATTCGCAGGCCAGCCTTGGTCTGTGTTATCAGAACCGTTTCAATCCCAGCGTCCAGGAAGCCAGACGCATTCTTTATTCCAAAGAGGCCGGACGCATTCTGGGTGCAAGAGGTCTGGTAACTTGGCACAGGGACGATGCTTATTATGCAGACAGCACCTGGCGGGGCGCTCTGACCACAGAGGGCGGCGGTGTATTGATCAATCAGGCAATCCACACCATGGATCTGCTTCACTATTTATTGGGAAAACCGATTTCCGTGGAGGCGTCCATGACCAATCATCATCTGAAACAGGTGATAGAAGTGGAGGACACCCTGGAAGCATATATTCGGTTTGAAGGAAATATCCATGCATCTTTCTATGCCACTACAGCCTATTGTGCCGATGTACCGCCGCTGATTGAAATCGCCTGTGAAAACTTGACTATCCGGATCGAAGACGTGGAACTGACCATCTTCTATCCGGACGGACGGCGGGAAAAGCCCGCGCTGAAGCATGAAGAGGCGCTGGGAAAAAGCTACTGGGGTACGGGGCATAAGGATTGTATCTGTGAATTTTACCGCTCACTGTGCAGAAAAGAGCCCTTTGAACTGAATCTGTCCGCCATGGACGAGAGCATCCGACTGATGTTGGGAACCTATGAATCAGCCAGAAATCATAGAATCGTATTATTAAAAACATGTAGGGAGGAATCATATTATGAGTGAAAACAGATCGAAACTGATGCGGTCTCAAATCAGCTGTTTTGCAGATGAAATAGCCGTGTCTCTGGATCGGCAGATCGCAGTATTACAGGATCTTGACATCCGTTGGATCGAACTGCGCAGCAGCGACGGAATCAGTGTAGCGGATTTTACTCCGGAATACGCCCGCCAGGTAAAAGAAAAGCTGGACAAGGCAGGTATCCGGGTATCCGCCATCGGTTCCCCCCTGGGAAAAATCGGCATCGATGAGGACTTCGTCTCCCATATGAAAACCTTCGACAAAATCACCCATCTGGCCAATGTATTTGAGACGCCTTACATCAGAATCTTCAGCTTCTATCTTCCCGAAGGCAGAAAACCTGAAAGTTGCCGGGAACAGGTGATGCGCCGAATAGAACAGATGGTAAAAGAGGCTACACGCTGCAGAGTCATTCTCCTTCATGAAAATGAGAAACAGATCTATGGAGACAATGCTGCACGCTGCCAGGATCTGATGAACCATTTTGCAGGCGAGAATTTCCGCTGTACTTTTGATTTTGCGAATTTTATCGAATGTGACCAGGACACCATGGAAGCTTACAGCCTGCTGAAGCCCTACATTGAATATGTCCATATCAAAGACGCACTGCATGAGACAAAGGAAATCGTACCAGCCGGCAAAGGGGACGGACAGCTCTCCGCAATCCTGCCGTTGTTGGAAGAATCCGGCTATACGGGCTTTTTCAGCTTGGAGCCTCACCTCGCCAACTTCAGCGGGTTAAGCAAACTGGAGCAGAATGCAGCCCTGAGAGCAGAAAATGATACGGAAAAAGCGTTTCGGCTGGCTTATCATTCCTTTATGGAGCTTCTCGGCTGACTTTCGGACATTTCTAATCCCATACAAAAGGCGCGTCCTCATCCAAAGAAAGCAACTATGCATCATGTTTCGGAAGGTACGCGCCTGTTCTGATTATGTAATAAAACTTCAGCCGTCCCTGCTTCCGCAGAGACAGTGTCATATCGTTTTACCTGACGGGTATGGACGGATCTGCCTTTGAGCCGGCAAATCTCCTGCCGGTTTCCGCAATCGTGTAAAAATTATGTATGATATCCCCCATCCACAATTTCCCTGATAATCCCTATTGATTGATCCGCGTCTTCCGGCGCTATTCCGATCACAAGCCTGTCTTCACATGTCAGATAACGCTGCATCACAATATCAATCCCCTGTATCGACAGACTGGAAATAATCATACCGATTCTGCGGGATGTCATTTTCCCATTCTCCAGATACAGCAGCACAATATCCCCCTCTATGGAAATATCGATCTGGCTTAGTCTCTCTTCTAGCAATTCAATAAACCGGCTTGCTTTTCCGCGCTCCGACTTTCTAATGACAATCGCAAGCCAGTCAATGTTAATTGCCATACATTCACATGGGATCTTACATTCCTCCAGCACCTCGAAGATTATTTGAATACTCTTCTTATCCCTTGCCAGTTTTCTTCGTTCAATTGTAATTCGGAACGCGGTTATCTTCTGAATCCTGTTTTTCATTCATTGTCCCAGCTTTTCTCAACAGGCACGGCTGGCGCCTGCGCCAAAGCACCAATCGGCTTTATATTTTATACCGCAAGTACCGGTATGCTATTGATACCTGCCTGCCAAACTTGTGCTAGTATATCATAAATTGCCGGAAAAATCAATAAAGGTATAAATTTCTGTATCAAAATCGAAAAAAATACCCCATCATAAACACACGCTTACTTTCTTGCTAAAATTTGTGTGCTACGTGGCAAAATTTAAGGCTATCGCCGACACCCCCTGCCAACGATAGCCCTTGATTTTACTGTTTTTCTTAGAATTTTCCTTCGCCGCTTCCTCAATGGAAACAGCCTTCAATTTTCGTGCCTTTTACAGTGATTTGTGTGCTATGCGTGTGTTACGGAATCACATTATCAGCTATTTACAGCCACCTTTTACAAAGGCTTTCTTCCATGTATATTTTCAATAGCTTCGTTTTCCGGGTCAGAATCGCCTTGTATCGTATCCGAAAGCGTCAAGCTTCCGTCCTCTGCCAATGGAGTGTCCAGACTGCTCCCCTTGCGCATAAGTCTTCAATTTCCGTACTTCCGTATCAGGTATGCCAGTAAAGGCCACAATCTCCGCTATGCTTGGCTCTCTTCCCTGTTCTCTCCTTATTTTGTCGGCAGCTCTGCTGTAGTTTGTCAGTTTCTCCCTGATATTGAATAGAAGTCGGACAGTAGAACCGCATTTCACAATGTAATTCCGCACTGTTGTATAAATCCAGAAATGCGCATATGTCATAAAGCGCACTTGCTTTGATGATTCATAACGCTGTACTGCTTCCCATAACCCGAAATAGGCCTCCTGCAATAAATTCTCCATAGGCTCATAGGCTGCAAATGGCTTTATGAATTTCTTAATCAATAACAGATTGCTTTCATACAGCAACTGCATATACTCCGTTACAGAATAACCGTTCCTAATTTCAGAAACAATTTGCTCATTCGTCATTGCAATACACCTACCCCTTTGCTATAATTAATGCAGAAGCAGGAATAAAGAGAAGTCAGCCCACGAAAGCTACGGCTTCTCTTTTATTTTCATAATTCCCTTTTTGCATATTTTAAAAATATTTGAGAATGGCAGCAGGATTAAGGCTTTTTGTGCTAGCCAGGAATTCAGCCTATTTAGAAGACCAGAACGCGCGTTCCGTATAAACCACCACCGGCCTTTTATTGTAAGCGTCAAATAAGATAGAGGATAGAAAAATAACCACCAACCCTCTAGAATAAAAGGGCAGTGGTCATCGGCAGCGTTCCTGTATCATGGGATCCCATGGCAGATAGTCATCCAGATATTCCGGATTTTCAAGAAATGT
>CAJUCE010000050.1:19766-23361 GCA_910584865.1 uncultured Acetatifactor sp.
CCTGCACTTGCAGCAGCACCCTTCGGGCTTCCCGCAAACAGCCAGTTCTTCCGGTTATGTTCTTAAGCACATAACCGGAATTATGTGCTGTACCAGGTTATGTGCTGCAGTGAATCATGTTTTAGAGTAAAGCATAATCCACTGCTTTGCATGAGCACATAACTTCTGTCTGATTTACAGCGAGTTCAAAAAGTTGAGTATATCAGCTGACGGTTTATAATGGTATGAATCGTTTCCTGCAGAACCTGCTTTTTCCATAGCTGTACGCTTAAGTTCCATGTCAGCAACCATGTATTTATGAGTAGTTTCGATACTGGAATGCCCAAGCCAGATAGCGATGGTGGAAATATCTACTCCTGATGACAGAAGGTTCATGGCTACCGAGTGGCGGAATGTATGGGGCGTTATGTTCTTTTCTGACAGGCTTGGTGCCGCCATGGACGCCTGTGATACAATGGCATTGATCCGTGTCCGTACACCCGAACGGGTAAGCATATCGCCATTTTTATTTAGAAATAAGGCATTATCCATTCCCAGTGGATAGTTTTCAGTATATTTACTGATATAGGATACTGTTGCCTTCCAAAGCGGGACAACCCGCTGTTTTCGGCCTTTTCCGTATATTTTTAAATTTGCATGTTTACCGCTGTCGGTTCTTTGGATATCAGATTGTTTGATGGCAAGCAACTCGGACACCCGTACCCCGGAATTATAAAAATCATTAGCATAAGCTTGTCCCTGGCCCCAATAAATGTTGTGGTGTCACATATAGTGATCATTGCATCAAACTCTTCTTTGGTTATAAAATCCATGGCGGGCAGCTCCTGTTTCTGCGCAGGCAGCATGAGAGAACGTTTGGCAATGGCACTATACTCTGGCTCCATCTCAGACACATAGTGCATAAATGATTTTATTGCGGCGATCCTATTGTTAATGGTAACCGGCTTATTGCCCCGTATGTCCTCTAGATATTTGCAGAAACCCTGGACATACTCTAAATCGAAATGCTCAACACCAACTTCGGTTGGGGATAGCTGGTGTACTTGCCGCATATAAGATAAATATATGCGGAAGGTATCCCTGTAAGAGTGCGTTGTTTCAGGAGATACTTTGCGTTGCTGGAGAAGCCGTTGCAGAAAATAATTCTGTAACAGTGTCTGTATGGGCGGGATATCAGATTTCATCTGGGCCACCTCCAAACTGCGCTTCATACTTCCGCCATGACAGCTCCAACATTTCAGGGGTGGCTGATAAATACCAGTAAGTATCCTCTGGCTTCACATGCCCCATATATGTAGAAAGCACATGCAGTCTGGTATTGACATCAATTCCCTGTTCAGCCCATTTCCGGATAGTATTACATGCCATTGTATGGCGAAAATCATACAGCCTTACATGGGGGTAGCCTATCGGCTCTGCCCCGATACATGGCCGGATCAGTTTAAATGCATAAGCCAACCCATTTTCTTTTAAAGGGACACCCCCTGTCGTATAGAAAAAAGGTTCCGTTGGATGTTTAGGCCCAAGTTTGCTGATGATCCATGATTTATAGTCCAATAGTTTGGATGCCACACCTGCATGTATCGGAACAAGCCGGTCCTTTGAAAACTTTGTCTTCCTGATGTTCAGGAGGCCATGTCCCAGATCGACATCAGCCATAGTCAGCCTTACTGGTTCAGAAGGACGTAACCCTGTAGACCATAAAAGCCCAATGACGGCTTCTATTGTATATGCCCTGATGCCATCGGGGGAATGCAGTTTTTTGCATTCCTCCATTAACCGGAGGACTTCTTGTTCAGAATAAATATAAGGAATTGGCCGGTCATGTACATTTTTATAAATAAGTGTGGAGATCACTTCTGCTTCAGGGTCAAACGAATATACATACTTGGAAAACGGCCGGAGAACCTCAAGCTTTCTTCCCATTGTCTTATCCGACTGTCTGCCAGATGCAGCCCAGCTGAGTGCGATATTGGTATTTAACGGGCCATCATATCCCATGGCAGCTGTATACTCGGCAAACCGGTTCAGCACTGTAGCTTCATGGGTTAATTTAAACCCAAGGCTCCGTTTATAAGCAAGGTAATCTGCCAGCTGCCGGGAAATCCTGTTATTGTCCATCAGAGCCACCTCCCGGCCATGGGGACGCCACCTCGCTTAACAGCCCGAAATCGACCTTAATGTATTGCTTTGTCGAATCCAATGATTCATGCCCAAGCAGGTCGGCAGTCATTTTAAGGCCATTGCCTGTATTATATATTTTGGATGCAGCTGTCCTTCTGAGGGCATGTGTGCCTTTCCACCAACCCTGGATGCTTTCCTTTTCAAAGGCCCTGCGGACTACGCTGCGTACATTCTCCCGCGACATGGCTGTGTAATGGTTATTGATTGTCCTGCGTAAAAACAAATGCCCATCTGCAGCATGGAGCCTGTGGTTTATTACATAATCTTCAAGCAATGCCCCGAGCCGGCATGATATAGGAAGCAGCCGGCTGTGCTGGTTTTTTGTTTTGCCAAGAGAAAGTATTCCTTTATTCCAATGAATGTCATCCACATGCAGATTTGAGACTTCTGCACAGCGGAGCCCCAAATCAAGCATAAGAAGAATGATTATGTTATTGCGCCTGCTTATTCCATCAGTACCATCATAATGGTTCCGCAGACGTATTTCTTCTTCGGGCGACAGGATAGCGGGGACATTTGCTTTCCCCCAGTCGGCGGGTGTTACAGGAAGATTCAATACAGAAGGATTTACCGGCGTTCCTTTATACTCAAGAAAACGGAAAAAATTTCTAAGGGAGGTCACATATCTCCCGATGCTGGAAGGCCTCAAATGGGAAAACCTGGAACATACATAATCCCTTACATATCCGGCTGTTATTTCCGTCCATTTATCCGGGAAGCTGCCTATGCTGTCAAGAAATTCTGAAACATGATGTGTCTCTGCTTCAGCGGCCATGATGGTCATATGCTTGAATTCGGTGGAGTAAACATAAAATTCTTTCAAAATATCCGCATATGCCGATTTGTTTTGGATTTCCTGCTTTGCATAGGCCTTAAAAGAGACTCCTGTGACAAACATAAAAAATAAACTGGATGCAGGCTTAATGTTGTGTCTGGCGGCAGGAAGGAAATATTCCTGCTTCTGATGCAGCGCGTTATTTATGTGCTCATACAATTCGCCGGGGACATTTGTGTTCCACGTATCAGGTGCCTGCTCCAAAGCCTTGGAATATACATGGATGGTTTTTGCTGAATATCCCATCTTTCTAAGATATTCAACATAGCTGCTAATCAATGATTGGTTCATAGTACTCCTCCTTAAAGTGTTTTTTAGAATACTATGATATCATTGATTTTGCTTATCAGCACATAACCTGGTACAGCACATAATTCCGGTTATGTTCTTAAGCACATAACCGGAAGAACTGGCTGTTTGCGGGAAGTCCGAAGGGTGCTGCTGCAAGTGTAGGGATCTACACGCTGGTCGAAACAGCGAAAGCCAATGGCCTGAATGCAATGAAATACATCAAATATATACTGTCAGATATGCCAGGGAGTACATTTCTTGAAAATCCGGAATATCTGGATGACT
>CAJUCE010000051.1 GCA_910584865.1 uncultured Acetatifactor sp.
GGCGCAGACCGGATTTGAACCGGTGAATCAGGGTGTTGCAGACCCACGCCTTACCGCTTGGCTACTGCGCCTTATTATATTATATGCTGCTGTTTTCAGCAAAATGACTCCAACGGGAATCGAACCCGTGTTACCGCCGTGAAAGGGCGATGTCTTAACCGCTTGACCATGGAGCCTTATTTTGTCTACGTCATTCCTGCCTTCCTGCGTTTCGATGTACTCTCGTCTGTCTTCACACTGCAGATTTTCCAGACGCCATATGCCCTGCTATCACCGCGGCACCTCCCCAATCATTGCCCTGACCAAAAGTATCTTACCACAATTCCCTCCGTTTGGCAAGAGGAAATTTTAACTTTTTCAGCATTTTCAACTTTCGGTTTTTCGGAAAGCTTTTTTGATTTACTGCGCTTTGCTTTACAAGGCTTTTCTTTTTTTGGAGCCTTGAGAAAAGAAAAAATCGGATAGGGGAATGATTAGTCTCCCTTCCACACCACTTGGCATACCGTTTGGTACCAAGGCGGTTCAATAGTCTACACGTACTTTTAGATAGTGGGCAGACATATCTGGATATCCAAGTCTGTCCACTATTATTTTCTTGATGAGTGCCGAGTTCAGCATAGCCGCCCTCCATAATCCCGGCATTCAGGTATTTGTGTATCAACGAGATTACCTTCCCGTCCTTCACCGCCCCCGACTGCACCTTTATTTGCCTTTAAGGGTGGATTCAGGACTTTCACCCGTTAGAACGTGCGCCCGCCGGGCGCACGTTGAACAGGGGCGGAGGTCTGTCTCCGCCCCTTCCTCTTTATCCTCAGGCAAACGGATTCTCCGTGGGATACAGTACGCCCTTAGGCTGGTTGTAATTCAGATCCTCCACCGGCACACCGATGTACTTGAACACTTCAAACAGAGCCTTTCCGAAATGTCCGAATGCCACCGCACCGTGATGGGGATAATTTTTCTCAATCAGCACATGGCGGTAGAAACGTCCCATCTCCGGAATGGCGAACACGCCGATTCCTCCGAAGGATCTGGTTGCCACCGGAAGCACCTCGCCCTGGGCAATATAGGCACGCAGCTTATTGTCTGCCGTAGACTGCAGGCGGTAGAATGTGATATCCCCGGGAACAATATCACCCTCCAGGGTACCCTGGGTTACTTCCTCCGGAAGAGTGCGGGCCATGATCATCTGGTATTTCATGCTGCAGGAGGACAGCTTTTTGGTATTGGTATTGCCGCAGTGGAAGCCCATAAAGGTGTCGTTATGTGTATAGGCATATTTCCCGCTGATCGCTTCTTCATACATGTCGTCAGGTACGGTATTGTTGATATCCAGCAGAGTGACGATATCCTCGCTGACACAGGTGCCGATGAATTCGCTCAGGCAGCCGTAGATATCCACTTCGCAGGATACAGGAATGCCCATCCCCGTCAGACGGCTGTTTACATAGCAGGGAACGAAGCCAAACTGGGTCTGGAATGCAGGCCAGCATTTCCCGGCGATGGCCACATATTTGCGGTAGCCCTTATGCGCCTCGATCCAGTCGAGAAGAGTCAGCTCATACTGGGCCAGTTTGGGCAGAACCTCCGGCTTGAGATTGCCGTTGCCCAGCTCCTCTTCCATCTCCTTGATCTTTGCAGGAATCCTTTTGTCTCCCTCATGCTTTTTAAATGCCTCAAACAGGTCAAGCTCGGAATTCTCCTCGATCTCCACTCCCAGGTTGTACAGCTGCTTGATAGGAGCATTGCAGGCAAGGAAATTCAGGGGTCTGGGGCCGAAGGAAATGATCTTCAAGCTGCTCAGTCCGACGATAGCCCTTGCAATCGGAATAAACTCATGAATTCTGTCGGCGCACTCCGCGGCAGTGCCTACCGGATTCTCGGGAATGTAAGCTTTTACATTGCGCAGCTTCAGGTTGTAACTGGCGTTGAGCATACCGCAGTAAGCGTCTCCCCGTCCGCCCACCAGATCGTTCTGGCTCTCCTCGGCTGCCGCTATGTACATGGCCGGACCGTCAAAATGTTTTGCCAGAAGCGTCTCGGAAATCTCTGGGCCGAAGTTTCCAAGGTATACGCACAGCGCGTTACAGCCGTTGGCCCTGATATCCTCCAGAGCCTGTACCATGTGGATCTCGCTTTCCACTATGCAGACCGGACACTCATAGATGGCATCGGCGCCATACTTGGCCGTATATGCATCCATCAATGCCTTTCTGCGATTAACGGACAGACTCTCCGGAAAGCAGTCACGGCTTACGGCAACGATACCGATTTTTACTTGTGGTAAATTGTTCATATCAAAACCCTCCTGATTTATGACTTCATAATATAGTAATACTGATTCCATAATCAATTATAACCGTTTTGATCTCATTTTTCTATAGTAAAATAACTTCTCCCGGATAAAGCTTTTGGCAGGTACCTATAAACCTCAATCGGAGCTGTCCAGATCAAGCGCCGAAAAATCGATACTGAAGTCTTCCCAGATATTGACCTTCACCGTCTCCTGAAAGGTAAAAGCCTCTGCCCGCAAAATACCGCTCTCCAGGTCATAGACTGCTACCTCACGGGTAACAGGATCCACGATCCAGTATTCTCTGACCCCGGCGTCCGCATAGAGATTCAGTTTTCGAATATAATCATGCCCCGGATTACTTGGGGAAACAATCTCAATAATCCAGTCCGGCGCCCCGCTGCAGCCCTTTTCCGTAAGCTTATCTCTGCCGCATATGACACATATGTCAGGTTCCACTATCGTATCCTTCTCTCTGAACAGTTTGACGGCAAAAGGAGCGGGATAGATCCTGCAGGAACCGCCTTTTAACTTTATATAGCTTCCAATCAGCAGATGCAGTTCGCTCAATATTGTCTGATGGAGCCGATTAGGAGCCGCCATATTGTAAAACTGTCCGTCTATCAGCTCCGCATGAATCTCCTCCGGCAGGTTATCATAATCTTCTTCTGTATAATACCTTAATTTTGCAGCCTCCATAAAATACTCCTTTCTAAAAAATCTCTGTCTTTACTTTATATAAAATTCCCCTTTCTGTCAACTGAATTCCCGCTGTTCCCGGAAGAACACTGCCCGTCTGGTTAAGTTTAACAGGTATTTTTCCTCTGACACAGGTAAAACTATACCCGAAACCGAAAACCAACGCAACCGCTTAAAAAAGGACAGGAAGGAAAAATAAATGGAAAGCAAAAAGAATACTGCAAATCTCACTGCAGCACTGGCTCAAAACACGCTGGATGAAATTCCCCAGCCAAAATCAGATGCAAAGGAAATCGTAGGCCTGGTAAAACACAGCGGCAAAATAGACGGCTATCAGCTCTCCGACGGCTCCACCGTAAACAAGGAAGAAGGTGTCCGGATGGCAAAGGCCGGAGATATCAAAGGTGTGGGCGTAGCCCACAGAGGGGATACGGAATATCTCAAATCCATCCCTGACAGCTCTGACAACAACAATTTAGGCAGCCTGCCCTCTGTCTCCGGATAAGGACATCGCCCGGCACATCACAGCCTGCATTCCAGCTGACAGTCATAGGGTTCCTCCTCCACATGGGCCTGGTTGTAAACCTCCGCTTCCACGCAGCCCATGGCATGGTAAAATGCCTGGGTTTCCACTGCGGAATGAGCGGAGATATAGAGTTTTCGGCCGCCGTGTTCCCTGGCCCAGTCCATTGCGGCCAGGAACAGTGTCCTGCCGATCCCCTTTCCCCGCATATCCTCCGACACATGGATGCAGGATAGATCCAGATATCCCTGCTCTCCGCCGAACATTGCCGCTTCCACAGAAGTAAAACCTTTCAGGATGTCCCCCTGGAAAGCACCGTACACAAAACCGCCCGTAGATATGGTATTCTTCAGGCATGTAATTAATTTCTGATAATCTACCTGCGTCCAGTCGTCTATAAAGGGATCCTCCCTGACCACCCACTTCCCGTTTTCCCGTCTCCAGCAGTCCGTCACCTTCTGACGGCGGATAAAGCCGGCAAACAAAGAACGCTTCAATTCCGCTTCCTCAATGCTGCGATATTGTATCATGTCCATCATCACCTTATACCTTTCCCGATATCACATGAATTCCCAGGTTTGCAACTCCGCACAATGCCATCACCAGAATCGGATTCCATTTCCACTTCCTCAACACAACAAATGCGCAGGCAAACAGGCAAATCCCCACCCAGTTTACATTTTCAAGCCCCATCCCCCGATCTCCCAACGCCACCGTCCGCAGCAGAGAAATACCGGCTCCCGCAATCAGCGCTACCACCGCCGGGCGCAGACTGGCCAGGATACTTTGCAGCGTGGATACACTTTTGTATTTATAGTAAATAAAAGCAAGAAGAGAGACGATGATACAGGAAGGAAAAATACAGCCAAAGGTGGCCGCCACTGCCCCAAAGACACCGGCTATTCTTATTCCCACAAAGGTGGCGGAATTCACCGCTATGGGCCCGGGCGTCATCTCCGCGATGGTAATCAGATCCGTAAATTCGTTCATAGTCAGCCAACCGTGGCCGCTTACCACTTCGCTCTGAATCAGGGGCATCGCCGCATATCCCCCTCCGATACTGAACATACCCACTTTTATAAAGCTTAAAAATAATTGCAGATAAATCATATGGCTGCGCCTCCTTCTTCAGCTTTTCTTCCGTCCCCAAAGTGCCCGTATGACCCCCACTGCCGCTGCCAGCAATATGATCAAAATCACATTTACCTTAAAGATCACGGTTGCCGCAAATGCCGCTGCCATGATGATACATAAAAAGAGGCTGCGCTCCTTTACCACCTTTCCGCCCAATCCCCAGACCACATCCAGAATCACGGCAACCACCCCGGCCTGCATCCCCTTCAGCGCAAGCGCCACATACCGGTTTGTCGCAAATGCCTGGTAGAAAAAGGATATCACCGACAAGATCAGCATAGGCGGCAGAATCGTTCCCAGAACAGCCGTAACCATCCCGGCGAAACCGGCCACCCGCCAGCCTACCAGAATCGCCGCATTGACTGCGATGGCCCCCGGCGAAGACTGCGCCAGAGCTGCCAGATCCAGCATTTCCTCCTCGTCGATCCAGTGCATTTCATCCACGAACTTCCTCTTCATGAATGTAATAATCACGAATCCGCCTCCAAAGGTAAACGAGCTGATATACAAGGTACTCAGAAATAGTTGCCACAATGTCTTTGTCTTCGAATTTTGTCCCATTACCCCTCCCGATGATCTTTTTTCTTTTTCCTATGGATAAGTTTATAACACCATAATCAGTGTCCCTATACCGATCAAAACAGAGCCCACCAGAGATTTCGCCGTGAATTCCTCATGCAGAAACACAAAAGCCATAACCAGCGTAATTACCACGCTGAGCTTATCGATGGGCACCACCTTGGAAGCCTCCCCGATCTGCAGCGCCCTGTAATAGCAAAGCCAGGAAGCCCCCGTGGCCAGTCCCGACAGAATCAGAAACAGCCAGCTCTTCCTGCTGATGCCCGGCAGGCCGCTCTGGGCATGGGTCAGAAATACCATTCCCCAGGACATGAAGACGACAACCACTGTCCGAATCGCCGTAGCCAGATTCGAGTTCACTCCTTCAATGCCTATCTTCGCCAATATCGATGTAAGCGCCGCGAATATTGCGGACAATAGCGCAAATACAAACCACATCAAATTCCCTCCTCACGAAACGTTTTGCATGCCGGCACGAAAAAGCACAAACAACATTATACAGGATGGTCATCCCTGTTTCAATATCTTGTGAATTTCTTTCTATAATTTATTTCTTCTACTTAATTGCCATAATAAAATCCGCCCCCATGATTGCCGCTGCCTGAAATCTGTGATAAACTGATAGCAAGTTATGGGATATTTGATCCTCGCGGCATTTCTTTGTCCGCGGAAATAATGAATTGAGAAAGGCGGTGATCCCATGCCCTACCATATCGCAATCTGCGATGACGACGAATCCCAGCTCGATTCCCTGCGCAGCCTGGTCTCCGATTGGATCCGCAGTCTGGGACATTCCTGCGAAATCCTGTGCTACCCTTCCGCCGAGGCATTCCTCTTCGCCTATGAGGAAGAGAAGCGCTGGGATATTCTCCTTCTGGATATCGAAATGAAAGAGATCTCCGGCATCAGCCTGGCGCGCCGCATCCGGGAGGACGGTCACCGCACCGAAATCATTTTCATAACCTCCCATTTCGAATTCGTCAGCGAGGGCTATGACGTGGATGCCCTGCATTACCTGACCAAGCCGGTTCCGAAAGATAAGCTGATTTCGGTGCTGGACAAAGCGGTTGGTGTCGCTGAAATACATCATCTGCATTTCCCGTTCTCTGGTGACCCTGGAGGGCGGTATAGAGCTTCCCCTGGCCAGAGGAAAATATGATGCTCTCAATATAGCCTTTATTCAGCGAAACTGAATGGCCGCATGGTTCGCATGTATATTGCCTTCCGAATAAAGGCTGAAGCAATTGTACAAAATGACAGAGGAGCGCCGAAATCCATGAGAAAGAAAACCTACCTGAAACTGATCGAATACCAGACCGAACAATCCCGTAAGCATCTGGGTGAAGTAGCGGGAATTTATCGGGAAATGCGGGGATATAAGCATGATTTCCACCACCATCTGCAAACCCTGCGCGGACAGCTGGAAGCCGGCCAGACACAGCGCGCTCTGGCCTATCTGGAAGAGCTGGACCGGCAGCTTATGCATGTGGATCCCCTGCTGAAAACCGGAAATATTGTGCTGGACGCCATCCTTTCCGCCAAAATCGCCCAGGCCAGGGAGGCTGGCATCTGTGTCACCGTCAAAGCAAATGTACCCGACAATCTCCTCCTGACAGACTTAGAGCTTAGCATCATCGTCGGCAACCTCCTGGACAATGCCATCGAAGCCTGCATGGACGCACAGGGAGAGCGCTTTCTGCGCATCTTCATGGGAATGAAGCAGAAAATGCTCTATTTCTCCATGCTGAACGCCTCCGGCCGTAAGCTCCCCAAAAAGGCCGGCCTGTTCTCCTCTCACAAAAACGGTTTCCACGGTTTCGGCCTGCGCCGGGCGGAAGCCATCCTGGCCGAGCACGGCGGATGGTGCAAATATAACAGCGAGGACGGCGCCTTTACCTCGGAATTCCTGGTTCCTGCATTGCGGTAATTCCTTCCCCGCTCGTTTCCCTCCGCTCCTCCTGCCCCTGCCGTTCATAAGGCGGCTCCTGTGCTGCCCCTCTCGGAAATCTCTGCCCGCTGCCATGCATTTCGTGCCCTCCTGAAAGCAATTCGTGTCCGGATTCTCCATTTGCGCCAATCTGATATAAAATAGCAGACATCCCGGCACTGAAAGCAGACCGGTTCTGTATACATACTATATTTCAGAAGTATCCATGTCAGAATACCGCACAGAAAAATCATCTCAGATTAACCGCAAATCCCTGACCCTGTTTTATCAAATCTATGAGCGCAAGGAAATCCGGGATCTGGGCAACCGCGCCAAGAAAGCTACGGAAATGTGGGACGGGGTTCAGCCAATCGCCGATCTGCCCAGGCGCAGCAGGAACCTGATAGACAATATGCTATGCTATCTGCTCTTCGGATCTGTCATTTCCTTCGTCAGCCCCCTGCTGATTCCGATACTGACCATTGCTCCCGCCGTCAACTGGTTTTGTGCCAAGGCCTATCGCAATTGGGAATACAGCCATCGGGAACACTGGACCGACATTGACAGCAAGCTCTGGTATGTACAGGAAAAAACGGCGGATTTTGCAGCAGCCAAGGACATCAGGATCTATGGTATGGCAGGATGGTTCAGACAGATTTTCCGGGATTTCTCAGCAAAGCGGCTGTTTTGGGAAAAGAAAATGATCCTCCGCAGCTTTCTTTCCCGCATCGCCGATCTGTTCGTCATCCTTCTGCGGGACGGCGCCGCCTACCTGCTGCTGATTAAAATGACACTGGAGGGAAGTATCACCGTGGACAAATTTGTTCTGTACTTTTCCGCTATCTCCATGTTCGCCTCCTTTATCGGCAATATCATGAACGAGTGGAACGGAATCCGCGCGGCCAGCCTGGATGTCTGCGATTACCGCAGATACCTGGATCTGGAACAGCCGGACGGCAGCGGAGAAGCACAGGCGCAGGATCATCTGAAGACTGCCCCGGAAATCACCCTGGATCATGTATCCTTCCGATACGAAGAATCGGATAAAGATACCCTGCATGATATCAGCCTTACCATAAACCCCGGCGAAAAGGTGGCTCTGGTAGGCTTAAACGGAGCGGGCAAGACTACCCTGGTAAAGCTGCTCTGCGGACTCTATCTCCCGGCCTGCGGAGATATCAGGATAAACGGAATTTCCTCCCGTTCCTTTGGCAGAGAAGACTACTATCGTCTCTTCTCCCCTGTCTTTCAGGATATCCAGGCCGGATTCTTCACACTTGCAGAGATCGTTTCCGGCCAAATCAGGAACCGGACGGATTCTTCGGCAATCCAAAGTGCCGCCGGCTTCGACAGAGCGGAGGAATGCATGCGCCTGGCCGGGTTGGGAGAAAGGCTGGACACGCTGCCCCACGGAATCCATACACACCTGGACAAGCAGCTTTACGAGGACGGCACCGAATTGTCCGGCGGAGAGCTGCAGAAGCTGATGCTTGCAAGAGCGCTCTGCAAAAACGCACCTGTTTTGGTTCTGGACGAACCCACTGCGGCCCTGGCTCCAATCGCCGAGAATCAGCTATACCTCCAATATCGGAATATGACACAGGGCAAAACCTCTCTGTTCATTTCCCACAGGCTGGCTTCCACACAGTTCTGTGACCGGATACTGTATCTCAAGGACGGAACCATCACCGAACAGGGAACCCACCAGGAGCTCATCGCCCTGGGCGGCGAATACGCGCGGCTCTATGAACTGCAAAGCTGCTGGTATCAGCCCGGCTATGCTGCGGAAACGCCGCAATAAACCGGAAGCACAAATCCTATGCCGGGCTGGCGCTGAACATGCAGTTGCGGAACTATTATCAGCAACTGCAGGTTCAGTGCCCATAGGATTTACGGACGCGCGCTCTTCGCGGACGCAAATCCTATGCCGGGCTGGCGCTGAACATGCAGTTGCGGAACTATTATCAGCAACTGCAGGTTCAGTGCCCATAGGATTTACGGACGCGCGCTCTTCGCGGACGCAAATCCTATGCCGGGCTGGCGCTGAACATGCAGTTGCGGAACTATAAATAAGAAAGGATCATTTATAATGAAAATATCAGAACATATACAAATTTTCAGACGCTCCATACATTATCTTTTTTCCCTCAGCCGGGCCCACATGGTCAGCCTGATTCTCAGCAATATCCTGCAGAACATGCTGCCCTATATCCCCATCTACTTCTCGGCACGGCTCCTTGACGCGCTTTATGAAGGCCAGTCCGCTGACCGGCTCCTGCTCCTGGTTCTCATCACGGTAGGAAGCGTATTTCTGCTCAGTCTGGCGAATGCCTGGCTGTCCGCCATACAGTCCCAGGCATCCCAGGAAATGAACCGGAACCAAAACTGGGAGCAGTCCGAGAAAGCTATGCAGATGGCCTACGCCAGCGTGGAGGATCCCGATGTAACGCTCCTCCGTTCCAGAATCGCCGTGGAATCTCAGACCGGCTACAATCTCTGGAGGCTGATTTACTGTACAAAACAGCTGATTTCCAGCTTCACCAGTGTCCTCATGTCCCTGTGCCTGAGTGTGTCCTTCTTCCTTCTGGATACGGTGCCTTTATCCGGAAAACTGACACTTGCAGGCGGTTTTCTTTTGACAGTGGTATGCAGCGTCCTTACCGGGAAGAAGGTAGAAAAACTGACAAATAAATTTCTTGCTTCCTGTGTCCGCATGAATGAATATGACAATAATTACAGTTATATAGGGCACTACGGCAACGGAAAGGATATCCGTATCTACAATACCGCAGACAGCCTGCTGGCCTTTGACAGACAGAATGTCCATAACTTCAATCAAAACAGGATGCGTCTGAACATAAAGACGGCAGCAATAAAAACAGTCAGCCTGATATACAGCCACCTGCTCCGGTTCGTTATATATCTGATTCTGATACAGACAGCGCTTTCCGGCGGGATCACGGTGGGTTCCATCGCCCGATATGTTTCCTGTGTCATGCTGCTGATCAGCGCCTCCACCGAATTTTTTGCCGATATCCAGAAAATATTTGCCAACAACCCTTATATGAAACGGTATTTCTCCTATCTGGATATTCCGAATCCCATGTACCAGGGCTCCCTGACTGTTGAAAAACGGGACGACAACGAATATTATGTGGAATTCCGTGATGTTTCCTTTCGCTACCCCAACACGGAAAGCTATGCGCTGCGCCATGTAAACCTGAAATTCCAGGTAGGGGAAAAGCTGGCCGTGGTAGGCAAAAACGGCAGCGGCAAGACCACCTTCATCAAGCTGATGTGCCGTCTCTACGATCCCACGGAAGGCGAAATCCTCCTAAACGGTGTGGACATCAGAAAATACGATTATGACGAATATATGTCGATCTTCTCCATCGTTTTCCAGGATTTCCAACTCTTTGCCTTCCGCCTGGGAGAGAATGTTGCCGCCTCTCCCGCATATGACCCTGCCAGGGCAGTACAGTGCCTGAAACAGGCCGGTTTCGGGGAACGTCTGGCGGAAATGCCCGGCGGAGCGGATAGCTTCCTGTATAAAAACTTTGACGGCAGTGGGATTGAGATTTCCGGCGGAGAAGGGCAGAAAATCGCTCTTGCCAGAGCACTGTACAAGGATTCCCCTTTCCTGATCCTGGACGAGCCCACCGCAGCCCTGGATCCGGTGTCCGAATACGAGATTTACAGCAGTTTCAATCAAATCGCCGGGGACAAAACTGCCATCTACATCAGTCACCGACTGGCCTCCTGCAGATTCTGCGATAAAATCCTGGTCTTTGACAACGGCCGGATCGTACAAAGGGGAAGCCATGACAGCCTGGTTGCCGAGACAGGGGGCCTGTACGAAAGTCTCTGGCAGGCCCAGGCGCAGTACTATACAGGTGAGACCTGCGCAACCGCCTGATATCGCAGTCAAATAAATATGTTTTCTTTTATCTTAATGTGTGGTATAATGTTGACTCAGAAGGACACTGAGTCAACTTCTGATTCCATATGCGCTGGAGCGCATGTAATTATGGTATAATGTTGACTCAGAAGGACACTGAGTCAACTTCTGATTCCATATGCGCTGGAGCGCATGTAATTATGGTACAATGACCTTACTCCCGGCAGGAAACGGCCGGATGGCCATCCTGCCATGTGCTTTGCTGTGCACATGGCATAATGGTGACTTGGAAGAACATCCAGTCAGCCTTTGATTCCACATGCGCCGATGCGCATCCCGGCGTTTTAAACAGAAATAATAGAGAAGAGGAAATCATATATGAAAGATTTTGTCATTTTTACCGACGGAGACGTAGACTTACCCTCATCTTATGAAGGAAAGGTATCCCTTTTGCCCCAGTACTATTACTTTGATGAAAACATGATGTACGGAGACGAACAGATTCTGTCCCGGGAAGCTTTCTTTGAACAACTGCGCAGCCGCAGAGCCTACACGGCAGGCGTCAATCCCGATTTTGTGCGCCGCAGCTTTGAGACAGTGCTGCAGGAAGGAAAGGACATTCTATGTATCGCCGTCTCCTCCGGACTGAGCGGATCCTACAGTACGATCTGCATGGTGGCGGAAGAACTGAGGGAACAATATCCTGAAAGCGGGATAGAAGTCATTGACTCTCTGAGCGCCACGCTGGGCAGCGGCTTTTTATGTGTGGATGCCCTGGAAATGAGAAAGGCTGGAAAAACGCTTGGGGAAACCGCCGCGGAAATCAGAAAGCGTGTGGGACTGATCGATATTTTCTTTGTCGTGGATGATTTCAAATATCTGGTACAGGGAGGGCGTGTCTCCCCCAGTGTAGGCAAGATCGGCGATATCCTGGATATCAAGGTGATCCTCACCATGAGAGACGGCCGCATCGAGCCCTACCGGAAAAACCGCGGTATCAACAACGCCCTGCGGAATCTCCAGCAGATTACATCCTCCAGGAAAATCGCCCGGCTGGGTTCTATCTACGTGGGCAATGCAGAACTGTTTGAAAAATGCAAATCTCTGGTAGACAGCCACTGGGAGGCCTCGCTGAACCTGATCGTCTCCTCCCATGTAGGCCCCAACACTACTGGCATAGCCATCGAATGGGCCGCCGAAGACGAATCTGTTTAGAAAAAATTTCCGGAAAAGACGGTATTTCTCACAAACCGTTCTTTTCCGGATTTTTCCATTTACGGAAAGTCCGTCAACAAACGGACACGGAATTAGCAAGGTGCCGATCTCCCGGAAATTGTCGCAATCGCCGTTGCTCTCATGCACATGGCCTCCCATAGAATCAGGCGCACCCCCTCTGCCGCAGGCTGAAGGGGATCAGGCCTGCGGATGACTTTTCGTACGCATCCACACCTCCATCTCGGAATCCCGCCTCCAGGTCTTGCCTGCGGAGGCATAATCCACCATCACAAAGTTTTCCTTCCCCAGTGATATTTTAACGGCTTTCTGACAGGGAATATTCATGTCCGCACTCTCCGCCGAAAGAATTCCGTCCCCCGGGTTCACTTCCGTGCCCTCTTCACCCAGCCTCCGGTCTCTGGCCAATGCCAGGGGACCGTACAAAACCGCCGCATGCCGGCGGCTGCCCGGATCGTCCGGATTCTCCATCCCATATACCAGCTTCGGAGAAATACCCAGGGAAAGCTGGATCCGGTCTCCCTCTTTCCAGCTGCGCTCCAGCCTAAAGAAGGTTCCTGGACACACCCCATCCTGTTCCTCCTCATTGACCCAGACTCTGCCAAAGTCCGCAAAAGAAGGAATCCGAAGAAAAATCGGAAAATGCTTCTCCTGTTTCCCATGAACCAGAATTGAGATGTCTCCTCCCGCCGGATAATCGGTGTCTATCGTAAAATCCACCCGTTCCCCGTCCACCATTGCAGTAATTTCGCCGGGCAGATAAATCCCGATTTCCAGTTCTCCCTGCCTGTCCCTGGCAGCCACGGCCGGTACCAGCGCCGTTCCCGCCGCCCCTATGGCAATACAGCAGCCGCAGTAGGCCGTATTCTGTTCCATGCTCTTGAATCCGCCCACTGCGCGCCCCCTGATTCCGGACCGCAGCGGACTGTAGCTGTCAAATAGCTGCGCCTTGCCGCCGTTTCCCGCCACGCCGCGGTCATAAACATCATGGTAGATTGGCTCATCAAATGTCGTCTCCGGACCGCAGGTACTGTTTTGAGTATTTACCGCCCCGTACAGCGCATTGAAGGCAGAACGCTCCACCTCTTCCAGATACCGTATATCTCCGGTCATCTCATACACCCTGGCCATCAGCTTCATCCAGGTAACCGTGACACAGGTTTCCAACATCAGTCCGTCATATTCGGTTCCGGTCTGCATCAGAGAAGAGTGATTAAACAATTCATGCCGGCAGCCGGATCCTCCCACAATGGTAGCTTCGGATTCCAGAAGTCTGTCCGCAAACCGGATCACCGCCTGCTTCCAATGCTCATCCCCCTTTGCCTGGGCATAAACCAGAAGGCCTTCAAAACAGGACATAAGCTCATAGGCCTTCACCACCGGATACTGATACGGGTACAGTCTGTCCTCATAGGCTGTCTGGAAGATGTCAAAATCCTCCGCCCCGCCGCTTTCTACGATTTCATCGGCAAAATCCAGATACCGTTTCTTCGGTTTCAGCAGATAGAGCCGCACTACCGGCTCCAGAATGGAGCTGGAATTGATTCCCCTCCAGTTGTCGGAAGTCCGGGTAATTTTTATTTTTCCCTCTCCGTTTCCCACATGCGCAATGATATAATCCAGATGCCTTCCCGCTGCCTCCAAGATTTCAGCCGCAAAGGCCTCCTCTTTACAGATTTCGCAGAAATGAATCATCCCCAGAAGCACATACTTCCGGCACCACATATCCCATCCGCTGAATTCTGCTTCCCTGCTGTAAGTGGAAATCCTGCCGTCCGCCTCCTGGGTCTTTAGAATCCCTTCTACCGCTTCTTTCAAAATGTCATACAATTCGCCGTCCCCGGTGTACTGCCAGGTCATACAGGCGCCTCTCATAAGCTTGCCCCAGTACTCTCCTCTCCAGCCCCGGTCCGCGTCGTCCGGCGTTCCCTGAAACTGCTTCGTCACCAGCTTCCAAAGCGCCCTGTCTTTTAACTGTTCCCGCTCCACCAGGCGGATCATGTGATCCGCGATTCCCCGATATGCAGCCTTCATCTTATGCTCTCCTTTTCTGCTTTTGCTCCCTTTATACTGCTCCTGCAGAGCATTTCTCCTAATGGCATCCGAAACGCTCTGCGCTTTTGTGTCTATGGACGGTTTTCTGCGAATTTTCATCTGCCGTTAAGCCCGCATCGTACAATCCCTCAGTCTGCCTCATGTAAATACTGCAGTATTCCCATATGTATGGCCCACGCTACTCGCTGCTGGTATTCCGGTGTGCAGAGTTTCTCCGCCTCCGCGCGGTTGGAGAGGAAGCCGCACTCGGATTCTGTTTCAGATAGGCAGACTCTTATTTCGATTGCCCCATATAAACAATTCCTTCCCCATAAGTTTCCACACTGCCTCAATAAAATAGTAGTCCCCATAAATAATGGAAAATTCATGTTCCGCATCATGATACGCCGCCGTGCACTTTTCAAGCAGGTTGTCCGTATCTTCATCCCAGCTGCAGCGCCTGTCCGCAAGCGCCTTCAGCATCTCAAGCGCCGCGTTTTCGTATTTATCCCCTTCCTTTTCAGGGACACATTTCGCAAGCTCCAGCAGCCCGCATGCCGCAATGGCCGCCGCCGTGGAATCCTCGTATGCCGGGCTTTCGGGCTGTCTGAAGTCCACCGGTATGAGTTTCGAATCCGGAATGTTCGCGATAAAGTAGTCCGCCACTTTCCGGGAGACGGCGCGATAATTCTCCTCCCCCGTATAAAGGTAACTCAGCAAAAAGCCGTAAATCGCCCACGCCTGTCCCCTGGTCCATGAAGAGCCGTGTCCGTAGCCCTGTCCTCCTACGGAATGGAGATATTCCCCGGTATTGGCGTCAAAGTCGACAATATGCTTCGCGGAGCCGTCCTCCCGTATGAAATATCTGGCGGCGGTGTCCGCATGCATTTTTGCTATGTGGTAAAATTTCGGGTCCTGTAATTCATCCCCGGCCCAGTACAGAAGCGGCAGGTTCATCATACAGTCAATGATGGCACGTCCGGCAAAGGATCCGTCCTCCTTTCCGCTCCAGTCGTTCCATGCGCGGATGAATCTGCCCACAGGGTTAAACCGGCCCGCAAGGTTATCCGCCGCTAAAAGCGCCCTGTTTCTCGCTGCCGTGTCCCCTGTCATTTGATAATGCGCCACCGCTGTGGGCAGCCACTTGAAACCGCTGTCATGATCCATGCCCTGGCGGGTCATCAGGTTTGCATCCAGCCTGCTTTCCGTGGCCAGCGCATTTTCCAGATAGACATGCTCCCCTGTGGCATGGTACAGCTGCCACATCATACCGCCCCAGAAACCGTTCGTCCACCAGCAGATGTCCGTCTTTCCCTTATCGTCAAAAACGCCGTCCTTTGTCGTATAAGGAATCTTGCCCCGGCTGCGTTCCGCAACCTTTTTTTCCTTTGCGAGGATCTTTTCATAGACCTCGCTTACCCATGTTTTATCCATGTCGTTCCTCCTAATTTTAGTTCCGCAGAAAGCCTCCCCACTACCTGTAATGGCAGAGTATTTCCGGCCGCTAAATGATGCGTCCGTAAATCCTCTGGGCACTGGCTCGGCTTTCTGCTGTTTTCCAGTTTCGTCGTGTGCTGCTTTTCGCGCATTTCACCCCCATTCCCCTGCCTTACAGCGGGACAGACTCCCCTTCAGCTCACCACCACTGGCATCATCTCCCCGTTTTCGTCAAACATCAGCGGCGCCAGGCACAGCTCCCTGTGCCACCCCTTCCCCTCCGGATACTGCTCCAAAGGCGTGGCAAAGCGGTGGTAGGCAATCAAGTACCTGTCCTCCCCCGGAAGCTTGCAGATGCTGTGGTGCCCGGTCCCCAGGATGCCTTTGGAGGCGTCCTTTGCCAGAATGGTCCCCCGGAACTCTACCGGGCCGCCCATGGTTTCGGACACACCATAGTTCACATGATAGTCCTCGCTTCCTGTATCATCGCAGGACCATGTAAAATGGTACAGCCCGCCCCGTTTCAGCAGGATGACGGACTCACGAAAATCCGTCAGTCCCTCTATGGTCTGCAGAGTATTTTCCTCAATCCCAAGCATGTCCTCCCGCAGCCTGGCCATGGCGGCATGACCGTTTCCGAAAAGCAGATACCATACCCCGTCCTCTTCATAGAGGGAAGGGTCAATTGTCTGGCCCATGGGAATGCAGTTCCTGCGCATCATATCCATCGTCACCATGGGCTGCGCCATGGCATGGAAGGGCCCTTCCGGCGTGTCCGCCTGCGCTGCGCCGATGCAGGAGGTACCCTCGGCATCTTTGGCGCAGAAATAGAAGCAATACTTCCCTCCCCTTTTTGCCATGCAGGGCGCCCAGGCGCTGCCCACTGCCCAGGGCACCTGTTCCGATGCCACGTCCAGGATTCTATCCTTCCGCTGAAAATGCCGTCCGTCAGCAGAGGTAAAGACGTAAAACTCATTTCCGGACCAGTGGGGGAAACCGTCGGTGGTGGGATAGATGTAGTAAAGTCCGTCTTCATAATGAAGATCCGGATCCGCATACAGCCCCTCCGCCACCGGATTTGTCCCGCCGAACTGCATCCACAGCCGCTCATACTCCTCATCCGTGACGGCCAGTACGCCTCCATGCCGCTTCTTCGCATGTCCCATGTCATATTCATCCGGCTCCAGGATACGGAAATCTCCGGAGGACAAGTCATCCGTCACCATGGGCAGATACCCCTTTCCCTCCGCGAAACGGTCCACAATCAGGCACCAGGTCTTCCCGTCCGGCAGCAGGTACCCTTCCGGTCCCTCCACCCCTTTCAGGGCATCCAGAACCGGCGACGAAATCCTGGTAAATTCCCCCAAAAGAGCGTCTGCCTCCTCCAGGATCAGCACTTTCTCCGTCTCATCTTTGGAAATACGGTAGTATTTCCCGCCGCTCTCCAGTATGGTAGTGTCGATCACATGGTTTTCCCGCTCCATGTACTGGAAGGTCTCCGAGAATTCCCGGAAATCTTTGGTATAGGCGGCGTAAATCCGTTGTTTTGCCGCTTTATCCCCGCCGCTTTTCACCATGGAGGCGAAAAAGACCAGGAAAGCCTTCTTCTCCCTGTCGTACACCGCCTCCGGCGCCCAGACACAGCCTGCCTCCGGTATCCCCACCCGGCAGGAACGCTCCTCGCTCCAGTGGATCAGATCCGGGGATTCCCATACTATCAGGTCACGGCTCCCCTCTTCCTGGGCCGCTGCCCATCCCTTGCCTGCCTGGATCCGCAGATCTGTGGCGATGAGGTAGAATCTCCCGTTTCCGGAGCTGCGCACCAGATAGGGGTCACGGACGCCCATCTCACCTTTCCGAGAATACAGAATCGGTTTCCCGTCATTCAGATCCTGCCAGTGAAAGCCGTCCCTGCTAAGGGAAAAGTATATCTGCTCGCCGTCCTGCCCTTCCCCGATAAAATGTACAAATAAATATCCCGCCATATCCTCTATCTCCCGTTTCTTTATTTTCCGAAATTTTTCCGTTTTCCATACTGTCCATCTGTCAACATTTCTGCCCATGCCTCCAACTCATGGGCAGCAGAGTAAAAATGATGCGAGGCACAGTGTATTATCTTAATTATAAGCCAGGCGCTTCCGGATTTCCATAGAAAATCCCAAAATCTCCTCATTTTTACGAAATTTCCCGCAAGAATCCACCTTTTCCGCCATACCGGCTCCCCCATCCGGCTTACAACATGAAAAAACGGCTCCCAAGGGGCAAAAACAGCATTATCAGCAGGAACCATTTCAGAAACTCCGCCACAACAGGAAAAGCCTCCTGAGTTCCCACATCCGCACCAATCGCCCACGTCAAGAACCGAAATGACAGCCGGCCTGCGGGTATGACAGGACAAAAAAATCCCTGCCCGCAGCTTCCGGCACAGCCTGCCGCGGTACAGGGAACCTCTGTAAGCATATCATACCGGGATATCATCCCACTGTCATGCCTGCCCTCTTACACAAAGATAATCCTCAAGATAGGCTCCGAAGGAATCCGCGTTGCCGTCCAGCATGGCCAAGCTGCATATGAGTTCAGCACCATGTCTCTCCAGGTATTTTGCAATGCTCTTTTTGATTTTAACGATACTCATAATTTTCCACTCCTTTTTCCTGTTGCCTCTGTTTCCTTGTTACAACTATATTCTAGCTGTAAACAGACTTTTGAAAAAGGAGCAATGTTGACTTGATTTAAGTCGATATTGACTTTTTCCATATCCTGCTATATAGTGGGACTATACCATCCCGAAAGCAGAAAACCCGAGGCTAAGTGCTGCCAGGATGAACAAGCCGTCGTCGCTTAGCGACTGGTGCAGGCAAGCCGATACCAAAGCAGAGTTCCGCCAATATTCCACAGGAGACGAAATAATCATGCAGCATCCCTACCATAAAACAATCCGCTCCCTGAGCCCCATGGGAATCCTGATACGGTTCGCCACCACTCCCGGCGGCTATTTCCCGCTGCACTGGCACGAAGAGCTGGAGCTGCTGTACCCGCTCAACGGGGAAATCACCCTCCGGATTGCAGGGGAAAATCATCTGCTCCCCCAGCGCACACTGGCCGTAATAGACCCATGCCAAATACACAGCACCTATTGCCGGAACAAGACATCCATGTTCCTCAACATCCATCTGTCCAAAAGGCTGTTGGAAAACTATCTTCCGGACATCTCGCTGCGCCAGCTCCATTGTCTCCCCGGCTGCGCGGATGAATCCCTGCTTCCCGAATACCGGGAGGTCTGCAGCTTTGCGGAAGAACTGGTGCTCCTTTACATGAAAGACACGCCGGTCTTTATGATGGAAGCCGAGGGAATCGTCCTGCAGCTGTTGGCTCACCTTTTCCGCAATTTCTCCGTAAACGCGGCGAATCTGTCCGCGCCTGTAGACATTTTAACCATGGAACGGATACGTACCATTATCACCTACACGGAGGAGCATTTCCGGGAAACCGTCTCCCTGGGGGACGTTGCCGCCCGGCTTGGCCTGGGAAAAGAATCCTTCTGCCGGTTCGTCAAAAAGAATATGGGCATGTCCTATCTGAACTACTTAAACGAGGTGCGCCTTTCCCATGTATACAAGGCTCTTCTGGACAGCGATACCCCCGTGGGGGAAATCATGGCATCTAACGGATTCACGAACCAAAAGCTGTTTAACCGTGCCTTCAAAGAACTGTATGGACAGACGCCCTCTTCCGTCCGGCGGGGGCCTTGAAAGACATTGCCGTCTTGCTTTTTCACCGTCGGAGACCTTATGTCATGCTGCCTCCCTTTCCTCCGAAGATACCCGCCTGCCTTATTTACTTCACGTTTCCTGCAATTCAAACAGCCTGGCTCCGTGGGCAGGCACCGCATCCGTTAGCACGCCCTCCATTGCCTCCCTGTCCGTTCCGCTCCAAAGCTCTGCGGCCCTCCGGATGCCTGCCGTCCTGCCCGCAAGCTGCTCCACTTCCTCCAGAACGCAGGAAATCTGCTGCTCCTCTTCCCGGAAATTGAAAAAGGCAAGATACATCTCCCCGGTTTCCCTGTTAAGGCAGCTCCAGACGGCATAGTCCTCCTTTTTCTCAAACTGCTTTCCTACATATTCATTGGAAACCAGTTTCAGGATATCCTTCCGGGTCAGCAGCCACAGCGTCCAGTCGTCCAGTTTCGTCAGTTCCGCCCCCACCATCAGAGGCGAGCCGAAGACGCACCACAGCGTCATCATGGTAATTTGCTCCACTCTGGTGAAATTGGTGTCCCACTCTCCGTGCCCGAAGCCTCCTCCCAGTTTCCCCAGGGGAAGCATGTCGCAGTCGGGATAAGAGCCGGGGGCCACATGGTTCTGCCACAGTTCACATCTGTCGAACATGTTCCGCAGCAAATCCCACCTGTCCCAGAAATCGTCGGTAATCCGCCACATATTTGCGTATTTTTCATAATGCCAGGCTTTCTCGATCAACGCCGGTCCCGGGGAGAGGGACAGCACGATATCCCTGCCACTCTTCTTGATAGCCGCATGCAACATTTCCACCTCATGGGCGGCGGAGTAAGGATTGTGGGGATACACATTGGTGTTGCAGATATCGTCACACTTAATGTAATCGACACCCCACCCGGCGTACAGGCTGATAATGGAATCATAATAGGCCTGGGCGCCCTCCGCATTTTTCCGCAGCCCGTACATGTCCGGATTCCACCCGCAGATGGAAGACGGATCCGCCGCCTGGTTGGCCGTTGCGCTGCTCCCCAGGATAGGCATGTGCTGATGGGCCGCAATTCTGGGGACTCCGCGCATGATATGGATGCCGAACTTCAGCCCCAGGCTGTGCACGTATTCCGCCAGGGGTCCGAAACCCTTCCCGCCTGCCGCCGAGGGAAAGCGGTTTTCGTCCGGCAGCAGCCGCCCGTACTCATCAATCTCTTCCTCCCCGAAGGGTATGTACTGGTACCTGTCCCGCATGGTTCCTGCATCTTTGGCGTACCACTCAATGTCCACCACCACATACTCCCATCCGGCATCCTTTAAATGAGCCGCCATAAAATCAGCGTTTGCCCTCACCTGGGCCTCGTTGACAGTTGTGTCATAATAATCGTAGCTGTTCCAACCCATGGGGGCCTTGTCCATTGTATATTTCATCACTCTGCCTCCTGCTTTCTTCCTGCCTTCTGCCTGCTTTCACCAGGAGTTTCTGTCCTCCTTCTTTTGCCTTCTGCTCCTGTTTCCTGCCAGGTACCTACTACCCCATTGCATTATTCCTGGGGTAATCAGCACTCGCTGTCCATCCCAGTACTGCGTTGGTCTATGCTCCGCTCCATGCTGAACGTGTGCCACCGGCACACAGCACCGTCGGCAGGCGTGTCCACCGCATCGCCTCCCTCCTCCGCCTCGTCCTGGCACGAACATCAAGCACGCATTACAAAGAAATGAATGCGACGGTGCACCGTTTCAAAGAATTATCTGATTATATATCATGTGATTCCGGGTTTCCATGGAAAATCTGATTAATTTATGGTAATATTTTATCCTGTTTTTCTTCTGCATACCTAGGAAGCCGGTTCAATCCCACGCACTCCCACCATGTCCCGCGCTTTGCTTCAGGCTGATTCATTCCCGTTTTCCTGTCGGCTTTTCGGAAGCGTCTTCGTTAGGATTAAAGTGTAGGCCACAGCTATAAATATCATAATGAAACCATGAATAATCTGCTTTTCCGCTGTGAGTCCCGCCTCACTTGCAAAAGTATTGAGGGAATTAATAGCGTAATGTGTGATAATGCGGGGGAGCAGGCTCCCGCCCCGGTAAAATATCGTTACAAGCAGGAAGAACCGCCCCTTCCAGAGAAAGGAGTTTCGCTTTTATATCCAAACCGCCCGCATATCCTGTCAGGCTTCCGTCCGAACCTACCACACGGTGGCAGGGGACGATGACAGATATCGGGTTATGCCCTACTGCGCCGCCTACCGCCTGTGCGGACATACGGGCGATCCCCCTTTCCTTTGCTGCCATTTCTGCCAGTTTTCCATAGGTGACAGTTTCCCCATAGGGAATCTGACGCAGAAGCTTCCATATACTGAGCCGGAACGGTGTTCCCGCCATATGCACAGGCGGCATGAAATCCGGCTCCCTGCCGGAAAAATAGATATCCAGCCATTTTTTCACGGTTTCAAAAACAGGAACTTCTTTTTCCATGGAATGATTTTCTTCCAGATGTTCCGGGTCAAGGCCGTCCGCATAAAACTTCTCCCCCTCAAACCAGAGCCCTGTCAGGCCGGTGCCATCCGATGCGAGCAGTATTCCACCCACAGGTGAACGATAAGTAGTTGTGTACTGCATTTTCTCCTCCTTGTACTCCATTCATAAGCCGGTATGCTGTTGCATTGATTCCATAAGTCCACCTTTTCCGACAGGATCAGCCCGACGCATTATTTGTCCGGCTCCATGTCGAAAAGCTCCCCGTCCTCCTCGTCCATATAAACATCCAGGCGTACGCCGTGGCTTTCCGGCTCTTCCCCATACCAAACCTTCTGGGGTACCACCGTCAGATGCCGTATCTTACGCTGTAAGATACACTCCAGGATACGTGATTACAGGGTTCGCGAAGCGGTTCCTGTAATATATCGGGATGCTTCCTCTCCATAGGTTTTGTGGGCTGTCAGGCTGTGCGCCAGGAAATCGTCCACCAGGTTCATGTCTTCCAGTCTTTTCATAGCTGCAGAACTGTCTCACGGTTTCTAATATCCAGTTGGGAAACGTTGTCTCGGACACCTTCGGCAAATCTGCCCAGGCGATACTGGATAAAATTTTGGAAAATCCCTCAGATACTTCTTTTGACCTTGAACCCCTTGTTTTCAAAAGTTTGAAAAAGAAACTTCCTGAACTACGCGATGCCATTGACGGTTTCATCACCCCGCAGCAGGCTGGCAAACTAAAAGTGATAAAAGGCCATTATAAAGACCTTGAATCCCGGAAAGCAGAGCTTGAAGAACTCATTCTTGCGCTCGCCGCTCCCTATTTTCCTTCGGCGAAACACTTATGCTCATGGGTCGGACTTACGCCGACCAACAATGAAAGTGCAGGGAAGAAAAAATCTGTCCGGGTC
>CAJUCE010000052.1 GCA_910584865.1 uncultured Acetatifactor sp.
ATGTGCCATTTATGGCGGTTCCCCGAAGGATTATCCTTAAGTAAAGTAAAGCGGGCTTTTGTTTCTGCCGGACGGAAATCTGCCGGAGGATGCGGACTTGGAAGATATTCTGCAATTTTCAAAAATAAATAGCATTAAAAAAATACTGGCAGATATCCCGGAAACGGAAGAACTGCCGGAGAAATATAAGCAAGCGGGATTTATCAGAATTTATCTTTACCGCTGCTATCAAAAGGGAGGAGAAATCCTCCCAAAAACAGGAGGAGAAATCCTCCAAAAAGAAGGAGGATTAAGAAATGGATTTACAGAATGAAAAATGTGTCATGGTGATTGACGAGAACCTGCCGCTTGGCATTATTGCAAACACGGCAGCTATCATGGGTATTACGCTTGGAAAGCAGATGCCGGAAGTTGTGGGTGCAGATGTGTATGACAAAACTGGCAATGGGCATTTGGGGATTATTGAATTTCCTGTGCCGATTCTAAAGGGGAATGTGGAGATAATCAAGGCTATCCGTGAGAGACTGTATGAGCCGGAATTTTCGGATCTGACAGTAGTGGATTTCTCTGATCTGGCGCAGGGGTGCAAGACCTATGATGAGTTTATCGAGAAGATGAAGGTCGTTTCCGAAACGGAACTGAATTATTTTGGGATTGCCATCTGCGGGGCAAAAAAGAAAGTCAACAAATTAACTGGAAGCATGGCATTGCTGAGATAAAATCAAGGAAAGGGTTACGGGTAGATGAAGTGGTTTTGTGCTTTTCGTCCCCGAAAAATAGTCGTTTCATGCCATCCGATAAAAAACAGAAGATTTTCTGTGGTATAATCCAGTGGATGCTTTTACTTTAGCGGGAACAGTATTCTGCCGAAGTAAAAGGAGATGGAATGAAAAACGAGGAGGAAATGAAAAATGTACGAATTGGTACAGGTCAGTGAGAAATGTTATTACATAAACTGCCCGGCAAAGATCGGTGTCTATGTCCCGGACAAGGATAATGTCTATCTGGTTGACAGTGGGAATGATAAGGATGCGGGGAGGAAGGTAAGGCAGATTTTGGATAAGAACGGCTGGCATCTGACCGCCATACTGAATACCCATTCCAATGCAGACCATATCGGCGGAAACAAATACTTGCAGGGGCAGACAGGATGCAAGGTCTATTCCAGTGGGATAGAGGCGGCTTTTACGAAATATCCGGTGCTGGAGCCGTCCTTCCTTTACGGCGGTTATCCGTGTAAGGATTTACGGCATAAGTTCCTGATGGCGCAGGAGAGCAATGTGGCAGATTTCTCCGATGCAGGATTTCCGAAAGAGATTGAAGTGATACTGTTTCCGGGGCATTTCTTTGACATGGTTGGATTCCGTATGCCGGACGGCGTGGTGTTCCTTGCGGACTGCATCAGCAGCAGGGAGACGCTGGAGAAGTATGCTGTTTCTTTCATTTATGACGTGGGTGCTTATCTGGAAACACTGGATAAGGTGGAGGGGATGGAGGCGGCTGTGTTCGTTCCCGCCCATGCGGAAGCGTCTGCTGATATAAAGGAACTTGTCCGTTACAACCGGGATAAGGTACATGAAGTGGCGGACAGGATTTTATCCATCTGTAAGGAGCCAATCTGCTTTGAAAATATTTTGCAGGAATTGTTCAAAGGTTATGGGCTTTCTATGAATTTTGAGCAGTATGTGTTAGTGGGCAGTACGGTGCGCTCTTACCTTTCATGGCTGAAAGACAATGGGAAACTGGCAGTTACGTTTCAAGACAGTATGCTGCTGTGGCAGAAGGGATAATATAAGCAAAGCACGGAAAATCTGAAATCCTATATGCAGCGCCAGTGGAGCCTTGTGGGAGGAATGTCTGGCGCGTTCAGGGAGATGGGATGAGAAGCAGTGATTTAATGTTTTCCGTCAATCTGAAAATGTAAAATAACTGTACAGCCTTTCTGTTCTTCGCTCTCAATCTGCATGATTCCATTATGGGCCTCTACAATCTGGCGGACAAGAATCAGTCCAAGGCCGTGCCTCAAATCTAATCGGTCATCGGTGCTTTCCATGTAGTGTGGTTTTTCATTCAGTTCTTTCAGTTTCTCGGCTGACAGGCCAATACCATTATCTGATATGGAAAGGAAAATGCTTTCGTCTGTATCATCAAGAGCCAGCGCAATATCACAGCCGTCCGGGTTGTGGCTGATGCTGTTCTGCACAAGGTTACCTACCGCCCTCGAGATCAGGCGGGCATCACAATTGAACAAAATGGTTTCTGCCGCAGGTTTCATTTCGATATTTATGGAATACTTATCAGGCAGGCCCGTGTTGAGCAATTCAGCAGTATAGGAGCGCAGTAAGCCTGCCAGGTTGACAGGGCTTTTATGGAGGGGCTGCATTTCATATTCCAGCCTCGATACAAGATTAAGGTCCTGCACCAATTCCCTGATCCTGACACTTTGCTGCCGGATAATTTCAGCCTCTTTGCGGACATGGGGATCTGCGCTTTGTTCATGTGCAATCCGTTCGGCATATCCCATGATCATGGAAAGGGGTGTCCGTATATCGTGGGAAACACCACTGATCCAGTTTGCACGGGCCTGGTTCTGCCTGCTTAATATGGCAGATGCCTTGTTGACACTGTCTGCTATTCCCGACAGTTCCCCGCGCATGGAAAGGGAGGCTGGCTTGCCATTTCCGAGTGTTACAATCGAGGTTATGATCGGTTCGGCATTTTTCAGAATTTTCCGTTTTGAGTAATAATAAACCCAAAACAGGATTGCAAGATCGGCCGCCAGTATTCCCATAACAAAAAATGGAAAAATTTTGATGGATCGCAGCGAATAGTAGTTGCTCGGTAATTTCATATAACTATCCTGCGGGTATCCTAAAATCAGCATACCATCGTTTGTGTTCCTGATGAAGACCGGATAACCTGCAAGATAACCTTTTGCAAATACAGCTACATCCTGAACGGTAAAATGCTCTGGTATTTCATCCGGTGCATCTACTTCCCAAATTCTGTTCCCTTTCATATCCAGATAGACAGCCCAGATATGGTTGTCCTTTAACTGTTCAGATGTTCTATTCGGGATTCCTTCCAGGGAAGCAGATGCAGCAACAGTCTCTAACATATTTTGCGGCGAAAAGCCGCCATAGTCTTTTGTTACAACCCCATAAAATGTCCAGGCAAAAGCAATGCCATTGATAAACAACAGTATGAGAACAAGCCCCGCAAAGGATGCCAGATATTTTGATATATATTTTCCAAGTGATTTCATAGCGTCACTTCCTTGTATTTAGTTTATAGCCCAATCCCTTGACTGTGATCAGGGAGACAGGTTTTGACGGGTCGGTCTCAATCTTCTCACGGATTCTGCGGACATGGGCATTCAGGCTGTTTTCGTAGCCAAAGGGGTTATCGCCCCACAAGGCTTCGCATAACGTATCCACGGTCACGATCCTGCCTTCACTGCGGGCAAGAGTTTCCAGAAAAATATATTCTTTTGCTGTCAATGGGATGGTTTTTCCGGATTTATGGATCTCGGCCCGGCTGAAGTCGATGGTACAACCATCCAGGGCTATAAATGGTGTATCTTCTTTATAGCATCGGCGCAAAACGGCATAGATGCGGAATAGCAGTTCCTGTGGCAGGAATGGTTTTGCAATATAGTCATCCGCCCCTAACCCCAGCCCGGACAGCCTGTCTACGGCCTCGTCCTTTGCGGTTAGAAAGATCACCGGCACATCTGAAAATATACGTATCTGCTGCATAAGGGAAAAACCGTCCCCATCTGGCAGACAGACATCTAAAATGGCAAGGTCAGGCTTCTCTTTTTGGACTGCTGAAATTCCTTCCTTTACGGAAACCGCAGTCACAAGATTCCCAAAACCTTCATCCGACAGGATTGTTGTAACCATTTCCAGCAGCTCAGGCTCATCATCTACAAGCAGGAGTTTTTTATTTTGTAAAAATGTATGATCCATAATCGTCACCTCCGTGATTCCCGATTATAGAATCTAAGGGCTGATTCTATGATCCAAGTGCTATTATAGCATATTTTTTTGTTTTAGAAGGTATTTTGTAAAAAAGTAAGGTAAAAGTAAGGCTGCGGGAAAGTTAATGTCAGGTTGGTGCTGTACCATAGAGACATGGAAAGGAGATGTTTATATGGAATACATGATTACCACTGAACAGTTGACGAAAAAATATAAAAATTTTGTTTCTGTCAACAATGTTTCGCTTCACATCAGGAAAGGCAGCATTTACGGTTTCCTTGGCCCCAATGGTGCGGGAAAATCAACTACCATGAAAATGCTGCTGGGGCTGACAGCCCCGACAAAAGGCAGTTTTGCCATTGACGGCAGGCATTTCCCGGAAGACCGGATCACCATACTGAAAGGGGTGGGTTCCTTTATTGAATCGCCGTCTTTTTATGCAAACCTTACCGGCCGGGAAAACCTTGATATCATCCGGCGGATTTTGGGGTTGCCGGGGGATTCTGTCGATGACGCACTGGAGCTGGTCGGACTGGAGGAGTTTGGAGGCCGTCTGGCAAAGAAGTATTCGCTGGGCATGAAGCAGCGGCTTGGCCTTGCCGGTGCGCTGTTAGGCAGGCCGCCTGTCCTGATCCTGGATGAACCGACAAACGGCCTTGATCCTTCCGGGATCCATGAGATCAGGAATCTGGTAAAATCCCTGCCGGACCTTTACGACTGCACCATAATGATTTCATCCCATATGCTTTCTGAGATTGAACTGATGGCGGATGACATCGGTATCCTTAATCATGGAAACCTTCTGTTTGAAGGGAGCCTGGAGGAACTGCGGCACAGTGCAGGGCAGGCGGGAAATGCCAATCTGGAAGATGTGTTCCTTGGCATGGTTGAGCAGGACAACGCTGCCAGAAAGCAGAGGGCGAGACTATGAATGCACTGGCTGTTGAACTTCGGAAAGAAAAACGGACGGGCGTTATCCCGGTACTGCTGGCTGTCGGTATTCTGGGCGCGGCCTATGCCTTTCTCAACTTCATAGTGCGGAAAGACACACTGCTGGGGCTTCCGCTTCCGCCGATGGACGTACTGCTGACCCAGCTTTACGGCATGATCATGGTTTTGAATATGTTCGGCATCGTAGTTGCCGCCTGCATGGTTTACAATATGGAGTTTAAGGGAAACGCCGTCAAAAAGATGTATATGCTCCCCATAAGCGTTTTGGGAATGTACCTTTGCAAGTTACTGATCTTATCGGCCATGTTTCTGGTGGCAGTCGTTTTGCAGAATCTGGCGCTTATGTGGATCGGCATGGCGGACCTGCCGCAGGGGGCGTTTGAAATGGGGACGCTGGTCAGATTTGCAGGCTACTCGTTCCTTACGTCAATGCCTGTCCTGTCATTTATGATTCTGGTCTCGTCCCGTTCCACCAATATGTGGATACCGCTGGGCGTTGGTGTTGCTGGTTTCTTAAGCGGCATGGCATTGGCTAATTCGGGTTCCAATCTACTGCTGATCCATCCATTTGTCATAATGCTGAAGCCTGCAGTTGCCATGAGTGCGCAGCCGGACATAATGGTGACAAAAGCTGCTGTTACCGAAACATTGCTTTTCCTCGGCACAGGACTGTGGATGGCAAAGAACCTGCGCTATGAATAAGGAGGGATTTTTAGGATGAGTTTTTTGGAACTTCTCAAAATTGAATTTATGAAAGTAAAACGATCAAAAATCGTACCGTTGATCTTTATTGCCCCATTGCTGGTGGTTGCCTCCGGGGTGGCGAACCTGAGCCGTTATTTTACACCGGAATATACAAACGCATGGCCGGCCATGTTCATCCAAAGCGCATTGGTTTACGCCTATTATCTGCTGCCGCTTTCCATGATCGTGGTCTGTGTGATGATTGCGGGACGGGAAACAGGGAATAACGGTATCTTAAAAATGCTTGCCCTGCCGGTCAGCCGGTATTCGCTTTCTATCGCAAAATTCTGTGTGCTGGCATTTTATCTGCTTATGGAGATGGCTGTGTTCCTTGCGGTGTTCATAGCTGCTGGAACCGTTGCCACAAGGACAATGGGTGTGACGGAAACGCTGCCTGTTCTCTATCTGGTGAAATGGTGTGCAGGGCTGTTTTTGACTATGCTGCCATGCGTGGGGACTATGTGGGCAATCACGGTCCTGTTTGAAAAGCCGCTGCTTTCGGTGGGGCTGAACCTGCTCCTTGTCATTCCCGGCGTGCTGGTTGCAAATACACCTTTATGGATAGCATATCCTTATTGCTACAGCGGCTATCTGGTATCCTGCTCCCTGCATGACTTTACGGTGGAATCGGGCACAATGGCATTTTCACTGTTCCCTTTTCTGCCGGTTGCGGTACTGGTTTTTGTATTGGTGTTTGCGGTTGCTGTAATAAAATTTGGGAAAAAAGAAATGAGGTAAATAATTATGGAATGCAAAAAAATGAAAACTTTAAGCAAGGTTTCGCTGGTAATCAGCGTCCTTCCGCTGGCAACTCTCATCCCTGTGTTTCTTAAAGTCACGCTGCCGGAAGGGGTAAGCATGGTCTGGGCGGGTGTCAATATTGTTTGTGTTGTGGCAGGTTTGATTCTCGGGGTTATATGCGTCAGGAGCAATGAAAGCCGCAGCCTTGTAAATATTGCGTCAACAGTCATCAGTGTATTTTGGTGCCTGCTTATGGCTGGAATTGTTGCCCTGGGATTATTTTTGACTTTTATGCAGTAATTGAGGATGAGTTATGAAGTTTTTCAAGAAAGGATCGGTTATTCTTATTACTGGAATAATGCTTCTCTCCTGTACAGCGTGTTCAGGGCTTGATAAATTGGCAGACGGCCTGAAAAGCGGCGTGGAGCGGGTTGGCAGTAATGTTGCTATTGGAAAAAGCAATGCTCTCATCACTCCTTATCAGTTTTTCGATGGAAGACGCACATCGGATAATACAGCTTTTCAGGCAACTTATGATGCAACTGTGAATGGTTTTGATGGGCAGGATATATTGGTTGGAAACACCGATCTCAAGAGCAGCGATTGCCGCAAGATTACAATACACTATTTTTTTGATACTATTTCTGGCGTTTGTTGGCTGGTCTATACCGGTCCGGATTTGGAGGAAAATGTATTGGCTGAAAAAGGAGATGGCAGTGTTACGGTACAGCTTAAGAGTGGAGCAAACTATATTGGACTTTATGGGACTGACTATGACGGCACAATCAAGATTACAATAGAATAATCGTCATAAGTGTTATCAACAGACTTATATTTTTGCAATTAAAAGGAATAAAGGGCGTGGAACTGTGAGAAAAAGACTGACAAAAAAAATGCTGATAAAAATATGCGTATTAAGTGTAGTGATTATTCTAACCATCTGGACGGCATGGAGCAATACGGCATTGATGGTGAATGCAGTCACGATTTCAGGCAGCCGTATCCCTGCCGCATTTTCCGGCTTTCGGATAGCGCAGGTATCAGACCTGCATAATGCTGAATTTGGAGAAAATAACGAAGAGCTGCTAAAGCTTCTGTCTGAAAGCGGGCCGGATATCATCGTGATAACCGGTGACCTCATAGATGCCCAGCGCACGGATGTGGGGATAGCGATTCGCTTCGCACAGGAATCTGTCAGGATTGCCCCAACCTATTATGTGACAGGCAACCATGAAGCAGCAAGTCCTCAATATGATGCCTTGAAAGCCGGGCTTGAAGCAGCCGGGGTTACCGTGCTGGAGGATGAAACAGTTTATTTAGAGCGGGGTGGGGAAACAATGGCACTCATCGGATTGGCCGATCCTGATTTTACGGTCAAAGGCGATCTGTTTGGTGAAGTCCCCGCTATGGTCAGTACGAAATTGAGGAAGCTGATTGATGATGAAAGCGGATACACTATTTTGCTCTCACACAGGCCAGAGCTGTTTGAAACATATGCAGCCTGTGGTGTTGATTTGGTATTAAGCGGCCATGCTCATGGCGGACAGTTCCGGCTGCCGTTTATCGGTGGATTGGTTGCTCCCAATCAAGGGCTGTTCCCCAAATATGATGCCGGATTATATTTAAATGGCAGCACGAATATGGTGGTCAGCCGTGGCATCGGAAACAGCATCATACCATTCCGTTTCAATAACCGTCCGGAGATTGTTTTGGTGGAACTTAGGGACGAATAAGACACAAATGCCAACCGCCGCTATGGGAAATCGCCCCATACGCAGCGGTCTGTCATTTTCTCTCGCACTGGATTATCCGCTTGGCAGTTGGGGAGGGGAGAGGTAATATTTCCAATATTTCCTATCACATATTTCAAATAACAGATCACATCTAAAATGTATTCCCATTAAGAAAAGTTGAAGATAAGGTCGAATAGTGGCATAATAAAAACCATACTTCCAAAGAGAGAGGAGAACCTATATGGATAAAATATTGATCGTAGAAGACAGCGTGGAACTGTCGGATGTCCTGTGCAGGAACTTACAGGAAGAAGGGTTTGCTGTATCTGCTGTATCCTGTCTTGCGCAGGCCCGGAAAAATCTGGATAGAGGGGTGGATTTATGCCTGTTGGATTTGAACCTGCCCGATGGGGATGGTTTTACATTCTGCAGCTATCTCAGCGAAAATACATCCATTCCCGTCATACTGCTGACCGTGCGTGACGGTGCGGAAGATACGGTAAAGGGGCTGTCCGTAGGCGCGGATGACTATGTGACAAAACCCTTCCATATGGATGTACTTGTATCAAGGATACGGGCTGTGCTGCGTAGGGTAAGGGGGCGGAAAACTGATGACGACAATCTTTACTGCAGGGACATCTGCATCAATAAAAAGGCATCCAAAGTGTATAAGAAGGACTGTCCGGTGGAACTGACGCCGAATGAATACCAGCTCCTTCTCCTGCTTTTGGAGCATAAGAACCAGACCATTGCCCGTGAGCAGATTCTGGAAAAGCTGTGGGATGTGGATGGGAACTATGTCAATGACAATACGCTTACTACGCTGGTAAAGCGCCTGCGTCAGAAGGTGGAGGATCATCCGCAGATGCCGAAGATGCTCCTGACTGTCCGGGGATTTGGGTATAAGGCGGTGGACTATGAAGGATAAAAAGCAGGGGAACAGGGTTTTGACGTATGGAATTGCATTTTCAATCTGCCTGTGTGCTCTGGCAGGCAGCGCAGTCCTGTATCTGTCGGAAACCTTTATCAGAAACGGTATCGCGGATATGGCCGGGGCCGTGGGGACTGTGGCTCCGGAGCAGCTTGGAGATGTCATGCATCTATATAAGGCTGGTGATGGCCTTAGGGATGCAGGGGTGGAAATCTTAGGGCAGTATGGCTATGGGAGGGATATATATTCTTTCATTCCGGCATGGTTTGGGGCAGCAGCATATGCCGTTCCTTTCTGTATCATACTGGCCATGTTTCTTTCTTTTGGATTTTACTGGAGGACAAAAGCGTGGGAGACGGAAAAGCGGGCAGCGGCGCTTTCCGGCTATCTGGACAGGATTATGGAGGGGCAGTATGACACACTGATGCAGGATGGTACGGGTTCCGCCCTGGAGGACAGCATCTATAAAGCGGTGGTGCTTCTGCGGGAAGAACGTGAGCAGGCGCAGAAAGCAAAGAAGAACCTTGCGGATAATATGGCAGACTTATCTCACCAGTTAAAGACCCCGGCGGCATCCATAGGGCTTACCCTTTCGCTGCTCAAAAAGAAAGCATTGGATGAACAGGGGATGGACGATATCAAGCGGATGGAGGGGCAGGTCATCCACCTCCGGCAGTTGGTCGGTTTCATACTCACCCTGTCAAAGCTGGATGCGGGCGTTCTGGCACTGGAAGAAAAGGAGTTTGATTTAGAGGAGATGCTGGTGGATGCAGTCCAGCCATTTGTCCGGCAGATGGAAGAGAAAGGGATATGCTTTGGGATACAGGGTGCTGACGGAATTCTGCTTATCGGGGATTTTGGATGGTGCAGTGAGGCGTTTGGCAATATCATCAAAAACTGCATGGAGCATACGCCAGAGCAGGGGAACATCAGCATTTCATGTCAGGATAATCCTATCAATACAGAAATTGTCATTCAGGACAGCGGCGGGGGATTTGACGAAGCAGACATTCCTCATCTGTTTGAGAGGTTCTACCGTGGTGCAGGTTCTTCCAAAGACAGTGCCGGAATCGGGCTTGCCCTGTCAAAATCCATCATTGAGAAAGAAAACGGGACGGTCACGGCAGAAAACGCAGAGACAGGGGGCGCAAGATTCCGCATAAAATTTTACCATTGTCACCGAATTAGCACATAAGGGTGGTAGTATAATGTGGAGAGATTTTCTAAGACGTCTGAAGTACGCCGTCTAAGCAAATCTTCTTCACACAGAAGAATGCCTAAAAAACAGGCATTCTTCCAGATTTCACCAGACAAGAGAGGTGCTGTTTATGGATATTTTGAGAACTGAGGGCCTGACCAGGCAGTATGGGACAGGGCAGACGATGGTGACGGCTTTAGACCATGTAGACCTGCAGGTGGAACGCGGACAGTTCGTTGCCATCATTGGGGCGTCGGGTTCCGGCAAGTCAACGCTGCTCCATCTTTTAGGCGGTGTTGACCGCCCTACCAGTGGGAAGATATTTGTGGAGGATATGGACATAGCGACGCTTGGGGAGGAGCGGCTGGCGCAGTACCGCAGACGTAAGGTGGGGCTTATCTATCAGTTCTATAACCTTATCCCCACTCTTAACGTGCAAAAGAACATCATGTTGCCCATGCTTTTAGATAATAAGGAGCCAAGCAGGGAGCGGTTTGATGATATTGTAGAAACATTGGGGTTAGGTGACAGGCTGGAACATCTGCCGGGGCAGCTTTCGGGAGGGCAGCAGCAGAGGGCGGCAATCGGTCGTGCATTGATCTACCAGCCTGCAATCCTGCTGGCGGATGAGCCGACAGGGAACCTTGACCGGAAGAATACGGAGGAGATTATTTCCTTACTGAAACTGTCTAACCGCCAGTACAAGCAGACCATCCTCCTGATTACCCATGATGAGAGTGTAGCCGTAGAGGCTGACCGCATCATAAAGATAGAGGATGGGAAGATTGTCTCGGATAAGGCGGTGCGGCCATGAATATCATACGGGAATATAGTTTAGACCAGGTGCGGAAGAACCGCCGGACTTCCATTTCCATTATTGCGGCAGTTTTGATTGCTTCCACTTTTTTATGCACCCTGTTTGTGTTTGCGCAGAGTTTCTGGAACCAGATGGTGCAGCAGGAGGTTTATGTTGCCGGGGATTGGGATGCGGAGCTTATGGGTGTTCCGGCAGACCGGCTTGCCGTGATCAGGGATAATGGAAGTGTGGAGAAAATCCTTGTCAAGGGGGATAACCAGACGGGATTCCTGCCGGAAGGCACTGCACTGCCGTATCTCCTGATACAGAACTGTGACAGCAACTATTGGGATGCCATGTATGAAAAGAATATGCTCTTACGGGGGCGTATCCCGCAGGCTTCCGGTGAAATTGTGGTCAGCAAGGATTTCTTTTTGCAGAATCCGGCATATGGTATTGGAGATACGCTTGCTTTGGAAATAACCAGCGATGCGGAAGAAGAACCGAAAAAGAGTGAGGAAAGCCTTACCATTGTGGGGGAGTTGGATGTGTCTGTGTCATCCGGCTATGGCGGATACCTTGCCTATGGATGGCTGGAGCCGGATAAGCTGGAGCCGGGAAGCGAAGTGGTGGTTTACCTGCAGATGAAACAGCGGGGAAAAGTGTATAAGATAGTTCCTCAGATTGCGGAGGCAGCCAGACTTCCGAAGGACGAATATGGTAACTATCCATGCCGTTACAATTCCTTACTGCTTGGGTGGTATGGTGTCTATGCACCCGGAAAGTTCTTCCAGAGTGACGTGCCTAAGCTGTTCATGGGGCTTCTGCTTGCGGCTTGCGCTTCTATGGCGGTATTTGCTTATATCATCCGGGGCGCATTTGGTATTTCTGCAAGGCAGAAGATCCGTCAGCTCGGTATCCTAAAGTCTGTAGGGGCCGGGCCGAAACAGATAGGCCGGACGGTTCTTTATGAAGCCTGTATCCTGTCAGTTATCCCGATACTGTTTTCAATGGCCTTGGGATACCTGTTCTCTTTCGGCATCCTGTCGGTTTATTCTGATATGGCCGGCGAGGTATTCGGCAGCAGGATGGAGGTGGTCTTTTCCCCTGCGGCGGCATTCATGGCAGCGGTTATTTCTTTTGCAACTGTCCTTTTTGCTGCATATGGACCGGCGAAGCAGATGTCCGGCCTCTCACCCATAGAGGCGGTGCGCGGGGAGCAGAACAGCATATCCATAAAGAAGACGAAAGGGCATCCTTTTCTAACAAGGCACTTTGGGTTTCTTGGGGAGATTGCGGCAAATTCAATCAATGCAGGGAAAAAGCTGTACCATACCTGCATGGTGACGCTTTCCCTGTGTATGCTGCTTGCCTTTGGGTTCCTTGCAGTTTTTACGGTTTCCGATATCAGTAATGCGCAGGCAGAGAGGGATAACCATTTTAATGTGAATGTCACGCTGAGGACAGGGGAGCGGATAGATGATACGCTTCTTGCTGAACTGGGAGCGGTGCAGGGGGCGCAGGAGATGGCTGTCTATGCAATGGCGAGCTGTGCCGTGTGGCTTTCCGAAAGTGACCAGTCAGCGGAATTCCTCCAGTCAGGGGGCTTTGATGCCGCAGGCGGCTATATTGTGCAGAGGGACGGGCGCAGCCGTGTCCCCTGTGTGCTGGTGGGGATCGAAGCGGAAGCATACCAAAACTGCCTGCGGGAGGCGGGTGTAGAGACCGCACCGGAGTCTTCCGCCATCATCGTGAACAGCGTGGTAAAAAATCCCGATGCAAGGGGGCATGAGGCAATGCAGGAGACAATCCCCTATCTGAACATTGGGCAGGGAAGGCAGATAGAACTGACGGAGAAATATGCGGATGACGTGCAGGGGGACTATGAATTTGTGCTGGATGTGGCGGCAGTCCTTCCTTCCATGCCGGAGATCGGTCTTAACCCTTCTTTTTATACACTGCCGGTTATTGTGCCGATGGAAGAGTATTATGCCATTATTGGGAATTTCTGTGAGGAGATGAAGATCTATAATTACAGGAATTATGTAAATTATGCTGTGCCAGACGGCATGGATGAACAGATACAGAGGGAAGCGGAGCAGATATGCAGTGCTTATCTGGGCAGCAGTGACTTTGCCGCTTCCAGTAAAACAGAGCGTATGAGAACCCGTGGAAGGATGACCAGGGCAACAATGCTGGTCGTATGCAGCCTTGCAGCATTGTTTGGAATTGTGGGGATATCTTCGGCGCTTTCAGCAATCCTGAACAGCTTAAGCCAGAGAAGGAAAGAATTTGCCATGCTCCGCTCGGTGGGCGTGGACGAAAGGGGTATCCGGCGGCTGCTTGGGCTGGAGGGTTTTCTCCTGTCGATAAGGCCAATATTGATCGGGCTGCCCTTGCTCGTTATTGTCTGCCTCGTGCAATGCTTCATGCAGGATGTATCCGTAATGGAGTTCCTCTCTGTTTTCCCAATGTGGACGCTGTTAGGGTACATTGTAATGGTGCTGTTTGTAATCAATGCGATTTATATGCTGGCATCAAAAAGAATCCGGGATGATGCTATTGTGGGGACTATAAAGGATGATACAGTATAGGAAGTGTGTGAAGGTCGTGCGGGCAGGGAGGAAAGCTGTCATAAACATCAAGCTGGTGCAGGAGGGCGGGAAGCTGATCTTTTCCGTAAAGAACCCCGTGGCGGAAAAAGTGCAGGTCACGGACGGCATCTTGCTGGATTCCAATGGAGGGATGCACGGTGTCGGCCTTATGAACGTAAAAGCAGTGGTGGATAAATACGGCGGAGATTTTGCCATCTCCTGTGAGGGGGATAAGTTCCGGGCAGTGGTAATGTTATAAACTTTATAGTTATTTCGTGCAATTTATAGTCACTTGGTGCAGTCCGGGTTGGAATTCGGGGTGCATCTGCCGAAAATTTTTATGAAGCGGTAAAATATACGAATAGGGCAAAACAGCATAAAAATATTAAGTCAAGGAGGATGATGGTATGTCGAAAATCACGGATTACAGTTTTTTGTTTCAGAGTATGTTTGGGACAAAAAGCAAAAAGGGTATGAGCAGTATAGGCAGCTTTCAGCTGTCGCAGTTAAACAGCGGTTCCATACAGGCGCAGTTAAAGGCGGCTGGCATTGATACGAACAGCAAGCAGTATAAGGCGGCGATAAAAGAAATGATGCAGAATGGAAATGGTGCGATGTACACAAATATCCAGTGCATTAAAAACTCTATGAAATGTTATGACAAGGACGGAGATATCATCAATCCCCGAAACGGGCTTGCCGGACTTGTGGTGACAGAAGAAAATGCAGACCGCCAGAAGCGTATCATTTCCATTTCGGAGAGCAGCAAGGATGAGATGTTTGAACTGACGAAGAAAGAGTTTCTGCGTGAAAATGGTGTTCTGAATGGCGATACGACAAAGCGCAGGGATGTGTATGACAATCTGTACAGGCAGACGAAGAAAGATGATCGGCTGGCGGCGGGATATACTATGGAGCAGTATGAGCGGACATATCGGCGGGCATTCCTGGATGCTGCAAGGAAAGCTGATTCAAGTTGGGAAATCGGAAAGCCGGTTCCGTCTGGGGCATTGGACGACATCACGAGGGAATCTGTGGAGGCGAACTTGAAGAAATCAGGTAGCTCACTGGATATAAAAATATAATCTTTACACCCTATTCCGCAGAGGCGCATAAAACCTTGCCCCTGCGGAATGCCCGGACTTATGGGCGGCTCTGAACGATAGAGGGGGTGTATGAAACTTTTTTGAGGGCTGTCTCGTGTTATAAGCAGAAGGGAGGTGTTGGTCATGAAGTTTGACAGGGGAAGTTAGGCTGTATGTTTACATGAAGGAATAAACTGCTCGGACTTATTACGAGAGAGCAGGTGCGGCTCTGAATGACAGATGAGCCGCAATAAAAATGACAATAATGGAGGACTTGAAAAATGAGCGTAAATGGAATAGGAACAACAGGATATCCGGTGATAGGGTACACGGCGAGAAAGGCAGAAAAAAGTGCGGAAGCCGTGGCTGTGGGATTTATGGAGACAATAGCGGAAAAGGCGGAACAGGATAAAACAAAAGATCATGATGAAAAAGCCTTTGATATGGTTGGCCCCAATGCCCCGCAGGATGTAAAGGATGCATGGATGGAAGCGGCAAAAGAAGTAAATGCGAATGGCCTGGGAATCCGGGGCAACGGAATGATGAGCCATATATCACAGATGATGGTACAGAGATGTAACAAAATACTGAAAGGGGAAACGGAGAATCTGGATATTTTGGGAAGTACAGTGGAATCTGCTATCCGGGCAACGGAGCAGGCGCTTTATGACTTGGATCATCCAAGAGCATATGTTCCAAAGAGCATAGAAGTCCAACAGGCCCAGATCAAAGAAAGAGAGTTTTATGTTGCATTTTTAGAGAAGCTGGAAAACTGCTTATAAATAAAGATTTGAAATTCACGGAGGTGCATTGATGGGAACAGTTTACGAAAAATATATGGCACTGTCCATCGATAAAGGGCTTTTAGGTTTAGAACCAGGAGTTATTACTACCCCATACTTTTGTTATCCTGTCAATGCAGAGTCAATAGGATTTGAAGGGTGTATTCTGTATTGTTTTTTACCAGAGTATGGAGAGATGGTATTTGCCTGTAATCCAGAAAGCTGTGCAGATCGAAATGTTTATCCGCTGGCAGCAAATTTTGAAGATTTTATCCGTCTGGTTTTGGCTTGCGGCACTGCCAATCCAGTGGAGCAAATTGTATGGATGAACAGAGAACAGTTTGACGAACACATTGCGAAGGAAAAAATGATTTTGACACAGGAGCAGGAAGCAGCAGGAAACCTGCTTCAACAAAGATTGGGTTTATTGCCGATGGAGAATCCATTTGAATATGTCAAATCCGTGCAAAAGGGCTTTGATGACAGTAGGATACAGTACAGCGATGAATATTATGATGTGACCGGCATAGTGAACCTGAAAGGGTGCCTGCCTCCTGATTGACCTTTATCGGAATTTGATATGACAGCGGGCAGAACAGGATGGCAAATACATAGGCACTTGCTGTAGGGGAAGATGCCTTGATAAGGGGACAGGTAGATATGCTGACAGCAGAATTTGGTATAATTGAGGATATAGGGGAAACGCAGGAGTATTCCTATACTCCAGAGAAATATCAGTGTATATGTATTGATGATGCTTATATAGATGACTGGTGGGATAAACTGGTTCTGTTAAAGACTTATTTCCATAGCCTTGACCGTCCTGAATTTGGACTTGCGAGGTGGGGAATCACATTGATACCGCCTGAGTCCTTATCGGGTTTTCAAGAAATCGTGTTGTCAGACAGGCGAATCAACAAGGATATTCATCTGAGGGAATTAGCGGATAAAGTAAATGATGCGATTAACAGGAACAAGTTTATGATACATTTCGGGATTTAGTGAAGGGACGAATTTCCGCAGTATCATATCTTCAATATGCTGTAGAAAGGATATTTTTGACATGGAGATAACGGGAATTAAGACAGGGAAAGTTCTTGCTGTATATTGCTGACAAGGCATCATGGGGGATAGTGGATATGGGTATAAGGATTGATTTTTCAGAGCCGGTTATCGAAAAAGGTATCGTGATGGAAATGGGCAGTGGGGATTTGGACGATTTCTATGCTTCTGCGTCTGACTTTGATAAAAGCAATCTCTTTTTCATTTTACTGGCATCATTACACTATTATGAAGAAAGCGGGGATACCGTTAGGGCGGCGCATCTGAGTTTTTTGACAGCATATTATGTGTTTACGCCTTTGACACCGCCGGGCTCCCATCAGCTTGCTTTGCATTATATCAAGAAAGCTGTATCCATGAATCCACTCTCGGAGTATAAGGAGTGGCTTTCAATTATGGAAAAGGGGAACTGATTAGCGATAAGGCACAGGAGGACAGGGCAGGCTTTCCCGATATCCGGCGGATAGGGAAATCGGGGAGCAGGAATAGGAGATGTAGATATGGGTAAGGGCGCAGGCGGTGTATCCATTATAGGTGGAGCAGACGGGCCGACAAGTATTTTTATTGCAGGAAAAGGCGGCAAGGTAAAATTCACAACACGCATACAGAATTATTTCCGAAAAATAAAGAGGAACAGGATAAAAAAGAGGATCATTGCCAATCCCCATACGCTGGAGGAAGTTGTGGAGTGGCTGAAACGGGAGCATGGCGCTGTGGAAGTTTCTCAGCAGTCTCATAATTATCTGGAACAGAGGAAGAGTTTAAAGGCATCCCTTATCATGCGCCACCGCCCAGATTTGTTGGGAGAGCTGATAAACTTGGAGCCACCGGACGGGGAGGATATGGAAGCATTGAAAGCATTTTGTGGGAAGATTCAGGAGCGGTGCGATAGGGCGGCGGAAATTGCAGATGAAATCTTCCCCATAGATTTCCACATATATGAGATTAAATGGGCAGAGAATGACCGTATGCGGATAGGGGTGGAAACTGTCTGGCAGGTGCTTGACGGTTCATTCAGCGGGGATGAGAAAACCATGAAACAGTTAAGGAAACTGTTTAAGAAGATATATTTGTATTACGGTGTTACTGCCGAAGATATAGAAAATGAAACGGAAAGGTACAAATCACTTTTAGGAGTGCTGTGTTCATAGATGCCCAATTTTCTGGGAAGCAGTGAAAGGATGATTGAAATGGATATTACAGGAATAGCAAAAAGCCATCAAGCGAATAGCACGGCAGTGGGAAAGGCATCCTCCAAGAAAGGCTGGAAGCTGACGGACTCCCTCCAGAAGAAGATTACTGCGCTTGCCAAAGAGGATGCGGCGCAGAATGTCTATATGGGGAATCAGTTCCTCGCCCTGCGGAAAAGCGAGGTCGCCAAAGTCGCGCCGGACAGGGCGGCGCTGATCGGCAGAATGAACCGGGCCATGTCCGGCGATATGGAAAACATGAAGCAGATAGAGGAGGCGGACAGGAGGTGGCTGTGCATCCTGTTTGGCGAGCCGTATGAAGCCGAGTTCCAGTCTGGCGGAGGAGTCCATGTGTATGATGAAAACGGTGACGAAATCCTTACATACACCGCAGGCGTGGGCTGGCATGAGAAGGAGTCGAAGGCGGAGACGGAAGTGCATGGCGCATTGAAGGCTGCCTACTATGGCGCGTACCATGCGGCAAGGCAGGAGATCAATTCCGGGATGGAAGTGCAGGACGGGTTTGATGCGAGGGCATAAATACAACAAGTGAGATTCACAGATTAACTTTTCAGGAGGCATGACGTGAAAAAGAAACTCATTATTGTTTTTGCGGTAATAGCGGTGTTTCTATTGCTGATTCCGGTTAAAAAGGTTTATGAGGATGGTGGGACACAGACTTACACATCCTTGACATATAAGGTGATTGTCTGGAAGCAGATAGATGGGAAAACGGGGACGGAATTTTACATTTTCCCTAATAATTTCCACCAGTTGGATTATTATGAGTGATTTCTAATGCACAAACGTTAAAAGGGAACCCGGCAGGGCAGTTTCAAAGGGAAGGCGTTTGTTGGAAAATGCCAGAAACAACAATACCTGATATAGTGAAAGGGGAATTTAACGGGCAGGCAAGCGCCACAGCCCAAAGAACATCATTTATACAAGAGACAGGGAGATAGCTCCCTGTATAGATTAAGGGGAATCTGTCCCGGCAGCGGGACATAAAATATCTGTAGATCATTTAGCTGAAACTTAGATCATCATAGGCACGGGAGGCAGCCTCCCATGAAACAGTACAGAAAAGCCAGCGGCACAGATAGGAATCTGGACGGCAGGCTTTTCTGTTTTTTTAGGCATTCTGCTATGCCTGTCTGTCAGGGATTTCTTCGGAAGCCTCTGCAGGCAGGCTCTCAGGGTCTGTCCCCGTAAGTACGGATGCTGCGGCTGCAAGGGCGGCAAGGGTTCTATCATCGCACAAAGGGAGCAGCCGCAGCAGTGTCTGGTATGCAGATCCCGTCCTGTCATGTCCATCCTGGAAGATTAAGTCGTTTGCGGATATGCCGAGCGTCCTGCAGATATGGAAAAACCCCTCAATGCTTGTGGAACAGCGGCAGCGTTCCAGATCCTTCTGGAAGGAAACGGAATGGCCGAGCAGCTCCGCGCACTCAGCCTGTGTGAGCTTCCGCTCCTTCCTTGCCCTCTTTAGGGCGGCGCTGAAAACGCGGGCATCTTTAATCAATAAAGACATTCTAATCACCTTCTGATAGTAGTGTATTGCCATACCTGGTAAAAGTAAAAATGGTAAAGACACACTAAAAGGTAGTGTGATGAACTACTGACACCCAGACATCTGGTGAACAAAAAAAACATGGTTCATCAGGGTCTTATTTGGGTGTCTTTTTGTGCCATGGGAGAGGACGCATGGCAGGCATTGGGGAATGGTCATAAGCCGGGCAGCGGCAGGGGAGTTTCGTTAAAAAAATCATAGCATTTCAGGGGGCATTCTGCACCCTGTATGGTAGTTTTTTACGCTACTTTTTAGAGGAAAACATCAATTTGGAGAAAAAGGGCGGTTATCCGGGCCTGCGGGCGGGTAAATGCCCTTTTATATTTGCGGTCAAAGCCCGCATCAGTCATCCGGCAAGGGGGCCTCCGGTTCCACGGTCTGTAAGGGAACGTGGAAAGACAGGAGGACGAAAGGATGAAGGAAAAACAGACGGATTCCGTGCAGAACCGCTTTACGGCATACCTGATGGCGGCAGCGGATAACACGCGGAAGAAATACTGGGAACGGAAATACAGGCTGCAGGGCATGGAGGCTGCCAGGGAGGACATCCTGGAGCGGAACCATGTGGATTTTGAGGAGCAGTACCGGGCGTATATCAGGGAACATACGGATTTTATCTTCCGGGACTGGCAGCGCTACGGTGAGCTGCTGGCACGGTTGGAGAGCGACCGCCTGGCAAAGGCCATAAGCCGCTTAAAGGACCGGGACAGGGAGATCCTGTTTGCCAGGGTCTACGGGGAGCTTACCTTTGCACAGCTGGGGGAGCGGTTCCAGCTGGAGACGAAACAGGCGGAGATGGCATATTACTATGTGCTCAGGAAATTACGGAAGGAGATGGATGGGAAAGATGGGATTTGAGAGACTGCTGGAGCAGGCAAAGGCCGGGGATAAGGATGCGCAGGAGGAGATCTTCCGGATGTACCGGCCGCTGCTCATTAAGAACGCCATGGAGCAGAACGTGTTTGAGGAGGACCTGTATCAGGAGCTTTCGGCAACGCTCTTAAACTGCATCCGGAAGTTCACGGTTTAACCAGTGCCGGAGCATTCAGAGCCGGACAAACAGTAATTATGTGGTAATTATGCGGGGGATGCTGTGTTTTGGGCATCCCCTGCGTATAAAATGATATGTCGCTAAAGGTATCCGGCATCCCTGCGATGTCGCAATAATGAAAACAGACCTTCTGCGACGGAAAAACAGGGAGATATGCCTGCCAAAAGGCATATCTCCAAAGGTATACCTTTAGCGACACGCAATCTTACAGAAAGGGGTGGACTGTCATGGCATCAAAGAAATTCGGATATGTGCGTGTGAGTACCCGCGAGCAGAACCCGGACCGCCAGATACATATACTGCGGGACGAGGAGGGGATCGACGAGCGGGACATCTATGTGGAGAAGGAGTCAGGGAGGCAGTTTGGGCGCCCGGTGTACCGTTCCCTGGTTGACAACATCCTGCGGGAAGGCGACCTGCTGGTGGTGACGGAACTGAAGCGTTTCGGGAGGAATTACGAGGAAATATACAAAGAGTGGTTCCATATCACAAAAGAGATCGGCGCCGACATCAAAGTAACCTCCATGCCCATCCTGGATACCACGCAGTCGAAGGAGCTGGTGGGACAGCTGATCACGGATGTGGTGCTGGCGGTGTTCGCTTATGTGGCGGATGAGGACTGGACGGAGCGGCATGAGCTGCAGCGCCAGGGCATCGAGGTGGCAAAAGCGGACGGAAGGCATCTGGGAAGGCCGAGGGTGGAGTACCCGGAGAACTGGGAGGAGTGCTATGGGAGATGGAAAAGCGGCACGATCTCGGCAAAGGAGGCTATGACGCTTACAGGGCTGAAGAAGGACAGTTTCTACCGGCTGGTCAAAAAGTATGAAGCAGAGCTGAAAGGTGCAGAGGAAAGGCTATGCGCGGGGAAAACCTGTGTCGGTCTGGCGGACGGGGAGAAAGGGTAGGCTGCTGCTCTTTTTTGTGGTTAATGAAAAATTTATAAAAAACTTTGCGGAAAATTTCAAGGAAATAGAAGCAGGGGACTCTTTATTATATAGAAACAATTTTAAGGAGGGCTGTTTATGAAGCAGGGTACATTGTTTTATGACAAGGAAAGCGGGAGGTACAATTTCCATTACATTGACGGGGATGGGGACAGACGTGACTACGGCGGCATCCATTGCGGGGAGGTTTTTGAGTTTAAGCTGAACGGAGCCTGGGTTCCGGCCCGTGTGGAGATGGGCATGGACCGGGAGTGGTATCTGGTGGGCCTGCCGGGGCTGAAGCTGGACGGGCTGGAGGTGAGGACGGAATAGGGCAGAGGGCATCCGTAAAATTATATTACCAGTATAATGACAAAACGGGAAATTGGTGTTATAGTGGTTACAGTTAGAAAACAAAGCGGACCGGATGGGTCCAGAAAGGAAAAGATCATGGCAACAGTTAATTTCGCAGCAAATTCATTTGCAACAACTTTAGTTGTTTATTATCTGCATAGCGAACACTATGAGGCACTGTTCAGTAAAGAAAAAGAGCAGAGTCTGGTTAAGATGCGCTCATGCAAGATAAGAAAAAGGCGAAAAACTGTGTGATGCCCGGTGTCAGGTCTTTTGGGAGGCTGCCGGAAATAGAACATGGATTTCATGTACCGCTTATCTTAAATGAGGTAGGCGGTACTTTTTTGTTCCATTAGCTCAGCTGGAAGAGCACTCGACTTTTAATCGAGTGGTCATGGGTTCAAATCCCATATGGAACATTACCGCCTGATATTGAGTCTGATAACAGGAGGTGAGGATCATGGTGAATCTGCCGGTTATAGATATGGTGAGGACAGGACAGAACATAGGAAGGCTGCGGAAGCAGGCAGGATTGTCGGTAAAGGATCTGCAGGATATTTTCGGGTTTGCCACACCGCAGGCTATATACAAGTGGCAGCAAGGCGCTGCTCTGCCGACTATAGATAATCTGGTGGTGCTTGCAACGGTTCTGCAGGTGCGTCTGGATGATATTCTGGTCATTGATGCGGCAGCACAGATACAGATCAGCGCATGAATGGAAGATAAGAAGGAAAAATAGCAAAAGCAGGCTGGGAAATGCCTGCAGCAGGGTCCCCTGGTCTAAAGGTCAGGACACCGGCCTTTCAAGCCGGAGGTATTGGGTT
>CAJUCE010000053.1 GCA_910584865.1 uncultured Acetatifactor sp.
GACTGTAAATCTGCTGCAAATTGCTTCGGTGGTTCGAATCCACCTCCATCCATTTATCAAAATCAAATTAAATAAATATCGCGGGGTGGAGCAGTCTGGAAGCTCGTCGGGCTCATAACCCGAAGGTCATAGGTTCAAATCCTATCCCCGCTACTAAGGAAATCTTACAAAATAGTTTTATTGGTTTCAGTTTATAGAGCAGTATGATCTATTTCTGTATGATTCCTAAGACGTAAGTCAAATGCCCAGATAGCTCAGTTGGTAGAGCAGAGGACTGAAAATCCTCGTGTCACTGGTTCGATTCCGGTTCTGGGCATTATTTTTTTGCATTAAAAGGTATAAATTCACCTTTTAGTGCTATTTTTTTGGCTTAAAATATGTTATAATTCTTTAGAATGTTTCAAAACAAATCATTTTTGGAGTGAAGTTATGAAAGATAGGCAGACAGACGAAATATTAGAAGGAGCCCCTGTTGAACCGGCAGAGGCGGAAGCAGTAAGTGTAACGGGCGGTAATCGGAAAAGGAAGAAAAGATACGGCGTAATGATTCTTCTTTTTGTGCTGTTGCTTTTATTAGGAACAGTCGGGATTATATATTACAAGTCAGTAGTGTATTATCGAACACACTTTTTCCCAAACACATGGATGAACGGTATCGACTGCAGCAATCTGGAAGCGGCTGCTGTGACGGCGCTTTTGGATCAGGGGATTGAAGAATATATGCTGGAAGTTACCGGAAGAGAATGTAGGACAGGTGAGTCCGGCACCGTGCTTGGTACAATTGTTGCATCTGATATTGACTTGCAATATTCCGATACGGCAGAGCTTGTGGCCGGATATCTGGAGGAGCAGGATGAACTGTGGTGGATTCGGGCATATCTGGATAAAGAATATTCTTATTCCTGGGAAAAAAATGTGATTTTCGATAAAGAGATGCTGGAGAATACGGTTAAATCATGGGATGCCTGCAGGAAAGGGAGTATGAAAAAGGCTGAGGATGCCTATATCAGCGGATATTCTGAAACGCAGGGGATATACGAGATTGTTCCGGAGACAATCGGAACCGAGATGAATGTAGGCCAGGTGACAGAGTTAATTTCGGCGGCAGTAGGCGCCCAGGAAACGAAGCTGGATCTGGAGGAGGCGGGATGTTATTTAGAGGCTTCTGTCAAACAAGATGATAAAAAACTGACCAGTATTGTAGACAAGGTAAATAAGTGGCTTGGGACCAGGATTGTTTACGATTGGAATGGGACAGAGGTCATATTGGATTATCATACATTACATGAATGGATTTCCATGGACAGTGGGAAGCCCATATTAGATGAAGAAAAAGTGGCTGAATTTGTGAAGGAACAGGCATCCGAGTATGACACATACGGCAGAAAGAAAAACTTTGTAACCACGCTGGGAGTTGAGCTCACTTTGTCCAGCCGCAATTACGGGTGGAAAACAGACCGTGAAGGAGAGACAAAGGAGCTGATTCAGCTGATCTATAAGGGAAGCACCGGGGAAAGGGAGCCGGCATACAGTATTACAGCCAGACAAAAGGGAAAAAATGATATCGGAAACTCTTATGTGGAGGCGGATTTAACCAATCAGCATCTGTATCTATACCAGGACGGCAATATTGTGGTGGAGACGGATTTTGTTTCGGGGACTATGGTGTCCACTTACGATTGCGTAACGCCGGAAGGCATATTCGGTCTGGCCTATAAGACAAAGAATGCTGTGCTGAAAGGAGCTACATATCGGACACCGGTTAGTTACTGGATGCCGTTTTACGGCAATTACGGTATGCATGATGCTAACTGGAGGGGATCATTCGGCGGGCAGATTTTCATAACAAACGGGTCGCACGGATGTATTAACCTTCCGCCGGATAAGGCAAAAGAAATTTATGAATATGTTTCAGAAGGCTTTCCGGTAGTATGCTATTACTATCAGGGAGCACCCTACATCGGTCCGCCGGCAGTTCCGGAAGAGCCTACAGAGGGAGACGGGGAGGAAGGCGGAGAAGAGGGCGGATGGGAAGAGCCGTCGGAACCGGAGTATATACCGGAAGAAGCGGCTCCGCCTGAAGAGCCGGTGCAGGAAGGATAGAGGCGCTTATAATATTGCGTATATGTATGGCGGAAATAGAAATAACGAAAGGAAGGAACTGGGAGGGAAGATGTCAGAACGTATGGCAAGACGCCGCTCAAGGCAGCAGGCGCGCAGATGGCAGAGGAAGCTGGAACGATTTCGGAATTTGCAGAGGCAGATTGAACAGAATGCTTCGGATATTTTACAGTCAGACAATTTTCATTTGATGAGAGAACATATACAGCACGGAAATGTTACGGTCAATGCACATGTGCTGAATGTGGCCAGATACAGCATCCTGTTTAGTGAGGAGCTTCATATTCCCTGCAGCAAAAGGGAGCTGATCAGAGGAGCCCTGCTGCATGACTATTTCCTCTATGACTGGCATATACCGGATGCGGAGAATCCTCATAAGCTGCATGGATTTTATCATCCAGGCAAAGCATTGCAAAATGCGCTTAAGGAATACAAGCTGACAGAGCGTGAGAAGGATATCATAAAAAAGCATATGTGGCCATTGACGGTCATGCCGCCGGCATGCAGAGAGGCATGGATCGTCACCATGGCAGATAAGTGGTGCTCACTATTGGAGACATTGCATATGTATAGAGGGCATGGCGTGCTTCTGCAGAAATTAAAGGATAACAGCGTTGGAACATTTGTATGAGAAGCTGCTTCAAAATGCCCGGGGAGATATGTATCCCTATCACATGCCGGGGCATAAACGCCATGGCTGGGGAGAGCTTCCGGAAGAATTATATCGGATAGATATTACGGAGATAGAAGGGTTTGATAATCTGCATCAGCCGGGGGGAATTCTGCAGACTTTGCAGAAAGCGGCATCGGAAATCTATGGTGCGGAGGAAACGTACTACCTGGTCAACGGAAGTACCTGCGGGATATTGAGTGCCGTCAGCTGCGCGCTTCCGTTTGCGGGACATATTCTCATGGCGAGAAATTGTCATAAATCAGCATATTACGCGGCGTATCTGAGACATTTGAAAATATCATATTTGTATCCGCAATTGCTGAAGGAATATGGTATACTGGAGGGGATAACTCCGGCTAAGGTGCAGGAGGCGATGGAGAGGGAGCCTGATATCGGGGCTGTGCTGGTGGTATCTCCTACTTACGAGGGGCGGATATCGGATGTGGCCGGGATTGCCCGGGTGGTTCACGGAAAGGGGATTCCCCTGATCGTGGATGAAGCCCATGGCGCACATCTGGGACTGGCGGAAGGCTTTCCGCAAAACAGCTGTCAGGCCGGAGCCGATCTGGTGATACACAGTGTCCATAAGACGCTTCCGGCATTGACGCAGACAGCGCTGCTGCATGTGAACGGAGGACGGATTGACAGAGAAAGGCTGAGACGTTTTCTGCGTATTTACCAGACCAGCTCGCCATCCTATCCGCTGATGGCAAGTATTGACAACGCTTTGCAATATGCGGCGCTGGAAGGCAGAGAAGCATTTAAACGTTTTCGGCTGCGGTATCAGAAAATGCTGGAGGCCCTGGCCGGGTGCAGCGTATTAAGGTTTCTGCCGCCGGAAGAAGCACAGGATGTCGGGAAATTACTCATTGGGGTGGGAGAGGCAGGAATAACGGGCAGGCAGCTCTATCAGATTTTGCTGGATCGGTATCATCTGCAGACGGAGATGGCGGCAGGACAATTTGTTTTGGCGATGTTTACCGTAAATGATACACAGGAGGCTTATGAGCGAATGACTGCCGCTTTAGTGGAAATCGATGCCGGATTGGCGGCTGGACAGGTGGCAGATAAGCGCCGAATAGAGGCGCCTGCGTGCAGGGATGAAGTGCAGTGGGAATTGGCGCAGGAGTCCCTTGCGCTGGACCAGGCATGGGAGATGGAGACAGAATATGTGACATTGCAGGCCGGGGAGGGGAGATACGCGGGAGAATTTATCAATCTGTATCCTCCGGGAATTCCGGTGGCGGTGCCGGGAGAATGTCTGGATGGAAAAACATGCCATTATATTTTGCAATGTGTGAGGCAGGGGCTGACTGTACAGGGGATTCATATAGAGGAAAGCAGCGATGCCCTTGAGAGAAGAATTACATTCAAGGTGTTAAAGCTTTAGAAAGAAAATAACAGGAAAGTTGGAAATGGTATGAGAAAGACGAAGATTATCTGTACGATTGGTCCTGCAAGCGATACTGTAGAGAGGCTGAGAGAGCTGATGCAGGCCGGCATGAATGTGGCCAGGTTTAATTTCTCCCATGGTACTCATGAGGAGCAGAAGGTGAAATGCGAGAAAGTAAGGCAGGCGGCCGGGGAGCTGGGACTTTCAATTGCCACAATGATGGATACCAAAGGGCCGGAAATTCGTTTGAGAGATTTTGAAGGCGGCCGGGCCGAGCTGGTGGAAGGACAACAATTTGTCCTTACCACGGAGGAGATCCTGGGGACGGCACAGAGAGCGGCAATTTCCTATAAAAATCTCAAAGATGACATAGAAGAAGGGACTACTATTTTAATTGACGATGGCCTGATTGAGATGACTGTGGAGGAGATACGGGGTGAGGAGATTGTCTGCCGTGTGGTAAACGGAGGATTTGTGTCTAATCACAAGGGGGTCAATGTGCCGGGGGCTGTATTGTCCATGCCCTATATCAGCGAGGCGGATCGGAGCGACATCCTCTTTGGCATTGAGATGGGATATGAGCTTTTGGCGGCATCCTTTGTCAGATGCAGACAGGATATCCTGGAGATTCGCAGTATTCTGGAAGAGCATGGCAGTGATATGAAAGTGATTGCCAAGATAGAGAATATGCAGGGGATTCAGAATCTGGAAGAAATTTTGGACGTGTCTGACGGCATTATGGTGGCAAGAGGAGATATGGGAGTGGAAATTCCGTTAGAAGAAGTTCCCGTATTGCAGAAAAAGATGATTCAGATGGCAAATGCCCGGGGCAAGCATGTGATTACCGCTACTCAGATGCTGGAATCCATGATTAAAAATCCCAGACCCACCAGGGCGGAAGCTACGGATATTGCCAATGCCATTTACGATGGAACGACGGCCATCATGCTGTCGGGAGAGAGTGCTGCAGGGAAATATCCGGTAGAAGCGGTGAAAACGATGGCCCGGATCGCGGAAGGGGCAGAGCAGGATATCGATTACGGTTCCCGGATGAAGCCGGGAGAGCGGGAAGGAGAAGCCGATATTACGACGGCCATCGCCTATGCTACCTGTACGGCTGCAAGAGATCTGCATGCGGCTGCCATTATTACGGTAACGCTGTCCGGTTTTACCGCGGAGGCGATTTCCAGATTCAAGCCGGAGAGCCTCATTGTGGGCTGTACCGTGCGGGAAAGGGTGAGCAGGCAGCTGAATCTGTTATGGGGCGTAAGTCCCCTGATGATCAGGGAGGCAGATACCACAGAGGAACTGTTTGCAGATGCTGTGTCGGAGGCAAAAAAGGCCGGGTATGTAAAGCCGGGAGATGTGGTGGTGATTACGGCAGGGGTTCCGCTGGGAACTGTCGGCACGACGAATATGATCCATGTGATCGAGGTAGATTGACAGATGAGCAGGATAATATGCCTTATGGGGAAGAGTGCTGCCGGAAAGGATACGGTTTTCAAAGCACTGATGAAGGATCGGGAACTGGGGCTGCAAAATGTCATTCCCTATACCACCAGACCCATCCGTGAGGGAGAGAGAAACGGAGTGGAGTATTTCTTTACAGACGAAGCGGGGTTTCAAAAGTGGAAGGAACAGGGCAGGATTATTGAAGAACGGATGTATCATACACGGCAGGGATTGTGGCGTTATTTTACAGCAGACGACGATCAGCTGGGGGACGGCAGCCGGAATTATCTGATCATAGGTACGCTGGAAGCTTATGGGAAGCTACAGGCTTATTTTGGCAGAGACAGGCTGCTTCCTGTTATGATAGAATTAGAAGATGGGGTCAGGCTTCGGCGGGCATTGGAGCGGGAGCTGGACCAGGAACATCCGCAATATGAGGAAATGTGCCGAAGATTTCTGGCGGACTGTGAGGACTTTTCCGAAGATAAGATCAGAGAGGCAGGTATTTCCAGACGTTTTCCAAATAACGATCTGGAGGAATGTCTGTGCGCAATTCGGAGTTATATTATAAATGAGATCCGGACGGATGGAAAATGACGGCAGGGGAGCACTGGAGGGAAAGAAGGACGGCATATGGAAATTAAAGTAGGGCAGGTAAGTCAGAGTACTCCGGTGGAACCGGTGCAGAGTACGCAGCCGACAGACGGCAGTTTTAAATTCATGCTGGCCAGCCATGTGGAGGGCGCGGAATTACAGGCAAGGCTGCAGATTCTAATGGAAGAGATCACTATGCAGGGAGACCGTCTCTACAAGCGCCGGGATGTAAGGGATATGTGGCATTATCGGAGATTAGTGAAGGATTTCATGAATGAAGTGGTTACACATTCTCACGCTTTCTCCAGGGAAAATTTTCTGGACAGACGGGGGCGGCACAGGGTGTACGGCATTATCCGGCTGATCGATGAGAACCTGGATCAGCTGGCGCAGGAGCTGATGAAGGATGAACAGGACAATCTGGCAATTTTAAATACCATCGGGGAGATTCGGGGATTGCTGCTGGATATATTTACATAGCGAAGCAAAAGGATTGTATTGATGACATTTACTACAGGAAGAGGGGGCTGTCATGGCAGGATTTCAGGACATTATAGGGCAGGAGCAGATTAAGGAGCATTTACGCAATGCGCTTTCTTCGGGAAAGGTGTCACATGCGTATATCATCAACGGGGAGAAATCCTCCGGAAAGGAATTTATTGCCAAAGTATTTTCCATGGCGCTGCAGTGTGAAAAGGACGGAGAAAAGCCCTGCCAGGAATGCGCCTCCTGCAAAAAGGCACTGTCCGGCAATCATCCGGATATTATTCATGTGACACATGAAAAGCCCAATACGATCAGCGTGGATGATATTCGGACACAAGTAAATGCCACTGTGGCGATCAAGCCTTACGGTGCCGGGAGAAAGGTATATATCGTGGGAGAGGCGGAGAAAATGAATGTTGCGGCACAAAACGCTCTGCTGAAGACGTTGGAGGAGCCGCCGGAATATGTGGTGATTCTGTTGCTGACTTCCAATGTGAGCGCGCTGCTGCCCACCATTGTCAGCAGGAGTGTGGTGCTGAATATGAAGCCGGTGTCGGATGATGCAGTGAAGGACTATCTGTGCAGGCAATTGCAGATACCGGACTATCAGGCAGAGGTTTGCGCCGCATTTGCCAGAGGAAATATCGGGAAGGCCAAGACGCTGGCATCCAGTGAAGACTTTGAGAAAATCAAGGCGGAGGCATTGTCTTTGCTGAAATACATACAGGATATGGATTTTGCTGAAATCGTTGCGGCGGTGAAGAAAATAACGGAATACAAATTGGAGATAAACGACTACTTGGATATCTGCGCGATCTGGTATCGGGACGCTCTTTTGTTCAAGGCGACAAATGATGTAAATCACCTGATTTTCAGGGAAGAGCTGCAGGCATTGCGCAGAACAGCGCAGAGAAGCAGTTACGAGGGAATCGAGAACATTATAGCCGCACTGGATACTGCCAAGAAGCGCCTGGATTCCAATGTCAATTTTGAGCTAGTGATGGAGCTTTTGATGCTGACGATTCAGGAAAACAGCGGCGGAGAGAAGTGCGGCCGCCCGAACCTGTGATGATCGGCATAATTCCATTATTAACTATGGTTTTTTGCAGAAGGATGTGTTAAAATAACAGCTGATAGTACGAAAGTTCTGTCAGCTGTTGTTTTGTCCCGTAAAAAACAGAGGCGGGCGGGGCAGGCAAAGGATATTAGTGAGGTGGATAGATGGTCAGAGTAACAGGAGTAAGATTTCGGACGGCAGGTAAGATTTACTTTTTTGATCCTTTGGAATTTGATATCAAGAGGAACGATCATGTGATTGTGGAGACAGCCAGAGGAATAGAATTTGGAACTGTGGTGGCGGGGATTATGGAAGTAGCAGAGGATAAAGTGGTTCAGCCGCTGAAGCCTGTGATCCGCATTGCAAATCGCCGGGATATGGAACAGGAAGCAGCTAATCGGGTAAAGGAGAAAGAGGCTTTTCAGATCTGTCTGGAAAGGATTCGCAGCCATGGGCTGGAGATGAAGCTGATAGATGCAGAATATACTTTTGATAACAATAAAGTGCTCTTTTATTTCACGGCGGACGGAAGAATCGATTTTCGGGAGCTGGTGAAGGATCTGGCAGGGATTTTTAAGACAAGGATCGAACTGCGCCAGATCGGCGTGAGAGACGAGACCAAGATCGTAGGAGGTATCGGTATCTGCGGCAGATCTTTGTGCTGTAACAGTTATCTGTCGGATTTCGTTCCTGTGTCGATCAAGATGGCAAAGGAGCAGAATTTGTCGCTGAATCCGGCGAAGATTTCCGGTGTATGCGGCAGATTGATGTGCTGTCTGAAAAATGAGGAGGAGACTTACGAGGAGTTGAACAGAAGGCTCCCCAATATCGGAGATTATGTCACTCTTGAGGGCGGTTTAAAAGGCGAAGTGCAGAGCGTCAATGTATTACGTCAGCTGGTGAAGGTAATCGTGGACGCAGGAGATGAGAAAGAAATTAAGGAATATCCGGTGGAGAGACTTCATTTCCGGCGTAAGCATACCAAAAAAGAGAAGATGGAGCTGACCAAGGAGGAACTGCAGGAACTGGAGCGTCTGGAAGAGGAAGAGTGGCTCAAGGAGCAGGAAGACAAGGCGAAGACGGAGGGGGAAGCCAGGCAGGGCGGAAAGAACCGTCATCGCCAGGATGCGGTGCAGAAGCCCGGCGGACAAAAAAATGAGGAAGGCCGCAGACAGGGCCGGAAAGCGGCGGAGACACGGGGCGAAGCGGACCGCCGGAGCCAGAGAGGTGCAGAGATTGCCCGTGGGCAGAACACAAATGCGGAGGAGTCTGCATTTGCGGACAGTACATCCAACCGCAGACAGGGAGCGAACGGTGGAACACAGAGGCAGGCAGAGACAGCGGAGCCGTCAGCCTGGCAGAATGAAGAGGCACAGGGGCAGCATGGCGAAGGGCGGAGACAATCAAGAGCGCGCCATAACGGAAACCAGAAACAGCCGGGGCAGAGGCAGGACAGGAATGAGCCCCAGGGCGACATGGCGGAGGGACTGGCGGAGGACGGACGTCAGGATGGACGAAATCGCCGGGACAACAGAAGACGTCAGGAGAACAGAGGACGCCGGAACGGACAGCAGGAGAGCGGCGCTTCCCAGGTAGGAAGGAATCGGCGTGACAACAGGGGAAGACGTGATACAAAAGCTTCTCAGGAAGGGTAGCCGGATCTATGGAAGTCAGGCTGAAGGAAATGGAGCGGCTGGATGAATTGCAGCGGAACGGCTACCGCATCATACAGAATCCGGAAAAGTTCTGTTTTGGTATGGATGCAGTATTGCTGACAGGATTTGCAGGTGCCAAAAGGGGAGAGCAGCTGCTGGATTTGGGGACGGGTACAGGGATTATTCCGTTGCTGATGGAGGCGAAATACCATTATTCCCATCTGACCGGACTGGAGATTCAGGCGGAGAGCGCAGATATGGCGGCCAGAAGCGTGATGCTGAACGGTCTGGCCGATAAAATTGAGATTGTCACCGGCGATATCAGGGCGGCGGACCGGATTTTTCCGTCTGCTTCTTTTGACTGTATTACCTGTAATCCGCCTTATATGATAGAAAAACATGGTATTACGAATCCGGACGGCCCGAAAGCCATTGCGCGCCATGAGATACTGTGCACTTTTGAGGATGTGGCGATGCAGACAGCGAAGCTGCTGAAACCGGGAGGACACTTTCTGCTGGTACACAGACCTTTTCGGCTGGCAGAGATTATGGCGACGCTGGTCCGCTATAAGCTGGAGCCAAAACGGATGCAGATGGTCTATCCTTATGTAGACCGGGAGCCAAACATGGTGCTGCTGGAAGCCGTACGGGGAGGGAAGCCGAGAATGACGGTGGAGAAGCCGCTGATCATTTTCAGAGAACCGGGCGTGTATACACCGGAGATTTGTGATATTTACGGGTATTGAGGATAAATTATGGAAGAAATGGCGGGCAGATGAGAAGATGACAGGAACTTTATATTTATGTGCGACACCCATCGGGAATCTGCAGGATATGACTCCGCGCGTCAGGGAGACCTTGAAAATGGTGGACGTGATTGCGGCAGAGGATACGCGTAACAGCGTGAAATTGCTGCATCATTTTGACATCCATACGCCGATGACAAGCTATCATGAATACAATAAAGTGGAAAAAGCCAGGCAGCTGGTGGAGCAGCTTCTTGCAGGGAAGCAGATTGCCCTGATTACGGATGCAGGGACGCCGGCGATCTCGGATCCGGGAGAGGTACTGGTGCGTATGTGTCATGAGGTAAATGTGCCCGTCACCAGTCTGCCAGGTCCGTGTGCCTGCATAACGGCATTGACTCTTTCCGGCCTGTCCTCCAGACGGTTCAGCTTCGAAGGATTCCTGCCCGGGGATAAGAAAGAGCGGAGAATGATTCTGGATGAACTTCGGCGGGAAAGCCGTACTATCATTCTGTATGAGGCGCCTCATCATCTGACAGGCACACTGGAGGAACTGTATGGCTGTCTGGGCGACCGCAAAGCGGTGTTGTGCAGGGAACTGACCAAAAAATTCGAGACCATTCTGCCCACAACTTTGAAAAAGGCTCTGGAATTCTATCAGGAGCAGGAACCCAGAGGGGAGTATGTTCTGGTAGTGGAGGGGAAAAGTATTCAGGAGATCCGCCGGGAGGAGATTGCCTCATGGGAGGCTATGACGATTGAAGAACATATGGCGTATTATGAACGGCAGGGAATGGACTATAAATCGGCGATGAAGCAGGTGGCGAAGGACAGAGATGTGGGAAAGAGAGAGATTTATGCTTACCTGAATCAGGAAAGACAGAAATAGGGCAGAGCGGCATATTTGGAACCGAGGGATTCAGGTGAGCGCAGGCGGGTATCGCAGCAGGATTGCGGGAAGATACAGAACAGGAAGTTATCAAAATGGCAAACAGTAATTGTGATATATGCGTGAATTATGTTTATGATGAGGAATATGAATGCTACAGCTGCCTGGTAAATTTGGATGAGGATGAAATGTACCGTTTCCTTTCCGGGAGCAGGTGGGAGTGTCCTTATTTCCGCAGGGATGACGAATACGATGTAGTTAGGCATCAGATGTAAATATATGACAGCTATGGAGAAAGCGGTTGCGTGACGACCGTTTTCTTTTTTGTAAAAATTTTCACAAAAGTGAAAAGTATATATTTCTGCTGGCAGCAGATAATAAGCTTGTTATTAAAAACAGCAATCCCTGCAGGAGATTAGCTCCATGGACGGATTGTAAAAAAGGGAAACAGTCTCTGGCGAAGCAGACGGTGTTCCGTTCCCGGCATGGGAGTTTAGCGTATGTCATTCAGCGAAAATTGACTCTCCTGCAGGGGCAGATTCAGGCAGAGACGGCAGTGGAATAGGAGGTATGGAGATGAGCAATATTTCAGAACTTGATTTACAGAATCTGCGTCACTTGATTGGGGGATATGATACAACCCATTGTAAAATGCAGGCTTATGCACAGGAAGCAAAGGATCCTCAGATCAAACAGTTTTTTGAAAAAGGGGCCAAGTCGGCCATGGACAATAAGCAGCAGCTTATGAAATTTTTGAACTAACGGCAGATTTTCCGGTTCGGCACAATTGTGTAAAGAAGGAATAATGGAACCGGCAGACAGGGACACAATGTGAAATGAGTTTCAGAATGAGAGGTGTAGGAAATGCAGGAAAAAATCATGGTAGCGGATACCCTTGCAGGTATCAACGGAGAATTGACCCGTTATGCGGGTATGATCGCACAGTCAGAGAATAAAGAATTAAAGCAGACCTTAAAACAAATCCGCAATGCATGCGAGCAGTCCCAGGAGGAGTTGTATCAGCTGGCAAGAGAGAGGTCTTACTATGTTCCGGCCAGCAAGGCTACGGAAGAAGAGGTTGCCCATGTGAAAGGATTATTTGCCCAGGGGACACTGTAGATGGTACAGATGTACGTTGACTTGCATTGATTGTTTGTGCCATAAGGCTTCTTGGATAAGGCGTTACTCCTGTTTGGAGGGCGCCTTTTTGTGATCTTCCGTTCTTTTATTTTAATGAGAATTATAGTATAATTACAGAAATCCGTTGAATGAACCAATCAATTTTATAGGGAGGTATATATGTGAAAAAGGTGATTAATTATGGAACTTTTGAGAAAGGTACGGTAATATTGCTTTTGCTGTTTGGCATCATTGTGAGGTGCTATAAGTTTGGCGCAATACCAGGAGGATTGAACCAAGATGAGGCATTTTCGGCATATGAGGCATATTCCCTTTTGCATTATGGAATGGACAGTTCGGGTTATGCTTTTCCTGTGTATTTTAATGCATGGGGTAGTGGGATGAGTTGTCTCAACAGCTATCTAATGATTCCTTTTCTTGCTTTTTTCGGGTGTCAGGACTGGGTGGTACGTCTTCCTCAACTGATAGTGTCCTGCTTTACACTCTATGTTTTTTATCGATTGATACGAACGGTCTTCGGTGCGAGAGCGGGATTGATTGGTTTGCTCTTTTTGTCAATCTGCCCATGGCATTTTATGATTTCCAGGTGGGGACTGGATTGTAATCTGGCGCCAGGATTTCTGTTGTTTGGCTTTTTCTTTTTTATTCGGGGAATTGAACACTCAAAATACTTGATTCTGTCTGCATTGTTCTATGGTTTATGTTTGTATTGTTATGCAATGGTCTGGCCGGTTATGCCGTTGATGCTGATTTTGCAGACCGGTTATTTATTTTATGTAAGAAACATCAGGTTAGACAGGTATGTAGGAATTGCAGTAGGACTATTGGGGCTGCTGGCCTTGCCGCTCATTGTATTTTTGCTTGTGAATGTGGGGTTTATGGAAGAAATCCGAACTCCTATTTTTTCCATCCCCAGGCTGACTGCAATGCGTGGTAACGAGATTTCTTTTAAAAATATCAGTGATAACCTGAAGAACTTTCTTACAGTTTTATATAAGCAGAATGATGGGCTCTATGTAAATGCACCGAATGATTTTGGCATTTATTATCGCTGGACACCTGTGTTTGCTATGCTTGGGATATTTTATTCTATCCTGAGGTTGTGGAAAAGCCTGAAAGAAAGAATTTTTGATATGCCTGTTTTATTGCTGATCCCTTTTTTCTGTGAAATACTTCTCGGATGCATTGTCAAGATTAATATCAGCAGGATTAATTGTATTCATTTATTCATTATAGCATTTATTGTAATGGGAATGGAGCTTGTAATTCGAGGCTTTGGAAAGTATTCCAATTATATCTGGGTTTTAAGTATGTGCATGCTTTTAGTCTGCTTTAATGATTATAGAAAATTTTACTTTAGAACATACGGGCCGAATCTGGGGGTTATTTTTAAAAGCGGTGTGGAGGATTCGGTGAACTATGCATTGGAAATGGCAGAGGACAAGGAGATATATGTTGAGACTTCCTTTGCATATAGCCAGGTTTTGTTTTATGCACAATTTCCGGTTACAGAATATAGGGATACTGTGGTGTATACAAATTATCCCAGTGAATTTTTAGATGTGGATTCTTTTGGCCCGTTTCATATGGGATTCGAGGATGCTGTTCAAGGCAACATTTATATCATCTATGAGGATTCTATCCAGCGTTTCCTGGAAAACGGCTGGAATATTGAAAGGTTCGGTTATACCGCTGTGGCCTATTGACTTATCGGGTGCCGGGAAAATTTGAGAATGCAGATTGCCGGGAGCCGGGAATTTGTCATAGGAGAGAAATTTCGGCCATAAGATAGAGTGACAACAATTGCGGGTAAAATCAATGTTGAATTTCATATGGGCAGGTATGATATTGTTGGCTGTGATATATGGGGCTGTTTCAGGACATTTGGCAGAAGTGACAAATGCCGCGCTGGACAGTGCAGGGGAGGCAATTTCGCTGTGTATTACGATGGCCGGCGTAGTAGCCCTGTGGATGGGGCTGATGGAGATTGCACAGAAAGCAGGGTTGGTTAGCAAGCTTACAAAGGGAATAGGGCCGTTTCTAAGGTTTATGTTTCCAGGGATTCCCAAAGGGCATCCGGCGGAAGGATACATAGCGACGAATGTGATTGCAAATGTGTTGGGATTGGGATGGGCTTGTACGCCTGCAGGGCTTTGAGTTATTATAATGACAGGTTGAAAAATCCATTGAGAAATCAAGGGTTTCCGCCGAATTTAGTCCTAATGAAAAAATGTAGTTTTGCATCAAAGCATTTCTGATTTTTCATTTGGACGGCGCCGATTCAAAAGAAAATAGGAAGAAATGTCAGTAATGTAACTCAAAGTGCCTGAAAGCAATGAGTTACTGGTTTTAGTATAGCATACTAGGAGGGTAGAAGGTAAACAATTTCATATTGATGATTTAGATAGGACTAAATTAGTGAATGGCAGAAATGCTGTTAAAACTAGCTTAGTCCTATTTCTTTTTACAAATTCAAAATAATAGGAGGAATGAATTTATGAAGAACAATACAGCGTTAAGTGCAGAGAAAGCGATTACTTTTATCAGCGATGCACATGAAAAATTCTACTACGAAAAATTGAAAGAGGTCAGGTATCAGGACGTGTACCACAAGGCACTTGTATATTGTCTTGGTATCAGTGATGACACAAGAAGGAACATTTACAGTATCTATGATTTTAAGACAGGCTGCGTGAAAACGGAGTGCCTGCATGAAGGCTGGCAGACCAGCGGGAGCGTGAGAGTGGTCAGGATGGCGTTTAACCTTTACTGCAACGGTACGCCGAGTGTCCTTGACTATGATGATGCGGAGGAACAGGTGGACGAGTGCAGACGGTACACAGTGGAAGAACTGTTCTGCTGTGCCTATGCGCCTTATTTTTGGCAGGCGGTACAGATTCGTTATCCGGAATATGTAACATATAACCACAACTTGTACGCCATGCTTGGAGGACGGGATTGATGTTAAAAGTCAGGCTTATGGGAACGAAGAACGATATTAAGTGGTTCGGGAAGATTTTACAGCGTAACCCGAAAATCGAGGTGACGGAGTTTTCCGATATGTTCCCAAACAAAGGGACAAAGAAATATTACAGGACTTATGTGGAAGTCAGGAAAAGCAACGTAAAAGAAAATTAGTAGAAGCAAAGGAGAATCATCATGTGTAAAATAATCGCAATCGCAAACCAGAAAGGCGGAGTCGGCAAGACCACCACCACAAGCAACTTAGGAATCGGATTGGCAAAACAGGGAAAGAAAGTGCTTCTGATTGATGCGGACGCACAGGGCAGTTTAACAGCGAGTTTAGGATTTACAGAGCCGGACAGCCTGGAAGTCACGCTGGCAACCATTATGGGGGATTTAATCAATGACGGGGAAGTAGAGCCGGGGGAAGGCATTCTCCACCATGAGGAAGGGATAGACTTAATGCCGGGGAACATTGAGCTTTCCGGTCTGGAGGTTTCCCTTGTGAATGTGATGAGCCGGGAAACGGTGCTGCGGTCGTACATAGAGATTGTCAGGGAGAGTTACGATTACATTTTAATTGATTGTATGCCTTCCCTCGGTATGATTACCATAAACGCCCTTGCCTGCGCCGACAGTATCCTGATACCCGTACAGGCGGCGTACCTGCCCGTCAAAGGCTTGCAGCAGCTTATTAAGACGGTGGGCAAGGTAAAGCGGCAGATTAACCCGAAACTGGAGATTGAGGGGATTCTGCTTACAATGGTGGACAGCCGGACGAACTACGCAAAGGACATCAGCTCCATGCTGAAGGAAGCCTATGGAAGCCGGGTGAGGATATTTGCCAATGTCATTCCCATTTCCGTCCGGGCGGCGGAGATTTCAGCGGAGGGCGTCAGCATCTACAAGCATGATCCGAAGGGGAAAGTGGCGGCAGCTTATGATTCTCTGACAAAGGAGGTGCTTGCAGATGGGCAGTAATATAAAATCAAGAAGCGCATCGAAGGTTACTCTGGAAAAATTTGATGACCTGTTTGGCGGGAGTGCCGCACAGGAAAATGGGATTGAGCAGATTATCAATGCGCCGCTGGCAGAGCTTTACACGTTCAAAGACCACCCTTTCCGGGTGGAGGACGATGAGAAGATGGAGGAAACAACCGAGAGTATCCGCCAGTACGGGGTGCTTGTTCCGGGGATTGCAAGACCGAGGGAGGGCGGCGGCTATGAAATCATAGCCGGACACCGCCGCAAACGTGGCTCGGAGCTTGCCGGAAAAACGGAGATGCCTGTGGTTGTCCGCAACTATACCGATGATGAAGCTACGATTATCATGGTGGATTCCAATATCCAGAGGGAAGATATTTTACCGAGTGAAAAGGCGAGAGCCTACAAGATGAAATATGAAGCCATGAAGCATCAGGGGAAAAAGTCAGGCAGAAACACACTGGATGAGGTCGGGGAAGCTGCCGGGGAGAACGCTAAAAAGGTTCAGCGGTATATCTGGCTCTCCCGCCTGTCTGATGAACTCCTTGCTATGGTGGACGGTAAGAAACTCGGCTTTTCACAGGGCGTTGACATTTCCTTTCTTGCGGAAGAAGCGCAAGGGTGGGTACAGGCAGTCATGGAGGAAAAAGGCTGCAATGTCAGCATGGTGCAGTCGGCAAAAATCAAGGAATACGGCAAGACCAGGGAGCTTACCCTTGCAATGGTGCGCCTGATACTGACGGAGGAAAAGCCGAAGGAACGGAAAGTGACACTGAAAGCGGATAAAATCAGCGAATATTTTGCGGAGGATTGCAGCAGTGAGGAAATAGAGGGCATCATCATTCAGCTTCTGGATGAATGGAAGAAAAGACAATAGAGGGGAGGTGCATCGGCATGGATGGCGCAATAAAATTCGACTATTATTATGGCATCGAAGCGGAACAGTTCTCTTTTTACAGAGTGCCGAGGCTGCTGATAAAAGACGCAAGGTTTAAAGAGTTGTCCAGCGATGCGAAGCTCCTTTATGGTCTGATGCTTGACAGGCTGGCATTGTCAATCAAGAATGGCTGGCTTGACGAGGAAAACAGGGTGTATATCCATTACACCCTGGATAACATAATGGAGGATTTGGGATGCGCAAGGGAGAAATGCGCCAAAGTGATTGCGGAGCTTGACAGCAAAAAGGGAATCGGTCTGATTGAGAAGAAAAGACGGGGACTGGGCAAGCCGGACATCATCTATGTGAAGAATTTTGCGACACTGGATACCGGGAAAGAACCGGGCGGAGAGCCGGAAAAGCCGGATAATGCTGACAGTTCCGCAGAAGTTCGGAAACCGAACTTCAAGAGGTTCGATAATCAAACTTCAAGAAGTTCGGAAATCGAACTTCAAGAGATTCGGAAATCGAACTTGCAGGAGTTCGGAAACCAAACTTCAAGAAATTCGGAAACCGAACTTGCGGAAGTTCGGGAATCGAACCCTAATTATAACAATACTAATTATACCGATCTGAGTTATACCAATCCTATCAATCAATCAGATAGTGGAACAGAAAAGCAAAAACCGGGCAAGCCGGATAATGGTATGATTGATGTGATGGATGATGCCAGCGCCTACATGGAAATCATTAAGGAGAATATCGAGTATGAGCATCACATGAAATATGGCGATTGGAGCGAAAAAGGTCTGTATGAGGAACTGTATGAGGTGATCTGCGAGATTATATGCGTGAAGCGCAGGACGGTAAAGGTCAACGGGGAAGATTACCCGTATGAGCTTGTGAAATCAAAGTTTTTAAAGCTGAACAGCTCCCATTTGGAGTACGTCATCGGGTGCATGAAGGAAACCACAACAAGGATAACCAACATCAGGGCGTACATGGTGACTGCCCTCTACAATGCCCCGAACACCATGAACCATTATTACCAGCAGTTGGTTCAGCATGATATGTATGGCGGCGGATGGGAAGAAAAAGGGATGTTTGAGCGCAAAGCGGAAGGAGATGGATAAATGGAGTCCATGCGGGATATTGACCGGGCAATGGAACGGGAAATCGCAAAGGGAAGCTGCCCATTGAGGTTTGTAAAAATAGAGTTTGGCGATTCCCCTTATCAGGAGATTGCGTCAAGGGAAAAGTTGCTGGAGGTATTGTCCTATCTGCTACGGACAGGCGATTTTTCAGCGTACCCGTTCTTTTCTTGACCGGAACAGCATATTTTCCACAATCCGCAGATATGGGAAGAAAATAAAGCCGGATTTTGACGGGCATACTTATCTGGAAACGGTACAGTGTATCTTTGGACTGCCGGAAGGGGAACAGGAAAAATACCGGGTGACCTATGACGGGCAGGAAACCTTCGCTTTCCCCATGTCAGATAAATATATCCTCGGACTTTATACGCACTGTATCTCGGCAAGGCGGGCGGCATCGGCGGATATGGATATTCCAGAAGCAGGCTTTTCGGAGAAGGAACAGGGCATCGCCAGTCTGGAAGATGTGCGTGACGTATTGTTCCAGTGCCTTTTGTTTGACACAATAAAATGCGTGGAGGGCGTGTTGTATGCTGACCTCTGCACAATCTACTGTTTGAAAGAGAATCAATAGCTTTTGGACTTTTTGTCCAGAAGTGAGTTAGGAGGTGCGCTATGGCGGAAAAATATATTACGGAAGAACAGCGGGCAAAATGCCGGAAGGTGGCGGATGCGTTTGCGGAGCTGTATGAGCTGACCGATGTAATGGTGGCGGATGCCGGGAGGTTCGGCTTTGTCCGTCTGCAATGGTTCAGTGAGGGAGAAGGCTTTGATTCGGCAATGGCATTTTCGGACAGCATGGAACTGTTTGAGGAACTCTGGCGGATATGGTATGAACATGAGGTCTTAACGCCAGTGCTTGGTACGCCGCTTGCGGAGCTTGACTATGACGAGATATTCCAGACGCTTTCCAAAGACAGGCGGGAGGAAATATTGGAGAAAAAGAGATATTTCATTGCCTTATGCAAAGACGCTTTCGATTAAATTGCAGATAATCTACAATTCCGGCGATAAATCTGGTAAAATGAAATCAGCCTAAAAAATACAGGAGATGGTCTGAATGACACCGGAAACAGGGAAAACAAAGCAGAAGGGCAGGAGCAAAAAAGTATGCCCGAACTGCGGAAGGAAGATGAAACAGCAGTTTATCGGCTTGCAGCATTGTAAATGCGGCATAAGCTGGAAAAAGGACATCGGATATTTTGAGCGTACCGGGGATATGGTTTTCGCTCTGGAACGGAGGAAAGTAGGGAAAAAGACAAAGCAGTGTCCGGTGATCCGGTACAGATAATTAAATATCAGAAACAGCGTGAGGGCAGTTATAGACCGTAAACAGCGGTTTGTAGCTGCCCTTTTTGCGTTTGGAAAACTTTTGGACAAAAAGTCCAGAAGTGGAAAGGAGAAATCAGGGAAATGAAACACAAAAAAGCAACAGCAGTTTCCCTTGCGGCGGTGGCGGGAGCAGCGGTATTGGGCGGAATCCGTTATGCGGCAGGGAAAAGGAAACCCGAAGCAGAGAGGGAAAATGACGTGCAGGAGGAAGGATTGACAGAGGATAAGCTGCGGGGATGCCTTCTCCGCCTGTTCCGGCTGTATGAGGACAGTGAGTTTGATGATTCTGCGGAGTTTTTGGGCGATGGGGGCGATCCGAGGGAATATGAGGCGGAGAACTATTCCAGCCAGTTATTCCCTTATATCAAAAAGAACATGAAAGACGTGATGATGATGGAGGGGGATGACGGTACGGGGAAAGAACCCTTCGCTATGACGGACGTGCTTTTCTGTTATCCAGCCTGCAAGATAGGCTGTGAGATAAGGGAACTGTTTTCAGACAACTTTGTCCTGTGCCTTGAAAGCGAGATGTGGATACTGGAAAACGGGGAGTTTGCGTCTGTCTACTGTGTCAGTATTGGAAAGGATGGAGGGCGGCTCAGTTACCGCTTTGTGGATACCTACATCAAAAATCCGGGGGATATTCCTATCTGTTTTGAGGATTTGGAAAGCGGTTTTTCAGAGATAATCGAAGCGGAGAAAGAAGGGAGAAAACCCTATCTGCCATAACCCGGTCAGAAAGGAGGGCTTATGAAATATTTAATCCACAGGCTGTACGTCCCACCCTGACGGGCGTACAGCAATAAAAAAAGAAGGAGGAAAAAGTTTGAAACTAAAAGGTAGCGGTTAGCGAGAAAGTGAATTGCACCA
>CAJUCE010000054.1 GCA_910584865.1 uncultured Acetatifactor sp.
CAGTGTGCCGGAAACAGACAGCGACAATAATATTTTCATAAATTCATTCATTTTCTTTTCTCCAAAACGATTCAATTTCTTTCAACTCGTCTGCCGAAAGAATATCCTGCCGCAACAGGGTTGACACTAAGTTTTTCACATTTCCGCCATAGACTTTATCAAGAAAGCTGTGGGTCTGCATGGCTTGATATTTCAGGAACTTTTTTTCGCCCAGACGGGAAAGCAGTGTGAGTACGGTGTTGTTCTTCCATTCGTTTTTGTCTTTTTCCAACTCCTCCATGATGAGGGAGTATAACGCTGTACCTCCATTCTTCCAGATGATTTTCATTAGTATCAATTCGGATTCAGAAATCTGCTGTGCCATATTGTCCTCCTTTTATCTTAACAATCTGTAGGTGTAGTTTTATATTAACACATTGTAGGTGATAATGCAATGCCCAAAAAGAAATTTAAGAAATTTTTAAAAGATAGAAAAAAGGGGGATCCGTTGGCGGCTTCACCGCCAGGCGTCAGCCTCCCCCTGAAGCCGCACCACCGCCTTGAACTCCCCGTCGCTGTAATCCGTGACCAACAGCCCGCTGTATCTGTGGGCCGCCCTCTGGGCGCTGCGCAGTCCCAGGCCGTGTCCCACGCCGTTGTCCCGGTTCCGTTTTCCGGAAAGATATCCTTCCCCTGCCTGTATAGGTTCCTTTGCCGTATTGACTACCGTGATATAGTAGAACGTTTCCTCCTGCTGTATACGTACCTTGATGCGCTTTTCTCCCGGCAGTTTGGTACAGTTTTCTCCCGGCAGCCCGGCGCAGGCTTCCAGGGCATTGTCCAGAAGATTTCCCAGAATCACACACAGATCCACAGCCTCTATTCCTGTCCGGGACAGTGTGCACAGCTCCATTTTCATCTCCACCCCCTGCCTGCCCGCCTGATAAAGCTTGTCCCCCAACAGGGCGTCCACCGGGGCGCAGCCTGTCCTGGCGGGGACCATCCGTCTCTCCACATCCCGCCTGAAACTGTCCAGGTAATCCGTAAGCTCGCCAAAACGCCCTTCCTCCGCCAGGATTTCCAGTACACGGATGTGGTTTTTCAGGTCATGCCACAGTTCCCTGGTGCGTTGATACTGCTGTTCCACGTTCCGCAGGTATTCCATCTCGTATGCCTGCCGGATATTTCCTGCAATGTCCCGATTTTCAGCTGTGCCTCGATTTCCCGCAATGTCCTGTGAAACCCTGTATCCGGCATTCTGCCCGGCACAGCCTCCTCTTCCGAGCTTATCCTGTCCATTTCCATTCAGGAATTGTGCCAACCTAACCTGTGACGGCGAATTTCCCATATCCTGACAGCGGCAGATAACTTCCCGCCGCTGCCGCCGGATTCTCAGGTATTCATAGCAGAAAAATAACAACATCACCCACACCTGCCTGCCGAAGGCCTGCAGTAGTTCCTGCTCCTGCCATCCCTGCAGTGTCAGCCACAAAAGCAAAAGCAGGCCCAGGAAAAATTCGCCCTCTCTCCAAATGCCAAAGTGCAGGCAACTGCTTTCTTCGCTCCAAGCTTCATATCCCAGTTTATTTCCACACTCGCCGCATACCTGCTCCCGGAATCTGCTCCCTCCCCGCTTTCCATATGCCTGCCCGGGTACTCCGCCTCTTTCCCAGTCTGCTCCTGCTCCCTGAAGGCTCTCCTCTCTTTTCCGCGCTGTTCCTGCCCCCTGAAGGCTCCCTTCTCTTTTCCGCTCCGTTCCTGCCCCCTGAAGGCTCTCCTCTCTTTCCCAATCCGCTCCTGCCCCCTGAAGGCTCTCCTCTCTTTCCCAATCCGCTCCTGCCCCCTGAAAGCTCCCTTCTCTTTTCCGCTCCGTTCCTGCCCCCTGAAGGCTCTCCTCTCTTTTCCAATCCGCTCCTGCTCCCTGAAAGCTCTCCTCTCTATTCCACCGGTCCAATAGCTTCCAGAGCGGAAATAAAAGCAACATACTCTCCGTCAACAGAACCCTGACCGCAAACAGCGCCCCATCTGCCCTCCCCGGGGAAGCGATTCCCTGCAGAACCAAATCCGCTATCCGTACCATCCCGGCCCCATAGACGGAAAATTCCAGAATGCCGGCAACATTTTCCGTAAAAGATACGGCTCTCCCTGCGTATGCCGATGAGCCGTATTTCCGATGCATATACAAAAACAGGATTCCTGCACAAAACAGGTTTGCTGTCAGCAATATAATGTTAATCGCAGTGTTCCCCATCAATTTTTCTGTCCTTTCTAATTTTGCGCCATAATACCATTATACGAAACCAGAGGCATACTCACAAGTGGAGAAGATGGTCATAATGAAATTTTCTGCAAAATCAATATATCCCTCCCCAGAAATGATGGTAAAAAGATGATAAAAAATATGACTGTAAAAAATAGGCATAAAATATCCTGGCCGCATTCCATCAGTTCTTCACATCCCTCTTATATTGTGTTAAAATGTGGATGCGGGTTTCTCCTTTTCCTTTTCGCACCTTACAACGAACTCTTACGAAAAGCGGCAAAATTTCAGTTCCTGCTTTTCCGGCTTAGAAACATTTCAAAACAAGGGAAAAGGATAAACACAGGGGAAAACTTCAGTCAGTCTATAGAAAAAGGAGCTAAATACCCTATGGAATGCAAAGAAGCGGTTATCCTGTTCGAACGCTGCGCCCAAACGGAAGTTGTCCAGATAGAACGCTGTAATGTTGGCATTGCGAATTATGTTTTTATAATTACTGCCGCCGGGAAATACATTCTCAGATGCAGTAAAAATGAGGATGCCTATCAAGATACCGTTTTCCTGATAGGCAAACTGTCTGCATGCGGCATTCCAATCCCTGTCGTCCTATGGGAAGGAAAATACGAAGACTATTCCTATCTGATCCTTTCATACATCGATGGCGATGACATCGGAAATATCTATTGCAACTTAAACGACAATGAGAAAAAACAGACAGCCCGGGAAGTGGTTGAGATACAACGTAAGGTTTCAGGAATTGACATCCAGGCGGATTCGGGGTGGACATGGAACAGCTGTGTTAATGAAATCCTGGACCGTGCCGAGGAAAGAATAAAAAAGAATCGTTGCTTTGACATAAATAAAGTAAAAATCGTTAAGGAGCTGCAGCCGGAAATACAGGGATATCTGGACCATGTTCAGCCCATACCATATCTGGATGACATCAGTACGAAAAATCTGTTGATTTACGAGGGCAAATTATCCGGAATAATCGATATCGACTGGATTGGCCTGGGCGATGTGCTTACCTTTATCGCATTGACAAGGGTTGCATTGCTCAATATGAATTTCGATACCAAATATATTGATTACCTTTTGGAGGAGCTTCATCCAGATGCCGCAGAGTACAGGGCATTTGTATTCTACTGCCTGATATATTGTGTAGATTTTATGGGGGAAAGGGGCACACAATTTCTTGATAAAACGATTCCGGTAAATGATAGTATAATCAGAAGGCTGAATGATATCTTTGATATTCTCCTGGAAGAATGGAACAACTGTGCATAGGCCATGCGCAGTTATGATTTTCTATATCCATAGGCCCATGGTTGTTTGGAAGATAAACCGACTTACGAACGTACGAACGGAGGTGAAATGCTGTGCAGCTCTTTTATGGAGTACCCGAAGATATTGAAAAATGGATGAGCCTTGTTACACAGGTGCGATGGAACTTTCCAGGTCTGGAAACGCAAGAGAAGCTAAACGAGCATCGAGCCACCGTCCTCAAATTTATGGATAAGCGACAAGCTATCTGCGTAAAAGAAGAAAACGAAATTGCCGGTGTTATGCTGTTTTCACGAGGGCACAACATGATCTGCTGTCTCGCTGTTGCCTCCGAATACCGTCGTCGTGGTATCGCTTCCATGCTCATGGATGAAGCACTTGCCAATTTAGACAGAACACAAGAAATATCAGTATCAACATTCCGGGCTGATGATGAAAAAGGTCTCGCACCAAGAGCATTGTATGAAAAATACGGTTTTGTTGCAGATGAGCTTATAGAGGAATTTGATTACCCTAACCAAAAATACATCCTACATCCAAGCGGAGCAGAACGATGTACACACCTACGCTTTTGACGATGCCGGGGCTTATGATATCTTGACTACTTTATTTCCACAATATCCCCCGCCCCATGAAAAGCGGCTAAATCCTGTAACGCCATTTCAATTCCCCTGTGGCCGTTAAAAGCGGAGTCGAATATATTTTTCTCTTTTATCAGGAACCTTCCGGTCCGCCACTCCATCTTGCAGTCAAAATATCCCACAAACCGGTTTCCTACAAGGATGGACAGCGGCCATTTCATCCCCTTTTTCTTGAAATACTCAAATGTGTAGGAATAATCAAAAAATGTTTTCAGCCATGTCTGGTCCCGCACCAGGATATCCATGGGAGAAATGAGACGGACTTCTTCGCTGTCCTGATCTACACTTTTATCAAGCAGAACTGCCTTTGACGAGTGGATGTAACAGAACTTTTTTCCCACCTTCACCGGCGTTATTTTTCCTTCCTGCTCCAATTTGGAGAAGAAGGGCGTGACTTCGGCAGTAGGAATTCCCGTTATATGAGAGAGATGGACAGGATATGTCACTCCAAAAGAGGCGATAAGCTTTTCCATGAGCCATGCCCTGGCGTCTTCTTTGCCGATTCCGGCATTTGGCCATTCTTTTATGCCGATATTTTCCTTCAGGATATAAAGCGGCTCTTTGAAAGTTCCCGGATTTCTGCCGCAGGTCACCAGGTCAGTCCTGCGTTTCAGCCTGTAAAATGCACGGAATATGGGCAGTTCAAAACTAAGGTCACCTGCCCTCCTTCCTTTTACATATGCATCCCATTCATCTGATAAATGCAGGCACTCCCAAATCTGCCTGATGGTCATGCCGGGCTGATCTTTTAACCCCTGCTTCAATTCTTCTTCCGCCGCCAGGTCTTCCAGGCTGTTCGCCGCCGCTAACCAGCTTTCATCCGAAGACCCCCACCTTACAACATCCTTCAGCGCCGCACGGTAAATGGCGAATTCATTCGTCGGAACGAAAAACATATTCCGCTTGAAAGCAAATGCTTCCGTAATCTGAAACTCCTTATATGCCGCTACATCCAGGTCAGCCACGGCAAAGTCCTTTTTCCTGTTCCAAAGCATCATATAATGGTTCAAATGGATGGTTGGATTCGGATCGTACTGCAGGCCGCATATACCCGAGACGATGTCCGCAATACTGGCTGAGCTTCTTTTATCCAGGTACTGGCTTGCGATAATGACATTGCGAATTACCGATTTTTCAACACAAATTCCGTTGCTCATACTATCTGTCCCCCTGAAACCGAACAGGAAAATCTCTTTTCCACGCTTGCCGCGCGGTCCCCCTGGATCCTGCACGGCAAACCTCAATCCGAGGAATATCCTGTATATCAGCCTGTCTTATCACGTATATTTTCCCCATAAGCCTCTCCTTTGGATTTGTCGGAAAAAACAGATGCAATCGGTTTAGGAAAGGGCCTGTTAATACAATAAAAACAGCTATAAACTTGCATCAGTTATTTGTAGACACTTCCCTACGCATTTAAAAACAGTCGGAAAATAACTGATGTCTTAGGCGCTTAACAAAGAAATCTTACGCAATGCGGCAAATCCTTCTCCTGCTTGTCAGGGCTGGAAAATTACCGGCTGCACTGCGCCTGCAGCTCCTCCCGCCTGGTCACCGGCCGCACCGCGCCTGCAGCTCCTCCCACCGCCTGTCCACCTCTCTCTGGAATTCCGCAATCAGCCCCTCATTACCCGGGCTGAACAGATGGCGGAACCGTCTCTGGGAGCGCAGGAAATCCTCGATAGGCAGTTTCTTCTTCGGCTCATAGCTCAGAATCCATTTTCCGTCCACCACCTCATACAGGGGCCAGTAACAGGTATCCACCGCCGCCCGGCAGATATTCATCAGCTCCGAGGATTCATACCCCCACCCCCTGGGGCAGGGGGCGAAAATATTCAGGAAGGCCGCCCCGGGCGTATAAATCGCCTTTTCCGCCTTGGTGTGCAGGTCTTTAAAATTGTTTGTAAAAGTGGTCTGGGCCGCATAGGGGATATGGTGCTGGGCCATAATGGCCGTCAGGTCCTTCCTGGTCTGCACCTTGCCGTCAGAAACCTTTCCCGCGGGAGTGGTGGTGGTATCCGCAAACTGCGGCGTGGCGGAAGAACGCTGTGTCCCGGTATTCATGTAGGCGCCGTTGTCATAGCATACATACACCATGTCATGGCCCCGCTCCATGGCCCCGGACAGGGACTGGAAACCGATATCATAGGTTCCGCCGTCTCCCCCGAAGGTGATAAATTTATAATCTTCCTTTATTTTCCCCCTCTTTTTCAGCACCCTGTATGCAGTCTCCACCCCGGAAAGCGTGGCCCCCGCATTTTCAAAGGCATTGTGGATATAGCTGTCCTCATATGCCGTGTAGGGATACATAAAAGAGGAAACCTCAAGGCATCCCGTGGCATTGCCCACCACCGCCCTGTCCCCTTCATGAAGCGCCCTCAGCACCCCGCGGACTGCCACGGCGCCGCCGCACCCTGCGCACATCCTGTGCCCCGGCGCCAGGCGCTCCGGTTTATTCATCATTTCCTTAAAATTGTATACTGCTTCCATGATATGCTCCTTCACAAGGGAATCTTTCCAAATGTCTTCCGAAATTATCTGTGAGCTTCCTGTCAATGTGCCTGTGCCATAAAACAAAAGCAGACAGCCGCCCGACTCGGACAATACAAGCCCATATTTTTGTCGGAATACGTAACATTTCACTATAAAACAACTGCTATTTGCCAGACAAGGCATAACACTCCATGCACTGCCCGCTAAAACAGCTGTCGACATCTCACCGGCTTCGGAGCCCTATGTAATCATACATATCCGTAATCCTGTGCTCCGCCCCGATCTGCTCCAGCCTCTCGTAAACCCGGCAGAAATCCTCCACCGTGATGTCCCTGCCGCCCAGTCCGTAGAGATAGTTGACGGCTTCCGCCGTGGATTTTGCCTGGTAAAGCGCCGCCCTTACCTCCGCCCCCAGGGGGCCTCCCGTGGCAGAAAACATTTCCGAACGGTCCAGAATCGCAACCGCCTTCACATGGGCCAGGGCCTGGGCGATCTCCTCCTCCGGGAAGGGACGGAACACCCTGATTTTCACCAGTCCAACTTTCTTACCGGCAGTACTGCGGATCTGCTCGATGGCGGCCTTGCAGGTGCCCGCCGCGGAACCGATGAGCACCACCGCGTACTCCGCGTCCTCCATCCGGTAAGCCTCGAAAAATCTGTATTCCCGTCCCGTCATTTCCTGAAAACGCTCCGCCACCTCCAGGATAACTCTGCGGGCATTGATCATAGCCTGCCGCTGTCCCCGTTTTGTCTCCATATAATAACTGGATACGGCATAAGGGCCCACCGCCAGTATTTCCTTCGGATTCAGCAGATAATGCTCCGGCTCCCGCTCGCCCACAAATGCGCGGACCTTCTCATCCTCTTCCAGTAAAATATTTTCCACCCCGTGGCTTGTGATAAACCCGTCCTGGCAGATCATGACGGGAAGCATTACATCCTTATGCTCCGCAATGGGGTACGCCTGCAGGAAATTATCATAAGCCTCCTGGTTGGACTCCGCATAGATCTGGATCCATCCGCTGTCCCTGGCGCCCATGCTGTCGGAATGGTCCGCGTTGATGTTGATGGGGCCGGACAGGGCGCGGTTTACTAGGGCCAGTACAAGGGGAAGCCTGTTGGAAGCCGCCACATACAGCTCCTCCCACATCAGCGCCAGGCCGCAGGAGGATGTGGCGGTCAGGGCCCTTGCTCCCGCCGCCGAGGCCCCCACGGCGGCGCTCATGGAGCTGTGCTCGCTCTCCACCGGGATGAATTCCGTATCCATCTCCCCGTTTGCAATATAATTGGCCACATACTGGGGAATCTCCGTAGAGGGCGTGATGGGAAAAGCCGGCATCACATCCGGGTTGATCTGCTTAACGGCATAGGCCACCGCCTCATTGCCGGATAAACGTTCTCTCACAGCCATCTATTTTCCCTCCTTCATTGAGATTGCGCCAAAGGGGCACACCTTTGCGCAGATGCCGCAGCCCTTGCAGTGGTCATAATCGAAATCCCCTCGCATCTTCTCCTGCACCGGAATGGAAGAATCCGGGCAGACCGGCGTGCACAGCAGGCACTGCTTACATTTTTCCCTCTCCCACACCGGGGTGGAGGTACGCCATTCCCCTGTGCAGAATTCCCTGGAGGTTGCCGCCTGGAAAATCTTGTTTCCCTCCGTTATGTCCTGCCAGGGACTGTTCTCGTTTATTCTGTCGCTTATCATGAAATTCTCTCACCTTTCCTCTCATGTCTCCATGGCCGCATCATGTCCGGGTAAAATCGCCTGTTCCGGAAAAATCTTTCTTAACAGCTCCTGGCGATTTCCTCAAAGGTCATCTCCAGAGCCTTCATATTGCCGTCGATGACTTCCGGCTTCTTGGCGAATTTATGCTGAAAGGAAGCCTCCATCTCCTTCATGAACGCATCCTGCTCCATGGCGCCGGAAACAGCCACCACCGCCGCAAGCATGGGGGAATTGGGATAATTTTTCCCCAGGGTCTTCATGGAAATGTCCTTTGCGTTCAGGGTGTAAACCGCCCCTTTGTAATCGTGGAGAAGCGGGAGCAGTTCTTCCTTCTCTTTCTCTGTATTGATAATTACGGCACCGTCCTCCTTCAATCCATGGGTAACGTCCGTGCTCCCCAACAGGCTGTCATCTACTACAACCACATAGTCAGGCTCGTAAATATTGGAATGAACCGTAACCGGGTCCCCGCTGATGCGGTTGTAGGCCGTGATGGGCGCTCCCATGCGCTCCGGCCCGTATTCCGGAAAGCCCTGCACGAACTTTCCCGCCTTAAATGCCACATCCGCCAGCAAAAGCGCCGCCGTCTTCGCGCCCTGGCCGCCTCTTCCATGCCATCTGATTTCCATAGTATCCTTCATTTTCCTGCCCTCCTTACACCCGCGTTACCGGACATTCCTGTTTGATTTTGCCTGCCTGTTTCCGCATATGTATTCCGAACCCTGTCCGCCGGATTGTCTATGCCCGGGCCTGCGCAATCGAGTAGGGGAAAAGCCTTTCCCCTACTCCCGCGCCAGGTACCTGCCAGCCTCTGCTGGCATATTTCCAAGCGCTTTGGCGCTTTAAGTGCCCGTGTGCATAAAAAACGGCCTCCACCATAAACGGTAGAAGCCAACCTTTTTCTTCGGATCCCATCTACCACATACCAACATATGCGTCCTCTTTTACGGAAGGAACCCGTCAGCATCTACTTGCCTTTCGGCTTTGGTGCCGCAACTCGGGAGGGATTTTCCATATATTCTACTCGTACCGCTTCTCAGCTTCTGCGGCTCTCTGTGACATTTCGAAAATATGTACTCGCTCCGTCATGGTCTTTCAAAATCAATGGTATATATTTTAATCATAAAATCTTGTCTTGTCAACAATTTTTGTGTATTTTTTATTGATATATTTTACCTTCTTTTCTTGATATATTTTAATGTGGCCATTTATTCATCCCCCATATTCAGTGACCCAAGCCGCCGTCTCTGCCTCCTCATCCGGACTGTCCACCCAGTAATCCGGGGAAAATCCCCTGCCCTCCTCACAGTCTGCCGGGGTTCGCACAGATTGACCACATTGGGAATCCGGCACACAATCCTGAAATGCGCCAACTGATAAGCCGCCACATTCCCAAAGGTATTGCATCCCATTGTATTTTCCTCTTTAACACCGGGCTGCCCAAGTATATGGCCGGAATTGACAACAGCGCCATCCTTCAAAAGGTGTCTTCCGGCACATCAGCCGGAGCATGCCATCCGCTTCTCCAGACGCGCCTACCCCTCCCGAAGCATCAGCCTACGGTTCACTTCCCTCTCACAGCCGCGGCTGATGGGCAGTTCTGTGCCGTCCTCCAACCATAGCCTGCTCCCCTTCCAACTGCGCACATACCGCTCATGCACCAGGTAACTTTTGTGGCACCGCAGAAACCCGCTTCCCTGCAGTTCCTCTTCCAGTTCGTCCAATTTCCGGTAAAAGGGATAGCTCTCCGAAGCCGTGTGCAGCAGCACAAGTCGTTTTCTGCTCTCGAAATACAGGATATTTACTTTCGGTATTCTGCACATCTTATGTCCCTGGGCAAAGGAAAACCAATCCCCCTCCCCCAGTTCCCTCCTGCAATCCTCCATCACCTTCCCCAGTTCCCTGTCAGCCTCCTCCTTCAGCAGATAGCGAAAGGCCCTGACCTCGTAACCCTTTCTGGCATATTCCGACAGACTGGTCAGAAACACAATGAGGCATTTCTCCCCTCTTCCCCGCAGAGCTCTGGCTGTGTCCAGGCCGTCCAGGCCGGGCATCCGGATATCCAGGAAAATGACTTCGGCACAGAAATCCCCCTTCTCATATACTTCCAGAAGGGCCTCACCGCTGTCATATTCTTCCACCCGGATATCCGTCCCCCGGACAAAACTGTCCTTCACAAGAAGGTCCCGCAGATATGTTCGAAAAATTTCCTCATCATCACAGATTGCTATATTCATTGCGATATTTTCTCCTGCCGCCTTTTCTCCGCACCCTGTTGAAGTACCCTCTGGCTATCAGTATATCACAATTTCGGATGTTCCACTATACCGGTTCGATTTTTCCTGTAAAAGTTATGAACCGGTAAAAACAGGAACCTTCCTCAGCGAATTCTAAAGACAAATAAAACTTATGCAGGAACAGGCCGCAGGATTTCCCCCAATACCGTAAGCAATTACATGGAAGCCCTGACGGAATCCTTCGTCTACTCTTCCTTCAGATAAATCTCCACCACCGTATCCTTCTCATCCGGCAGCGGATAGCAGTCCGCCGCATAAGGGTTGAAGAAGAAAAAGGCGTTCTTGTCATACTCCTTCAGGTTCCAGTAATGGGTCTCCTTGATCTCGGAGTTATCGGCCAGGAGTCTCATTTTCTCCACTCTTCCGGCCATATTCTCCAGGCACACGGCGCCCACCTGGGGCTCCATCACATGGGCGTAGAGCAGGTTCCCGTTGCGGGTGTAGCGCCCCCACTCAGGCTTGGGCAGCTCCGCATAGCCGCAGCCGTAAATGCTCTTTCCGTTCTTCTTCATCCAGACGCCCACCTCCTTCAGGATGGCCACGGACTCCTCGGGAATCTCCCCTTTGGCATTAGGCCCCACATTCAGAAGCAGGTTCCCTCCCTTACTGACGCACTCCACCAGCATATGGACAACCATCTCCGCCGTTTTATAATGATGGTCATGGGCCGCATAACCCCAGTGGTTGTTCAGGGTGATGCAGGCCTCCCAGGGAATGGGATTCCCCGCCACGTCCCGGATTCCCTCAGGCGGAATCATCTGCTCCGGCGAGGCAAAGTCACCGGAATAAGGGGTGGGATCCAAAGTACGGATGGAGCCCGCGTCCTCCCCGCTTCCCTCCAAACGATTATCGATGATCACATCCGGCTGGATAGACCGCACCATCTCAATGAGCTCCTTGGCCTTCCAGGTATTGCACTTCATATCCCCATAGGAAAAATCAAACCACATCACATCCAGTTTTCCGTAATCGGTAAGCAGTTCCCTGATCTGGCCGAACATGTATTCCAGATAGTTATCAAAATTCCGGTTCTCATTGGAGCACTCCGGATGGTTGCGCATGGGATGGTGCATATCCCCGTAATGAGGGAAATCCGGATGCCGCCAGTCAATCACGGAATAGTACAGGCCCACCTTAATGCCCTCCGCCCGGAAAGCCTCCAGGAATTCCCGCACCAGATCCCGCCCGCAGGGGGAATTGGTGGATTTGAAATCCGTCAGCTTGGAATCGAAGAGGCAGTATCCGTCATGATGCTTCGCGGTGAGTACGGCATACTTCATCCCGGCTTCCTTCGCCAGTTTTGCCCATTCCTTCGGATTGTAATTCTCCGCGGCAAACTCGTCCTTCAGGGGCTCATAGGCCTCCTTCGTCAGCTGCTCCACGCTGCGCAGCCATTCTCCCCTGGCAGGGATGGCGTACAACCCCCAGTGGATAAACATGCCAAACCTTGCCTCGCGGTACCACTGTGTCCTCTTTGTTCTCTCTTCTACGATTTTGTTCATTTTTTGTCCCTCTCATATACGCAGTGTCTTTTTCCGTATATTTCTTTCTCTCTATGGCAATCCTCAGCCCTCCGCCACCAGTTTCAGCAGCTTCAGAATCATATCCCCGGTCCCCACATTATACCCTGCGACACCATAGATGCAGTTCATGTTCCGGTCTATGATTACAGCCAAAGGCAGTTTCCCTGGCTCTAAGTACATCCTTCGGGCCACGGCCTCCATATCCGCCCCGAAATCATCCAGGCAAAGCCGAATCTTCGGCAAAGCTTCAAGCACTCTCCTGCAGGCCGGGTTGTTCCGGATGGCGGCGCGCTGTGCAATAAAGGTAATCCCGTTCTCCAGGGCCCCATACTCCTCCCTGCGCTCGAAGATTTCGTTGAGTATGTGCTCCGTGGGCTCCTCGTCCTCCCCAAGCCACACAAACAGGCCTTCCCGCTCCTTCACCAGTTCCGAAATCCTGTGCTCCGCTCCGTCCTCCGTCCTCAGGGCAAAGTCCGCAATGTCGTTGGACACCAGCATATCGGAAACAGCCGCCTCCTTCTGCTCCAGGACTATCTCCTTCTCCTCTCCCTCAGCCAGTTCAAAGAAATACTGCTTAGCAAAGGTATTTCCGTTAGGAAGACGATTTGTAGTCAGCACCCTGTATTTTCCGGGGAATACAGGCACCGGGCCGGAAATCTTGCCCTCCTCTCCCCATCCGAGCATCAGCGTGTGATACCTGCCGTCCTCGAAACGGGCCATGGTCCAGTTTCCGAAGTAATTCCACTCCACATCCCCCTGCTTCTGTATGATCACCCGGCAGGTTCTCTCCTCATGCTCCATGGGCACAAAGCGGCCTTCCGCTCCCTCTTCCTGCACCCATACCTCGGGCATGCCTTCCACAGGATCCAGTCTCGCGGGAATCCCCAGTGTCCTTAAAATCTGCACACAGACCACTTCCCTGGTAATCTCGCTTCCGTAACCGCTCCGAAGGGCCTCTCCCGCGGAAGTGACCAGTGCGCCGTACTCCGCCTTCTTGTGGGAGACAATCCTCTCCTTCACCAGCCTCCAGGCCCGCACAGGGTCTCTGCGGATTTCCTCCGCCAGGTCCCTGCCCTGCCTGCCGCTCTCCTCCTCCAACCAGGTACGGATGTCCTTCCGGAAAGGACGGAGCATCTCATTCCACACCCTGGGACGCAGGATATAGGGTACCAGTACTTCGTCTGCAAAACTTCCGCCAAAAGCGGCGGTCTCCAGACAGCTGTCCTCCAGAATGTCCGCGGTGACATCCCGGTAATCCTTCTCACGCAGGCTCTCAAGCAAAGCCAGTTTCCACCGCACCGGGTAGCGTCCTGCAGCAGGCCTTGCCAGGAAATCCGCAATCTCCTTCTGGTTGCCGCAGGCCTTGCGCATGATTTCAATACATTTTTCTTTTCTGGCGGCAGAACTTCCGGAACCGGCTTTCTCCGCGCCGGAAGCATTTCCAAAGCCGGCTTTCTCCGCACAGCAAGCACTCCCGGCATCCACGGTTTCAGCATCATTAACTATATCTGTTCCCTCCGCTTCGAAAGCAACCCCACGCCCCTCGGACACGGCCGTCCCCGCAGCATTCCCTGTACCCGCATTCTTCTCTTTGGCGGCATTTTCAGCCGCGGCATCGGCACCTGTCTCTGCCTCCAATGCCGCCACAGCCTTCTGCGCCAGTTCCTCACTGTAAAAATGCCCCTCCTTCTCCTTCCGCAGTGCCGCCGCCTCCGCAAGCCTCTCCTTTCCCTTACGCTTCTGCTCATCCGTCAGCACCACCCGGTTCACGGGAGAATCCTTCGGCGCGGTAATCACCATCTCCTCCCAGACTCCGAACTTCTCCTCCGGCGCCTTCAGGACAATCCGGCACACCTCTCCCGACTGGGTATCCATGAGGCATTCCCCATACAAATCACCCCTGGCCGCCGTCACATGCAACGTCCCAATACCTGTCCGCAGGAAACATTTTCCCGCCCCGTCTGTCCGTACCGTAGCCACCTCGCCGAAGTGGGCGCTGTTCATCACCTCGAAATGCACCTCCAAGTCCGCCTGGGGGTTCCCCTCCCCGTCCACTACCTCCACAGCCGCTTCCGTAGTCAGGGCATAGCGCCCCAGATGGTTCAGCACATGGCACATATCCTTCATGGGCATCACCTGCAGCTTAGAGCCTGCCTGTCCCAGATCCTCGTCGTCCGGCTCCGTGGGCAGCAACCACCGGGAATGCACTAACATGGCCCGGGAAGAAGCGCCCGTAAACCATCCCTTGTTCACTACCTCCTCCGGCTCGCAGGCCCCAAAGAACACCCACTTTCCGTCCACCCAGGCCTCCACCCAGGCATGGTTGTCGTCACAGTGGGACCACAGGGGCACATACACCTGCCTGGCAGGAATGCCCAGACTGCGCAGCACCGACACGCCGAAAGTGGATTCCTCCCCGCACCTTCCGTAAGCGGAACGATACACGCACAGGGGACTGGCAGTCCTGCCGTCCGTGGCCCGGTATGTAGCTTGGGAGGCAAGCCAGTAATTCACTGTAAGCAGGGCCTCATGCATATCCATCCCCGCAATCTTCTCTCTCAATTCCCCGTAGAAAAACGCGCGGTGATTCGTCAAATCTTCATTATTCACCCGATGATGCAGCACATAGCCCGCGAAGGTCTTCTCCGGCACCTTCCCCGCAAAAGGCCCCTTCTCCCACAGAAAAACCCCGTGCCTGGCATAGGCCTCGAACAGCTCCGCCGGATAATCCAGGGCATCGCTTAAAGGCATGGACGCGTACAGGCATTTCAAAGCCTCCGACTCATGGACACGTCCCTCCTCGTAAGCACGTTTAACGGCCTCTGCCGCCTCTGCCCCCTTCTCCCCCATGCGCTTAACCTGCGCCTGAAAGGGAGCCTCCATTTCTTCCATAAATCCTTCTGTAAACATAGTACTCCTTTCTGCTTTTTATCTTTTACGTGCTTCAAATAGCATCTAATATCATAGTACATGCATATATAATGCTTTGAAATACGCCTTATTTTTCATCATATGGCAGTCAGTCATCATACTACCGCCTCCCATCTTCCCCGGAAAAGTTTCGTCCCCGTCTCCGTACAGCTCATCAAAATGTACCACAAATTTTTCCAGAACCAGTCTCATATTTAAACGGCCATTCAGAATGAACTGATGCCTGCCTTTTACAACCATCTTATAGATTTCACTTTCTTTGGCATCCCCCTTCCGCCAGAAAAGATTATACAGGCGCATTGTTTTCCCGTACTGTCTTGCCCGATTGATGATAAAATACTGTCCTGCCTCCACCAGCTTCTGATCTGCTCTGGCTTGCCTGTAATATCCTCCATATAATGCAGGTCAGGATTACAAGCCTCATTCACATTGAAAAATCTGCCCAATGCCCCCACTCTCCTTTCTCCTGCTCCCAGTGTAACACAGGCGACTTTTAGCCGCAAGTCAAACCGAACTGATGACATATGAAAATCCGACAGGGGCCGCTGCACTGAGGATAACAGATAAATCTTTTTTCAAGGAGAAAGCCTTCCCTGTCCTGCATCTGTCTTCCTCAGTGCAACAGCCCCTGTTTCATATTTTACTGCAACGCGTGAGTAGACGCAGCAGATTTGATTTTCAAGCAATGGTTTCTCTCAAACAATACTCAACCCTTCACAGCACCGATCATAACACCCTGCACCAGATACTTCTGAACAAATGGATACAGCATCAGCACCGGCAGAGAACCCACGACGATGGTGGAATACTTCAGCAGATCAGACATACCCTGGAGCTTAGCCGCCGCGGATGCGTCGGAAACCTTGGTCATATCCACCTGTCCTGAAATCAGAATTTCCTTCATGACAATGGTGAGAGGCTGCAACTCTTCTTTATTCAGGAACAACATTGCATTGAAGTAATCGTTCCATCTGGCAACGCCGTAATACAGCATCAATACTGCCAGGATGGGCTTACAAAGCGGAAGGATAACGCTCAGCAGATAACGAAAGGGCGAGCAGCCGTCCATCTGTGAGGCTTCATACAATTCATCGGGAATATTGTTCACAATGAAGGTACGGCAGATGATCATATTGTAGGTGGACATAGCCATGGGGATAATAATGGCCCATCTGGTATCAATCAGGTGCAGCTTGTTTACCAGGACGTATGTGGGCATCAAGCCGCCGCTGAAATACATGGTAAACACAAAATACAAGGAGATCTTGTTCCTTGCCTTAAATTCCTTTCTGGAAAGAGGGTAGGCACAGAGAATGGTCATAAAAATGTTCACTGCAGTACCCACAAACAGATAGAAGAAAGAATTTGCAAAACCTCTCAGAATTTTTCTATTCTGGAATACGGCATCATAGCCCCTGAGCGTAGGGCGCACCGGGAAGATAAACACTTCCCCGCGGATAACTGCCTGAGGATCAGAGAAGGATGCCGCCACCACATACAGCAGAGGATACAGCACGATCACCAGTATCAGGGAGAGAATGAAATATACGAGAAACACAAATATCTTATCTACAGTGCTCATATTACGGAATTTTGCTGTCTTCATATGATTTCCTCCCCATTACCACAGACTTGTCTCTGTGACTTTTTTCGCAATCTTATTCACGACTACCAACAGGATAAAGGCTACCAGAGACTGGAACAATCCGGCAGCCGTAGAGAAGCCGAAGTTCGCATTCACTACACCAATCTTATACACAAAGGTGGAAATAACTTCCGAGACAGATGCATTCAGGTCATTCTGCATCAGGAAAATCTTATCCATACCAATACTCACTATATTGGAACATCCAAAGATAAGCATAATAACAATGGTGGGCATAATGGCCGGAATATCCACATGAAGAATCCTCTTAAGCCGCGTCGCGCCGTCCACAATGGCAGCTTCCTGAAGCTCCAGGCTCACACCGGAAAGCGCAGCCACATAGATAATGGAAGAATACCCCATCGTCTGCCACACCCCGCTCCATACATACAGAGACCGGAAAATACTGGCATCTCCAAAGAAATTCACAGGTCCTGCTCCAATTTTCTGCAGCAGGATATTAATAATACCTGTCCTGGGGTCCATCAACTGCCTCATCATACCTACCATAACCACTACGGAAATAAAGTAAGGTGCATAAGTAACCATCTGAACTGTCTTCTTGAAAAAGCGGTTCTTTACTTCATTAATACCCAAGGCCAGCAAAATAGGCACGGGAAAACTGGCGATGAAGGAATAGACGCCCAGAATAAGCGTATTCTTGATTACAGTTACGCTACTTGTAGAGGTCAGAAACTGTTTAAAATACTTCAGCCCAACCCACTTACTTCCCAGGATTCCTCTCCTGATACTGTAATCCTTAAAGGCGATAATGATACCTCCCATAGGAATATACGCAAATACAAATGCATAAATCATCGGCAGTGCAATGATTGCCCAGAACTGCCAGTTGGAATTTTTAATTTTGTTCGGTTTCACAGCCGGTACCGTAACTGTCTTTTTCTTCATTAAGCCCCTCCATCCTTTTCTGCCCTTATGAACAAGGCTGCCTGCCCTAAGGCAGACAGCCCGTTCAGCCCTGCATAATTATGTGCCTGTTAAAAATCACACCTTTTTTACAAAAGCATTAATTCGCCCTGTCATATGCCGTCTGATACATCTCCACAAGCTGTGTTGAACCTGCGCTCTCCATATCGCTCAGGAACTTATCCCAATCAGAATCGAAATTCTTCTCGCCTCTCATAAAGGCTGCCGAACTCTCGGTAATGATCTTGGTCACTTCTGTAGCCAGAGTAGAGCTGTCGGTAGACTCTTCATCTGTAAATTTAATCTGTCCGGAAGCAAAGTTGATAATATTGCTGCTGGAACCATAGGGCTCATACATTTCCTTCGAAGCATCAAACAGCAGCTTCTCCAGACCTTCCGGAGAATAAGGATCCACATCCGCATCTACCGCCCATCCAAGACGATATGCCTCAGGAGCCACACGAACGCACACATCCTGCCAGTCATGGTTCTGAGCCTCACCGGAATAAGCATTCAAAATCTCACAGAAAGCAGGCTCATCATTCAGACCAACCTTTCCTTCGGGATGAAGCACCCAGTCAACGCCTTCTTCAGCGCCGTACTGTGAGCAAAGGTCTCCTGTCTCGCTGTAAAAGAAATCCAGCCAGCGAAGAGCTGCTTCCACATCAGGACAATTGTCGGTAATCATAGCGCCGCCAGAACTTACGCCGTAGTTCGGCTGTGTCCAGGCATTCCTGGTTCCGTCCGGTCCGGCAATGGGAGCCATGGGAGCATACTCTCTGTACAGCTCGTTGGCGGATACAGAGTCAATGATATCGGAAATGGTTCCTGCGGGGAAGAACAGAACGTCTGTGGTGTTAACCAGACGTTTCATATCCTCTGATGTCTGGGTAAAAGCACTGTCATCAATAGCGCCGATCTGATACAGCTCGTTGATATACTTCAGGCCTTCCTTGTACTCGTCAGTAGCTGCAACGTTTACAACTTTTCCTGTAGTTTTGTCCAATGCCAGCTTGTTTGTGCTGCTGGGGATAAAAGTATATGCGCCGAGAATCCAGTCCTGCATGCGGACAAACCACCCGGTATCTGCACCTGCCACAGCCACTCCGTCAGGATACTTGTCCACAAATTTCTGACATACATCCTTAAACTCCTCAGTGGTGGTGGGGACTTCACATCCGATATCTGCCAACAGCCTGGTGTTCACCCACATCTTACGGGCATACTTACAATGGAAGCAGTCATTGATATTAGCCAGGGAATAAATCTTACCGTCTGTCTCACGGGTTACATTGATATCGAACTGGCTCATCATCTTCATGTAGTTCGGCATGACATCTTCGTTTAGATAATCATCCAAAGGAATAATAATTCCTTCCTTTACGCCATACTTCGGAATACCGGGGTCGATCATCAGGATATCCGGATAGTCATCCGAATTCAGCAGCATGGTCAGCTTCTGGTCTGCATCATCACGGGTACCGGTATAGAAATTCATATGAATTCCTGTCAGCTCTTCCATGTACTTGGTGAAATCGTTGGTGGCAAAATCTTCCACGTTGGGCATGGACAGCATGAAGATATCCAGTTCCAGACTGCCGGGTTCAACAATGGGATATGTACTGGCTGTACTGCCGCCTTCGTCTCCTCCTGTACTCTCTTCTCCGCCAGTGCTCTCCTCTCCGCCAGTGCTCTCCTCAGCGGAACTTTCCCCGCCGCTGGTGCTCTCCTCTACAGAGCTTTCAGGTGAGGAATCACCGCCTGTCTCAGAACCTGCATTGCCGCTGTCATTGCCGCAAGCGCTCAGCATCATGGATGCTGCCAAAATTGCGGACATTGCCACAGTTAAAACACTTTTCCTCTTCATTTTTCCTCCTTATATATAGATATATTTTTCAGCTCACCAGCACCTGCGGAAACACCTTCCATCCCTCATTGCCCACTTCTGAAACCGTTTCCTACACCTGCAAACCGGAACTTCCCAGGCCGGATTTTGCTGTCATAACCGCATTCTCCCGGCTTCCAGACATCTTCGGCTTTCAGGTACGTGTCTGTCAAGCTGCGTTGTGATCCGAACCCGTCCTCCTTAAAACGACATTCGGATCCCCATTAGATTCTCCGGAGTTTTTGCCCCAAAATGTATACTTTATGGGACAT
>CAJUCE010000055.1:0-1246 GCA_910584865.1 uncultured Acetatifactor sp.
CAAGCACAGTGCCAGTATTTCTTCTGGGCACTTGCGCGGATTGTTGCTGTTTTACGGTTCCGCAGCCCCCGCCCAGTACCAGGCCCGGCCCGGTGGCTACTGTTTCCAGTTCCGCGCGGCACTTTTTATGTCGCGCGTCCTTCCCTCTTGTTTCCGGTTCTGCTATGCGCATGTCTTGCATGTGTAATCTTTCCGGACACACTCCTCGCCCGGGCAGTCTGTCAGCCGTGGCAGCGGAAAATTTTCATATACAGGCCTGCGCATAGAAAAAGGCTGCCATGGCAGTGCCGACAGCAACCCCTTCCTATCATAATGTTTCATCCTCCAACAGTCAAGAAGATATTGCATGAGTTTTCAAAAAATCTTTCCAAATCTCGATATACTTCGCCTTCAGATGAACGCCGTCAAAGGTATACTCCGGTATCATCCCACCTGTGTCGTCGCAGATCATTGGATTCACATCAAGGAAGAATATCTTCTCATTGTCCGCCAGTTTCGCAATTCCCTCGTTTCGGGCAATGATTCCCTCATTGTTAATATAATCGCCCTGGGCAGAACGTTCTGCGGTCACCTTAATGATGGCCTGCAGATAGATGATGGCATCCGGCTGCAGTTCCTGCAGATGTCTCACCACCTCCTGATATTTTTCCAGAAAGCTTTCCACGGTGCCGGTTCCCATCTCGTTGATACCGATCATCAGATAAATCTTGGCAAAACTGTTCTGCTGCAGCGCTTCCTCCACTGTAATCTTCTTCCGCTCTCCGGGAACAGATACAATTTCGGAATCAAACAGCTTATACACTGTCAATCCTTTCGAAGCATAGAAGGCGGAAATCTCTTCCAGACCGCCGTACTCGAACATTCCTACGGTTCTGGAGTCTCCAATAAATACCGCATCCGAGAAATAATCATCCTCCACCGTCCTATATTCTACCTGCCCTGCGTCCCCGGAACCAACTGTGTTGCCGCTTCCTGTCACGCCTCCGGGAACCGCCGTATTCCCGCTTCCTGTTATGCCTCCAGAACCGGCTGCATTCCCGCTTCCTGTTACGCCTCCGGAACCAACCGTGTTGCCGCTTCCCGTCATGCCCGCGGAACCAGCTGTATTCCCGCTTCCCGTCATGTCCCCGGAACCGGCCGTATTCCCGCTTCCCGTCATGTCCCCGGAACCGGCTGTATTCCCGCTTCCCGTCATGTCCCCGGAACCGGCCGTATTCCCGCTTCCCGTCATGTCCCCGGAACCGGC
>CAJUCE010000055.1:1346-19798 GCA_910584865.1 uncultured Acetatifactor sp.
TCCCGCTTCCCGTCATGTCCCCGGAACCGGCCGTATTCCCGCTTCCCGTCATGTCTTCAGGTCTGCCGGAATCTCCGTTGTCTGTCTGCTCTCCGGAATCGGCGTTATTTTCTGAAGGATTATCTCCGTTCACGTCGGGATCGCCGTCCCCTTTATTCTGCTCTGTTCCTGCTCTATCTCCGGAACCACTCTCCCGTGCATCTCCCGGCGCCCAGACGGTCTTCCTGTCTTCATCCTCTCCTCCGAACAATTCTCCGCTCCCAAGCTCACGGCACCATTCTTTTACCTGATCCAGGGGCTCGGCATAAACCTGCCAATGATCTACAAAGGCCAGATATCCGATTCCCGTTCCCGTCAGCAGAATCAGATACGCCCATTTTTTCAGCCATTTCAATACTCTCACCTGATTTCGTCTTATACGCAATACATTATTAAAAATCCAAATACATAAAAGGATTCTGTCCCTCCACCTGCAGTCTCCAGACACACATCCAGAACAAGGCTACCAGGAGGATGATTCCGGGCCAGGTATCCTTCAGCCTGCGAAACAGCTTTCCTACCGCCGGCGTACAGGCAAAGGCTCCCATTGCCAACAGGCTGCCATAATCCGTCAGCGCCGTACGCCAGTCCTGCACGTTCACTGCCAGCCCGGGAAATACATGAAACATCCGTCCCAGATAAATCTGCAGCTGCCCGATATCTGTAATGGCAAAGCATACCCAGGTGATGGGAATAAATGCCCAAATATACAGATGACACAACACCCTTCCGGGACCTCTCTGCACCAGCCGCCCCGCCCCCAGAGCCTTCAGCTGCCGCTCGGTTACAATGGCCAGCCAAAGAAGCATGCCCCAGATCAGGAAATTGGCCGTGCTCCCGTGCCATACGGATGTCAGCGCCCAGACTGCCAGCAGATTACAGACAGTCCGGAATTCCCCTCTCCGGTTTCCTCCCAGAGGAATGTAAACATAACGTGTGAACCATCTCCCCAGAGTCATATGCCATCTGCGGTAAAATTCCCGTACCGAAAATGCCATATACGGATTCCTGAAATTCTCCGGCAGATCGAAGCCCAGCATCCTTGCCGCCCCGGAGGCCATCAGCGAATATCCGTAAAAATCAAAATAAATCTTCATGGAATACGCTATGGCCGCAATCCATGCCAGGGGTGTGGAAATACTTTCAAAACCTGTGACCTGCACCTCCTGCCAGAGAATTCCCACCCTGTCTGCCAGAAGGACCTTCGACGCCAGCCCCATGGTAAAAAGCTTCATCCCTTCCTGTACACCTCTGACGGTAAACTCCCTCTCCTGCAGCTTATTCCGCACCTCTCCATATTGAACGATGGGTCCCGACAGCAGCTGGGGGAACATGGTAATATAGGCAGCCAGCAGAAAAAAGGAATTTTCTCTCTTCTCCTCTCCCCGATACACATCGAACAGGTAGGAAAGGATCTGGAAGGTGTAGAAACTGATGCCCAAAGGCAGGCCCGACCCGACCCGACCGCTCTTAAATACAGCCAACAGCCCCACATTGTAAATCACAGCCAGACAAAGAACTCTTCTTGCTTTTTTATTCAGTTTTCTTCTATGTCTATCATTACTCTTCCCAAAAAGGCTGCTCTCCACCGGGATATTCCTCTCCTGTGGGATACCTCTCTCCCCTTTTACATGCCGCTCCAGATGCAGTCCGAAAAAGTAATTCACCACTACGGACAACAGCAGCAACCATAAGTACTTTGGCTCCCCAAGGGCGTAAAAAATAAGGCTTCCTGACAGAAGTGTCACATTCTTAAGCCTTTTCGGAGTCAATCCATACACGATCAAAAAAATCGGAAGAAAGAAGAGTAAGAAATCTATACTGCTGAAAATCAAAACTCATCACATCTTTCGTTGCTTTCTATATACTATAGTATCCTGTCAGAAGCGGATTGACAACTAAAAAAATCTTAATTTTAGCTTCCAAATTGTTACAAAAACGTAGCAATTATGTAAAGATTGTTGTAAACTGGAAATAGCGCAGGCAGCGCCTGTGGACTGTCTGCAGAAATCTTTTCGGAAAGGATGAACTATGAAAGAACAATTATACACCATTCCTCTGAATGACGCTGTAAACGCAGGCGACGAATGTCCCTTTTGCTTTATTGAACGAAGCGTAGAGCAGGATCTGCTGGACTTCGTGCTGGGCAGCGGTTCCTCCTATATGGAAGCAGATATCCGTGACATGACGGACAAAGCCGGCTTCTGCAGACAACATTTCCAGAAAATGTTCGACTACGGCAACACGCTTGGCAATGCCTGGATTCTGAAAACCCATTATAAAAAGGTGATCGGTGAGATGAAGAACGAATTCGCCCGCTTCAAACCGGCCAAGACCACTCTGAAGGATAAATTCCGAAAGGCCGCTGAAGCCAATCCCATTGCCGCCTGGGTCCGTGAGAGGGAATCCTCCTGCTATATCTGTGACCACTTTGCGGACACCTATGCCCGCTATATGGATACTTTCTTCTATCTGTGGAAGCAGGATGAAGATTTCCGGAAAAAGATCCGGGAGGGCAGGGGCTTCTGCCTGCACCATTTCGGCGACCTGTGTGAAGCGGCTGACAGCCGGCTCTCCAATCAGGCCAAAGAGGATTTTTACAGCACGGTGTTCCCCCTGATGGAGCAGAACATGGATCGAATGTATGAAGATGTGGCCTGGATGATTGAAAAATTCGACCACACCAATATAGGCGCCGACTGGAAGAACTCCAGAGATGCCATCCAGAGAGGTATGCAGAAATTAAAAGGCGGATATCCTGCGGACAAGCCTTACAAAATGAACAAATAATCCCTTCTCCCTCTATGCCGCAGCCGGGAAAGCCGTTGCCGTCAGCTTCATTCACCACAAATTTCTTTTCCCGGCTGCGGCAAGGGGATGTTCCGTCTTACCTATATACAATATTTCTGACCATATCCAGATAGTCGCAGATTTCCTCGTAGAGCATTTCCGGTTGAAAGGATGCGTCCTGAAAACGCTGCGTCATCAGCCCTTTTATCGTGAAATCCAGCATCTTGTGCAATTTCCCGCCATCGATGCCCGCCGGCAGCGCCGTGTAATCAATCTGTCTATCCAGAGCCGCAGCACTCTCTTCCAGGGTCTTTCGTTTCTCCTCCACCGCCGCCAGCGCCTCGCAACAATCCTCCGCCATAGAACGGTTCAGAAATTGCTGCATATAGGGATATCCTCTCATGGCATGCATTCTGGCCCTTTCCGTCTGTTTCATCACCATGAATAAATCCCTTTCCTCCGGGTTCACAGTAGAACGGATCTCCAGATTCATATATCTGACGCTGTAGTCATATATAAAGCTGTACACACCCAGCTTGCTGCCGAAATAATGAAACAGCAGTCCCTTACTGACCGAAGCTTCCCGGACGATATCATCCGTGCTGCCGTGGCGATAGCCCTGGATGGCAAATACCTTCAAAGCGGCATTAATCATCCTGTCCTGCTTTTCTTTTTTCATATCGAAAAATTTGCTGTTCATAATTCTGCTCCTGTATTGAGATAGGGTATTTTACCATAAATTTTACCATGAATCTTTTCAAATGATAAGCAAATCATAAATTTTTAGTAAAATTATGCATATTCCCTTTTCAATTTTACAAAATAGTATTAATATCTAATTGGTGCATTTACCAAAAGAACCCAATTTGAAAGGAGTTGCCTATGTCCAAAAAGTTTGGAAAGCTTTTATTCCTTACCGCAGCAGCCGCTTCCGCAGCAGCCGCTGTTGTCTACTTCATGAGGAAAAAGGAAGCAGCACACAACGACACTGATGACGATTATGACGATTTCAGCGATGCGGAAACGGAAGATTCCCAGAAATCCCGCAACTATGTTCCGCTGAATTCCGAGGACGGAAAGCCTTCCGATGAATCCGCTTCCTCCGAAAGCCCTTCGGAAGAGGCAGAAACATGCTGTGAAGCTGCTCCTGAGGAAACCCAGAAAGATTCCTTTACACCTCTGGCAGAGCAGGTGGCACAGTCCGCTGAGACCGCCGAGGAAGCTGTAGAAGAATTCTTCGATGAGGAAGACAGCTCCGACGAAGAGCCCCCCATCATCGAAGCTTAAGAGAAAAGCCGCCCAGCGGCTTTTTCTTTTGCGCTATCTTCCTTCCCCCGTCTGCCAGGCTTTTCGCAGCATGGCAGTCCCTTGCTGTATCCCTTCCTCCGACAATCCGCCGAATCCTAAAAGCACCGCCGCGCTGTCCGGCGCATCCTCCACCATGCTCTCGGACAAACCATAGACTCTGACCCCCAGCGAAGCCGCGCGCTCAATCAGCGTCCTCTCCGGAATCCCTCTTTTCGAAGTCAGCAGCAGATGAAGGCCCGCATTCTCGCCCGATACGATAAAGTCCTTCCGCAGCGGCTGCAGACATTCCAGAAGCATCTCATGCTTTCCCCGATACAGCTTCCGCATCTTATTCAGATGCCGTTCAAAATAACCGTCCCTGATAAACTCGTTTAATATACGCTGATCGATCCGGGACACCGTGCAGGAGTAGAAGCTGCAGTCAGCAAGATATCTTTCCAGCAGCATCTGCGGCAGAACCATAAAGCTTACGCGGATGGCCGGCGCTATGGCCTTGGAAAAAGTCCCTATATAAATCACTCTTCCGTGCCCGTCCGATGCCTGCAGCGCGGGGATTGGTTTCCCGTGAAAGCGGAATTCACTGTCATAATCATCCTCAATCAAATACCGGCCCTCTCCGCTGTCCGCCCACTTTAGCAGCTCCAGCCTCCTGCCTATGGGCATCACAATCCCCGTGGGAAACTGATGAGAAGGCATCACATAGGCAATGTCGGTTTTTGCCGCGTTCAGCTTATCTGCCTGCATGCCGGCCTCATCCATGTCCACCGTGGTAATCCGGTACCCGAAAGAGCGGAAAATCTTGTACGATCTAATGTATGTAGGATTCTCCATGGCAATCCGCACATGACGCCCCAGAATCTTTTCCAGCAGCATGAGCAGATAATCGTTTCCGGCTCCCACGATGATCTGCTCCGGTCTGCATTCCACGCCCCGGGAGGCATGCAGATACTTGACGATCGTCTCTCTCAGCTCATAATCACCCTGGGTCTCCCCCTTTGCAAACAGATCGCTGTTGGCATAGGTCAGAATATTCTTCGTGATCTTTTTCCAGATTTGAAACGGAAAACCGGACATATCAATATCATATGGTGAGAAATCAGCCCGGAAACCGCCTCCGGCTGCCGTCTTCGTAATGTGCTGCCGAACCGCCGCATTCTCCCGCGCAGGCGCCTCTCCCGGCCGCTCTCCCCCTCCTGCCATGCCGCCCCGACGCACTGCCGCTCCCGGCCGTATCTCTGCTCTGCCCCGCACTTCTGCGCCGGCCGCTCTTTCCCGTTTTCCGCCCGGCAGCGTCTCTGCTTCTCCCGGCTCTGCCGCACCGGCCGCTCTCTGCCGTTCTCCTCCAAGCCGTGTCTCTGCTCCCCCCCGCGCTGCCGCATGCCAACTGTCCCCCTCAAGATATCCGTCCGCTTCAAGCTGGAACAGCTCTTCCATAGGACACACATAATATCCTCTGCAGGGTTTTGATTCTATATAACCCTCGCTGAGCAGCTGCCCATAGGCATAGTCTACCGTGGTCCTGGCCACCTGGAGATATTCTGCCAGGAAACGCGCAGAAGGAAGCTTCTCTCCAGAAAGAAGCTTCCCCGTCCTGATTTCCCTCTTGATATGCTCGTAAATCTGCTCATACAGGCACTTCGTACCGTCTGTCCTGAGCGAAAAGGTCATTTCGTTCAACGCTGCCTCCCGCCGCCCTATTTCGACTTCATCTCTCTCATGATCAGCTCCTTCATATCCCTGGCTCTGTCCTTGATACGCATATTGGCGCCGGGGGACGTAATCACGGCGCTCAGAAGCCTTGTAGCCATGCCGTAATCCTTAAACCGCACTGCCAGCACTGCCACCAGATAATCCACTGTAACCGTATTCATGCCGCATATGGGAAACATCTCCGTCTGTCTGGCTTCCGAGAATCCCTTATAGGCATTCTCCAGAAACTCCTCTTCCTGTTTGGCCAGCGTGTCCACCAGCTTCTCGTCATACTCTTCCTTTTCCTTCAGGCTCTCCCCGTATCCTCTGAGCAGCCAGGCGGTTTTAAGGCAGATGTACGCTTTTTCACTTGTTTTGGCGCGTTTTACCATTGCATTTACCAACGCCAGCTTATACCGCTCCATAGCCTGTTCATAACCGTAAATCTCGTCATTGTATACAGTAAGTTTTACGGTCTGGCTGATTTTCTCCCGGATCATCTTCGCCTGTGTGGAAGTGACATTGGTGAAGAAGCGGATCAATGCCGCATATCCGCATACCGGGCACATCACCACATCATACTTCATCGCATCTATGCCGTCATATCTCGCCCGCAGGTCCTGATCCGTTCCCAGCAGCTTGGCTTTGCTGGACTTCATTATCTTCGCGGTAAAAGGACTGTCACATACCGGACAGACAAAGGATCTGTCATAGATCAGATCCTTCTCCTGCGGCCTGGGTGGCGCTACGGTCTCCGGCTTCTTCTGCACCTCATTCTTTTTCGGATCTTCATAGAGATCCATCCCCTCCAAATTCCCCAGGCCTAAATTCTTCAATCCTGAAAAAAGCCCCATGATCTCCTCCATCCCGGCCTGCTTCCCGCCCTCTTCGGAAATTGCCTGCTTTGCCCTCCTACTTTCCCTCTTACAGGAACATCCTCAAATCATCCCTGCTTCGGCAAAACATAAGAACTCTTCAAAGATACAATCCTGTTAAACACCAAAGCATCCGGTTTTGCGTCTTTTGCATCCACGCAGAAAAATCCCTGTCTCACAAATTGAAAACGGTCCGGGCTCACCGCCCCTGCAAACGCCGGCTCCAGCCGGCAATTCTCCATCACAGTGAGGGAATCGGGATTCAGATTCAGACTTCCGTCCTCATTATATACCCCTTTCTCCTCATCGATAATATTTTCATACAAACGTACCGTGGCTCGGATAGAGTCCTGCGCAGATACCCAGTGAATCGTCCCTTTCACCTTGCGCCCGTCCGGAGAATTGCCGCCTCTGGACGCAGGATCATAGGTACAGTGCACTTCCGTCACCCTGCCCGCCTCGTCCTTGACACAACCGGTGCATTTCACAAAGTAGGCATTCATCAGCCTTACCTCATTCCCCGGAAACATGCGGAAATACTTCTTCGGCGGTTCCTCCATGAAGTCCTCTCTCTCAATATACAATTCCCTGCCGAAGGGAACTTCCCTGCTGCCCAATGCCTCGTTCTCCGGATTATTCGCCACGGTCAGCTTTTCGCTCTGGCCCTCCGGATAATTATCAATCACCAGCTTCACCGGATCCAGCACAGCCATCATGCGGGGTGCCTTTGCCTTCAAATCCTCTCTGATACAATACTCCAACATGGCATAATCCGCTATGGACTGTGCCTTGGAGACCCCGCACAGTTCGATAAACATCCGGATGGACTCCGGGGTGAAGCCTCTGCGCCGCAGGGCCGCGATGGACACCAGCCTGGGATCATCCCACCCGTCCACGATTTTATCCTCCACCAGCTTTTTGATATAGCGCTTACCGGTGACCACATTTTTCAGATAAAGCTTGGCAAATTCGATCTGTCTCGGGGGCTGCGGGTAAGCCAGCTCCTGCACCACCCAGTCATACAGCGGCCTGTGATCCTCAAATTCCAGCGTACAGATGGAATGGGTAATCCCCTCAATAGCATCTTCTATGGGATGGGCGAAATCATACATGGGATAGATACACCATGCGTCTCCCGTGTTGTGATGGGTCATGTGGGCCACCCTGTAAATAACGGGATCCCGCATATTCATATTCGGGGAAGCCATATCGATACGGGCTCTAAGCACCTTCTCCCCATCCGCATATTTCCCCTCCTTCATCTCTTCGAAAAGCCGCAGATTCTCCTCCACACTGCGGGCGTTATAAGGATCCTCCCTTCCGGGATCGGTCAATGTCCCCCTGTACTCCCTGATCTGATCTGCGGTCAGATCCGATACATAAGCCTTCCCTTTTTTGATCAGCGTTACAGCCGCTTCATACATCTGTCCGAAATAATCGGATGCGAAGAAAAGCCGGTCCTCCCAGTCGGCGCCCAGCCACTGAATATCCGCCTTGATGGACTCCACAAACTCCACATCCTCCTTGGTGGGATTCGTGTCGTCGAAGCGCATGTTGAATTTTCCGTGATATTTCTGCGCCAGTCCGTAATTCAGAAGAATGGATTTCGCATGCCCGATATGCAGATACCCGTTGGGTTCCGGAGGGAAACGGGTATGCACCGTATTATACACTCCCTCTTCCAGATCTTTATCAATCAGCAATTCTATAAAATTTTTGGATTCTGTCTCACTCATCAGTCAATTCCTTTCCATTCGGCCCTCACCTGCCTTGAATAAGGTCATTTTACCATGAGCACAGCAACGCTCATGGCATTATGGCCATTCGGCCCTCACCTGCCTTGAATAAGGTCATTTTACCATGAGCACAGCAACGCTCATGGCATTATGGCCATTCGGCCCTCACCTGCCTTGAATAAGGTCATTTTACCATAGCCCCATACATTTTTTCAACTATATTTATCCTGTTTTGAGCAGTTGTTAGAAAATTAGTGGTGGAACAGGCGGATCCCCGTAAAGGCCATCACCATGTCGTACTTGTCACAGCAGGCGATCACCGCATCGTCCCGGACAGAGCCGCCCGGCTGTGCGATATATTTTACACCGCTTTTGTGTGCCCGCTCTATGTTATCCGAAAACGGGAAAAAGGCATCGGAACCTAAAGTCACTTCCTGCATTCCGTCAAGCCAGGCCCTTTTTTCCTCTCTGGTAAACACGGGCGGCTTCACCTTGAAAACCTTCTCCCATGCGCCGTCCGCCAATACGTCCATATACTCGTCGCCGATATAGACATCGATAGCATTGTCTCTGTCCGCTCTGCCCAGCTTGTCTATAAACTGCAGCCCAAGCACCTGGGGCGACTGACGCAGATACCAGTTGTCGGCCTTGGTTCCGGCCAGCCTAGTACAGTGGATGCGGGACTGCTGGCCGGCTCCGATACCGATGGCCTGTCCCCCCTTCACATAGCATACGGAATTAGACTGGGTATATTTCAGCGTAATCAGCGCGATCTTCATGTCGATCAATGCATTCTGCGGAATCTCCCGATTCACCGTGACCACATTGGAAAGGAGATCTCCGTTTACATCCAGCTCGTTACGCCCCTGTTCGAACGTAATTCCGTACACCTGCTTCCGCTCTACAGGCGCTGGCCTATAAGCTTCATCGATTTGAATCACATTATAATTTCCGCCCTTTTTCGCCTTCAGCAGGGCAAGCGCCTCCTCCGTATAGCCGGGCGCAATAACTCCGTCCGAGACTTCCCGTTTGATCAGCCTGGCCGTATCCTTATCGCATACATCGGACAGCGCGATAAAATCTCCGAATGAAGACATTCTGTCCGCACCTCTGGCTCTCGCATAGGCACATGCTAAAGGGGACAATTCGCCCAGATCGCTGACCCAGTAAATCTTCGCAAGCGTTTCATCCAACGGCAGCCCCACTGCCGCGCCCGCAGGCGACACATGCTTAAAGGATGCGGCTGCAGGCAGGCCGGCTGCTTCTTTCAGCTCCTTTACCAGCTGCCATCCGTTCAGGGCATCCAGGAAGTTGATATACCCGGGCCTGCCGTTCAATACCGTTACCGGAAGCCGGCTCCCGTCTTCCATATAAATACTGGAAGGCTTCTGATTGGGGTTACATCCGTATTTTAATTCGATTGTCTTCATATTTCTATATGCTCCTCTCTTCTTCCGGTTTTCACAGGTTTTTATTCAGGATACGGGTCTCATATTTTCCGGTTGTAAGATCGATAAACCGCACAAAAAGCGATACTTTATTCTCTTCATTCAGGTTCTCCCACAGCGTGAGCGCAAAGCTGTCGATATCTCCTTCCACTGCCACCTTTTTCGGTTCTCCCTGAAAGCTGGGCAGCGGATTGCCGTCATGCATATACGTATGGATAAAGCGCCCTTCCCCCGGAGCCGGATTGTCATAGGCAAAGGTATAACGGTTGCAGCAGTCCGGATCCCCGTCATTGCTCTTTAAGATAGACATGGTAATGTCAAAGCCGCCATTCTCCAGATGCACCAGCCCGGAAATCCGCGGTGTGTAATTAGGCCCGTCCGGCTCGTACTCCCGACAGCGCAGCGCCTGTTCAAAGCTTTGTCCCTTCTCCAGGCCCTTGTAAATGGTATCCGTCTGGTCTCCGTTTGTGACGATCGTGTCATTTCCCAGCACACGGACAGGTGCATATATCACCAGACTGGGATCCACTAACTTCGAGGGTTCGAAGGCCTGGGTACGGATTCCCTCCCCCTGTGTCACAAAGATCCGATTGCGGCTGTTCACGCTCCTTCCCATGATAAAATAAGCGATTACCGCATGATTCCCGTCGCCGGAACGGCCGATGACGATGCCTCTCCCAGGGTATGCATTGTTTTTCAGTTCCTGATCCAGTTGCAGCATAATTGAGTCCTCCTAATTCCAATTACGTCTCTTCGTTATACAAAAAAACGGGGATACTGTCATACAATTTTAATCTTACACGTCCTTGAAAAAATTTGCAATAGAATCAAAAGAATTAGTTGAAATATTTACCAAAAAGATGTATAATAAAAAAACAAGAATGCAAATAGAGCAGTGAAACGGGAGGTGCATATATGAATACCATCTCTGCACGTAATGGAATCTTCGATTCCTATTCTCATATCTCCAGCGGCAAGAGAATCAATACAGCGGCTGATGACGCTGCGGGACTTGCCATTGGACAGAAAATGCAAAAAGAAGAGACCGGCCTGCGGGTCGGCGCAGATAATGCCCGGGAAGGCATGGGTGCTTTAAATGTTGCGGATGGCGCATTGGACGGTGTGATGGATTATCTCCAGCGGATCCGTGATCTCGCTCTCCGTTCCATGAACGGTACCGCTTCTTCCTCTGATCGGTCCTATTATCAGGGTGAGATCGATCAATTGAAGAAAGGCATCCAGTCCATGGCCAAGACGACTTCCCTCAATGAGCAGAAGTTACTGGACGGCAGCATGGCCGACATACATCTGGCTACCAATCCCGACGGAAGCGGGATGCGGATTGGGATGGCCAATTCTACCCTGGAAGCATTGGGAATCGCCGATTTCGATGTGACCAAGGGGAACTTTAATCTTGACGATATTGACAATGCCATAGACATGGTATCCAGACAGCGCGGCAACTTAGGCGCAGCCACCAATCGTCTGGAACATACTTACAATATCAACACGGCCGGGAGTCTGGAACAGCTCAGTTCCAGAAGCCGCATAGAAGATCTTGATATGCCGAAGGCCATATCCGAGCAGAAGAAAGAGGATCTGCTCAGCGAATACCGGAATCTGATGCTGAAGAAACAGATGCAGCAGGATTCCATGGTATTAAAATTATTCCAATAGCGTATTTTTCTTTCATATCACTTTAAGATTTTCATGGAAATACTGCCGTCCCGGAGCTTTTTTGATTCTTCCTCCGGTGTATGGCAGTATTTTCATGTACAATAAATTCTCAGCCTGCTGCTTTTTCCTCCGCTTTGTCAAAGCCGTGCACCCAGTCGCAGCATAAATAGTAAAAAAGATAGATCACGGAACTGATCGCCCAGGTCAGCGGATATGCCCAATAAATATATCTGATTTCATTGGTCAGATGCATGACGATGAAGATATAGGTAATCCGGATCAGGCACCACACCGCCAGCATGACAAACATCGGGACAAAGGCTTTTCCCGCCCCCCGGCATACCGCCGCCACTGCATGGGAAAACGCCAGCAGACAGAAAAACAACGATACGGTCCTGGCCTGCCGGACTCCCAATTCGATCACGCCCGGATTCTGGTCAAACAGCCCGATCAGCTTCGGTGCCAACGCATAACAGAAGACGCCTATGGTCTCTGCCAGAAGCATGGCCGACAGAATACTGAATCTGGCACCCTTTTTGGCCCTGTCATACTGCCTGGCCCCCAGATTCTGGCTGATAAAGGTAGTGCTCGCCATATTGAAGCTGGTGATGGGCAGGAATGCAAAGCCCTCGATTTTGGCATGAGTACCATAAGCGGCCATTGCCAGCTTACCGAAGGAATTGATCTGGGACTGTACAATCACATTGGCAAAGGCAATCACGGAATTCTGCACGCCCGAGGGCAGGCCATTGCGTATGATCTCCCGCAGCATATCAGCGCGGAACCGGATTTTCCTCCATTCCACGGTAAACACATTCCCCTTTTTCATCAGATGAATCATACACAGCACCACACTGGCAGCCTGGGAAATCACCGTTGCCACCGCCGCCGACCATACGCCGAAGCGAAACACAGCCAGAAACACTATATCCAGCACCACATTCAGGATGGAGGAAAAAATCAGGTAATACAGCGGGCGCCTGCTGTCCCCCAGCGCATTCATGATGCTGCGGCACACATTGTACAACACCAATGCCAGCGAACCGAGAAAATAATAACGGAAATACGATATTGCCTCCGGCAGCACCTCCGGATCCGTCTGCATCCACACCAGAAATGTGGGCGTGAAAGCCACACCCACCACTGTCAGCAGCACACCTGCCGCCAGCCCGAAGGCCAGCACCGTATGGATGGCCCGGGAAACCTGCTGTCCGTCTCCCGCCCCGAAATAGCGGGAAATCACCACCCCGGCGCCCATGGCAATCCCGGCGAAGAAGCTGATCATCAGAAAGATCAAAGTGCCGGAAGAAGTCACTGCCGCCAGCGCGTTGGTGCCCAGGTAACGTCCCACAATAAAAGCATCCGCCGTGTTATACATCTGCTGAAATACCTGGCTTAAGAAAATCGGCAGTGCGAATCCCAGCATCAGGGAATAGGGATTCCCCTTTGTCATATCTTTTGTGTGGGCAGATTCGTGTCTGTCATTTTTCATATATGTCGTCATTTCGAAGTCTTCATCCCTTTCTATACGATTCCCGTAGATGACGGGCGCAGTATTTCGATTTTTTCACGCAATGATCTTTCCCATCCACCCGGCCAGCTCCTCCGGTGTCATAGCGCCCACAAAGGCCCCCATATCCGCCAGCACAGCCGCTGCGTTCCGGTCATAGTTGGGATTGGCATCCATGTCCAGGGCCGTGAGTACCACCAGCCTGGCGCCGCTCTCTATGATTCCCTTGCTGATGCTGTAGAGGCGCTGATATCCGCCGCCCTCATAAAGATCCGTCACCAGCACCACCATAGTCCTGAACGGAAAATCGATCAATCCTTCACAATACGACAATGCTCCCGCAATATTCGTACCTCCGCCCAGCTGGACGCTCATCAATGTCTCCACCGGATCCTCCACATAACCGCTCAAGTCCACTACATTGGTGTCAAAGATCACCAGCTTCGTATCCAGCATGGGCAGTTTGGAGAAAATTCCTGCCATAATGGCGCTGTGAATCACGGAATCCAGCATGGAACCGCTCTCGTCCACACAGATGATCACCCTCCACTGATTATACTTCTTCATCCGTGAATTGAAATAGACATTTTTCAGGATAATCTGCCGGCTCTCCGTATCGTAATTTTTCAAATTCATCCGAATGGTCTTCTTGATGTCCAAATTCCGTGCGGACTTCACCGGACTGCTGGCATTTCGGTTAATCTGGCCGAAGAAGGATATCCTCACCTCCTGCTCCAGCTTTCTGGCGATCTCCTCCGCCACCTTCCTCACGATCTCCCTGGCCATGTTCAGCACATCGCCCTTCATCAGATGTTTCAGCTCCAATATAGTCTTAAGCAGCTCCTTATTGGGCTCCAGCTTCTGCAGCACCTCCGGATCCGTCAGCAGCTCCGTCATGTTGTATTTTTCCAGGGCATGGCGCTCCAATATCTCCACCGTTTGTTTGGGAAAAAGCTTCTTCACCTGATGAAGCCAGCCGGGTACGGTCAGCTGCGAGCCTTCGCTGCCTCCGCCCCGCTCCTTACGGATCTCCTGTTCTTCCCCGTACTCTCTGGAATACAGGTAGTCCAGCACATTTTCCATATCCATGTAATTCAAACCGCCGCCCGAAAAGGAAATCTGCCCCGAAGCATATTTTCCCAAAACCAGCCGCCAGCGATTTAAAATTTCCTGTTCGTCAGCCATATCATACTCCGTTCTGCATTCGTGCCATTATATAGCTATCCAGCTCTTTCCCATAGGAATACCAATCCGGATAGACTTCCTTGCGTTCCAGAATATCCCGCCTGCCCCTGCCGTGGAGGGCCGCCGCTGCCGCAGCGATTTTGTCGGTCTCCCTGGGTGTGAAATAGGTAAAAGCCATACGTAATTCCGGCAAAAGCTCCATGAATTCCTCCTCCGAAACCCGGCCGAAGAATTCATCCAGCATTCCGATAAACGTTTCCCCGATAAAAACAAGGTCTCTCGCCGTGAAAAACAATCCCCGGAAAAACTGCGCCGTGGAAAAAAGCTGCTCCCTGGTACCGCCCAGATATCCTCTGCATGCCGCTTCCACCTCCCGGGCCGTAACTTTCCCGCTTCCATATAAAATGCCGTAGGTACAGCCGTTCAGCCCTGCCTGTATCTCCCCGTCCCGGGTCATTTTGCCCAGAATATCATAGTAATCCTCTCTTTCCTGCGCGAAATCTTCCCCTTCCCGCCCGGTAACCTGGTAAAGTAATTTCAGGGCATTCATACAAGAATTCAGATCCTCATCCTTGATCTTCGTCATCGCCGGAAGCAGCGAGATCAATTTCCTGCATCCGATATGAATCAGATGGCCGAATTCCATCCGGGAATCATACAATCCCGCCAGCTCCTCCATCATCAGCAGCGATTTCAGCGCCTCCGCCAGAGAATAAAAATCCGTATCCCGCAGCAGCTGCTCCTCTGCCCTGTCATAGACCGGCTGTATCTGCTGCGTCAGCCCCATCTCAAACACTTGCGTCAGCAGCACGGCGCTTTCCCTGGCCCCGATTTCTTTCTTCAGCGCCTCCTTCACCAGACTCACCGCCGCCTCTTCGATGGTTGCTCCATAGACAGATACTTCGATCAGCGCGGAATTCACCTGTATACTCCATTTGTATTTCCAGATCTCCCGCATCAGATTTCGGTCCCGCTTCAGCTGCAGATTGGGCCCCTTTATCTTCCTGGCAAAGGCGGTTTTCAAATAGTTCATACGGTTCAGAAACATACTGTAGAGCCTGTGTTTCGGATTGGAAAAAATAGACAGAGTGGTCTCTGTCTCCAGCGTGGAAGTCGTTTTGATCCCGAATTTCCGGCATTGCTCCTGGAAATCATATATAATGGGCGGCACATCTGCCTGACGGCATAATGCCCCCACAGCGTTCCCTGTCATGGCTTTCCGTAAAAAGCGCATGGGCGCGTCCGTGGCAATATTGTACTCCCCCTTCACAAAGGAGGACAACACTGCATCCAGAAGCTCATATGCCCCAGGCTGACGCTTGCCCCTGATGTCTGCAAGCCCATTTGCCATGGCACAGGCGCAGATTTCGTCATAAGTGGACAGGTACCCTTCCTTGCGCCGGGTTTCTTTCCCCGCCGTGACGATCATATCCAGAACCGCATCTTCGTAAGGCGTAAGCGTCTCCTGCAATCCCTCCCAGATTCTCTGGTAAAATCCGGTAAAGGGCATGCCGCTGGCGTAGCCGTTGAGAGCATCCGCAGCCTCCATGGAATATGGCATGAGATAAACACCCTGATCCTTTTCCGGGACCTTTTCCATTTTTGCGTATTTGATTTCCCTGCCGGCGGTTTCTTCGGCACCCTTTCCGGTCTTCCTGCCCGAGGCGGCGGGGTGGTCTTCTGACAGCGCATCTCCCTGCCGCAGGCTCTCCCCGGCGGGACCTTCCTGCCCCCGGGCCTTTGCCTCTTTTGCCGTCTCCGTCTTCTGCCGTGCCGGCACTGCCGCAGTGATGCTTTCTTCGTCTTCATTATCCAGCAGGGCCCGTAATCCCGGCGTATGAAATCCGCCCGTGACTGCCATCACTGTACCGCCCTCTCCTGCCAGCTCTCCCGCATACTCCCGGATCCGCTCTGCCATATGCCGCTCTCTTGCAAGGCATCCGTCCTCTTCCATGGACTCCCTTGGTGTATTCTCCCTGGCCAGTGCGCAATAGGTTAAAAGGTTATCAAACCAGCGTTCACTTTTCTCTTCTATACCGTTTAATTCAAAATACTTCTCCCAGAACTCTTCAAAACTGCGCAATCCCGTCTTCTCGCAAAGCTGCTGCAGATAAGAATTTCGGGACAGCAGATAATCATCATTGTAATTGCTTTTCTCATCTTCCTCCTTCAGCAGTCCCCTGCCTTCCCGGGAAACTGCCAGGATATCCCCGTAGCTCAAATCAATAAAAGCCGTCCTGATCTCCAGACGCTGCCCTGTCCGGAACGCCGCCAGCTCCGGCGAATAATCCAGAAAAGGATAATAGCATCTATAGCGCTCCTTTTCCTCCGAAATCCGTCCCGCCTGATCGTGATAGGAATAATATATGGCAAAGGGCGCTTTGGTATCCTCGTGCACCATCACCGGAATCAGCGGATTGGCATTCTCCGGCCCCTCCACCAGAATGATATCCGGACGGATTTCCTCTATGGTCCGGCTCACATGATAAGCGCAGGCCGGGCTGTGATGGCGGACAGGAAGCAGGACTATCTCAGCCATTTTCTGGCTTCGTAATATTCTTTCCATAATCCACCCTCTTTGCTGCTCTTGTCCCGGATGACAGTGTTAAAATAACCCTTCACCTTCTCCAGATCATCCTTATTTTCCTTGGAAACCGCACCCACCAGCGTCTGCACCAGGCTGTCCATGCTAAGCGTTCCGTCTCCATAATAATACCCTGTGATCATGGCCTGATAGTACACGGACACCGCCTCCGCCGTACTCATCACGGACGACGGTTTATCGATTCTATGCCCGTAAGAAGAGACGCCTTCCCGCAGCTCATGGTATGTAGAAGCCAGGATCTCGGCCACATCCTCGTCCGCCTCCATGGAAATATTGCTCTCCGCGGCCATCTTGTTCACCTCATTGATGATGATTTTTTTCTCCATCGCCGCTTCCCGGACCGGCATCACCGTCTCGAAATTAAAACGCCGCTTCAGGGCGCTGCTCATCTCATTGACACCTTTGTCCCTGGTATTGGCCGTTCCGATCACATTGAAACCCGGCTTGGCAAAAAGAAATCCCTCATCTCCCAGCTCCGGCACATTCAGCACCTTGTCGCTGAGCACACTGATCAGACTGTCCTGGATCTCTGCCGGGGTCCTGGTGATTTCCTCAAAACGGGTCAGAATCCCCTTCTCCATCCCCACATATAAGGGCGCGGGGACCAATGCCTCTCTGCTGGGTCCTTTCGCCAAAAGCAGAGCGTAATTCCAGGAATATTTAATCATATCCTCCGTGGTTCCCGCCGTTCCCTGAATGGTATTGGTGCTGACTCCGCTGATCGCGGCGGACAGAAATTCCGAAAGCATGGTCTTGGCTGTTCCCGGCTCTCCCACCAGCATCAGCCCCCGATTCCCCGCCAGTGTCACGATGCATCGCTCCACCAGAGCGTCGTTGCCGAAATACTTCTTCTCAATGACATACTCTTTTCCTGCGTGGCGTATGGGTTTGGGACTTCCCAAAATGAAGGTCCGCACCGCCTGGGGCGACATCTGCCAGTTCTCCGGGCGCTTCCCTGTGTCATTTGCCTTCAATGCCTCCAGCTCCTCCCGATATCGTATCTCTACCGGCGGCTTGATGAATTTCTGTTCCATTGTCTTTCCTCCTAATTTTAGTTCCGCAGAATGACGTTCCAGTACCAGTAATGGCAGTGGTTTTCCGGCCGCTAAATGTTGCGTCCGTAAATCCTCTGGGCATTGCAACGTCATTCTGCTGTTTTTCAGTTCCGCAGAATGCCTCCCCAGTACCAGTAATGGCAGAGGTTTTCCGGCCGCCAAATGTTGCGTCCGTAAACCCTCTGGGCACTGGCTCGGCTTTCTGCTGTTATCAATTGTCATTTATGACAGTTTGTTCTGCCGAAAGCCTTCTTTATGGATTTATATGTAAAATTATTCTACTACATTTTCACATCTTTGGCAATTCCCTCTCAGGGCGGAATTTCAGGGAATTTCGGTACGGGAATCCAACGCGAACACTTTATGTATGGCAGCGCTGCAGAAGACATGGTAGTTCCGTTTATATGCTAAAGGTCTATACCTGCCTGTTTAAGCATAATATAGACCTCTTTTATCTCTCCGGTATATTCGATTTACGCAGCCGCCCAGGGGGTTCCTTTCGGTTTACGAAAATTCCAAAATGTATACCTTTTGA
>CAJUCE010000056.1 GCA_910584865.1 uncultured Acetatifactor sp.
GAAAGACAACCGTACAGAAAGTACTGCTCTATGTGCATGGGAAACTGGGCGGCGGTAGCGTGCTGCTGACTGCGCCCACGGGAAGGGCGAGCCGCAGGATGGCGGAAAGCACAGGACGGCAGGAAGCCATGACCATGCACAGCGCCCTGGGGCTTACCAGCGACGAGGACAGCGAGGAAATGGAAGGCATGCTGGAGGCGGATTTTATCATAGCGGACGAGTTCACCATGTCTGACATGAGGCTGTCGTACATCTTCTTTGACCATATCCGGACGGGGAGCCGCCTGGTGCTGGTAGGGGATGTGGACCAGCTCCCCAGCGTAGGCCCCGGAAATGTGTTCCGCGAGCTGGTGCAGTGCGGCGTCATCCCGGTGACGGTGCTTGACACGATCTTCCGCCAGGCGGAGGGCAGCCGCATCATCACCAACGCGAAGCGGATGCAGGAAAATGACGCGGCGTTGGATTACGGGGCAGGCTTTTCCTTTATCCCTGCAAAGAGCGCAGAGGAGGCTGCAGACAAGGTGCAGGAGCTGTACCGTGCCAGCGTGGACGCGTTCGGCATGGACAAGGTGCAGGTGCTGACACCCTACCGCAAGACGGGGGCGACCAGCGTGAATGCGCTGAATGAAAGGTTATGGGAGATGGTGAACCCGAAGGAGGAGGGGAAGCCGGAGATCCGTTCCGGTAAACGTACCTTCCGCCTGGGCGACAGGATCATCCATAACAAGAACAAAGACCAGATCAGCAACGGCGACATCGGATACATCAGAAACATCTATGTGGATGAGGACGGATCGGAGGCTGCGGAGCTGGAGTTTTCAGACGGACGCCGGGTGGAATACGGGAGCGAGGAGCTGGAGATGGTGGAGCACGCCTATGCAACGACGGTCCACAAGAGCCAGGGAAGCGAGTACCCCATGGTGATCCTGCCGTGGCTGCCCATGTTCTATAAGATGCTGCGGCGGAACATCTTCTACACCGCAATAACAAGGGCAGGCGTACAGGTCACCATCATCGGCAGCAAGCGGGCCGTCTGCACCGCCATCCACAATACGGAGTGTGACCGGCGCAATACCCGCCTTGGGGAGCGCGTCATCAGGGAATATAACCGGGTGCTGGAGGAAAAGGCAAAGCGGCCTGAAAATGACGGATACCGGCAGGAAGCGATCAACTTATAAAATACAGGAGGAACAGGAAATATGGATACCTTAGAGAAAAACTCAGGTAAAAAAAAGGCAGAAAGATTGGATTTAAGTCCAAAAATGGTGGACAGGACAGACTGGATAGATAATCAGACCTACTGGTATCTGATGCAGCTTCTGGAGCTGAGTCCGGATGAGAGTGAGGAAAAATTCCCGTGGAATATTGAGATCCTCAGGAACGTATTTGACAGCACCGTATCCATCTTAGAGGAATACGGGCACGCTGTATGCAATCCGTATGTTGCTACATCGGACACCGGCAGGCAGTACCGCTGCACACTTTCCGAGTGCGGCTGTGAGAGCTGTAACTGTCAGGATGAGTTTATGGAGAAGGAAAGGCTCCTTTCCAATATCGAGGATGCCGCAGCAACGAACGGGTTCAAGGTGATGGATGGGGACAAGGACTGCATCATTGTCCGGAACAGCGAAATGGATATGGATTTTGAGATCCGTGTCGGCCAGCTTGCCGGATAGGGGGCTGCCGTATGAAGAAAAGAGATTATAAAAAGGAATTCAGCACCCTGATAGATAAATTTGCTTACCGTTACTCCAGATGGCAGGTATGGAACGATTTCCTGAGCCTGTCAGCGCTGTCCCTGGCAAATGTGATGCCCGGACCGGAAAATGGGGAACGGGAGGAGCAGTACCTCTCCATCATGGACAGCTATCAGAAGGAGGACCAGGAGGCATTCCCGAAGATGCTGGGGCTTGTGGTGCTGGCGCTGGAGGAGAATCCGGAACAGGATTTCCTGGGCAGCCTGTACCATTATCTGGACCTGCAGCAGGAACAGAAGGGGCAGTTCTTTACGCCTTACCATATCTGCGAATGTATGTCCGAGCTGCAGTTTACAGGAGATGAAAAAGCAGAGAAGCTGGAAGAAAAAGGCTGCATCAGCGTGAACGATCCTGCGTGCGGCGCGGGCGCCATGCTGATCGCCTTTGCAAACGTGGCAAAAAGGCACGGCATCAATTACCAGAAGCATGTGCTGTTCGTGGCGCAGGATATAGACCGGACGGCAGCCATGATGTGCTACATACAGATGTCCTTACTGGGATGTCCAGCCATCGTGGTTATCGGGGACAGCCTTGCAAAGCCGTTTCCCCATCCGGACAACGAAGTATGGTGTACCCTGTTCTATCACCTGAACCAGTGGCGTTTTACCACCGGGTAGGCAGGAAGTGAGACAGCGGATGGAATGGAGACAGCAGATGGAATAGAAACAACCGGCGGCAGCATGGAAAGGACCATGATCAGGCTGTCCGGGAACATGGAACTGCTGGAAGGCGCAGACGGCCAGCTCATGCTGTCCATGGAACAGGCGTCATAAGATTCCGGCAGGCACAGACGAAAGGAGCCAGAAAATGAAAAATAAAGCAGGCATCCAGTTCCAGTCAGGCATACTGCGGCGGGACGGCTATCACGCCGCCGCAGGGATCATCGAATCCCTGCAGGGCAAGGTCAGCCGGGAGGCTGAAATGGAATATCTGAAGGTGTTTGCCAGACAGGGCTGTTTCGATGAAGAACTCAGCAGGGACCAGCTCCGCTGCCTGTGGACGGCATACTGCCTGCACCACGGGCTTGACGCGGATACGTCCGGGTATGACAATGACCTGCTGGAACTGTGGGATGCCACGGCGGAAGATGAAGCTGAAACGGCAGACTGGAGCGATCATGACAGCTTTGAAGATTTCATGTGCAGATACCTTGTGTAAGGGAATCTGAAAGAAACCATAAAAAAATTCAAGAAAATGCGGGGAGGCGGGTACTTATTTTATATACCCCTCCCCAGGAAAAGGAAGGAGAGAAGACAGATGAATGAGATGACAATGAACAGCGCCTGCATGTATGACGAGGTGGAGGGGATCAGGAGCCTGAACAAAGTGGAAGGGTTCGATCCCAGGAAATATATGCGCCTGATCCAGAATGAGGGGCAGGCAGGGAAATACTACCTTGACGTGGCCTACCGCAAGCTCTGGTTCCGCTTAAGATACCCGGAGGGGAAGATCGTAAAGAAGATACTGAAGCTGACGGAGCAGGTGGCCATCGTGGAGGCAAGGGTATACCTGACCGCAATGACCATGAGGACAACTTCATCTCCAATGCGCTGGCACAGAAATACATGTCTGCGGACGGCCAGTTCGGGAACAAGTTCGTGGAACTGGCGGAGACGGCTGCAGTGGGAAGGGCATTATCGGATGCAGGATTCGGGCTGCAGTTTGCCGACAGGGAAGGGGACATGGACCCGGAAGTGACAGAGGCGCCTTTTGACCCGCAGATGATTGCAGGGGCGGGAGGCGCACTGCCGGAAGGCACATACATGGACTCCGCCCTTCAGGAAGGTGCAGCCGGTGACGGTGAGGTCCTCCAGGAGGAAGCCTTCCCCGGACAGTATGGGATAGAGGAATACATCCCCATGCCGGAGGAAGTGGGGCAGGCCATGGGAATGCCGCCCGCCATGCATCAGGCAGGTGCAGCACCGGCAGCCGCAGGACAGGTGATGCAGGGAACAGCTCCCGCAGCCGCAAGACAGGCAGCGCAGGGAACAGCCCCCACAGCCGCAGGACAGGCAGCGCAGGGAATAGCTCCTGCAGCCGCAAGACAGGCGACGCAGGGAACGGCTCCTGCAGCAGCACAGACACAGCAGCATGCACCGGCACAGCAGCCCGTTCAGGGAATGCCGCCCGCCATGCAGAACAGGCAGGCAGCACCAAATCCCGCACAGGGAGGGAGGGCAGCCGTGAATGCCGGCCGTCAGGCAGCACAGAAAGCCGGGAACGCCGCCGCCGGGAATACGGCAGCCGCAAAGGGCGCCAATGCACAGGCGGCAGGCAGTATCCGTAAGGACATGCCCGTGGAGCAGATCTATTCCATGTTAAACCGTGACAGCGCAGCCGCAGTGGTCATCCCCATGGGATTCAACAAGGGAAAGACACTGGGACAGGTGGCCGTGGAGAAGCCCGCGAACCTGCAGTGGTATGTGGACTCCTACGGCGGCCCCGACAACCTCCTGCGCGCGGCGGCAAAGTTCCTGATCGATGCGGCATTAGGGCAGGCAAGCTAGGGATATGGATAACGGGCAGTGCGGGCTATGCGCTGCCCTTATAAAAAAGACAGCCTGGCTTCAGGCTGCGGAAAGGAGGAGAGCCTTGTACCAGGATTTTCCTTTTACCATCAGGGAAGTGGCATATCTCCTGAACCTCCGTATCCGGCATAAGAATGCAGTGAGCCTGGATGCGGACTGCCCTTTCTGTGGGGAGACGAAAGGCAAGCTCAACCTGAACCTGAAGAAGAACGTGTTCAAGTGCAACAGGTGCGGGGAAAGCGGCGGCATGCTCTCCCTGTATGGGAAGATATACGGGGTGGACAACCAGACCGCCTGCAGGGAGATCAAGGACGCCCTCGGAAAGAATGAGCAGGCGCCTTCCTACCAGGTAAGGAAAAAGATGATCGCCCCCAAAGAGCCGGAGATAGAGAACGCCCCGCCGGCACCGGATGCGGTAAGGCATAAGACATACAGCATGTTCTTTTCCATGCTGGTGCTTGCGGACACCCACAGGCAGAACCTTTTGGGCCGCGGGTTCACGGAGCGGCAGATCGAGGAGAACGGCTATAAGAGCACGCCGGTCTTCGGCTTTAAGAAGCTGACAAGGAAACTGCTGGAGGCAGGTTGCACCGTAAAGGGCGTGCCGGGATTCTATCAGGACAGGGACGGGGAATGGAGCATCCATTTCTCCAACAAGTCCTCCGGTTTCCTGGTGCCGGTACGCAATATGGACCACATGATTGTCGGGGCGCAGATCCGCCTTGACCATCCTTATGACGGCAGGAAATATATCTGGCTCTCCAGCACGAACTTCCACATGGGCACATCCTCCGGAAGCCCCGTCCATCTGGCGGGCAGTACGGGGGAAAAGACCATCTTCATTACGGAAGGGCCGCTCAAAGGCGACCTTGCCCATGCCCTGTCCGGCAGGACCTTCGGGTGCGTGCCCGGGGCGAACCAGTACGCGAACCTGCCGCCGTTCCTGCAGGCGATGAAGCTGATGGGGACGGAAGCGGTCTATGAAGCCTACGACATGGACAAGCTGCTGAAGACCGTCTGCAGGGGGGACTACAACGAGAAATGCGCCAACTGCGAAAGTTACCGGAAGTACCGGGAGGGGCAGGAGCTTCCCTGCGAGAAGAAGAACGTGAAGCGCCAGAACATCCAGAGGGGATGCAGGAAACTGGCGGAGATCTGCCGGGAGCTTGAACTGCCCATAAAAACGCTGACCTGGGATACGGATGAGGACGGGGACTGGGCGGAGCATGTGAAGGGCGTGGATGACTACCTTCATGGGCTGGAGCAGAAAAAATAACAGAAATGATATCACCGGAGTGGTGCCAGAAGGCGCTGCCCCGGTTTTTTTATTGAATAGACATATCAAGACCAAAAAAGGAATTGTAAAATGTAATGGGGTGAATAATTATAGCTAAAAGACAAGTAAGAAGTTATAAGGCGATTTTCGTCCATAAATCATATAATTTGAAGAAATTTATTTTTGACGAAAATATGAAAAAAGGGCAAGCGTTTAATAAACCTTAACGCTCCCCCTTTTTTTGTTTTGTCGATCAGTTATTAGAATTTTTCTTTAAGCGAAGCAATCCATTTTTCGATAGCTTCCACAAGAACAAATTGTTGCTGTAAAACAGCCATGCCTGTTTCTGGAATTTCTGGTACGTTTTCTTTTTCGCGGAGGTTTTGTTCCAGATAGGATTTTAATGAAGCTACATTCTTTTCAATACTTTCAATACATGATTTTTGACTGTCCGAATTTAGGCTATCTAAGTTCACAATTACAGCATTAAAATCCAAAAAGAGATGAATGGGTTTCGTTGCAATTTCAAACATAAGCCTCTCAAATTCTTTTTCTCCCGCACTTGTCAAAGAATAAACCGCCTTTTCCGGCATTTTTCCCTCTTTGACAATATCTGCTTTGATAAATCCTTTTTCCTCTAGCTGGATTGCTTTTTTATAAATAGAGGGAGTGCTGATTTTCACCCATTTAGATATGTTCCGGTATTCCACCAGCTTTTGAATATCATAAGCGCCCATAGGCTCTTTCTTCAACATTCCCAGTACAATCAAATCAATCGTTGCCATGCTGCCCCGCCTTCCTTAAGTTTTTGTGCGGAAACTTTCCCTGCACTGTAATTTATAGTATTCGATTTTATAGCTTCCGTCAAGAAATCAAAGAGATTTTCTACGCCATCTTGACAACTACTATAATTTATAGTAGTATTTCTGTTGCAGTGATATGCTATAACTTATACTACTGTAAACTATATTATATCAAAAGAAAGGAGTATTCGCAATGAGTGGACGTAACAACGAAATGGAGCTTTTGGGGAGTGCGCCTATCCCCAAAGCTCTTATGGCTCTCGGCGTTCCGATTATGATTGGTATGTTGATAAATGCCCTTTATAATCTGGTAGACGCTTACTTTGTAGGAGGTTTGGGGGAAAGCCCTATGGGGGCAATCTCGATTGTATTTCCATTAGGACAGGTAGTTGTCGGGTTAGGGCTAATGTTTGGTAACGGAGCAGCTTCCTACCTTTCAAGGCTGTTAGGACGCGGCGATAGAGAAACCGCTAACAAAGTAGCCAGTACCGCATTGTATAGCAGCGTGATGATCGGTGCAGTCATCATTATAATTGCTACTATTTTTATCCAACCGATTTTAGCTTTATTAGGCGCAACAGAAACGATTATGCCCTACGCATTGACGTATGCAAGAATATATGTGATTTCGTGCATTTTCAATGTATTCAATGTAACAATGAATAATGTTGTGGCAAGCGAGGGAGCCGCAAAAACAACCATGTGTGCCTTATTATTGGGGGCTGTTTTGAATATCGGTTTAGACCCGATTTTCATTTACGGGTTAGATATGGGAGTAGCAGGTGCGGCGATTGCTACGGCTATATCTCAATTTGTTTCCACGTTAGTTTATCTTACTTATGCAATCCGAAAGAAAAGTGCCTTTTCATTCAGCTTCAAAGACTTTAAGCCTACAAAACAAATTTATGCAGAAGTCCTAAAAATCGGTGTGCCTACGCTGACGTTCCAGCTCCTTACCAGTCTTTCCATTGCCTTAATTAACAGGGCGGCTAATGGCTATGGCGATGCAGTTATCGCCGGAATGGGGGCTGTTACCAGAGTCACATCTATGGGAACCTTAGTTGTCTTTGGATTTTTGAAAGGTTTTCAACCGATTGCCGGATTTAGTTATGGGGCAAAGAAATTTGACCGTCTACGCGAAGCAATCAAGACTTCGATTCTGTGGTCAACAATTTTCTGCGTGGTCGTTGGATTACTCATGTTTTTGTTTTCGACACAAATTATTTCGCAATTTGCAAACGGAAACGCAGAAATGATTGTTGTTGGGGAAAAATCGCTTATGGCAAATGGTTTTTCATTTTTCCTGTTCGGCTTTTACACAGTATATTCCTCTTTGTTTCTTGCGCTTGGCAAAGGAACAGCGGGCTTCATTCTTGGGGCTTGCAGACAGGGGATTTGCTTTGTACCTGTTATCCTCATTCTCCCTTTAATCTGGGGAATGAATGGAATACTTTATGCTCAACCGATTGCTGATGCTATTTCAGCTATTATAACTGCATTTATGGCGTTACATCTTCGTAGAGAATTGGCAGAAGCAGAAGCCCTTATATCAGATGGTCATTGACATATCAAAACAGCTCGACCGCCGCCGGAAATCTCTCTATCCTTGAATATGAACTGCCTAATCATCTAAATACCGCTTACAATACCTATACGCCTGTCCGGGCTTTTCGGACAGGCGTATTTTGCTGGTGCGCCTGGCGGACGCACGTTTCCAACAGGTACAAGTCCTGAATACGCCCGGTAGTGGGAAAGATCTAGCCGAAGGCACGGGTGTCCATTGTGAGATGGGATCTGAAGGAAGCTGTTTCTGGTATTCCTTTTTACGGTGTGGTAAGCAGATTATTCTACTATTTTTTATGCACACAATATGTAAAATCCCCAATTTTTACATAAGGCTGTTGGCTTTTACTTACACCATGCGTATAAAACAGTAAATAAAACATAAAGGAGCTGACAGCTATGTACCAGAAGATCATCGTGCCCATAGACCATGGGAACAGGAACATGAAGACCGAGCACAAAGTATTCACTTCCGGATTTGTGGAGGGTGACTGCAGGCCCGCGCTGGGGGAGTACCTGCATTATAATGGGCGCTATTATGCCCTTGCGGAGCAGCGGATACCCTATATGCGGGATAAGACGGTGGATGACCGTTTCTTCATCCTGACACTGTTCGCGGTGGCGATGGAGGCGGAGAAGCAGATGCTCAATGCGCAGGACACCATCCTCCAGGCAGTGCTGCCGGTGGGGCTGCCCCCGAAGCATTACGGCGCACTGTACCGGAAGTTCGAGGATTATTTCAGGGGCAGGGGCATCCAGAGGTTCACCTATAAAGGCATCCCCTATAAGGTGGAGATAACGGATGCGGCTGCTTTCCCAAAGGAACTTTCAGTTCCTTAGGATTATGCGGCAGCCATGACCGTCTACCAGAGGATAGCGGAGTTCAATAAGGTCATCACAAAGGCAACGTATGTTGCCTTTGACATCGGGGGGTTCACGCTGGATTACCTGCTGATCCGGGGCGGCAGGCCGGACCTTGGGGTTTGCGACTCGCAAGGAACCGGAGGTTCCTTTGAGAAGGGCGTCATCAAGCTGTACAATGACGTGGCCTCCCGCATCAATTCCGAGAAGGACATCCTGCTGGACGACACGGACATCGACCGGATCATCCGGGGAGAGAGGACGGACTATGACGGGGAGGTCCTGCGCATCGTTGGGGACATGACCAGGACTTTCGTGGACGACATCCTGGGGACGCTCCGGGAGCGGGGGCTTGACTTAAAGACAAGCTGCGTGGTGTTCATCGGCGGCGGGGCCATGCTGCTTAAGAAATACCTGGAAAGCTCGGACAAGATCGGGCGCAGCATCTTCGTGGAGGACATATGCGCCAATGCGAAGGGCTACGGCCTGCTCTACCAGATACAGAGGAAAGGCAGGTAACTGCCATGGGGAAAAAGAACGCATTTGTGACCACCATAGGGTTCAACAAAAACGATCCAGCCCATGTGCAGGTGGCGGAGTTCCTGAACAGTATGGAACGGGGGAAGGCCCAGTACATCGTCAATGCGGTGCTGGCATACCAGAACGGGGCGCAGGCCGGGGATATGCCCCATGCAGGGCAGGATGTGGACTATGAGAGGATACGGCAGTTTGTGCTGCAGGTGATCCGGGAGCATGAAAGGCAGGAGGCGCCTCACACAGATATGGCGGAAGGGCCGGCCAGGCCGGATGCTGCTAAGGAAAGGGAGGGAGCTTCTTTTGGATTTGACGAGGATGCTTTAAGCGGCATCATGTCATCACTGGAGGCGTTCAAGAGGTAAGGGAAAGGGAGCCTGCAGGACATTCTTCATTGTCCCGGCTCCCTTTTCCCAAGCAGCTCGTCTGTGGATATGTTAAAATATTCGGAAAGGATCGCCACTTCATAGTCCGGGACGAAGCGGCTGCCCTGTTCGATCCGCAGGATGGTCAGGTCGCTGCACTCCATGCCCAGGAGCTGGAGCCTGCCTGCAAGGGCGGCCTGGGAAAGCCCCTGGGCGGTGCGGAGCTGCTTCACTTTCGGTCCTATGATGTTTTTGGATGTACCGTTCCAGTAGATTTTCATATACAGCCTTCCCTTCTAAAGATGAAGTATATGAATTGATTTTACCGAAAAGGAATGATAATATACTTCTAAAGATGAAGTATAGAGAAGTAAGGGAGAGATATTGGCGGGATCGGGGAATACTGGGAGGTAAGATAGATATGGCAAAGGAGATTTTTACAATGAGTGACGTATGGTTAAAGATTGCCCAGTTTTTAGGCACTCTGAACGGGGAGAATGTGAAACGGGAGAGCTATGTGCGCACGCCGGAATATGAGGCGGCACTGGAGGCATGGAAGGAGACGGAGCAGGAATGGGAGGCATTTCTGGAAAGCCTGCCTGCAGACGGACAGGAAAAGGCAGAGGAGATGAAGGAAAGCCTGGAGGATTTTTCATCTGCCCAGGAGAAGCGTGCCTACATCCAGGGCTATGCGGACTGCATACAGGTATTGTTCCATATGGGGCTCCTGAAAGAGAACGAGGGGCTGAAGTGGGCAGAGAAGATGGAACGGGAGTAGTAGATGCCCAATATTGAGATTTTGGCAGAATATGGGGTTGGGGATTGTGGTTCTCCAGTCCCTTTTCTACTTTATCATCATAAAATTTTAAGCCTATCAGAAAAGTTTCATTTTCTTTGCAATGAACAGCAGTTTATTTCGTGTATATAAGTGAAAGGCCTTTACGCATAAGGAAAGGAGGACGCAATGAAAGACAATGAAATTATTGAATTGTATTGGGAGAGAAACGAAGCTGCCATAACCGCAACAGTAGAGAAGTACGGCAGCTACTGCCATACCATTTCCTATAACATTCTGCATAGCAATGAGGATGCGGAAGAATGCGTCAATGATACCTGGTTAAGGGCGTGGAAGTCCCTTCCGCCGCAGCGCCCTAACCGCTTGTCAACTTATTTGGGTAAGATCATACGCAATCTATCACTTGACCGCTTTAAGCAGTACAATGCCGAAAAACGGGGGCGGGGGCAGACTGGGCTTATGCTGTCAGAACTGGAAGACTGCATTCCTGCAGAAACGGATGTGGAGCAGAGCGTTGATGAAATGGTGCTGGTAGAATCGCTGAATCAGTTCCTGTATGCGCAGCCTGAACAGAAACGCAATATATTTATCCGCCGTTATTGGTATCTATACCCGATACGGGATATTGCTGAAGCATATGGCATAAGTGAGAACAAAACCACGTCCCTGCTTTTCCGTATGCGGAATGAATTAAAAACACATCTTGAAAAGGAGGGTATCATGCTATGAAAAGTGAAAGGCTTGCCTACGCATTTGGAAAAATCAATGATGACCTGATCTATGGTGCGGTCAATGATACAAAGAAAAAGTACGGCTGGCGCAGGTGGATTGCCGCCGCTGCCTGTGTGTGCCTTGTTGTGGGCGCGGCTGTTGCCTTATGGCCATCGGGAGGCAAAGAAACCGTGCAGGAACAGCTTCTGGCCGCAATAAAGACCGGCGGAACCATGGATACGGCAGCGGTAGAAACCACAATCCCGGTTGATAGCCGGATAGCGGTCTATGAACAGATTTATGCAGGCAATTCCACAGGTATCGGTATCGATGGGCCGGAATCACCGGACAGCACTAAAAATCTACAGCCATTTGTCGGAAATATATATATACAATATGGCGAAAACATCTGGTATCGCGTCAAGGGTATGGATGAAATCAAGTATCTTATCAGCGAAGATGCAGCAGGCACGCTGCGGCTGTGGGAGTACCGGAGCTTTCTGGTCATGGACAGCATACTTGCCCAGGCCCGCGGGGATGGGGCAACGGATTATGAACTTGCTGAGATTGAGGGCGATACCAGGGCACAGTTTCCGGATGCTGACCTTTCCCCATACACCTATGGCGATGTATACCGCATAATCTACAATGTGGCGGGCGCGGATGATATTGTGGGAATTACGGCGGCACCGTCCACGAGCAACAACACTGATTTTGGGAAACAGATCCAAAAGCAGGTTGGTACGCACACATATGATGACCGTGATTCTGTAGCATTGTTTTATGACAGTACGGTGAATGTGGTCTGTAATAGTGCAGCCAGTTGGGAAAGCTCCTACAGCGAAAAAGATAAATATATCTACAGCTTCTCCACGGATGATGATGACAAACTCACAAGCGGCGAAGAAACATGGGCAACCCGATATCTCACCATCACGCTCCGAAGCGGCACGACGATTGACAGTTGGAAATACACGGCTTTGAGCGGAAGATTTTACGAGTTCGGCGGCATCTATACGGAACCTCTGGATGAGGATACCGTCTACGCAATCAATGGTATTTTGGGCATTGAATGAGGCAGTTAGGCACTTTTGGGCTTAACTGCCCTCTGATAAAGCCTGCAGTGAAGATTTTCTAGGTCCATGTCCTTTTTATTAAGCAGAATTTGCAAATTTGGAGAGTGTGTTAGCCGCCAGCTTTTTGCTGTTTATCTTCTCCGTCAATCAGATAGGCATAGCTGACGCCCAGAACCTGTGACAAGGCCCGAAGCTCAATATCCGTCACATACCTTTTGTTGGTCTCAATGCGCGTGATCACGTTCTTGTCCATGTCATATCCAGCAAGCTGAAGCTTATGGGCAAGATCTCTTTGCGAGAGGTTCTGCTGTCTCCTGAGTTCTATGAGCCGGCTGCTGACCAGATTCTTTTCTCCTGATGATCCTGTTGGTTTTGGCATGATATCCTCCATTAGTGTCGAAATGTGTCGAGAAGTTTGTCTCACTTTTTGCACCACTACTATTGATTTTAGTAGCATTCCATATTAAAATCGGTTGTAAAAGTGAGACAAAAGGAGGATGCACTATGCAGAAGGAACAGATTTTTGAGAAGATGAACGGATTTCTGGCAGAAGGATCACATTCCCTGCCGGAGGAGCCGCCATTGAAGATGAATTTGCCGAGGGAAAAGAGTGCTGCCTTCTATATGAAGGTGTGTACCAGGCAGGCCGGAATCTGTGCGAACGGTTGGGAGAGGACGAGGATAGTGATGTGGAGACTATCCTGAACGGCATGGAAAGGATCTCCAGACCGCTTTCTATGAAAATGTATGAATATGACGGGCAGGAGAGAGGGGATGTTGTTTAATATTCTGTACAGGGCCGGGGAAAGATGTGTCAAGTGCCTTCCCCGGTCTTGTACTTGTCTGCACTATAGGGGCGAAAGACATATTATTTTTGATGATTACCATCAACATCGCTTTTTGCAGTTTCCATTTCCATTATTTAGTGAGAAAATAAATAATTGTCCAATATATTTCAAAAACATGTGACCGTTTTCTTCCGGCAATTGTTTTATAGGTGAAAGGAGGTCAGGCAATGAAACAAGCAATATCCACCCAACAGCTGGAGGATGCCTATGATGCTTACGGCACAGCAGTATATCGTCTGGCAATGGCTTTCCTGGGGCAGTGCGCTGACGCGGAGGATGTGACCCAGGAGACCTTTTGCCGATTGCTGTACCGCGCTCCCATTTTCACGGATGAGAACCATCAGAAGCGCTGGCTTCTCCAGGTTGCAGCCAATCTGTGCCGGAACCAACTGAGGGGCTTCTGGCGGAAACGGGTGACGCAGTTAGAGGACACCATCCCTGCCATTGTCCCAGAGGAACTGGAGGCCCTGAATGCTGTCACGGCCCTGCCGGAACAGTACAAGCTGCCTATCCATCTCTACTACTATGAAGGATACTCGGTGACGGAAATCGCCGAAATTTTAAAGATGGGGAAATCGGCGGTGAAGATGCGGCTGAAACGGGGCCGTGAATTGTTGAAAATAGAATTGGAGGGATCAAATTGAATATCAACGACTATCGAAAAGCGATGGATCATATCAGTCCAAGTAATGAATTGAAAGAGCGTATTATGCACAAAAAAACAACTCATAGGCGGTATGCCCCGGTTCACCGCGTCCTGGCCAGCACACTGACAGCAGTTTTCATGCTGACCTGCGTGACCTCCGTTGCCCTGGCTGCCAGCCCGGAACTGCGAAGGGCGGTGCTGTCTTTCTTCCGCATAGAAGAGCGGGAACAGGTGCCCGGCCAGAACGGTATCAACCCATCCGACATCAATCAGCCCGATGTTGATCAGCCTGACATCAGCCAGACTGAAATTGGCAGACTGGTCAGGGTTCAATATATCAAAATGGACCAACGCTACGGTCTTTCCGGTGACCTGCTCAATAACCTGACCTGGAGCGATGACGGAAGGACTCTTTTGGAGGCTGGGTTCTGGGAGATCAAGGACAACAATCTGATTCCCGTCCAGGTGGACATGCAGGCCAGCCAAATTGACATAACATTCCAGGGCATCCACTACCAGGGTAACCTGTACTGGTTCATCCGGAATGGGGAGCTGCATCTTTTTCAAGGCAGTCCCTACGGTGTTGATACGCGCCCTGAGGATGAGTGGTCTGTAGAGGCCATTCCAGGGCGCACTGATGTATTGCTGCTCAAGCTGGCACAGGGCCAGCAGATAGATTACACCGAGTACCCTATGCTTTTCTATCTGGATACCGGCGAGACAGAGGACTTTTTGGCCAGCACAGGCGCCAAGCAGCTGGAATACGCTTATGATTATTCGTGGTCGGAGAATATGCGCAGGGCATTGATTTTATGCAGTGCCGGCATGGGTGGGCTGCAGGAATGGCTTTGCGATCTGGATGCCAGGACTCTCATCCGTTTGGATGAGCTGACTGGGATGGGCGAGGAAGTCAGTGCCGGTTTCGCAGACAATGATACGTTGATCCTCACCACCCACACCACATCGGAAGAGGACGAAACATGGCAGACCGTCACTTGTTATGCTTACGATATCCCCACCGGGCAGAAGACGAAAACCCTGGATAAGGCACACTACTATCGATGGTGGGATGAACCCTATGGTGCCCAGCTGTTTGGTAGCCGCTGCGTTCTGATAGGTGAGGACGGACAGGTTCGGTTGGTCGATCTGAAAACAGGGATGCAGACTGTCGTAGAGGGATTTACCTGGCAGACGGGGGACGAATTCATGCCCAGTCCCTCCGGCAATAAGCTGCTGTATTATTCCTCTGACTCCAAAGCAGAGGGCTTGGGTATCTCCCAGCTGGGCGTGGTGGATCTGGAAAAGGGCACTTTCATTGCCTTTGACAGGGAAGGTTACGGGAACCTCTATGAGGAGGGCATCGGTTGGAGCAATGACAGCACAGTGAGCATTAACGCCCGTTCTTCCGATGGCGAAACCAGGTATCTCATTTTGTACACGTTCTGACAGCGAGAGGCTCTCTTTTTGAGAAAACGAGTGTAGGGTAGAAGATGCTGCCTGATAGGAAATAATATAAGGCTGGGGAGAGGATGAGATGTATATATGCCTTCCCCGGCCTTTTATCTGTCTTTCGGGGAAAAAATCTGTACGTCAGGAATTGCGATTTCCTATATGCCAACAAACCATGTATAATAAATAGGGGTATTGTAGCAACACCACAGTACCCACCCCTCAAACATAAATCAGCAAAGGAGACGGGAACCAATGCTTCAGATAGCAGTCTGCGAGGACGAAAAGGCGGACAGGGATAATCTCACAGGCATCCTGATACCGCTTTTAGACAAATACACAGAAGGATACCGTATCACAAACTTTACTTCCGGTGGCGAGCTGCTACAGTCGGGCGGCAGCTTCCACCTGATCTTCATGGATATCATGATGGAGGGCAGGAACGGGATAGAAACGGGGCAGGAGCTTTACAGCCGGAACCACTCCGCAAAGATCATATATACCACCAATTTCGGGCAATACTGCATGGATGCGGTGAACACCGTACACGCCTTTGCTTTTCTGGAAAAGCCGGTATCGGCGGAAGCACTGGAGGAACAGTTACAGGCTTTTTTGCAGCAGTACCGGAAAGCAGAGGTGCGGCTGGAGTTCCAGAACGTATCTTATGAGGAAAACGGTGTCCAATCGGAAAAATCTACCCTGATGCTTCCCGTCGATACTATCCTGTACTTTGAATACATCAAGGCAATGAAGAAGGTAAGAATCGTGACGGAAAATATGGTGTACGAGTATCCGGATGTCATCAGCGGTCTGGAGGAGCGGATGAAGTCTTACGGTTTTGAGACGAGCTGCCGGGGCATCCTTGTAAATCTTAAAAATGTGGCAAAGACAAAAGGATATGATGTCGTATTGAAAAACGGTGTGTCAGTGCCGCTGTCGCAGAAACGGGTGGCACAATTCAAGGAACGGCTCAATGAATATATCCATAGCAGTGGGGAGTAGAGGTATGGAAAATTTAGTATATTTATTCAGTTGCTTTCTGTCGTGTGTGATCGTTGCCGGGCTGATGTTTCAGCTCATGGGTGACCGTTATGAGAAAGCCTTTGTAAATCCGTGGGTTTACCGGATTGCTGCCGCTGTTGCTGTAGTAATCATTACAATGGTAAACCTGAAAAGAAATGCATTATGGAATGCGACAACTAATTTCTTGATTTATAGCTTTATCGTTTTTTTCTTTTATGGAGACAGGGGCATCAGGAAATACTGGAGAGTGTTGGAAACAGATTGTTTCTTTATAGTAGTTGCACTTTTTGAAGGAATTGGCGTATATGGGATTGATTTTCTGATGGAGCAGCTTGGTCTTATGCCGGAAGATGTGGTGATTGGTAGCAGTATAGAAGTGGCTTTTTCCAAGCTGGTGCTGATCTTCTTTTACTATGCTCTGCTAAGACGATTCTTTAAAAAGGATTTCAGGCAGAGCCGGACACAGGTATTTCTTTATCTTGTTATGTTTTTATACAGTATGGTTAATTTTATTATCCTTATAATAGCAGCCACATAAAGTGCAGACTATTTCCTAATCTGCACCAATCTGTGCTGTGTTGTCTTTGCAAACCTCTACCTGTTTTATTCTTTGAAAGTGGAGGATGAAAAGAGCAGCATGGAGTTCCAGATCGCCATGATGAAGCAACAGGAGAGTATGCAGTTTGAGCATTATGAGAGACAGCGGGAGAAATATGGAAAGTCTATTGAAATCCTCCATGATGTCAGTAAACACATCCGTTCCATTGAGGAGCTGTACCAGTCAGGTGTGACGGACAAGGCAATGGAGTATACAAAGCAGATCGGGAGCATCTTAAAGCCTCTTGTGCCAGAGGAATATTCTGACAATCCTATGCTGAACATTCTCCTTGCGGACAGGAAGCAGGCGGCGGAGAGCATCGGCATCCGGTTCGTTGTAAAGGTGGAAAGCATAGGGCTTGGGTTTATAGAGCCAGTGGATGTGACAACGCTCTTTGGGAATCTTCTGGAAAATGCAATGCAGGCTGTCTTAAAGTGCAGTGGGGAGCGCTATATTAAGGTGCATATCAAAAACTATAATGAGATGCTTTCCATACGCATTGAGAACAGCGTGGAAAATGAAGTAAGGATAAAGAACGGTAAACCAGTAAACACAGGTGGGAAAGGCACTGGCATCGGTTGTTTGAATGTGCAGCGGTGTGTGGAGAAATACGGGGGCAGTGTCCTCTACAAAAACGGGAACGGGAAATTTTACAGTGATGTAATCCTGAACAGGTGAACGGAATAACGCAAAACATAAAGGCGTTTTAGTATAGTTTAGAGCAAATTTAGAGAAAAAACATAAAAAAATCTGTACTTCGGGATATAAGTATAGGATTTTATGTACATATTTCCGATAACAAAAATGACAGCGTAGTATACGCATGGAAATGGAAAAACAGATTTTAAGAACAGGATTAAGGAGGTCGAAATCATGGCTATCAATGTTAATAATGGAAATGGAGCATTAGCAGCATATCAATATGCAAGTAAAGCACAAAAAACATCTGCCAAAGGAACAACCTTTGCTGAAAAGGTGGCTGAAACAGGCAGTACGCAGGAATTATCGGAAGCGGAAAAATTGGAAGCGTTTAAGAAAGAGATGTGGAATGAGATTAACTCTATTCCACGAAGCAGCAGTATAAGTTGGTCTATCAATATAACAGATGAAGCATTTGAACGTATGATGAATGAGCCGGAATTTAAAGATAAAATGATGAGTTTAATTAGGGAGGATGCCGCTGCAGGACGCTATCCCATAGTTTGTAGTATAACTATGATTGATGAAAACGGATACAAAGGTTATTCTTATAACGATACGAATGTTGGGAATACAGCGTATTCATCACATTCCAAAGATAAGAATAATTTCTATAAACAAAAAGCAACTAACAAATTTAATAGCAATGATTTAACAGAGTATTACGAAAAACAGCGCAGGGAGCGGGAATTTCAGCAGGAAATGAGGGATAAAGAATATTTCGATCACAAAAGGTTGACAGAATATTGGAACAAACGCCAGAGTGCCGCCGCTTCTTATGAAGCGAATGTCGTGGTAGAGCCAGTAGAAGGCAGCGGTTTTGACAGTGCTATGGCAGGGACTATTGTTTAGAGCAAGAATTTAAAATTAAATTGGTGACAACCGGAAACGGAGTTCAAATTTATAAAATTCAGGGAGGATAATATTATGCAGATAACAAGGGACAATTATTCACAATATGCAAATATGGTACAGCAGATGTTTGGGAATAGGAAAAATTCTAATGATCCGTTAGCACAATGTGATTATGGGAATTTTGCACTGAGATTCAAGCCTGTTGACATTAAATTCACAAAACCGAATTGGGATAATATCATGACAAAACGGGATAAGCCTGCTATGTCAGAGGAGGAATTTGAGGAAGCCATAAAGGATTATGTTACAGTGAAACTATATTGAACGACGAAACGGAGAAAAAGGCTTTGAAAAGGATAGTGATAACTTTTGTAGAATGTATATGCTTTTTCTTGGGGTGGGCAATATTGTCAGCGGTGTTGCCATTATCCAATTCAGATAATCCTGCTTTGTGGAGATTATGGGCAGAAATCACACCGTTGTTGTCAATTATAGCTTTTACATTCATTTTTTGGATAATTGAAAAGAAAATTATAAAATTACATCTTTTTAATAATCCGGTAAAAGGAGTTTTGCTGGGAACTATAACGGGAATTTTGTGGTTAGGACTTCCCATAATTGTTATGAAGTTGATGAAAGTTATAGAATTTAATGGAAAGAACGATATTCCTTTATTTTTTGTATGGATATTGGCGGCCTTTCTGAATGTTATCATGCAGGAGCTGCTTGTAAGGGGCTGGCTTTATCAAGTGTTGAAACAAAAATATAATATTGCCATTTCCACCATAGTAACCACTGCATTGTTTACTTTGTTGCATGGAGGAGCATTTGAAGCGGGTCTGGTTCCAGTGGTGAATGTTCTCACAATGAGTCTGCTCATGACGGTTATCCTGGAATATAGCGGTTCTCTTATAGCGCCAACTATCATGCACTTTATGTGGAATGGAATAGGTGCGTTAGTATTAGGCGGGGTATCGCTGGCGGATGATTATCCGCATTTGCTGAATATGATCTTCTCAGGAAGTAAGCTTTTATCTGGCGGAGAATGTAAAATAGAAGGAAGTATT
>CAJUCE010000057.1 GCA_910584865.1 uncultured Acetatifactor sp.
TCAGAAATCAGGTAAGCTGACAGAGGGGTACGTGGACAGGATACTTACTAACCGGTCGGTTCATACCAGAGGTATCAAGGTCATGTTAAAGGATGGGCAGGTAGGCAGGGTACAGCAGATACTGGAGCCGTGAAACAATGACAAAGAGAATCTAAAGAGAATCTAAAGAGAATCTAAACGGAAAAAAGAATTGCGGTTTCAGGGAAAGAATGGTAAACTAGAACAAACCTGATTTGTTTTATTCCGAAATCTTTAGATTTGGAAAGATGGGGGAATTCCTGGAAACAGGTCTATGCATACAGAGTAAAAGGGCACCTTGCGGGGTGCTTTTTTGTTACCCGTTTTGCGGTCAGGAAATCATATAAAAGGAGGATATTTTTATGGAGCAACATGTAAAGAAACAGAATTCATTTTTTCAGACAAGAATGAATCAGGCAAAGCTTGGGGCGTATTATACAGACCCGGCACACTGCCAATGGATTGCTGGGCTTTTGGATTTCCCAGAAAATGAGGAAGTCTGCGGCCTGGAGCCCGCTATCGGTGACGGAAATGCGATTATTACGGTCATGGGGCGCAGAAACAACGAAAACATACATATTTTCGGGGTAGAGTTAAATGAGGCCACAGCAGATATGGCAATCAATCATCCATTGATTGATGAATGTATCTACGGTAATTTTTTGACAGATGCGGTTATCACAAAAGGCGCATTTTCCTTCTGCTTTGCGAACCCGCCCTATGGGGAAGAAGACGGGGAGAGGCTGGAATGGAGATTTTTCAACAAAATCGTACCATGCCTGAGAGAACAGGGCATCTTTGTTTTTGTCATTCCTTATTATGTAATGGCCGAGCCTATGTTTTTAAAGGCATGGCACACGAATTTTATCACGGAATGCTGCTACCGTTTTCATGAACAGGAGTATAAAAAGTGGAAGCAGGTGGTCTTGATTGGAAGGAAAGCAGAAAAGCGGCCAATAGATGGGGAGCAGCTGGCAAAGATAAAAATGGATATCGACTCTCCGGAGAAAATCCCGCTTTTGCCGACAGGGTATGACGGGAAGAAAATAAGAGTGCTGCCATCTAAGAAAAAAGATATAGCAGAATTTAAAAACAAAGAATTCAATGCCGAGCGTGCAAAGAGATGTCTGGGAAAGAGTGCGCTTAATGATCTGGTGAAAGAGAAGATAACACAGCAGAAATTTATTGCGGATAACCTGAGCAGGCTCCCGATCATGCCAAATGCAGGACAGATGTATCTGATGGCAATATCCGGCGCCGGGCAGGGGCTTGTGGGTTCGGAAGCGTCCAGTGACCTGCATCTGCAGAGAGGAATGGTTACAAATGTAGAGGAAAGTGAGATGCGGATGGACGAGAATGGCAGAATGGTAGAGGCAGTTCAGCGATTTTCCAAGGTTGGCTTCCAGATTATTGAAAATAGTGGAATGATACGCAGATTGTAGGGAGAACAGGCAGGGGCCTGTTTTTTTTAACGAGGAGGAAAAGAATTTGCATGTAACAGCAGGGAATATAATTACCCATCTATATTATGCAGTAGCGGCGGACGGCAGACTGCTGATCTTGTCAAACTTTAATGAAGATTTTATGTCTGTGGCGGGTTTATGTGCCAATATCGGCTTAGGGACGGAATCTGTTGCAATCATAGAGAACGGGAAGTATATAGAGACATTTCCGCCGGCAGCGGAGGTGGATAACTATCAAGTAAAGATACAAAACGGACGCGAGTGTCTGTATCAGGGTGTGAGCCTGTCAAGACTTATCAGTAGAGAATACCTTTTTATTGAGAAAAAGAACTGGGAAGAGCAGTTGTATGCCTATCTGATGAACCAGTTTGAATTTCCAATCCTGCGCCGCTGGATCCCGTATGTGACAGAGGAAGCCATGGCAAAAAAGCTTTTACACATATCGGAGATGAAGGTGATCGGGGAAACAGGGCTGTTTGACGGGTATGAAATCTGGCATTCAGAAATGACAAATGAAGCGCTTCTTTCCATTCTGCAGGCGGGGCTGTCAGATAAAAAGATCCATATTTCAGAACAGGAGCAGCGGCCACTGGATTTCTCAGATATGGACGATTATTTTAACAAATACGGGCATACGCTGGTTGATAACCTGGAAAGACTGCTGAAGCCATTGACATCGATGAAGGATAAAGTGGAAGAGCTTACGTTTATCGGCAAGAGTTTATACCCACAGCAGGCGGCTGTCGTGAACGGCGCGGTTGAATGTCTGAAAAAAAAGAAATATGCATTTCTCATTGAAAGCATGGGAGCAGGCAAGACCCTTCAGGGGCTGGGGGTTGCTGAGGCTTTTTTTAACCAGGAGTATCTTAGGAAGCATTCTGAAAAGACCGTAAAGGAGGTTTATACGGACGGCAGGCTGATAAAGTTCAGGGTTATCATCATGTGTCCGGCGCATCTGGTACATAAATGGGAGGAATTTATCTATGAAGAAAGTCCTTATGCGAAGGTAGAGATTATTGAAAAGCTGTCACAGCTGACTGCGCTCAGGAAAAAGGGGAAAACTCCGGCAGGGAAAGAGTATTATATAGTCGGGAAAGACACTGGGAAATTATCCTATGCCTATATGCCGACTCCAACCCAAATAAAGGTTAAGAAGCCTAAAGTGCCTGTATGCAGCCATTGTGAGAAGGAGTTTCCGGCTGACCTGCGGTCATCTTGTGGGTGCGGGTGCCGTAAATGGGAACTGATGGAACAAAGAGAGGCCGTAAAGGGGATGATATGTCCGAAATGCGGTGAAATACTTCTGGCTGCAGACGGATCGGGAAGTATTGATGAGACGACAGGTGAATACAGAGTCCTGATGCCGGAGAATTTTGCCCAGCAGAACAGTGCGAACCGTTTCTGCCGGTGCTGCGGGGAGATTCTGTGGATGCCGGCCTGTGAACCGGTTGACAACAGGATTATGTATTGGAAGCCGAAGGAAAAGCCAAAGAAATGGAAGAAAATATCACACTATGCGAACCGTGCCATGAAAGGCAGAAAATCTGTATGGGTTATGAAGGACAGAGAAATGCTGTACAAGGAGCTCAATCAGCTTACAGACGAAGAGATAGAGGAGATGGACATCTATGGGCCAAGGCGCTTTGGACTGACACGTTATATCAAAAAGTATCTGGCCGGGTATTTTGATCTGGCGATTTTTGATGAAGTACAGTCTTACAAGGCAGGCGGGAGCGCACAGGGATATGCCATGCACGACCTGATAAAGGCAAGCAGGAAACAGCTGGCACTGACAGGAACAATAGCAGGAGGATATGCATCGGATCTTTTTTATACGCTGTTCAGGCTGGATCCTGGCAGGATGCGGGCAAAAGGCTATCGGTACAGCAGTGCGGGAGAAAGGAGGTTTGTTGAAAAATACGGAACGGTGGAAACGGTCTATGAAATCAAGGAAGGGGGGAATTACCATTCAATGTCGCGCGGGCGGGTGATAACACCGCAGCGCTGTCTGCCGGGCATATCCGTGCTGATCTTTACAGAATTTTTGCTGGACACGTCCTTGTTCCTGGATCTCTCAGACCTGAGCAGATATCTTCCGAAGCTATATGAAGATGTGGTCATCGTGCCTTTGGAGAGCCGGATATATGAGGAGTATTGCCGGGTAAGGGCATGCATGAAGGAGGAAATGAAAGAGAGGAGCGGAAAACTAATTATGGGGAGTTTTCTGCAGTTTTCTCTTTCTTATACGGATATGCCGTATAACCGCGGACCGATACTTTCCCCTGCGACAGGGGAGATGATTGTAGAACCGGAAGACTTAAGCTGCCTGATAGAAGAGGGAAAGCTTCTTAATAAAGAGCAGAAGCTGAAAGAGATTGTAAGCAGGGAGCTTGGCGAAGGAAGAAATTGCTTTATCTACTGTGAGTATACCGGAGAACGGGAAAGATCCATATCCTATCGGCTAAAGGATGTTTTAGAACAAACCTGCGGCCTGTGCGGGTATGAGGTGGTTGTGATAGAAAGCGCATATCCCGCCGCGGTAAAAAGGGAGGAGTGGATGCACCAGAAGGCTGCGGAAGGCGCCAGGGTGTTCATCACAAATGCGAAATGTGTTTCAACCGGACTCGATTTTGCATTTGTTTATCAAGGAAAAAAATATAACTATCCGACAATTATATTTTACCAGCTTGGGTATGACATGATTACAATCTGGCAGAGCAGCCGCAGGCATTACCGGCTGAACCAGACAGAAGAATGCAGGACATACTATCTGGTTTCAGAGAGGACCATTCAGATGGATGCCGTTGAGCTGGTGGCGACGAAGGAGGTTGCGACCAGTTCCATACAGGGACATTTCTCGGCGGAAGGGCTGTACACAATGGCACGCGGGATAGACCCGCGCGTAATCCTTGCGCAGTCTGTAGCGGATAAAAGCGAAAAGAAAGAGCAGGGATTAAGGAAGATGATGGATGTCCTGAATGAACGGAACAACCAGGGCCGGGAAACGGCCAGCTATAAAAAGATGATGGTTTTTTCTGAACTGACGGGTTTAAGCGAAGTCCCCGTCCTGGATGACCCGTTCGGCGAATATGAAGCAGCTACGGGACGGGACATACTGGATCTGGTTTTTGCTTTCGACAACCATAATGCAGGGGAGCCGGAGGATATCACCCTTAAGCAGGAAGAAACAGTGGATTCGGAAGAGCCGGAGGATACAGAGCTGAAAGAACTTTTAGAGTTATTATTTTTTTAGGAGGATAAGATATTATGTTTAAAATGAAAGTACACAGCGGGGCATTTGTAGAAACCATGAGAAAGGTATCAATCGGAATACCCGTATCAAGCCAAAAAGGTGAAAGTGACGGGGTAAAGATTGTTTTTTACAAATCGATTAAGGGAATGCCGGATATGAGCAAGGGGATCTTCCTTGCCTTTGACGGGAAGGTTCAGGCAGTTAGCTCTATGGATATCAGTAATGTAACTGCTGATGTAGAAGAAGCGGAGGTACATATCAGCGGGAAGAAAGCGCTTGCTGCTGCAAATGCGTATGCGGCGCTGGATATGGCCCTTGAAATCGAGATTGACAAGGATGTGAAGATTTCCGCGGCAGGAAATAAAGTAACCCTCCCGCTTGGCCAGAAAATCGTGGCGTTAAAGCCGGATGGCCGGCTCCTGCAGGAAATTGAGATGCATACGGAGGATTTTATCAATTTCGTGAACTTTGCCTCCAGCTGCTATGGGGAAGAAAAAGGTAGCCGCGGTCTGCATTGCGTTGGAATCCGTATAGATCCGGAAAAGAAGGTCATGATAGGGGCAAGCAGCAACGGTACCCGCTGCGCTTATGCAGAATCCCAGAATGTCACGTTCCGCCCGGTTAAAAATAAAGAGGAAGGGGCGGCCGACAATAAAGTCATTACTGTGGTGATAGAGGGGAAGACTTTGAGAAACGCAGTAAAGAATCTGGAGAAGAAGAAGGTGACCATAGGGATTGACGCGAAAATGCTGCGGATAAAATGCGGCAGCGATGTGGTTATGATCATGACACAGGAGATTCCGTTTCCGATGGATGCGATACTGCAGGTGATGGACAGGACTAAGCGGGTGGGAGCGTGGAAAGCCCGGCTGACCAATGTTCTTCAGGCGCTTGCAATCTATGAAATTACAATGGAGACACCCTGGCTGGAAATTAAAAAGCAGGGGGAGACGCAGGTAATCCTGCAGGGAAAGGACGAGCAGTCAAATGCCGCTGTAATCTGTGCACAGGATGGGGACATACAGACAGTGGCAGTAAATGAAAAAGAATTCAAGAACAGCCTGTCCGTTTTTTCAAAAGAAAAGGATATTATCATAGAAACGATGTCGGATAAGATGCCGATTGTGATGCGTCAGCATGAAGATGATAAGAATAAGATTTTTCTGATGCCGGTTTCAGAATAAAACGGCGTATATTATCTGTTTGTTAATTTTTTACCAAAATGGGAGAATTTGTACTATATTGGGAGAAAAAGGATTCATTTGTAGATTCCTTATATTTCCGGCTATGTGCGTAGCTTGCAGTTATCTACTTTTTCGTTTATGATTTGGATAAGGATAAACACATGTGATTTATACAAATTTCATATAATGGAGGAGGCTTGCACTTGAAGATTTTTTGTGTAGCCGAACGACTTGCTGTCCCTGCGAGGAGGCTGGGCGTTATGGCTCTGGCTGCGTCAGCATCGGAGTGGGACTTTATGACAAGCAGTCCCGGTGAATCCGGGGTCTTTAATTCTTTGATCGCAAAGATGAAGGATATTGGGGCTTCCGGATATGAACTGATGTTGACACTGGGCATTATAGGGCTTGTTTTCTCAATCATCTTTACGGCGGTATCGCTTCTGCTTACAAGCAATGCCCAGAAGAAAGAGGAGAAAAAGAGCCATGCGTTAGTCATATGTTTAGCCGGAATTGTTATTTTTTCAGTTTTTAGCATCATCGGGTTTTTTAAGTCGATTGGCACAGGTTTATAACATGACAGGACCTCCGGGTCCTGTTTTTTTTCATTTGGAGGTGGAAGAGATGTCCAGGTTAGGTGTATTCCCGATACCGGGGGAATTTAAGAGTGAGGACAGATGGTTCCGGTATTTTAACAGAAAACAGGCGCTGGTGCTGGTAGTCAGCGGAATCATTGACTATAGGGTGCTTATGGGGGCAAGTGCGAAGGGGATGCTGGTTCCTGCACTTATAGTCATGATATTTTTAACCCTGCTGGTGATGGGGATCGTCATGATCCGCCTGCCGGTGGATGCAATGTTCTTAGCCGGCGGAGGGATCACGATTGATGAATTGATCTTCCGGATTTTCTACCGGATGATACACGGGGAGATTTATGTAAAAAATTATGACGGTAGAGACGGGGAAGAACTATGAGAAGCATGATGAAAAGAAAGCAAAGAGGGCTTTTACTTCTGCTCCTTTTGGTTTTGCTTGCGGGGGCAGGCGGGTGTGCAAAGGAAGGCGGGGAAGATCCCTTTGATTTCTCGAAAATTGAGCCTAAAGACCTGAACCCGTGGACCTATGTGGAGGATACTGCGCTTTCTGAAAGCGGCCCCCTTACAGACCTTGCAGCCTCGTCCTCAGAGCTTGGAATTACCGTAGGAATCATGGGGATTGTGTTTTCTGTATTTTATATGGTGATCCGGATCTGTTTTATGCGTAGCGCGGCAGCGAAGGAAGATGTAAAACGTGAGGCGCTGATGAAAGGGATGATTGCGATTATGCTGTTCAGTATCCCGTTCTGGCTTGCGCTGTTCAAACAGTTTGCAGATTTATTAGTGTAGCAGAAGAGGGAGAGACATGCAGATAATAAACGATTTGGTAAGAAACATACAGATGATTGCGGCTGCGGTTATTATAATCCTTTTATTATTTGGCGGTATTGGAGTATATCTGTTCCGCACAAGAAAAACGGTGGCCGCGGAGAAGGAGGTGGATTACTCTGAGTTCAGGAGAAAGGATGTTATGGAGTACGTGAAGCTGGATGATGTTGCAGAGGATATGCTGGTTTCAGATAATGGCAGGCGGTTCATTGCGGCAATTAAATGCCAGGGTTTTTCGTTCGCCGATGCCGAGGTAGAGGAAAAACTCCAGACGATCCGGGGCTATGTGACATTTTTTAATGTGCTTGATAATAACCCGATTCAGTACCGGCAGTCGGCCCGGGATGTGAACCTTGACGGACTGATTAAAGACTATCAGGAACAGGCGGCAAGGCTGCAGGAACGCCGTTTTTCCCTGAATCTAGACTATACCGATACAAAAGAAGAATCAGAAGCGCCGGATCTCCTGGCAGAGGATTATAACATCTATTATGAGAAATTGAAACAGATGCAGAGGGAACTGATCTCATTAGGCTACCAGATTGACCAGTTAAATGCACAGATCCAGTATATGACGGCCATCTCAGGAGAAAATGCGGAGGCAAAGCGGGAGGAGATATACGTCTTTGACTGGCAGTACAACGCGGTTGACTTTTCCTCTCAGACGCTGGAAGAGCAGGAGGTCTATCAGCGTGCGGAAGCGCAGCTTAAGGAAAAGGCAAGCGCATATATCACTGCGCTGCGAAACTGCGGAGTCCATGCCAAACGGATGACCGGTGTGGAGCTCTTAGAGGAGATCCGGAGATACACACATCCGGTCTCGGCAGCAAAAGGGACTGTAGAGGATATTGTTCAGTCAGCGTATGACAGTATCTGTGTTTCCAGTGATTCATTAAAGGAGCTAGAAGAAGCAGCGAACAGGAAGATTGTGGAGAAAATCGTACAGGAGGTCCGCACAGATGCAGGAAGGAGGCAGAGCCATGCGAGAATTACTAATCCATAACCGGACAATGGTTTTTATGGTCATAGCAGGACTTCTTATAACCGCTTTCATATTGGCAGTAGTCCTATGCCTTGCGCTTCATAAGAAAAAGGACAGGCTGGCAGAGGATATCCGGAAGCAGAGGCTTAAGAAACGGGCGAAGGTTGCGGAGGCGAGAAAAGTAGTGTCGCCGGATGGTATCAACCCGAACCCTATGTCCTACACCGTCATACATGACGCGGGACATGATATCTATGTCCGGAGCTTTACAATAGATACGCTTCCAAAGAGGACAGTGTTCGCATCTACTTTTCCGGCGCTGTTCAATTTTGACCGGATGACAAGCTCTGTTTTCATTGAGCCGATTGGGGAAGGACGGGCTTCACACCTTCTTGACGGGCGTATCGTGGAGATAGAGACGAACATGATTACGGCAGAAAAAAATGCGGACAGGAATCAGCTCAGGAAACTGAACGCGAAACTTAAGGATGCCGAAGTCTGGGCGCAGAGGATTGAGACAGGCGATAACAGCCTTTACCATGTATATTTTCTTTTTACCATTATGGCAGAAAATCTCGAAAAGCTGAACCGCAGGACGGACGCTTTCCGGAATCTGGCAAAAGAAAAGCAGATTACCATATCCTGCTGCTATTCCCTGCAGGCGGAGAGCTACCTGACAGGCATGCCGCTGATGTACCGCTATCAGGCGGCGGCAGGGCCCATCCGTTCCAGCGGATTAAAGCGACATATACTGGATAAACTCAGTGTGGCAAGTATCTTCAACCACACGCAGGACAGTTTTTTCCATCCTCAGGGGATCATTATCGGGCGCAATATGAGTACAGGCATGCCGGTGGCTTTTGATGTCTATGAGAAGAAGCATAACGGCTATAATATGGTGTTTGCAGGGATGACCGGAACTGGGAAATCGGCCTGTATGAAGATACTGGCATCTAGATACATCACAAAGAACGGATACCGTTTTGTATGTATTGACTCCCAGGCGAAGGGGAACCGGGGTGAGTACGCAATGCTGGCGGATATCATGTGCGGCACAAACTATGAGATAAAGAATAATGCGGGGAACGTTATCAATCTGTTTGATATTGACAAGGAGGAAGAATGGTCGGAAATCAGCGGTACATATGAAGTGCTTCGGCTCCAGGACAAGATAGCAAATGCAAAATCCGATCTGATGACATTGATTCAGGGCGGGAAAGAGCCGGCGGAGTTCTCGCTTGTCACCCACATTGAGAGGATCGTTACGGATATTATTGTAGAATTGTATGAGGAAAAGGGAATTTATGACAATGTGGTGGAATCCTTGTATGAATCCGGCAAGGGGCTTAAGAACGGTGTCCTGACAAGCGGAAAGATAAGAAAAAGAATGCCGGTGCTTATGGATTTCTATAAAAAGGCGCTCTTGAATGACAAGGTAAATACGATTTCAGAACATAAGAAGGCATACCGGATTATCCTGGACAGTTTAAAGGATCGTGTCCGCGAACTGTATTACTGCCCGGAGTGCATGGCCTTTTATAGCAGGGAAGAATGGAAAAAGAACAGGGTGTGCTCCTGCAAGGGGAAAATATTAAAGATTCACGGCTCAAAGGCTTATTATGACGGGCAGAGCACAATCAAGATCAGGGAGAATGAATGCTTTACAAACATTGATATTTCCCAGCTCCCGGAGTCTGAGCGGCCTATCGCGCGGCAGATTGCATTAAGCTATTTAAATGAGCAGTTTATCAAGACGAATGCGACCAATCCGAAGAAGACCCAGTGCCTGGGCGTAATCGTTGACGAGGTACACCAGAACTTCAACATGAAATCAGCGGTTGCCAGCCTGGATTATGTGGCGCGTACTTCAAGAAAAAGGCTGGTTTCCCTATGGACGGCAACACAGGCGCTGAAGGACTATGACTGCTGCAGGGAGACGGAGGCGCTTTTAAAGCAGGCGGCGGCAAAGTTTGTATTCAAGCAGTCGTATTCGGATCGGAAATGGGTGCAGGAGGCCCTGAACCTGACAAACGGGCAGACAGACCGGGTGCTGGAGTTGGGCGGAGATCCGGATGATGATTCCGGCAGCCGGAAAGGGGAGGTCTGCATTGTGGATAATGGAAAGGTCTGTTTTTGCAAGCTAGACTACCTTCAGGCGGCTGAGGCGGTGTTCGTAGAGACAGATCCCCGGATTATACAGCAGATGTATGCATAACAGAGGGGCGAATATGAAATATAAAAAGAAAAACAGGAGAGCGGCATGTGCGGTATGCGTTCTCCTTATGATCCTGATGGCCGGCAGCATGGGAGTATATGCCACGGAACTTCCGGATGATTTTACAGCGGGGCAGGACAGCCTGGATAATGATGTTGACCAGGCGAACGAAGACCGTTTTTCGGGAAGATCCCCATGGCTTGACAATGCGGATGAAACGATATATTCAGACACCGTGGATGCGGCAGACGAGGTGCAGGATATCGAGCCGGGGGAGCCGGGGATGGTGGAAAAGTATCTCTCGGAGCTGATCCGGAATGCGGCAAGCAGCCTGATCTCGCTGATAGAGAAGAATCTTGGGGCAGGGTTGGATCACATTATTTACGGCCGTGTGGGGAGCGGGAAACCGAATTCCGTGAATATATTTGCCTTTGAGCTCAGGTCAGGGAACCCTTATGGCGTGACCGCTTCGATATGCTACACATTGATCCGGAGCATGTCGTTTGTATTCTTGGGCATTGGCTTTGTATACCTGCTGGCTAAGAGCGCCTGGACGGGGCAGACGGCGCAGAGCCGGGAAAAGGTGAAGGCAGGCTTTTATTCCACGGCAATGAAATTTGCTGTGCTGACGCTTATGCCGTATGTTTTCGATGTTGTCCTGTATGCCAGGGATGTAGCGCTTTACGGCATTAAGAGCGCCACAGGGGAGATGATAACCGGAGGTGCGACGCTTTCTCTGGCGAAGGCGTTTTTGATCAATGCGGAAAGGACAGGGAGGTTTATTGATTCCCTGATGTATCTGGGAACGGTGCTGCTTACCCTTTACTTTGCGGTTTTATATGTGGCGCTGGCGATTGATCTGCTGATCTGCTTTGTGGCATTTCCCATTATGTGCCTGATGCATTCCCCTAAAAGAGACCTTCTGGGGAACTGGATGATGAATGTATTGTCAGATATCCTTACTCCTGTGCTGGATGCAGTGCTCTTACTGGTGCCGCTCCTGGCCAGTATAATGCTTGCCGATGTGATTAAGGGGATTGCAATCATTCAGATGATCATGTGTATGCTCATTATTCCCTCACGGAACCGCATTAAGGTCCTGCTTGGCGTCCAGAGCAATGAGCGCGGAGGGTTATTCGGGGTTATGGCGCTTGCAACGCTTGGCCGCGCGCTTACAAATAAGGCAAAGAGCGCATTCGGCCGTGTTTCCGATATCCATTCCGACCTGCAGAAAAGCAAAATGCATAAGGAACTGGCTGAAAGCGATGAAGAGGAGAGGGAGTCGCTGCTTGGAGGATACAGCCAGAATGGGGAATCTTTGAAAGGGTATTCCCAGGACAGATATGAAGATAAACGTCCGGACCAGGGCGGGCTTTTGGAGGAAGTGGATTCTTCTGACCTGGAACGTGCAGGGGGACGTTTTGATGGGGCAATTATGGATGATGGGACTGCTATTTCTGATTATGAGTCAGGGTCTTTGGAGGAGGACGGATTCGATGAAACGGAAGCCCTCAAGGCGCAGGGAGATAAGGAACATCCGGGAATCAAACCTTCGGAAATTCCTGCGGGTGGGGAGGGAAACGATACCGTAGGAGCACAGGCCGAAGGAAACTTTGCTGTGAATGAAGAAGAACCGCATGGCGGGGAAGGTTCCCTGTCAGGGGCTTCTTTTATCGGTGACATGGAAAGTGAAGGCAGCACATCCGTGGAATCAGACCAAATGCTTACGAAGAATGAGGCTCTTAGGAAGCTTGACCGTGCCATGGAACAGAAACAGGATACCATTGACGGGTTGCGGGCGCAGAAGGCGCATTTCCAGAGCGAAGAAAAGAGATTCGCAAGGGAAAAGCTAGAGTATGAACAAGGCTCTGAGGAGAAACAGGCACTGGAAAAGAGACGGGCGGAAGCAGCGCTTCGGGCAGCACAGACCGAGCAGAAAATTGCAGGACAGCTGCGGGATATGAATATGCTCCGGAATCAGGCGAAAGCAATCCGGGGCGGACAGGGCGGCGCGGTGCCAAGTGCCTTTGATGATGCAAGGTCTGAGATCATCTGTAAGCGTGCTAATATCAATAACTTTGAACAGCCGGAGTTTAGAAATGCACTTTCCAATGAACAGCTTAAGAAGCTGTACAGGCAGAGGGCGGTTTCGGGAATTGTAAAAGGAACTGCTTCTGTGGCCGGCGGCATGGCGGGCGCGGCCTTTTTAGGAGGCGGGAGCATATTCATGCAGCCATCGACGGCGGCGATGGCTGCAGCGGCCGGCGCACTGGGAGGCACAGCAGCCGGAAACGGAGTAGCAGTCGCGGCAATGACAGGTACAAAGGCGGCCAGGAACGCTGTGGGAACTGCTGTAATGGCAGGTACGAATACAGACGGAAGTGCAGCGGATATTGCCGCATACTCTGCCGGTGCTGTGGCCAGGAACGGGAATGCGGTGTATAACGGCATTTATCGGGAACCTGTGGTAAGAGCTGCAGCCAGTGCTGATTTTAAAGCGGCTCACGGCGGGGCAGATGTTTCGCCGGTTTTCCCGGCAACTTCAGGTACGCCCGGACCGGACAGTCATGATGCCGGACCGGAGACGGTACTGCCTGAAAAACCTGAAGTGAGGATTCCAGACGCAACGAACAAGGCAGCTGCTGTTGCGGCGCAAGGCGAAGCGGCCCTCCGGAAGATCCAGGCGGAAATAGAGCGGGACAGTACAGAGGCGCTGAAGAAGATCATTACATCTTCCGGAGAACTGCGTAACAGCGCGGCGCTGATTGCCCTGAAAAATGCCAATATTGAGACGGAAAAGTACAGGGCAACGGTCAGGGAGACACAGGGGATTAAGCTTACACAGCGGCAGGAGCGTACAAAACGCATTGAACTGCAGACAGAATATATGACGGAAGAGGTCATGAAGAAACTCAGCTTACAGCCAGATTATGAGAAAGGAACAGAAAGATACCATTCTGCAAAAGAATCCATCCGGGAGAAGATACGCACGATCATTGAGAAGCAGAATAAGGATATTTTCTAAAAAAAGAATATGGGAAAAAGAAAAAATATCATAGCCCTTTTTCTGGTGTTGGCGGTGATCTTGCAGCTGTCAGGATGTGAATTCCCGGGAGATGATAATATGTACGGAACGGCCAATGTATCCCCGCTTGTGGAGCGGTGGAGGCCGTATGTGCAGGAATATGCGCAGAAATACGGGGTGGGAAAATATGTTGAGATCCTGCTTGCCATGATCGCACAGGAGTCGGGCGGGGATTCTGACAGGTATCCTGATATTCTGCAGTGTTCCGAAAGCGCGGGTATGGCGCCGAACAGTATCACAGACCCGTTGGTGAGCCTGGAACAGGGAATACGGTATTTTGCGGCCCTGGCGGAATCTGGAAAAAAGGCAGGGGTAGATATGGATACGGTCATCCAGTCTTATAATTTCGGGGGCGGCTACATAACCTATGTCTGCGATCATTACGGAGGAAAGCATTCGGAAGAAGCGGCCCGCAGCTTTTCAGGCATGATGGCAGCCAGATCCGGGTGGAGTAGCTATGGGGACGTGAAATATGTAGAACATGTCCGTTCTCATATGCATGCGTCTTCTGCCGGCGGCGCCATGGAAAACTATGAAGCAATGTATGCGGTAATGAAGGAATATGAAAATGTGCCCTATGTATTTGGAGGAACTTCAAAATCGGGGATAGACTGTTCCGCCATGTCACAGAAGCTTTATCAGTCTGCAGGCATATCCCTGCCAAGGACGGCGCAGGATCAGTATGATGCCGTTTCCCATATCAGTGAATCCCAGGCACGCCCCGGCGATCTGGTCTTTTTTACTGCTACATATGATGCGGGGACGTTTATTACACATGTAGGGGTGTATACCGGAAACGGGCAGTTTTTTCATGCGGGCGGAAACCGCTGTCAGTTTTCTGCGTTGTCAGGATATTACAGGGAGAAGCTCGTGTGTTTCGGAAGAAAATAGATAAAAGGAAGATAATATGAGAAGAAAAAAGATAGTTTTAATGTCTATCATCGTGCTAAGCCTGTTGATATTTATGGCAGCTGCACTCTTTATCAGTATGCCAGGTGGGCAGGTGCAGGAAGATGATATAGAGGTGCAGGCAGAAGAGAGGAAAGAAGAGGAGCCCACTGTCGAAGAAACCGTCCGTAAATTTGCAGAAGTATTATATACATACGATACGTCGGAGCGCATGTTTTATGAAGGCGCCGAGGAATATATGACACAGGAGGCATATGAAGCCATTGTTCCGATGTCGGATGGAGAGGATGGTGAGTTCCCGGCAAACCGGATGGTTTCAGAATTAAAGGAGCTGACCTGCTATTTCCGTACCATAGGGCAGGGGAGGGCAGAATCGATTGCGGTGGTGTGGTACAGGCTGTCCGGCTCCGGAAATTTCGGGATCCGGCAGATCGTGGAGTTATCGCTGGTGCAGGAGGATGGCTGGAAGATTGACAGGTGTACGGTACTTGACACTATGGAACAGTAAAGGAGGGCCGGTATGCAGGAACAGATGGAAAAGCTGTATATATTATGCGGACTGTCCAGTGAGGCCAGTGATGATATCTGCGGTGCGCTTCAGGAAACGGCCCGCGCAAAAGGGTTTGAGACCGTGTGCGTCAGCAGGTACCGCAAAGAGGGAATCCGACAGTATGTAAGTGAACATCCGGAATTCCGCCTTCTGGTGCTGCAGGAAGCAATGCAGAGCAGCTATCCGTATACAGCAGAGGAACTGGCAGAGCTGATGGATGATTATAACCTGAATATCGTTATTTCCCTGCGCAAATCCCACCGGGCGAATACATACATGAAAGTGCTTTATACGGCGGGCATATTGAATGCGCTGTACGAGGAGGACGCAACGGCCGAGAATATCATGGAGAGGATTCTTTATCCGAGAACCCGCCGGGAGTGTAGGGAGTATTACCAGATATCCACGGTGGCAGACGCCATGCGTTCCCTGGAGATTGTGGATGAAGACCGTATGAAGGGATACCTTTCCTATGTGGAGGAGACGAAAGACGAAGAAGAGATTAGAAAAAAATATCATTACGTTGCAAATTCTCTAAATATCATAGAAAATATATACTTAGTTGAGCATTTTTCCGAGAGGGTAAAGGATACGCTTGGTTCTGATGAAATGTATCGGCAGGTAACAGGAGTAAAAGAAAAAAAGAGGCGGCACTGGCCTTTTAAGAAGAATCAGGAGCTTCCTCCCAATCTGAAGGTTCTCAGGCAGCCGGAAAAGGAGATCTACCCAAGGGCGCCGTCCGCTGCGAAGGAAAAGGAAATCCCGCGTGCAAAAGAGCACGAGGTGGCGGACATGATTGATGAGGACATTTCTGATTTGCTTGGTTTTAGCGCGGATGAAAAGGATTTCCCGACAGGGGTTCTTGAGGCGCTGCCAAAAGAGGAGGACGCAGAAGAAAAAGGCGCCTTTAGTAAGGCAGAAAGGAGAAGGCTGTCATTTTGAGGAGATTTTGGCCAGAGAAGGTGAGGTGTAGTTATGGCAAAGAGAAAGCCGACCAATAAATACTATTTTAGTGTTGTGGGGGAAACAGAACAGTGGTATTTGAAATGGCTGCAGGATCGATTAACAATACGGAAGAATCTGTCTGTAAAGTTTCGATTGATTGTCCGGTGAAAAAGAATCCACTAAAACACGCAAAATCTTTGACTGTTACAAGAAAGATTGAGATATATCATTTCTTTGATTATGAAAGTGATGAGCCTATTCATGTACAGGGATTCCAAGACGCTATGGATAATATGAAGAAAGCAGAGCAATTAGGTAAGCAGATTAAGTATAAATCGGGATATAGCAATTTCACTTTCGACTTATGGATTTTACTGCACATGGCAGATTGCAATACTTCATACGCTCATAGAAAACAGTATATTACACTGATCAATAGAGCCTTTTGTGAGAAATTTGAAAACATGGATGAGTACAAACATGAGGGTAATTTCAAACGCTGTTTGAGCAAAATGAATCTTGTTAATGTAATTGACGCTATCAAACGTGCGAGAAATATCATGCAGAGGAATCAGGAGAATGGATATACATTACTTCAGTATAAAGGGTATAGATATTATAAAGAAAACCCATCTCTTTCTGCGTGGGAAGCAATAGAGAAGATTTTAAGTGATTGTAAATTATTATAAGCTTATGAAAGACAGCAGAAAGAGAAATCTTCTCTGCTGTTTGTTTATGATTCGTGAATGATTTGACCAAGGTATAGACATATGGAAAAATATCTATTATAATCTATATATATTTAGATTATTTTATAGTGTGAAGCGTATGTTTGGCATACAGGAGAAAAATCCCCAGAAATGGGTTTATATAGATAATACGGGTAAAATGCGTCTGGTTTCGGCCAGATTTTTTTTATGGGAAAAAGGAGGGAAATAAAGGAGATATTACAACTAAATCAAAAATGCGGATTTTTAAAGGAGAATCATGATCCGGGTAACTGTTGAATCGGGAGATATATGGAGCGTATAAGCCATATATTTCCTATTTTTTTATTCCCGCGGGCATCGGGCCAGACGGGGGTGGTTGCATGTACATTTACTTAAAGGGCCGGGTTAAGATGATACGGTGTGAAATGGAAAGGCGGACAGCCGCCTGTATAAAGAAATGGAGGAAATAGGATGGGGTTATTTACATTAGAAGGTACGATAGCAATCCCATTGCTGCAGCAGATGGAGTCCCTCATTGTAAGAGGGGCTGATGAGAAGAAATTCGACACACAGACAGGGTGGAAAAGTCTGTTCGGAGCAGGGGATTTCGAGAGTTCTATGGAAGAACAGTATGGTTTAAATTACCCGGGCGAAGTTCTGGAACGGTACGAAGAACGCTGCGGAGGCGGTATTGAGCAGGAAAGAGCGCTTGGACTGGCTCTGGCAGAGAACAAGATGCTTTTAGAGGAATCTATGTTTGTCGGGGCGCAGTATCCGAACTTTATCCGGAAAATAAAAAACCATACAGAGCAGGATTTTTACCTGACTTGTGTTATGTACCTGCTTTCAGAGAAAGTGGAGGAACAGGGGAAATTCTATCAGAAGATTTTGCAGCATGATTATAAGGAAACGAAAGAAGCTGTATTTGCGGCGTTTGTCCTGCAGGAGCATCCAAAAGCATGGGACTTTGTAAAACCGCTTTTTATCCGGTTCCTCGGCAATGGACGGACATTAAGGGCATATGGAAATCATGGACTTTATGCGTGGGTGCTGCAGATGTATGCCGATAAGATACAGAAATGCAGAACAAAGGACATGTATGTATTAAAAGCACTGCTGGAATTGTGCAATAAGTTCGTGAAAGAGGGTACACCGGCATGGGAACATCTCAAGAACGCAGGATATTCCAGACAGGAGCTCATCTATCTGAACCTGATCCTGCGGGGGGCTGTGTGGAGCCTGGAAACGCCGGATAAGAAGTCTATTACTATAGAACGGATGGCCCTTTTTGGCTTAAAAGAACTGATAAATGCAAAAGAGATTGAAGATCCAGGGCTGTTTCCGTTTTGTGAATCTTTATTAAAGGATTACGAGTCATATGATATCCATATAGATGGCGCTGAGGGGATACTGAGCAGCCTGATAAGAAATGTACATATCCGGGATCGGCAGATGTACCAGTATCTATATGGAATCAAAAAAGACAGGCGGCTGCCGGAGGATTGGTTCTACCTGGATTTTTCGGATAAAGAATCCTGTGAGGTATCCAAATGGATGGAGCAGGAGCAGTTTACCAAATTATTCAGCGTCAGCCTGTATTCACAGGAATCGGTAAATATTGATCTGTGGTTTGATAATTACCAGGGGTATACGGGAAAACGGTATGAAGAGTTATTCTGGAAAATGCCAGATTTCTATGTTAAGGATGTATTTCGGTTATTAGTAAAACAAAATAAGATAGATATGGTAAAGCTTCTTGAGGAGTATGCGGAGGATGAGAAACATATGCCAGCGGAAACGCTCAAAAATAAGTGGAGCATTATGAAAGGCCATATAGGTTCGGTTGCCCGCTATTTAACAAGTCATGAAGTTTATCTTTTTTGGGAAGCATTTGACAGGTATTACGGAATCTGTCAATTGGACGGGTTTTTCGGGTACCGCAATGTTGTGCTGGACGCAGTGAAGGTGCAGAGTTATGGATACCGTTTTCAGAATATGAAGTTCAAAGAAGAGATATTATCCGTGGAAGAGCAGGCGAAGCTCTTTGACTGGGTGGAACTGATGGTTTACAGGGAGATGCCGCAGGAATATGAAAAATTTCTTTACAACTTTCTTTTGATGTACGGAGTGCGTAAGAGCTTTCCGGAGGACAGTGTTTCTCTGTTTCATTTCATCAAGGAGGATGTTGGCGAATCAGAAAGGAACCGGTTATATCGAGAGTATTTTTCAACGGATGAATGGGAAGCTTTCCGGAAAAAGGAAAACGAGAGGAGAGAACAGATAAAAAAAGAGCGCCGGCAGGAAGAGCTGCAGACGTTCCGGAAACAGATTTGCGCGGATATCCAGTCATCGCAGGATATGTATGGGATTCAGGATGCGATTGCCAGACATTTATCTCGCTTGTATTCTGAAAGGGAAAAAGCAGAGATATGTCTGGAACTGCTTGACAGCTATCTGGAAAAAGACTGCAAGGTAAAGAAACGCACAGCGGGAAGACTGGCAGACCATATAGTTGACCTGTTTGCCCACGGGGCGCTGGAGTGGAAGACGGTTCAGGAAATTATTAATTAGGTAATTGCGAAACTCGCTAAACTCGTTCGCAATCTTGAACCGAAACAAGAA
>CAJUCE010000058.1 GCA_910584865.1 uncultured Acetatifactor sp.
GTACCACGCTCTACACGGCCGGTAGCAACAGTACCACGTCCGGTAATGGTGAATACGTCCTCTACAGGCATCAGGAAAGGCTTGTCTGTATCACGCTGAGGATCCGGAATATACTCGTCAACAGTCTTCATCAGCTCGAGGATCTTGTCGCCCCACTCTCCGGTAGGATCTTCCAGAGCCTTCAGAGCGGAACCCTTAATGATCGGGCAATCTGTGAAGCCGTACTCTTCCAGCTGCTCATTTACTTCCATCTCAACCAGCTCCAGGATGTCGTCGTCAACATCATCGCTGTCGCACTTGTTCAGGAATACAACGATATAAGGAACGCCTACCTGACGAGCCAGAAGGATATGCTCCTTGGTCTGGGCCATAACGCCGTCGGTAGCAGCTACAACCAGGATAGCGCCGTCCATCTGAGCAGCACCGGTGATCATGTTCTTTACATAGTCGGCATGGCCCGGGCAGTCAACGTGTGCATAGTGCCTGTTCTCGGTCTCATACTCTACGTGTGCGGTAGAGATGGTGATTCCACGCTCTCTCTCTTCGGGAGCCTTGTCGATCATGTCGAATGCAACGGCTTCGCCGGTGCCAAGCCTGACGTTCAGGGTCTTGGTGATAGCGGCGGTCAGAGTGGTCTTACCATGGTCAACGTGGCCAATGGTGCCAATGTTACAATGGGGCTTAGTTCTTTCAAATTTAGCTTTTGCCATTATTAAAGTCCTCCTTCAATTAATGAAACTTCTTTTTTTTTCGTTCGCCGAAGCGCATTCCGCACACTCGGCGCTTTTTTCTCGGCTATCTCTGATTATAGTAAATAACCCGAGGTTTTTCAAGTGAATTTTGAAATATTATTACCACTTTTTAGCAATAATATAAGTTTTTTCACTCCTGTGATTGAAATCTGCACTTTTCATTGCCGATTTCGGGTTATTAGCGTCTATTTCCCTTTCGCGGCCAGAACCTTCTCCGCAGGAAAGGTGACACGCCTCAAATTACTTCCCTTTCGCGGCCAGAACCTTCTCTTGTACGTTCTTGGGCACCTGCTCATATTTTTCGAAGAACATGGAATAGTTGCCGCGGCCCTGGGTCTTGGAACGCAGATCTGTTGAATAACCGAACATCTCTGCAAGGGGCACAAATGCCTTCACCATCTTGCCGCCGCCGATATCTTCCATACCTTCCACACGTCCGCGACGGGAGTTCAAATCACCGATAACGTCTCCCATATACTCTTCCGGCATGGTAACTTCCACCTTCATGATGGGCTCCAGCAGTACCGGATTTGCCTTCTGCATAGCTTCTTTGAATGCCATGGATCCTGCGATGTGGAATGCCAGCTCCGAAGAGTCAACTTCATGGTAGGAACCGTCAAATACATTGGCATGGATGCCCAGCACAGGGAATCCGCCAAGGATACCTGCCTGTGCAGCTTCCTTGATACCGTCTCCTACTGCAGGAATATATTCCTTCGGGATCGTACCGCCTACTACCGTGCTCTCGAAAAGCAGCGTAGGAGGATCGTTGATCAGGATATTGGCCTTGGGATCAAACTCAAATTTCACGCAGTTTGCTTCCATGGGCTCGAATTTAACCTTACAATGTCCGTACTGTCCGCGTCCGCCGGACTGTCTTGCGTACTTGGAATCCACTTCCACAGCCTTGGTAAATGCTTCCTTATATGCAACCTGAGGCGCACCTACATTAGCCTCTACCTTAAACTCACGCAGCAGACGGTCTACGATGATCTCCAGATGGAGCTCGCCCATACCGGCGATGATTGTCTGGCCTGTCTCCTGGTTGGTATGCGCACGGAAAGTAGGATCTTCCTCTGCCAGTTTCGCAAGTGCCTCGCCCATCTTGCCCTGCCCCGCTTTGGTCTTGGGTTCGATAGCCAGCTCGATAACGGGCTCCGGGAACTCCATGGACTCCAGAATCACGGGATGCTGGTCGTCACAGATGGTATCGCCCGTGGTAGTAATCTTAAAACCAACGGCAGCAGCGATATCGCCGGAGTAAACCTTATCCAGCTCCGCACGTTTATTGGCATGCATCTGCAGGATACGTCCCACGCGCTCTTTCTTATCTTTTGTCGCATTTAATACATAGGAACCGGAATTCATGGTTCCGGAATATACACGGAAGAACGCCAGCTTTCCTACGAAAGGATCGGTCATAATCTTAAAGGCCAGCGCCGAAAAAGGCTCGTCGTCGGAAGAATGCCTTACGATCTCGTTGCCGTCCAGATCCGTGCCCTTGATGGGCGGGATATCTGTAGGTGCGGGCATATACTCCAGAATTGCATCCAGCAGCTTCTGAACGCCCTTGTTGCGGTATGCGGAACCGCAGCATACAGGAATTGCCGTACACTCGCATGTTCCCTTCCGCAGAGCCTTCTTCATATCTTCCGCAGAGGGCTCCTCTCCTTCCAGATACTGCATGGTCAGATCATCATCCAGTTCGCAGATTTTCTCCACCATTTCTGCATGATAAAGCTCTGCGTCATCCTTCATATCTCCCAGATCATCTGTTACAGTGATGTCGTCGCCCTTATCATCATTATAGATATAGGCCTTCATCTCAAACAGATCAATAATTCCCTTAAATTCATCTTCTTTGCCGATGGGCAGCTGGGTGATAATGGCATTCTTGCCAAGTCTCGTCCTGATCTGCTCCACAGCGCCGTAGAAATCAGCTCCCATGATATCCATCTTATTAATGAATGCCATACGGGGAACATTGTAAGTGTCAGCCTGACGCCATACGTTTTCAGACTGGGGCTCTACACCGCCCTTTGCACAGAAAACGCCCACTGCGCCGTCCAGTACACGAAGGGAACGCTCTACCTCCACAGTAAAGTCAACGTGTCCGGGTGTATCAATGATATTGATACGATGCTCAAGAGCATCCGGCATGGGTTTGGTTTCTTTTTCCAAGGTCCAATGGCAGGTCGTAGCCGCTGATGTGATCGTGATTCCGCGCTCCTGCTCCTGCTCCATCCAGTCCATGGTGGCAGTGCCTTCGTGAGTATCACCGATCTTGTAGTTGACGCCAGTATAGTACAGGATACGCTCTGTCAATGTGGTTTTGCCGGCATCGATATGAGCCATAATCCCGATATTCCTGGTTCTCTCTAACGGATATTCTCTTCCAGCCAAGATTTTTTCCTCCTATCTTATTACTCCTTACATGAAAATATACACTTCTATGGATGCACAAACGCCGAGGCGTTTCCCCTACTTATTATTTAGAACCTGTAGTGTGCAAACGCCGAGGCGTTTCCCTTACAGGCTGCTAGAACCTGTAGTGTGCAAACGCCTTGTTTGCCTCCGCCATCTTGTGCATATCTTCTTTTCTCTTGACTGCGGATCCGGTGTTATTGGACGCGTCAAGGATCTCGTTTGCCAGTCTGTCTTCCATGGTCTTCTCGCTTCTCTTGCGGGAGAACATGGTCAGCCATCTAAGGCCCAGCGCCTGACGTCTCTCCGCCCTTACCTCAATAGGAACCTGATAGGTAGCGCCGCCGATACGTCTGGCCTTTACTTCCAGAACAGGCATAATATTATTCATGGCCGCTTCGAATACTTCCAGAGCAGGCTTGCCTGATTTTGCTTCTACTTTTGCAAATGCACCGTATACAATCTTCTGTGCGACGCTTTTCTTGCCGTCAAGCATGATATTGTTGATCAGCTTGGTCACCACTTTATTATTGTATAAAGGATCTGCCAATACATCTCTTTTCTGAATATGTCCTTTACGTGGCACGGTTCTTCCCTCCTTATTCATGAAGTGTGCTCTGTATCTCCCGGATATGCCGGACAGTATAACCATAACTGTTCCCTATCCTATACAGGACACTTTGGCAGCCAATTGCGCCGCCTGTTAATAGATCATCGGTACTCACATGTGTTTCCCCAAGTGTTCGCGCTGTTTATCTGTATTTCTCGATTATACCTTACAGGGAGTAAAAGACAGCTTCCTGCATATTACAGAATTCCAACACTTTCTTAGTTTCGTTTTTGTGGACCAAAATGACGCTTCTTTCAGAACAGCTCCCGCTTCTCCCGGAACTTATTTCTTTGCAGCCTTGGGCCTCTTAGCGCCGTACTTGGAACGAGCCTGTTTCCTGTTCGCAACTCCTGCGGTATCAAGGGTACCACGGATAATATGATATCTGGTACCGGGTAAGTCCTTTACCCTGCCGCCGCGAACCAGAACAACGCTGTGCTCCTGCAGATTGTGTCCTTCACCGGGAATATAGCTCGTAACCTCGATGCCGTTGGAAAGACGTACCCTGGCCACCTTACGCAGAGCCGAGTTGGGCTTCTTCGGGGTGAGGGTCTTTACAACAGTGCATACACCACGCTTCTGAGGAGCGGATGCATCCGTAGCCTTCTTGTGAAGAGAGTTGTATCCCTTCTGCAGAGCAGGTGCAGTGGACTTCTTTACGGAAGTCTGGCGTCCCTTTCTTACTAACTGGTTAAATGTTGGCATTCTGTTTCACCTCTTTCATAAATTAAATGGTTGTTGGTCTGCTGTGCCTGGAATCTCCCGGTTCGTCCGGCCTGTCAAAGCCAAAAACAGGAACATCCGCACGCACGCTATATTATTATAGATGGTGATGGATGTTCTGTCAATCCTTATTTGAGCCGTTTTTTCTATTTTTCCGTTATTTTTTTTAATAATATTCATTCCCTTTTCTTTCTTTCCTTTTCTTCCGATCCTTTTTTGGAGAAATCTGATCTGCCAATCATGAAATCCGCTGTCCTTTTTTTGTCAATACAGCCGGATCTCTTTCATCCACACTTCCCCTCTGGCCGCCGTCATCTGCACCCGGAGATTGGAAATCGCCGACACGGAATCGTCAATCAGGAGATTCTGATCCCTGAAGGGACCCTGGAGCTGACAGATCTTCTTGTGGCCGATACAGGTTCCCTGGTACAGAGGATACTGCCCTCCGCCGGGAAATTGCGCAATAATTCGAAAGCTCTCTACCCGCTGCCCACGGCCGCAAGCCCGTTATCCGCCTGAGCCGCCAGTCTCATATTATATTTCTCTCAGGGTATGGAATTCTGCAGGCTCAGCCTGACTGACAACTCATCCTCCGCAAATAGTACCTGATACACAATGGAAGTATTTGTAAAAGACTGTCTGCGAATAATCTTTCTACTCCGCATAATGCTGCGCCTGGGCACTCCAAAGCTCAAAATACTTTCCCTCCTTCCGGCAGACCAGTTCCTCATGGCTTCCCCGCTGCACCAGCTCTCCCTTGTTAAAGACAGCAATATCGTCGCAGAACCTGCAGGAGGACAGGCGGTGGCTGATATAGATGGCGGCCTTGTTCCCCACGATGTCATTGAACCTGGAATAAATCTCATACTCCGCTGCCGGATCCAGGGCGGCGGTGGGCTCATCCAGGACTACGATGGGAGCATCCTTGTACAGGGCCCTGGCCAGGGCAATCTTCTGGGCCTCACCGCCGGAGATTTCCACTCCGTTTTCCTCGAAATCCTTGTACAGGCAGGTCTTCGTACCCAGGGGCATTCCGGACAGGCGCCCCCCGAAGCCGGCCCGCTGCAGGCATTCCGTCACCCGGTTCCCGTCCGGCTCCGTCGCCGCAGCCACATTCTGGGCCAGGGAGAAGGAAAACAGCTGGTAATCCTGGAACACCACGGAAAATATCTTCCTGTATTCCTCTATGTCGTATTCCCGAATGTCCGTCCCGTTCAGCAGGATGCTTCCCTCGTCCGGCTCGTAAAGGCGGCATAAAAGCTTGATGAAGGTAGTCTTGCCGCTGCCGTTTTTTCCCACTACCGCAAGCCGCTCCCCTGCGCGGAAGGTCAGGGAAATATGTTTAAGGGTCCAGGTTTCCGTGCCCGGGTAGCGGAAGGATACGTCGCGGAATTCCACTTCGTATTTCGTTCTCCCGTCTGTGGGTCTGAGCTGTATTCCGCATTCTGTTGCTGTTCCGGGCTGCTTTCCGCCTTCCGCTACCTCCCTGCACTGCTTCCCGCCTTCCACTGCCTCCCTGCGCTGCTTTCTGCCTTCCCCTGCCGCACCGGGCTGCTTTTCGCCTTCCCCTGCTGCACCGGGCCGTTTTCCGACTTCCGCTCCCGTACCGAATTGCTTTCCCCCTTCCTTCGCTGTCACGGACTGCTTTCCGCCTTCCACAACCTTCCCGGATCCCTGCCGTCCGCTTACCGGTATATCCATGAATTCAAAATAAGCCCTCATGGCATCACAGTTCGTCCTCAGCCTTGTCAGAGCCATAGCCAGGCCGGAAAATCCCTCCGTGAACCTGCTGATGCTGCCGATATACAGCACCACGTCCCCGATGCCGATCATGCCCGCCAGGGCCCTCAGCCCCACAAACAGGTAAACAAAAGTACTCACCGTCACCGTACAGGCCGAAATGGCTCCGGAATACTTCGCCTCGTTCCTGATCTGGCCGTCCACCATGCGCTCTCCCGCACTGTAATGCTCATCCATTTCCTCCCCCAGTACCGCTTTCTGGCCGTAGATCCGGATATCCTTGCCAGTGTGATAGGTCAGCACATGGTTTTCCAGATAGTACCCATATATACGGTTCGCAGCAATCGCCTCCCCCATCAGGGCATGGCTCCGCTTTGTCATCTTCCCGCCAAAAATCATCCCCGCAAATCCATTCAGTAAGATGGCCCCAAGCAGCAGGAGCGAGGCCCAGGGAGATGCCGCAAAAGCCAGGATTCCCCGGGCCTGCCCCTGGTATGAGGCCGTAAAAAGCCCGATCACCAGGGAAACGGAAAATCCTATGGTAAACAGGTTGGAAACCATCCATTGGAACTGCCACAGCAGATTTCCCAGCCCCTCTCCCCCGGTGTTCTCATAATCCTGGATCTTCTGCCGCAGCTGATAGGTTTTGGGGGACTCCACCTCCACATAGTCCAGTTCCATCATCTTCTCACTGACCGCCATCCTGCAGCATGGCCAGAAACGGAACTCCATCCCGTTCAGCAGCCGCTTGAAAAGACTGGCCAGCAGATGCACCAACAGACCCACGGTCACGGTGAGCCCGGCATAGAAAAACAGCCTGGCGGGCTCCTCCCCCTCCGAGATCCCGTTAATAATCAGCCTGGACATGTACAGCGTGATAAAGGGGGATAATGCCGCAAAGACGGCCTGCAGCAGGATCAGTCCCAAATGCCCCGGGGAAATCCGGCGTATTTCTTTCAGTCCTCTTATGATTATGCAAATGTCTTCTTTTTGCTTTTTCATCTGCGATATTCCTTTCCCTCCCATATTAAGAATGAGATTTCCAATCCAAAATACCTGGCCGCTTTCTCATCGCCAGCCGCCCCATATCACGTCCGAAAGTGTCGGTTTAAAGAGCCGCAGCAACCTCCTGGTCCATACACCCCTCACCGTCTCCTTCATCCCTGTAATAACGGCTCTGTATCTCATACATAGCGGCATATTTCCCTCCAAGAGCCATCAGTTCCTCGTGGGTGCCCTCCTCCGTGATCCGCCCATCCTCCAGAAACAGGATACGGTCACAGAATCTGGTACTGGACAGCCGGTGGGAAATAAAGACGGATGTGGCCCCACTGGTCAGCTGATGATACTTCTGGTAAATCTCGTTCTCCGCCACGGGATCCAGCGCCGCGGTGGGTTCATCCAGTACCATGATGCATCCGCCCTTGTACAATGCCCTGGCCAATGCAAGCTTCTGCTTTTCCCCGCCGGAAAGCTCGATACCGTCCTCCCGAACGCTCTTCATCAAAATCGTCTTCTCCTTGTCCGGCAAAATACCTACTTTTTCATGGATTCCGGATAATTCCATAACACGTCCCAGCTTTTCCCTGTCGATCTCTTCCTCCCTGCACAGAGCAATGTTCTTTTCCATAGTGGCGGGCAGCAGGTAGATCTTCTGGAAAACCGCCGCCAACAGAGTGTAATAGGCGTCCCGGTCATAACTCCGGATATCCTTCCCCCCTACCAGAATCCGCCCGGAGTCCGCATGGTACAGACCGCACAGCAGCTTTACCAGAGTGGTCTTGCCTGCCCCGTTGGTGCCAACCAGGGCAATCTTTTCCCCCTTTTTCACCGTGAAATTCAGATGGCTCAGGGTATCCCGGTCACTGCCCGGATAGCCAAAAGACACGTCCTGAAAGGAGATTTCCGGCGCTGTCTCCGGAAGGCGTGCTCCTTTTTTGCCTATATTTTCCTGCATAAAACTTTCCTGCAAGGTCTCTCCCTCTGAAACATCCCCTTTCAAGAAATCTTCCCGAAGCATTCCCCCCAGGTTCCCACGCCCTGAGATATCCCCCACTGTCCCTTCCCTGTAAAAATAATCCGCAATCTCCAGGAATTCCCTCACATCGTTAAAGGCAAAAGCCGTGCGCTGCAGCTCGCCGTAATGGCCGATCAGGCCAAGCAGCCAGGAGGAATACTGGGAGATCAGTCCGAAATAAAACACAAAATCCGCCGCCGACATCCCCTTTTCCACAATGCAATATAGAAGAAACCCATAGGCCACGCCGTCCCTGGCAAAATTCAGAAGCCCGCCGAAGGCATCCGCTCCCATACCCCGGATCTCCCCCTTTTTATGCCACTTCATGCGCTCCCCCATAAACTGTCCGAACAGGCTCTTCAGCCAACCGCCCATCCCGTAGAGCCGGATATCCTTGGCCGCCGCAAACTCCCCTGCCCGGTTCCAGATATAATCGATCTTCCGGTCCAAAGGCGTCCAGTCGTCCTTGTGTCGGTGGTTCCACACATTATTTGCCTTATTTACGAAGTAAGCTGCAGTCGTCATCAACGCCAGCAACAGCACCAGCCAGGGACTTAAGGAGGCGATGAGAGCGGAATAGGCCACAAGCCCCACAAGATCGGAAGCCATGCCTACCAGCTGCGCCAACAGCTGTTGGGTACCGCTGCCCGAGTAATAAATCATATTCAGCGCTTTCTGCATCTTCGTCTGTCCCTGGGGATTCTCCAGGTTCTCATAGTCCATATCCATGGCCTTCTCACTGCAGAGGGTGAGATACTGCATCCGGTTCAGCATGGCTCCCCAGTTAATCTTGGCGTTCATCACCTGGTTCATGAGATGCAGGGCCAGCAGCGCGGCAGACAGCCCCAGGATGTCCGCCGTAAGCGCCTCCGCAGATACGCCCTCCCCAATCCACTTCACCATATAGGAGGATAAAAATGTAGTACAAAGGGGCCGCAGCACCAACACAGGCATCTGCAGCACCGTGACCGTCATGAGGACTTTGTCCATCCGCCAGGCCTTTCCAAGAGCGAAAGCCAGATTGCCTGACATGGAATGCGTTGTGGCTTTCTCTGATTTTGGTTTCATTTTACACCGATCCTTTCCTGTCCCTGATTGTATTGCAGCGAAATCCCAAATCAGCGGATTTGCACTTCTTAAAATTAAGAATAACATGTTTAACCCTTTTGTAAATACCTCTGGCGCAACAGGTAATGAGCGTGGGGCAAGTGGTGGAAAAACCGGCATGAACGCTTCCCAACTATGGGTTGAGTTTTATGGCAAAAAACAACCTGTCATTTATGGACATTACATGATACAGCAACTATAATAATATCATTCACGGCTTCGCCGCTCACAGCAGCTGATGCAAATAGAATTCAAATGCAGAATTCGATTGTCAAAAGTCGGGCAGGAGCAGCCCATTTTGACGCAAGCAGCCTTCGCCGCGGCGCCAGGTAAACCGTGACACTCTTTAATAAGTACACTATATCACTGCCATTACAAAACCAAGGAGGCGACGAATATGTTTGATGCCAGAAAAATGGGAAAGCAGATTGCACATCTGCGCATAAGCCGCAGCTACACACAGGAACAGCTCGCGGAGAAATTAAAGGTTTCACCCCAGGCGGTGAGCAAATGGGAGAACGGAAAAGCTGTACCTGAGGTGCCCATGCTCTGTGAACTATCCAGGCTCTTTAACTGTACCGTAGACAGGATTCTCGATCCCTCTTCCTGTGTTCTGTGCAATATGGACTTTGACTATGAATTCCTTGTAAAACCCCGGATTCCTGTGGCCGATTATTCAGGACCCGAATGGCCCAAAAGCATCGCCTCGGCCTCCCTTCTCACTGCCTTAAAATTGTTTTTCGGACTGGAGCAGCGCAGGGATGCCATGGGCCGCCAGATAAACGATGACGAAGAGTATATTCTGCAGTCAGCAATTTCGAATATCTGTTTCGGCTATTCCTATGGGCCCGATTCGTGGATTCATGACAGCTTCCTAATCTATGGCCTGGATTACGAGATACATGCAAGGACAGATTATGCAGAAGAGGAATTCATTGCCCTCGCACGCGGCCAGATCGAACATGGGTATCCTGTCGTCATTATCCCGAAAGAGTACACGGATACCATTTTTGCCGTCGGTTTTTCCCGCCATGGTCAGATTTTAAAGGGACTGGGTTTCCTGGATGGAGATGACCTGAAAAATGCGAAGATAAACTTTGACCGGCTGAACCAATACGCCGGCTGGTACAAAACTGACTGCGATATGATGATTATAAAACCTTCAGATAAAACTATGCCCCTGGCAGATGCATGCACAAACGCGCTCCTGAGAGGGATAACACTGCTGTCCAATACCGAACATTGCGGAGCAGACAAAATGCAGGGCTATGGTCTAGTCATTTATTGGAACTGGTGCGGGCTTTTAAGAGAAGAAAACCAAAGAGGTGCGGACCAGATCGAATGTGTTTTTCCCCATGCGTTTATTCATTACGAAAATAAGTTGAGAGCAAAACAGTTTTTCGAACTATGTGTGAACACTATCCCTGATATTGATAAAGAACTTATGGCTTTGGCCATCGCTCAATACAATGACATTTGTTCCTCCGCGGCAGATATAGCCACGATCGCCCACCAGCGTGACTCCTTTCCCAAAGACACCCTGAAGGAAAAAAGAAACCGTATCATTGAAATGCTGCGCAGGAGCTGTGAACAGGAGGAACTTGCGCTGATTTATCTGCAAAAGGCGGCCAGATCTGTCTGTGAAGAAAATCATCTTTCGCAAATCAGGCAGGAACAGTTCGTTTAGATCAGCGCCTTCCTATATGGTATGTGGCGAGAAGCCCGGTATACACGGAAAATCCATCTCCCAAACAATGTCAAAAACCGCTGCAGGGAAATTAAACCGGCAGCGGTTTTTGTATGTTCACGTAAATCAAATCTTCATATAGTAATCCAAATAACACTCATTCAGCTCAACCCAGCGCGCCTTGCTGACAGGAAGAGTATCCCCGTTATCGATCTCAACCTTATCCTTGGTAAGCAGTCCTACATGATGCAGATTGACAATGTAAGAGCGGTGGCACTTACAGAAACCAGGTTCCGGAAACATAGGCTCTACATTACCCAACTTCTCTTTGTAGCGCAGATTCCCCTGTTTGGTATGCATGATAATGTAATGGTTATCCACCTCTACATAATAAATGTCGTTTTTGAAAACCCGTAGTGCCCCTTCCGCTGTGGGGACAATGACTGCATCCCGCTTCCCCTCCTCTATCTCATGATGCGCCTTTTTCAGCGCTGCCAGAACTTCTCTTTCCCGCAGGGGCTTACGCAAATATCGGAAGGCAGATACCTCATACCCTCTAAAAACATAGTCCACGATACCCGTTGTAAACACAATGAGTACTGCCCTGTCCACCCTCCGAATGTAGCGGGCAAGTTCCATGCCGCTCATCTTAGCCATCTCGATGTCCAGAAAAATCAAATCGTACTTTGCTTCCTTTTCCCAGCAAAACAGAAACTGTTCCGCGGACATATAATGGCCGATCTCCACTTTGACCTGCTCCTCCTCAGCCCACTCTTTTATCATGCCCTTCAGTATTTCGGCATGTTCCTTATTGTCTTCACATATTGCTATTCTCATATTATCACCTTACGCAAAATTATATCGCCTTAGTTCGGTATCAATCTTCTTACCTGTTATCAGTATATGACAAGTCACCATAATTCGCAAGTGCCAGACCAAAATTGGATAGTGTAACTACTTGGGGGACACAGTGGGCAGACCGCCCCCTTAATTTCTGAATTTATTTTATCAGCATACGCTGGCAATTGCATTTTTAAAACTGATTTTGTTTGTATGGTTGGGATAACACATAGTGGAACTTCATTTCTCATTTTACGCCCCCTTAAGTCCTAAATTTATAACCAATATTTTATTCTTCAGTAAAAAAGGATCGAATATCTTCAAACAACGCTAAAACTTCACTATCTTTGCCCAACTGATACACTGGGATTAAAAACTTTTTAGAAAGTAATTCCTTCAACAATTCAACTTCATTTTCTTTCATAACCTCTTTTTGACTATACAAGCCACTCCAGTCAACCTTATATTTCATTGGATATATACAAATAGCAACTACCTTTCCATCAACACTCGATTCCAGAAACAATATAGTCCTGCCGATGAATTCTAAATCGTCATATGGGTTAACACATAGTATCATACAATCTGGTTGAGTTCCCATTAAAAAACTATACTGCCTTATCGGATACATACTCTTATTACCGATATCAACTGGTAATACCGACGCTTGCGAACCAGTGATAATAATATCACAGTTCGCCTCACATAGCTTGTTCATACGATAATTAATATATGCTATTGAATCATGACTATCAATATATACACTACTGTTGAATCCCATAGGGTATGTATAATCAATACCAAACAATTCTGAACTCGGTTCAGTTCCTATCTGTCCCACTATATAACCAAACTCCAAAAATTTTTTCCTCAATGCCAACTGTAATGTGAATTTTCCCTGGCTTGAACTCGTTCCATATACTCCAATCACGGGTTTTGTAATTCTGAAAAGTTTCCCCAAACGTTCTGGCGGAACGTCAGAACGATCAACGGACGGGCAATACAATCTCTCATATTTATATTTATTTCGCAAATCATCAAAAGAAAATATCTTTTTCCCAAAGGACATCGCCTTCTCTACAAGTTTTTCTCTCATCCTCGAAAGAAAAAAGGCATTTTGGGATGGTATATTTCCTAGAATTAATGTATCAAACGATTCCCAATCCATCTCCTCAACACGCTTAATAGGAAACGCTTTAACATCAGCTTTCATAATATGGGCCGTATTTGATCCTACATAGGCAGATTCCCTAATATCATACACACCGCTAATTTGAAAAGAAAGCAAATCATTATATCTGATAATACTATGCATTTCTTTATTAAACGGAAAAATTGCTGCACTTTCTATTTTGAATAACGGTTTTTTTGGCAAATTACTATTTTTGCAAAAGGAAACCTGCAATGCTGTTTCTCTGAATTTCTCCATTATTTCAGATAACCCGGTTGCTCCTTCTGCCATAAAATTTGCAACCTGCACTGTAACATGCGCACAGGCAAAGCTATTTCCGCCGTTTACTATATAATCGGGAGTATCCCATGCGAGACGTTGCAAATTGCCGTTAGCACCTATATTAATTATATCATCATCGAAAATAACAAACTCTCCAACTCTCCGACATGATTCAATAGTTGTCACTCCTATCACATTTTCGAATGCTGCCGGATAAGAAATAGACCCTATATTGTCAAATGCACTGACGATAACAACTCCTTTTTCATTTAATTCACTGCAAACTTGACGCAATTGAGTAATATCATCCCATAAGCTCAATCCGAGACTAAGATTTATAATATCGACATCATATTCATCTCGAATTGTACATAAGCATGACACAAGAATATCATAATTCATTTCTTCGTCCTTATTTGTAATTTGAAAATTGATAATATCCGCATACTTTTCCGTCTTTTTAATAATATTATATATAGCGGTACCATGTCCGCAGCGTCCGCCTTCTTTCAATCCGCTCTTTCGGACAACGCAAGGCGGATTTTCTCTCCAGGCCGGATGATCCAGCCTTACACCGCTGTCAACAATTGCAATTTTTATTCTTCCCATATCCTCAGTTCTCCTCCGCAGCTTCTATATAATACTGAGCCTGCATGGTATACAGCTCCGCATAGTAACCGTTTTTCTCCATGAGCTCCCGATGACTTCCCGTCTCCTCTACACTGCCGTTTTGCAACACGATAATCCGGTCACAAAAATGGGTACTGGCCAGCCGATGGGTGATATAAAATGCGGTTTTTCCATCTGTAATATCCTTGAACTTTGTATAAATTTCATTTTCGATCCTGGGATCTAACGCCGCTGTAGGTTCATCCAATACATAGATTGGCGCATCCTTATAGAGTGCTCTCGCAATTGCAAGCCGCTGGGCCTCCCCGCCGGACAGAATGATCCCATCATTATCATAAAGCTTATCGATATAGGTATCCGTCCCCTTATTCAAAGATGCAATTTTACTTTCCAAACCGCTGCGATTTACGATTGCTTTTACTTTCTCAGAATCCGCATCACCCAATGCCGTGATATTATCCTGTATGGTAAAAGAGAAAATCTTAAAATCCTGGAATACAGTAGAAAACAGCCTTCTATACTCATCTTCTCCATACTCCCGAATATCGGTGCCATGGAACAGGATCCTCCCCTGTGTAGGTTCCACCAACCTCATAAGCAGCATGATAAGCGTGGTTTTTCCTGCACCGTTTTCACCCACAATAGCAACCTTTTCCCCCTGCCTGATCTCAATATTCACATCATGCAGCGCATATTTCTCCTGATGCGGATATCGATAACTCACATGCTCAAAAACAAAAGAGCCTGTTAATCCAACAGGTAACTGCAGTAAAGCCGGTTCATCCTGCGAGGTTCTTAAATCCATAAACTCAAAATAATCCTGTAAATATGCTCCGTTCGCATATATCTGTGCAAATGTTCCCACAATCGCCTCAATGGAACCGCTAAAATTGTAAATTGCATTCAGAAACATAGAAAAATTCGCGATACTCAAATTATCGCGTACCAAAACCCTGAAACCCAAATATACATAAGCCGCTCCATCCAACAAAAAGTTCATAATATGAGAGATGATATAACCCGCAAGGGACAGATGAATCACTTTGTCAAGCCCCTCATACACCTCCTCCTGCAAAGCAGTATATCTGGAAGCAAGCTTCATTTTCATCCCATATGTCTTAATCTCTTTTATAAAAGAAAAAGAAGAACCGATCTCCCTAAAATAAGATGATTTCCTTGAAAGAGGGTTCAAATCCACATCAATCGCACGGCGGAATTTATTCCTGTAGGCTGTAACAGCCACGTTTGTGATCACAACCATCAATGAAATTGCCAATATCCATACATCAACCTGTGACAATACCGCTACAAGCCCTACAAGAATAATCAAATTTGACACCAAATTATGAAAGTTATTGGTAATCTGAGAAAAACGTCCATTGGAAACCATTTTCAGTGCCAATTCTTTCTTCTCCTGAACTTCTTTGTCTAATAGCATCTCATAATCAATATTTAAACTTTTTTCAAATAACCGTTTGTATAAAGCAAACTCTATCGTATTCCCATGTAGTTCACGCTTATAGTTCAGATAATCGTGCAAACAGTTTCTGCCAAATCCGAGCGCGATAAGCCCCAAAACCCCCCAAATATACTGGGTAAATCCTAGTTTTTCTTCAAGCATCCGGATCGACTTCTGGACTAAAAACATATTAATGAATGGCATACATGAATAACAGGCAATATCTAACAATAAATAAAAAAGGTATGCCTTGTCGCTCTGCCACATAAGCAGAATTATTTTACCGGAATAGCTAATGTTCGTAAAAACTTTTTTAATCATCCTATATTCACTCCTTTATTCTTTCCTATGTTATGCTGCTGCCTATGAATGATGAGCGTATGCCAAAAATGTATTCCATAGGCGCAGCAAAACTCAACTACAATTAATTACAGTTCAACAAACTACGGTATTCTTCTCTTCCCTTCTGTCACAATCATTTTCCACAACCAACATTAGCACAGCAGTTACAATTTTCATTATCAGACCCGGTGGTTCCGCCAAACAAAAAGGTTTTCTTTAAAAGCTTAGTTTTTTTAACCGGTTTCACTAATTTTTTTTCATTTTGCACCATCCTTTTAATTTTAAATAATTTGTTTTATAATTCAGCATAGCTCATCATTCTACTCACATATTTGCAAAACCTTGTCCGATATGCTATTCGGATTTTCAAAGAATTCTGCCACCATATTTGCAAATCCATTTATTGAAAGAAAATTATCATATAATATAACCTCATCCGGCAATTCAATTCCCAAATGATTTTCGAGTTCTACAATTAAGTATACATATTGTATGGAATCAATCAAAAACTCTCTTAAATCAAGATCCTCCTGCTTTTCACTTTCATCAATATAAATTCCACTCTCTTCCAGAATGTCAAAAATATTCTTTTTTATCATTTCTTCTGTCATTTTACTTTTCTCCCTAATTTTCTGTTTACATTCAAACTTTCTAAAATCAGTCTGCATCCAAATGATAAAATAATTTATCATCAAATCGTTCAAGATATGCACTAAAATTTATCTTCCCCATAGGAGGACATCCTGCATGGTTAAACAGAATATACTCATATGGACACTTTATCGGAAAACAATCTGCTTTATAAAAACACTCAGAACATCTGCCATCCGCTTCAGCAAACGGTATAATCCATTTCTCTATATTCTCATTGAAATCGACAGTTCCATCTGCATGAATTTTTCCTACTTGATTTTCAGGCATTTCAAAATGAACCGTACATTTATATATTGTTCCATCCGCTCCTATCACAAATCCATTCCTCTTTGCAGCATAGCATGTATTCAATTCACACTGCAGTTCTTTAAAATGTCCCGAACGCCCAAATGTTATATTATATTCCTTTATCTTCTTGAGCACATATGGTTGAACCGGCGTAAGTAATTCTTTATAAAAACTCTTTACAGCTTCCCCTCCCCAATCACCAGCCTGTTGCACATATATGCTAAACCTGTCATCATCGCTAAAATTTTGTTTATAAAACCCTGAATCCGTGAGCCTTGCTCTAAATTATTTTCACAATGCCACATAATTCCAGT
>CAJUCE010000059.1 GCA_910584865.1 uncultured Acetatifactor sp.
GGCGGTCTATCTCTTGTTTTCGGTTACTTGCTTCTTTACCGTACATGAGCATTAAGGTTATGAATGAAACACTGAACAGACAGAAGCCCGGACTGTATATTTTGCCCCAGGATGAGAAGCTGGTAAAGAAGTTCGATATGGAGATAGAGAATCAGGATGGGAACGACAGTGTATTCTTTAAGGATATTACCGGATAGAAGGCAGTCATATTATAATTAGGAGAAATTATGAAGACAACAGAAGACAGCAACAAAAATGAGCTTATGCCTGAAGAAATGAACGATATCGAAGAAAGTGCAGAAAGCCATGCCGATGCAAGGGAAGAAACGGACGGGATAGAGAACCCCGCTAAGAAGAAAAATAAGAAAGTGATGATTTTGTCCTGCGTTGGTGTTTTTATTGTTTTAATCCTTGGCGTTCTCGCATTTATCAACTTCAAAACCACGCTTTTTGTGACATACCAGGTCTGCTCTGCAGAGGGAGTAAACAGAGGGGATTACATGGTTTTCCGGATGCTGGAAAGCGGTGAGACAAGAGCAGTCTACCAGGAGAAGCTTGAAACACAGATTCGATGTGATAAAGCATTAGCAGAGTGGGAGTCTGACTGTGCATTGATTCCTGAGGTAGTCAGTGCCAATATCTCGATACAGAACGACCTTATGAAGATATGGTCTTTTGTCGGCGCAGATGATGCAACCTATGAGGAATTGAAGGCCAAACTTGACGGTATGTCGTTTGGCGCCGGCCTTGAAGGGGTTAATATCGGCGAATTGGCAAGGTATACCGCACAATTTATGGCAAGCGATTCCTATTACGTTTTAGATTCAATTGATGAAATAAACGGGATAAAGGCTTCTTTCAGGAATCAGATGAAGCCGGATACGGCGAAAACAACAGTCAGGATGCGCAAGATAAACATGACAGAATATGATCCTGCGGAAGCGGATTCTTCCGCGGCTGTACCTGATGCTACAATGCAGATGTGCCGTAATCAACTGGGTGATGATACCGGGTATAAGTATATTGCAGAACAGACATCGGCATTTTTCGGGTACAGTGTTGTGATTACCGTCGCCGTGAATGAGGAATCCTGTAAAGTGTTGGGAGCAAGGACATCTGTACCGGGCTATTTAGAGAATTATATTGCCCATTTTGAACTTTGTGCAGACGGAACATATACGGATAATACTGCGTATATTGTTCAGCCTGTTGTGGTGGATTTAGCGGCGGCCAGGGAGACTGCGGACAAATTTGCCGCCTTGTTATCTCCTATGTTCAAGCCTTTGATCGATGATGAAGCACTTGCTGAATTATACTATTTCTTTTACGGCGATGAAGCTGTGGGAGAAGAGGAAAATGCAGAAGATGAGGGAGCAGCAGAAGACGCAGAAGATGGGGGAGATACAGAAGGTGCGGAAGACGCAGAAAATGCAGAAGGTACAGATAATGCAGAAAATGCAGATAATGCAGACGGAACAGATTTGCCGGACACTGACGGGGCCAGCGGGGAAGCGAATCCTGACGAGGAATCACAGGAGGAATCCGATAATGGAGAAGGCGGAGGCATGGACGGTTCCGAAGAGGGAGGAGAAGATACAGACAACGGGCCGGCAGAGGAACAGACGGGAGAGGGATTATACGAAAATCTGAAGTTTGTGTCTGCCATGAAGTCCTTTTCCGGTCAGCTGGAGAATGATTTCAACGTGAGCGAAGAGTGGGGGATTCTCAACATTCTTTTGAGCATACAGCAATGCGTGGAGATGTGCGGTTCGTCTTATGTGGATTACAGGTATCTGCAGCAGAACTTTGACGAACTGTTTGCTGAAGCGAATGCGGATGATGCCGCTAAAGTGCGGGAGGAGCTTGAAACAAATATTGCGCAGATTGAGACGCTGCGTGGCATCATCAGATTAGCAGGGGACGTGTCCCACATCAGTTCTGAAATACACGGGTATTCCGCGGAAGAGTTACTCGATATTGCATCAAACTATGACAATGAACTACAGAAATGGTATCCGGAAAATAAGATAGGTCAGATATTTTATGTTACTGACGTAAAGTATGGCATACCATGTTCAGATGGGACTGAACTTTTAAATGTAATCTTTGGGGTTGCAACAACGGAGATCGGTAACAGGATAGTTACCGTTAATATTGATTTTAATGAAAATATGGAAGGTTTGTTTGCGGATTATGCGGATAATAACATTGCAAGTCAGGTGAATGTCATATTCATGTTGGGCAATGCCAGGGCTGCCGTGAATCGTGAGGAGTATTCCACGCAGGCCGAGTATGAACTTGCATTACAAAGATGGCTATATCTAAATTACCCGGATTATTGGGACAATCCTGATGCTGGCAGTGCCCCCGCACAGACATATACGGCAAGCGGCTACAGCAATGGCACCAGTCTCTGGGGTACGATAAAAAACGGCCTTGGAACAATCTATGAATGGGCTACTACTGACAGCGGTATCGTATGGACATCTAATGGTTGGACTAGCAGCCTCAGCGGGATCTGGCACGATATGGAAAATGGCTATTATGGCAGCATACCGCAGATAGCTGTTAATGGCACGGAAGCTATCGTGGACGGTGCAAAAAATATCTACGAAGGGGTAAAGGAGGCGTGTCCGATGTCTGGAACGGCATCAAGGATTGGTGGGGCGGCCTCTGGTAATAAACGGTATGAATTGTAAAAACAGGACTCTCAACTGTCATTGCTGTCAGTTGAGGTCCTGTTTTTGACAGACAGTATAGGCCGTTCGATTAGAACAGCATTTCTGCCGGATACAGATCGCCCTGATCCAAAATCGGCGCATCCTCATCGCTCATGGCATTTTCTTTCGACACAAGCTTCCGTTCGCCGGGCTTCAATTCGATAAGTCCTTCGTATGTCCGGTAAAATATCGCGCTGTCACCCTCATTTTCCAGATATACCGGCAGATTGTCTGTTTCCCAGCAATACGTTTCCAGATGCCGATAATGCGGGAAATAGCGAATATCGATGCGCTGTTCATATCCCTTGCAGGAGATCAGGCAGCTGTCCTGAAAGGTTCCGATATGCGGGCGCATCCATCCCCTGTGGATTACCCCGCTTCTTTTTATCAGGGCTGTTTTGAAATAATAGCTTTCATGGTCCGACAGGATTAGCAGAATTGTATTATCATCCTGATCATATTCTTTCTCCCTCTCATATTTCTCCGCATACTCCGACAGCCCGGGAATGAATTCACAGGTACCGGGCTTCGAAAAATCGCATTCTGACAAGCGGCAATGATATTCCGTGTTTTTGGTCCGGATGCAGACCTGTTCGGTTTCTCTGTCCACCTCAATATGCTGCACCGGCGAGGTATGGATGAATGTCGTGTCCGTCAATCTTCTATGCCCTGTCACAACGCCATGTGCTAACACATACTCTTTCCCGGTATAAGGATGCACGCTCTTTTCTATGCGCCAATGGTACAGATGCGGTGTATACTTATCTTCTTCCTCCGGAGAAGGCAGCGGCTCCTCTCCTGACAGCAATGCGATAATTTCGTCCTGTGATAACATTTTCTACCTCCTGTTCTCTGAACGGTCAGCTCTTCCAGCATGCCAAAATTGTATTTGTTTTCGGTTGATATATCCATTTTAGCATAAAATGCAGAAAAGATATCACAAAATGTCGGATGAAAATGAAGGGCTGTCGCCGGAGTGCGGATGCAAAGACTGTCAGCCTTATCTGGATAAGATTGCCAGGTATTCATGGTGTCATCGTGACCGGAAATATAACAGGGAGCCGGATTTTGAGGAGCTGTATTTCAGAAGCTGGGAAACCGGCCATGTAAGGAGCGATGCGGGGGATTCGGTGGTGCTGACGATTTGGATTCATAATGGCAGAACGGACATCCTGTTTGGCAGGGAAGCGGCCGATAAATATCGGGAGTATGATGAATTGTATTGTGCTCCTGAGTATGCGTTTATGTTTTCTTCGGAGCTATATTCTTCCGACAGGACTTGTATATGCAGCAAGGCCTTTGTGGAGGACTGCTTTGAGTATATCGGAAAGTCCAGGAGCCTGTGCGATGAGTATGTGGAAAGGGGCTTTCTCTCACCGTTTCGGGAGAATGCGGTAGTAGTACAAAGGAATGGGTAACCAGGCAATATCATTTTATGAAACTACATTCAGAAGCTTAGAGGAAAAGGGGAGATTTATGAATTGGACAGAACCCCCATGCACCAGGGCGCAGGGCCGTGCATGGGGGTTCTGTCATACTCGGTATCTTCAGGACTCTACATCGGAATCTGCAGCAACCGCAGACACCACGCTGGATATCACTGAGATAATTACTGCAACAATGATAATTAACAAGCCGCCGCCCAAAACAATAAACATAAATGATGTCCTCCTGCCACTTAATAAAGCTTGCGGAATATTTTCGCTTGGAATAAATATACCGTTTAAAAATTATAGCATATTATTCCAAAAATCACAACTGTAAATTGAGAAACTATGGTATAATGTTGACTCAGAAGGACATTGAGTCAACTTTTGATTCCATATGCGCTGGGGCGCATGTAATTATGGTATAATGTTGACTCAGGAGGACATTGAGTCAACTTTTGATTCCATGAGCGCAGAAGCGCACGAAATTATGGTATAATACCTAAGAATTTATTCCCGGCAGAAGGTGTCAGGGAATTGGGGCAGCAGGAAGCAGATGGCCAGGGAAATGCAGGCAGAAACACGCGGACGGCACGGCTGCAGCAAATACGGAACAAAGCAGGAGGAGAAAATGGATACAATAAAAATCAACAGCGGAAACGCGAAAATGATTGCACACAGGGGGCTCAGCGGGCTGGAGACGGAGAACTCCATTCCGGCCTTTATCGCTGCCGGAAACCGCAGCTATTATGGAGTGGAGACAGATGTACATGTAACTAAAGATGGGAAGTTTGTAGTCATTCACGACGAGCACACAGACCGGGTTGCCTGGGACTGCATCAATGTGGAGAAGTCTACCTATAATTTGGTGCGAAAAATCATTCTAAAGGATATGTGTCCCGCCGCCGGATCAGACGGCAGCGAGGACAGTGGAAGACAGGATCTGCTGATACCGAGCATGGGAGAGTATATCCGTATTTGCAAAAAATACGATAAAAAATGCATCCTGGAACTGAAGAATCATTTTGCGCCGGAAGCAATTGACAGTATGTTGGGAGAAATTTACAGGCTGGGATACCTGGAGCATATGGTATTCATCTCCTTTGACCTGGAAAATATGATCGGACTCAGGCGGCGTCTTCCGCATCAGGACCTGTATTATCTGAGAAGTACATACAATGAGGAAGTCCTTAGGGGCTTAAAGGAAAACCGGCTTTATCTGGATATTCATTATCCGGCGCTGACAAAGGAGATTGTGGAGGAGCTGCACGGGGAAGGTATTCTGGTAAACTGTTGGACCTGTGACAACAAGGAGGAAGCAGAGCGCCTGGCTGCATGGGGTGTGGACTATATCACTTCCAATATATTGGAATAAACTATTCAGTTTTACATTATAGGAAAGTCCGTGGTGAAAGTCAGCCGTCAGTTTTTTAATTATAGGAAAGTCCGTCGCCAGACGGACATGGAATCAGTAAGGTATCGAAGGTACTTTTTTATCAATAGTGGTTGTACAGCAGCTTTGTTTTTGGTATTATCTTATTGGTACGGTTTTGAAGGAGAATAGCGTTGCTGTCGGACTTACGCCGGAGTCCGCAGCAGGTAGGGTGAGGAGACAGATGATTAGCATTTCCCTGTGTATGATTGTAAAAAACGAAGAGAAGATACTGTCAAGGTGTCTGGACAGCGTGGCGGATCTGGTGGATGAGATTATCATTGCGGACACCGGCTCGGCAGACGCCACCAAAGAGATTGCCAGGAAGTACACAAAGCATATTTATGATTTCAAATGGACAGATGATTTCAGCGAGGCCAGAAATTTTGTGTTTTCCAAGGCTACAAAAGAATATATATATTCTGCGGACGCAGATGAGGTGCTTTCCCCGGAAAACCGGGAGCGGTTCCGCATTCTGAAAGAAACGCTGCTTCCGGAGATCGAAATCGTGCAGATGAAGTATGCAAATCAGCTGCAGTTCGGGACTGTCTACAATTTTGATGAAGAATATCGCCCGAAGCTGTTCAAGAGAAAACGGGATTTCGTGTGGGAAGAGCCGATTCATGAGACTGTGCGCCTTATGCCTGTTATATACGACAGCGATATCGTCATCACACACTTGCCGGAGAAAAGTCATGCGAAGCGGGATCTGGCCAATTTCCACAGGCACTGTATGGAGGGGTATCGGCTTCCAAAGAGGCTTCACGGGCTGTATGCCAGAGAATTGCTGCTGACCGGGGATGAGGAGGATTTTGCTCAGGCAGCGGAGATCTTTATGGACTCGGCACAGGACAATGATCGGGACGGAGAAGAGATGGCCCAGGCCTGTTGTGTGGCAGCGAAGGCAGCAAGGCTGGCGGGGGATGCGGTGAGTTTTTTCAAATATACTTCCAAGGTAATTGCCGAAGAGGCATGCTCGGAGATCTGCTGTGAAATGGGACATTTCTATGAGGATCGGGAGGATCTGGAGGAAGCTGCAGTCTGGTATTATAATGCGGTGTATGAGACGCAGCCGATCCTGAATCTTCAGGCGGGGGGAAAAGAAGGTCTGGAGGGGCTGATCCGCTGCTATGACAAGCTTGGATTCCCGGAGCAGGCCCGGGTTTATCGGGAAGAGCTGCGCAGCCAGGGCTGAGGGACGGGCTTGTTTTGGCGGCGCCAGGAGCCGGATGTTTTGCGGTCAGCGGCGCCAGGAGCCGGATGCTTTGTGGTCTGCGTGCGAGGCCGGACATTCTGCGGCATAGGAGCCGGATGTTCTGCGGTCAGCGGCGCCAGGAGCCGGACACTCTGCGGTCTGCCAGGCCGGGCCGGTACAGAATATGAAGAAGACAGAAAGGCAGGAAGATACCTTGAGCTGGGAAGACAATGTAAGGAAAGTAATCCCTTATGTGGCAGGGGAACAGCCGCGTAAGCCAGATATGATCAAACTAAATACAAACGAATGTCCCTATCCGCCGGCGCCCGGAGTGGAAAGGCTGGCGGCACAGATGGACTATCATGCACTGCGTCTCTATCCGGATTCCAACAGTACGGTTCTGACGGAGGCTTTGGCGGGATATTATCATGTGAAACCGGAGCAGGTGTTTGTGGGAGTGGGTTCCGACGATGTGTTATCTATGGCATTTATGACCTTTTTTAACAGCAAGAAGCCCATATTGTTTCCTGACGTGACTTATTCCTTTTACGATGTGTGGGCGAATCTGCACAGAATTCCGTACAAAACATGTCCCTTGGACGATGAATGGCACATTCGGCCGGCGGATTACAGGCAGCCGAACGGAGGGATCATTTTTCCCAATCCCAATGCGCCCACAGGGGTATTGGAGTCTTTGGAGAGTGTGGAGGAGATCATCGCCGCCAATCGGGACGCGGTGGTGATTGTGGACGAAGCATATGTGGATTTCGGGGGCACGTCCGTGCTGCCCCTTGTGGAAAAGTACGATAATCTGCTGGTGGTGCAGACTTTTTCCAAGTCCAGGGCCATGGCAGGGCTGCGGATCGGCTTTGCCATCGGAAATGAAAAGCTGATTCGGTACTTAAATGATGTGAAATTTTCCTTTAATTCCTATACAATGAATCTGCCGGCGCTGATCCTGGGGACGGAGGCCGTGAAGGATGAGGGATATTTCAGGGAGATTCTTTCGAAAATAATAACCACCAGGGAGCGGGTGAAGGGAGAGCTTAAGGAGCTGGGTTTTTCGTTTCCGGATTCCATGGCCAACTTTATTTTTGCATCCCATGAGACCATTCCGGCAGGGCAGATTTTTCGGGCCTTGCGGGAGGCGGATATTTATGTGCGCCACTGGGATAAGCCCCGGATAGAAAATTATCTGCGGATCACCGTGGGGACAAATGAGGAGATGGACAGGCTGCTGACTTTTCTGAGGGACTATGTAAATCGATATAGGTAAATGAAGTGGCCATATGGACAGAGGACTTTCCGGGGATTCGGAAAAAAGAGGTATTTTTGACCGTATCTGCCAGGAGAAAGCATGAGGAGGCGGGTAAGAAATCGGAACTGGAAAACAGTATGAGTCCATCCAGAGCCCCATAGGATTTACGGACGCATCATTAAGCGGCCGGAAATCCTATGCCGGAATTGGGTTATGGATGGGAGCATACGGAACTGGAATAGGAGGATAATTATGATCAAGAGTTTTTTTAAGGGTGTTGTGATAGGAATTGCGAATATTGTGCCGGGGGTCAGCGGCGGAACCATGATGGTATCCATGGGAATCTACGATAAGCTGATTCACTGCATCACCCATTTGTTCAGTGAGTTTAAGAAAAGCGTCCTGTTTTTATTGCCCATTGCAGTGGGTATGGTGGCGGCCATCGCCGGGAGTTCCTTCGGACTGACCTATCTGTTCGAACATTTTCCGGTGCAGACCAATCTGCTGTTCGTGGGGCTGATTCTGGGAGGCCTTCCTGCCATCTGGAAAAATGTGAAAGGAAAGAAGATCAAGGTCGGACATGCGGCGGCCTGCATGCTGTTTTTTGCCCTGGTGGTGGGAATGGCCGTCATGGGCGAGACGGAAGGCCAGGCGGCGGATCTGTCTTTCGGGTTCTTCAATGCCGTCAAGCTGGTAGGTGTGGGAATCATTACTTCTGCCACCATGGTCATTCCCGGCGTCAGCGGTTCCATGGTGCTGATGCTGATGGGATTTTATTATCCGGTGCTGAACGCGGTGAAGGACTTTTTCACGGCGCTTGCGGCTTTTGACATGGACGGCATATTGACGGGATGCGGGATTTTGATTCCTTTCGGCATCGGGGTAGTTGCGGGAATCTTTGGAATTGCGAAGTTGGTGGAGATTATTTTCGAGAAATTTCCGCTTTATGCGTATTGGGCGATTATCGGCCTGATCGTATCTTCGCCCATTGCGATTGTACTGATGGGCGCTTTCCCGGCATTGACGGTGATGAGTGCGCTTACCGGTGTGGCCGCGCTGGCCGTGGGAATTGTGATTGCGATGAAGCTGGGTGAATGAGATCATGTATTCATAGCTCCGGGCGGCGCAGGGCATTTTTGCCGGGCGGATGTCCGATTGTGATACAGAGACAGTTTGGGAGAAGGAATTGTATAATAAGCTCTTAGAATTCTGGCAGGTAAAATTAGGCTTGTGACAAGCCGCGAAGCGAAGAAAGAGGAAATTCCGGTGAAAATGGTTTCCGGAAAGATCCAGAGAGAACAGAGATTTCGAGAGTATATTGTAGGGAAAGGGATGAGGTTCGACGGGGAGCGGGTATGGAGATTTATCAGGACTTTGCAGATATATATGACGAATTGATGGACAATACGCCTTACGAGGTATGGGCAGATCGGCTGGACGCGCTGATTCGCAAGTACGGTGTGTCCAGGCCGGAGAGGAATGCCGCAGGGCTGCTTGAGTCCGAGCGGAATCTGGTGCTTGACTTAGGATGCGGCACAGGGACATTGACGGAGCTTCTGTATCAAAAAGGATATGATATGATGGGCGTGGATTTGTCCGCAGAGATGCTGAACAGGGCTTTGGAAAAGCGGGAAAAAAGCGGTTCGGAAATTCTGTATCTGCAGCAGGATATGCGGGAATTAGAACTGTACTCTACGGTGGGGACTATATTCTGCGTATGTGATTCGCTGAATTATATTCTGGAAGAGAAAGAACTGGAAGCGGTGTTTTCCAGGGTGGAGAATTATCTGTTTCCGGGAGGAATTTTTATTTTTGATTTTAATACGGATTATAAATACCGGGAGGTTATCGGCAATACTACCATTGCGGAGAACCGGGAAGATTGCAGCTTTATCTGGGATAATTACTATGACTCGGAAGCGCAGATCAATGAGTATGATCTGACTGTGTTTGTCAGGGAAGAGGGAGAGAAGTTCCGTAGATTTACGGAAAACCATTTTCAGAGAGGGTATTCTCCGGAGCAGATGGCAGCGCTGGCGGTCAGGGTAGGTCTGCAGTTGGTGGAAATAACAGATGCGGATACGGGGGAGGATGTGGAGGACGAAAGCGAGAGGATCTATTTTGTAGTCCGAAAATTGGGAACAATACCAAAGGATCAAGGCGTATAAACTTTCCAACTTTTGATTGGTATGCGCGCTGAAGTGCGCAGAGAGGCGGAAGGTTGGAAGTAAACGTTCAATGCCAGACCTGGCCGATCTGGCATCAAGAAGCAAAGATTGAAATCAGTGCCCGCCAGGGGCGGGCATGGGGGTGTAAACATGGAAGATTATATTGTGCGCGCTACGGCGGCAGGAGCGCAGATTCGGGCTTTTGCCTGTACCACCGCAGAGTTGGTGGAGACAGCAAGACAGGTTCATAATACAAGTCCTGTGGTCACGGCGGCTTTGGGACGGCTATTGAGTGCCGGCGCAATGATGGGATGTATGTTAAAAGGAGAGGAAGACCTGCTGACTCTTCAGATCAAGGGGGACGGTCCCATGCAGGGCGTGCTGGTCACTGCGGATGCGAAAGGAAATGTAAAGGGCTATGCAAGCGTTCCGGACGTGATTCTCCCTGCCAATCACCAGGGAAAGCTGGATGTGGCAGGCGCCGTGGGTAAAGGAAGCCTGCGGGTAATCCGGGATATGGGTTTAAAGGAGCCCTATGTTGGGCAGACTTTACTTCAGACCAGTGAAATCGCGGAGGATTTGACGTACTATTTCGCAACCTCCGAACAGGTGCCTTCCTCTGTGGGGCTGGGCGTGTTGATGGAACGGGACAATACGGTAAGACAGGCCGGCGGATTTATCCTTCAGCTGATGCCCTTTGCGGAGGAGGCGGTAATCGGCAGGCTGGAGAAAAACCTAAAAGAAATCACTTCCGTCACCGCCATGCTGGACGGGGGAGCTACACCGGAACAGATGCTGGACCGCCTGCTGGAAGGACTGGAATGCGAGATTCTGGAGAGGAGGAGCACCGCATTTTCCTGTAATTGCGACAGTGCCAGAATCGAAAAGGTTTTGATCAGCCTGGGCAGAGAGGAAATCCGGGACATGATAGAGGAAGGGCAGGAGATCGAAGTAAACTGCCAGTTTTGCGGCAGGCATTATAAATTTTCCGTGGAGGAGTTGAAATGTTTGTACCGGAAGAGTAAGTAGGGATGATGGGAAGAACGGCTTTCGTAGAGCAGGGGAAGGAATGCTGCGCCCGGAATGCATATTTACGGGCATAATGAGGTAGAAGGATTGTCAGGCCCTGATGCGGCAGGGCAGAAAAACGGCAGGAAGAGGAGCGGTATGAAGCAGGGATTTATCAAGGTGGCGGCTGTAACGCCGAAAATTAAAGTGGCGGATCCGGTTCACAATGCGGAATGCATCTGTGCGGAACTGGAGAAGGCCTGTGCGAAGGGCGCTAAAATAATTGTATTTCCGGAATTGTGCATTACCGGCTACACCTGCGGCGATTTGTTCCTTCAGCCGTTGCTGCTGGAGGAAGCTTCCCGCCAGCTGCAGAAAATTGTAGCATGTACAAAAGACAAGGACGCTCTTGTGATGGCAGGACTGCCCATAGAACGGGACGGCAGGCTATATAATGCGGCAGCGGTATTTTGCCGGGGAGAAATCCTGGGATTCGTTCCCAAGGCCAATATTCCGTCCTATGCAGAGTTTTATGAAGGAAGGCATTTTTCCGAGGGAAACAGGGAGGCGGCGCCCTTTGTATTTGCTGGAAAGACAGTACCCTTTGGGACCAATCTCCTGTTCTCCTGTGAGACTATGCACGGTTTAACCGTGGGATGCGAGATTTGCGAGGATCTGTGGGTGGCGGATTCACCGGGGACAAATCACGCTCTGAAGGGAGCTACGATTCTGGCCAATCTCTCCGCATCCAATGAGACGGTGGGGAAGGACACCTATAGAGAGATGCTGGTAAAATCAGCCAGCGCCCGACTGATCTGCGGCTATATTTATACATCGGCAGGAGAAGGGGAATCCACCCAGGATCTTGTCTTTGGAGGGCACAATCTCATTGCGGAAAACGGTATCATTTTGGCCCAGGGGAAGCGTTTTTCCTGTGAGACCATTTACAGTGATATTGATATAGAAAAAATTCTGACCGACAGAAGGAGGATGGGAACCTTCGGAAAAGAGCCGGAGGCTGACTATGTCAGGATTCCGTTCCGGCTGACTGAAGAGGAAACCCGGCTGGAGCGGGAATTCCAGAGCTGCCCCTTTGTGCCGGGAGATCCCAGACAGAGAAACAGCCGCTGCGAGGAAATTCTGTCCATCCAGTCCTATGGGCTGAAGAAAAGGATTGCGCATACAGGGCTATCCAAAGCAGTGATCGGCGTATCGGGGGGACTGGATTCCACGCTGGCACTGTTGGTCACGGTGCGGACCTTTGACTTGCTGGGGCTGGACAGGAAGGGGATTATGGCAGTCACCATGCCCTGCTTCGGCACCACGGACAGAACTTATGAAAATGCCTGCAGAATGGCACAGACGCTGGGGACGGAGCTTAGAGAGGTGGATATCAGAGAGGCTGTAGAGCTGCACTTCAGGGATATCGGCCAGGACATTTCCAATCATGATGTCACCTATGAAAATGGCCAGGCCAGGGAGCGGACCCAGGTGCTGATGGATCTGGCAAACCGCTGCAACGGTATGGTCATCGGGACCGGGGATATGTCAGAGCTGGCGCTGGGCTGGGCTACCTACAACGGGGATCATATGTCCATGTACGGCGTCAACGCCGGAGTGCCCAAGACCCTGGTGCGGCATCTGGTAAAATATTATGCGGATACCTGCGGGGACGAAGCCCTGGCAGCAGTGCTGGGGGATGTGCTGGATACGCCGGTGAGCCCGGAATTGCTGCCGCCTGTGGACGGTGTGATCTCTCAGCGGACAGAAGAACTGGTAGGACCTTATGAATTACATGACTTTTTCCTGTATTATATGCTGCGCTGCGGCTATCCGCCGTCCAAGGTATACCGAGTGGCAGGGCTTGCATTTGCAGGACAGTATGATGATGAGACAATCCTAAAATGGTTGAAGAATTTTTATAAACGATTTTTCGCCCAGCAGTTTAAGCGCTCCTGCCTGCCCGACGGCCCCAAGGTGGGAAGCGTGGCACTTTCGCCCAGAGGAGATCTGCGGATGCCTTCCGACGCAAGCGCGAGGCTGTGGCTGGAGGAGGCGGAGAGGCTGGAGGGGGCTGCTTTGGGATGATGATTTTCTTTAATAGGAATGGAATTCTATTGCTTAGTCTGTTATAATGGTAAAAGTACTAAAGAAGGGGGATTATTATGGAAAAAGTTAAAATAATATTTGTTGGTAATTATAAGGGTGGCGTTGGTAAAACGACAAGCGTTTTGAATTTTGCAGAGCATTTTTCAAAAGTGAATAAAAAAGTATTAGTGATTGATATAGATCCACAAAGTTCGTTGAGTGAAATTTTAGTAAGTAATAATGGTCAACAACTTATTAATTATGTAAAACCTCAAGCAAATTTTCAACCTATCTTTTCATATCTCGGCAAATGGCGATAAGTCTTGGATTTTAAGGCTTTTTCGCCATTTGTCATATCGGGAGATACTTGGCATATCTTTGTGCTTCTCGGCATAATTTTGAATCCAAAAGTAGTACGGCGGTAGTAAAACCAACCATTCGGCTATGCCGCCAGACGTTCCATTTCTGCCTTTGCGGAATCGTAGGTCGCATGGGCGTAATAGTTCAGCGTCATCGTGATGTTGGCGTGTCCCATGATATACTGCAACGCCTTGGGGTTCATGCCTGCGTTTGCTAACCGTGTGCAGAATGTGTGTCTGAGGATATGGGGCGTGATGTTCGGAAGCTGCTCTTTGTTCTGCTTGTTGTACTTCTTTACAAGCCCTTTCAGCATACTGTCGTAGTTCGCTGACACCTTGGGCATCCCGTCATTTTTGAGGAACAGGAAGTTTTTATAGCCCTCTACACTGAATGGGGCGGCATTGCCCCGATTCTTCAGCACACGCTTCAACGCTTGGTAGACTTCCTCGTTCATGGGAATCTGCCGTATGCCGTTCTTGGTCTTTGGAGTTTCGATATAGTAGCCGATGTCGGCATCCCGCAAAAGCTGATGGTCTACATTGATTTGGCGGTTTTTGAAGTCCAGAGCTGTGGTCAGACCGCAAAACTCTGAAATTCTAAGTCCAGTGCTGAGCAGGATAATCACCTCGTCACGGTATTTCTTATACACCGCATCCTGCTCCATGAAAGCTAACAGGTTTTCTTCCTGCTTCGGCGTTAGTGCTGCCTTTCGCTCCCTGTCATCTTCAATGACAGTATCAAGGGCGAAGTTGAATGGATTTTTGCGGATACAGTCATCTTCAATGGCGGTGTAGAAAGCCGCCTTTAGGGAACGCTTGAAATTGCTGATGGTCTGGAAAGCGAAGCCTTTCTCGCTCATCCGTATCGCCCATTCCTTTGCGTCCGACTGCTTCACGGCATCAATGCTTTTCATGCCGAAAGGGTCATCCTGCAACAAGCCCATAAGATAGTCACGTCCTTTTTTCGTGCCATGCTTTACGTTCTTCCTAAGACCATTCTGTTTTGCGTAGAGCTGGCATACGGTCATCTTCTTGCCAATGGTGTCGATGCCGTCCTCCAAGTCCCTGCTGATTTCCTTTATCTTGTCCCTCAGAGCAGGAAGCTCCCGCTTGCCCACAGGGGTCTTGTCCGTGGCTACCAGTTTCCATGAGTAGACAAACTGCTGCTTGCCGAATGCGTCTATATATTTGTATGCGTATCTCCCGTCTTTTCTCTGGCTCTCTCCAGTCCTCAGTATCCGTCCTTTGTTGTCACGTCTCTTTTCTGACATAGTGTGAAGCTCCTTTCCGTTCTGGAACGAGCCTTGATACGACATACCTCTATTATACCGATATTTCAGCTCGTTGCAACTATATGACTTCCATAGAATCAATCATTTTTTCAAACTGCTTTCGCTTAATCTGCACACGGTTTCCGTTCATAATCAGCCAGTTGGCGTTGGGGTGTTCGTCCGCCAACTGGCGGAGCTTCTTTTCCCCGATGCGGAAATACTTTGCGGCTTCCTCGATTGTGAGGGTGTATTTCTCCCAGATGGGAACCTCTGCGTAGTTCATAAAACCTCCTGTCAAAAAAATAAGCCTGTGCGGAGTAGGCACAAGCATCACTTAGGGTTGCTGTTCTGTTGCCGCTGCCTTTGCCGCCAGGTCTATGCTGACGGCGAGGGAGCGGTTGAGCTTTGGCAGGATGCTTTCGGGGAGCCTGCCGATGTAGTTCTCCAGTCTACGCTTGTCTATGGTGCGGATTTGCTCTGCAAGGATGAGGGAGTTCTTGTCAAGCCCCTCGAAGCTGCCTACCTCGGTATGTGTGGGCAGCTTTGCCTTTGTATGCACTCGGCTCGTGATTGGCACAATGATGACGGTGGGGCTGTGGGTGTTCCCTATGTCGTTAGAAACGATGAGTACGGGTCGTCTGCCGCCCTGCTCGGAGCCGACAATGGGATTTAGGTCTGCGTAGAAGATGTCCCCACGCTTGATAGTCCTTTCCATTATGTGTTTGACCTCCTATCTGGATTTAGGCA
>CAJUCE010000060.1 GCA_910584865.1 uncultured Acetatifactor sp.
GCACCGGCCCCAGAGCATCCAGGGCTTCCGGAGAAACCTCTGTATCCCGCATCCTGCGCCCAAGCGGACAACCCTGCCTCCGCCTATCTATCCACATACCAAGCCCCCCTGTCAATCCCCGGTGGGCGCAGGCCCCAATCGTCCCGCCCGCACCGGCCCCAGAGCATCCAAGGCTTCCGGAGAAACCTCTGTATCCCGCATCCTTCGCCCAAGCGGACAACCCTGCCTCCTCACGCCGCGCTCCACACAGTGGCCAGGACTCCCTCCGCGATTGCCCGGGCCGTCTCCCGGAACCGCTCATCCAGCAAGCGGTTGTCCGCATCCGTATTGATGAAGCCCACCTCCACCAGCACAGACGGCATCTGCGTCTGGTTCAGCACCACCAGGTCCGGCCGTTCATTCACGCCCTGGTTCTCATATCCCACCTGCTCCAGCCTGGCATTGATATTTTCCGCCAGCCTTCCCGCCTCTCCGTAATGATTGTATACAAGGGATTCTATCCCCTCTAATGTCAAGTTGATGTTATGAATATTTATCGGCTTTTTTGTCGAAATTCTTCGAAACCTCCATGTTTCCACGGGGTTCATGTTAAATAAATGCCAAATCAGTGAAAAATGAATATGAAATGAGTGCCATCCCTTTCACTCCGTAAAATTCCATTCTATTTCCACCCGCTTATCCTTATAGAGTGTTACCTTCCTGATAAAGACATCTACCACCTCCTGTGTCAATGTTTCCATGTGGGAACAGCGGATAATCTGTTTCATATCCTGCTTATCCCTGTACATTTCTCCCTTCATTCGGCTGTATTCGGCCTCCGTTTCCTGAATCTTTCCAGACAGTTCTCCCATCTGCCTGGTCAGTCTGTCAATCCTCTCCCGGTATTCTTTTGCATCCATCTGCCCTTCAGCGTAACCCTCATAGAGAGCATCCCTTTCTTTCTGTATCTCATGATACTGCTTCCCATACTCTGTTTTTTTTCTCCCAAGCTCCTCCAGAATTTCCTTCTGGAACTGCCCCAACATTCCACGGTTCCTGATCTGGTCTCCCCTGCGCATCAATTCCTGATTCAAAAGGGTAAGCACTGTTTCCTCCAGGATAGCTGCATTGAAATAGGTGCAACAATCCGGTATCTGCAGAATGGAATGTTTCCAGCACCAAAAATAACGTGGTGTTTTTCTGTTTAAAGGCTTATAGTTTAAGGAGTATCCGCATCCGCCGCAATAAGTCTTCCCAGTCAGCGGATGCTTCTCTCTTTTCCGCCTCGTAGAATTTCCCGGTCTCTTCTGTGCAACACAGGCAAATATTTCCGGTGTCACCAGCGGTTCATGATGATTCTTGATTACCTTCCAGTCGCTTTTGGGAACCGCATTTCCGCTTTTGCTCCCTACGGATTTGCGGACAGTCTTTCCATAGGCCATTTCCCCTAAGTAAAAACGGTTATCCAGTATATTTCGGACTGCGGCCTGGCTCCATGTATGATTCTCTTTCAAGTTGACTCGGCCAGGATTGCGTAGCTGTGTTGCCGTAGGCACCCGTTCCTCAAAAAGCCTTTTTGCAATCTGCTGGGTAGTCATCCCATCCGCTGCCATGGAAAAGACATATCGGACAATCTCTGCCTCCCTTTCATTGACGATTACCGCATTTTTTACATTCTTATCTTTCTCATAACCTAAAGGAAGCAGCCTGGACACATACTCCCCGGCGGCATATTTACTGTCAATGGATGACTTTATTTTCACAGAGATATCCTTGCTGTACAGGTCGTAAACCAGGGTTTGGAATGCTGTATCGAAAGCAAGCGGCATGCCGTTTTGCTCCCTGCTGTCATAACCGTCATTTATGGAAATAAAATCAACCCCCATAAAAGGAAACACCTGATTCAAATAGCTTCCTGCCTCAATATAATTCCTTGAAAAACGGGAAATATCTTTTACAAGGATACATCCAATCCGGTTCTGCCTGACCGCTTCCAGCATTTTCTGCATTCCCGGACGCTCCATGTTAGTCCCGGTGAACCCATCGTCACAAAATTCCATGACTTCACTGCCCGCCAGCCTTTTATCTTTCCTGATGTATTCCAGAAGGTACGACCTCTGGTGGCTGATGCTCAGGCTTTCCCCCTCTCCTGCGCATGTTGATTCAGGCTGTGCATCTTCTGTAGAAATCCGCAGATATATGGCTGTCTTTCGTTTCTCCCCCACTTCACGCCTCCCCTCTCATGATATCTCTATAATGAAACACAACCTCCACCCGTCTCCCCGGATAGACATAAATCCTCTCAACCAATTCTTCCACCAGCTCCCTGGTCAATTCTTTCTGGCTTTTACATTTTATTAAGGAACGGACAGCCTTCAAGTATGCTTTGCCTTCTCCCTCCAGCTTTTCTGCCTCTTTCCGGCACTGGTCTCTCAGCTTTTCCAGTTCCTGCAGACGTTCCTCTTTCCGGAACCGGTAACAGGCATACTCTTCCTGGGACACCTTTCCTGTGCTGTATGCCATATATTTTCCTCCCTCCTCTTCCGACAGCGCTGAAATCTGCCCTTCTGTCTTCTTTAACCTTCGATCAAGCTCTTTCCTCTTCTGCTGAAGCATATCCTCCATTTGTCCGGTAAAGCTTTTAGGCTTTTTCAGCTGTGTGACGAATTCCGTCCGGAGGAGTACAAGGAGGATACCCGACAATTCCGTTTCGTATATATGGTTGGCATCCGGGCATGTTTCCCGCTTGGTTCCTGTGCTGTCCAGACAGAAATAGCCGTCTTTCCTCTCCCGTCTCCCATCCGCATAGATCCTTACTTCGCTATGCCGGGTCATTTTCCTGCCGCATACGCCACAATACAGGATACTTTGAAACATATTCTCCCCTATGGGGCACCCTTCTGTACGGTGATTATGGCTGCGTGTCCGTTCCTGTATCCGGTGGTGTATCTCCTGTGCCTGCTCATAAAGTTCCGGACTAACCAGGGCTTCATGGGTATTTTCTTTCCTGACCCATTCTTCTTCCGGTTTTTGGATACGGTTCTCCGCTTTCCGCGCTGTAAGGGAAGTTCTGCCCTGTACCAGCCTGCCGAGATAAGTCTCGCTTTTCAGGATACCTTCTACTGCACTCTTATCCCAGCCTTTATATACCATTTCGGCCGGGCAACAGACCTCTTTGGTTTTCTTATAAATGGCAGGTGGGTTGATTCTTCGCTGATTCAAGCTATTTGCCACAGCCTGGTAGCTTTCCGTCTCCACAAATTTCCTGTAAATATCCTGGACAATCTCTACAGTATTCCTGTCCGGTTTCAGTTTCCTGACCCGTCCCTCCCTATATGCCTCATACCCATAAGGTGGCGGACCCCCCACATAGGAGCCAGCCGCCCTACGCTGTTCCAGGGACAGCTTGCTCTTGACAGAAGAATCTTTGGCATACATATCGTTTACCAGGTTCTTGATTTCCGATACCATCTGCTTTGTGCCATTGCCCTCTTCCCCTGTATCATACCCATCTGTAACCGCTATGAAGCGGACTCCCAAAAACGGGAATATTTTCTCAATATAATTTCCGGCTTCCAGATAGTTCCTGCCAAACCGGGACAGATCTTTCACAACCACGCAGTTAATGTCGCCCAGACGTATATCCTGCATGAGCCTTTTGAATGCGTCTCGTTCAAAATTTGTCCCTGTTTTCCCGAGATCCACATAGCGGCCAACAATCTCAATCCTGTCCCTATGATGCCGATTCCAATCCTCTACATATTTCTCTGCAATATGAATCTGCGTCTCCACGGATTCATTCTTTTTTAAATCCTGATCCGAGGACAACCTTGCATAGAGCCCTGCCTTATAATATTTCGCTCCCTGTATCTTTCCCTGCCCTGCGCCACCGGGAACATGGACACGTTTTGATATCCTGCCCATATCACACCCCCATCCCTGTTTCTGCAAGGGCAATCTTTTCCTGACTCTCTGTTCGCCGGGACGCTGCCGCAACACCTGGCGCAATGCCATTATTATAGTCTTTCATCGCCTGATACCGATCAGTAAAATAGAACTCGATTTCCACCCGCTTTCCCTCATATACCCAAATCCTTTTCACAAGGCTTGCCAGGGTATGACGGTCTATCTCCGTCAGCTTCAGGGATTCCTTAAATGCTGCAAGCCGCCCTGCACTGAGCACACCGGTCCTGAACATCTCCCGGACAAGCTGCTCCTGTTTTTCCTCTGCGGCTGTCAGACTCTCTGCTTTCTTCTGAAACCCGTTATGAAGCCTTTCAAATTCTTCTTTTGTGATGACCCCTTCCCGCAAATCCTCGTATAGGCGGGCACACAGGCTATAATATTTATCCTGCTCCTGCTTCAGACGTGCGATTTCCTTATTGTAACTGATGACCGCCTGCAGATTGGCCTCCCGGTCCTGTGCCTGCTCGAACAGTCTCTCCTGTTCCAGAAAATCATTGGCATACTGCCGGACAGCGGTCCCGGTCAGCCCTTTCAGCACATTTTCCTCTATGCTGTGGCGGCTGCACCCCTCCCCCCGGTTCTTGGTAGAACAGATATAATACACTCTTTCTTTCCCTTTGTAACGGTTGACCCGCCTCACCATCTGCTCTTTGCAATCCCCGCAGAACAAAAGGCCCATGAACGGATTCATCTCTTTCTTTTCCGGACTGACACGACCATCCGCTTTCAACAGGTTCTGCACAATCGCAAAGTCATCTGCAGAGATAATAGGCTCATGGGTATTTTCCACCCGTATCCATTCCTCTTCCGGCTTTTCCACGCATTTCTTTACTTTATAGCTGACCCGTTCCGTCTTCCCCTGTACCAGGTGGCCTATATATACCTCGTTGGTCAGTATCCGCTGGACGGACGGGCTGCTCCACTTGGAACTGCTTCCCCCGGAAAAGCCTCCCCGGTAATTCAGCCCAAGGGATTTCTTGTATTCCCTGGGAGACAGGATATGGAGATCATTCAGTTTCCCCGCAATGGCAGAGATTGCCATCCCTTCAATCTTCCATGCATATATTCTGCGGACAATACCTGCCGCGTAATCGTCCACTACCAGTCTGTTCTTATCTTTCTCCGCTTTCCGATAGCCGTATACTGCAAAAGCCGCAAGGCATTCACCTTTCCTGCGCTTCACTGCAAGCTGGCTTTTTACCTTTGTTGATATATCACGGCAATAAGAATCGTTTATGAAATTTTTTACCGGCAGTACAATGGTGCGTTCTCCCCAATCTGCCGAAAAGCTGTCATAATGGTCAGTAAGGGCAATAAACCGCACTCCAAGAACCGGGAATACCTTTTCCAGATATCTCCCGGTCTCTATGTAATCGCGCCCAAAACGGGACAAGTCTTTCACAACAACGCAGTTTACTTTCCCCGCCTCTATGTCACACATCATCCTCTTAAATTCTGGCCTGTCGTAATTGCTGCCGGAAAAGCCATCGTCCACATAGCTGTCGTAAAGTTCCATATCCGCCTGTTCCTTTATGAAAGAGCGGATCATCTCCCTTTGACTGCTTATGCTGTTGCTCTCGGCTTTAGACTCACCACTTTTACCTGCCGCTTCTCCGAGATTGTCGTCATCTCTGGATAACCGCAGATACATGGCTGTATAGAAATATGAATTTTCTTTCATCGTATCACTCCCTGCTTTTGGTTACTGGTTTCCGCTTCCTGTACTTCGAAATAAGCTTCCAAGAAACCGTCAGTGCATTCACCAAAAATCAGGAGTTCCACTGCTTCGTCCTAATATCAAGTTAGCATAGACGCCTGTCTTTTTCAAGCATATTTTTTATCTTTCTGAATTTTTCAAATGTAGATTTCTGATAGCCTGCGCAGATACTCAGACATCTTATCATCAATGCTGGCTCCATTTTCCTGGAACCTGACCTTTACCACATAGTCTCCGATACGGTTACAATAGACATTTGCCGACTGTCTGGCAAATGCTTCCAACTTCTTTTCCACGGGCATTGAGGTGTCTATTTCAATATCCCTTAAATCCGTCAATGTGGAAATGTCTACTGTCCGTACATCCACTGCCGCCATCTTATCGAGTGCTTCCCTCGTCAAATTCAAATCTCTCATCCCCTTTCTGTATAAACAAATTACCCGTCCGGTTTATTTTATTAACTTATCAGCCCGTCCTATGACACCCGCTTTTTCACTTATTTTCGCTTTTCCAAAGCCGTACATGGCGGTGTACGGCTTTGGAAAAGAAAAAATCCCACACGATGCTGAACGCTTATCCTGTTTACGATATGCAGCATTTTTTATTTACTCTCCACCGGTGTGGGACGGAGTATGTGGGACTGATCCGATTGGTCACATGACACCCTGCAACCCCCTTTCCCGCTGCAGCATGTCCCGGGTAAGCACCCGGCTTCCGTAACTTTTTACGGCTGAAGTATCATTATCGTCCGGTAGTTCGTCAAAAAAGGCCGCTCATACTTTTCCTTCATCTATTACGATTCCTCGTTTCACCTGCCGACTGTCCTTTCCCTGCACCAATCGTCCTGATTGCAGACAAGTATTTCATCGCGAAGCTCATTCCTCTGGTTATCCAGATAATCCTTCCTCTGGATGCACCGGACACTCTGTGCCCCCAAAGATACCCATCCATGCTATCAAAGCATTTCAGGGTATCACCATACTGATATGAACTTGTCAAGGTGCATGCCCTGCTTATAATGTCATTTTTAGCAGGTTCTTCTCCGGCTTCTAATTACCAGCCTGCCAAAGGACATCTGATGCCGTTTTTGCAACAGATATCCTTTGGCAGACCGAAAGCGGTCTGTATTGATTCCAAATCAGTGTATTACTGTGCCTATATACTTTGCCATAGCCTCCATAACACAAGTCATAAATATTGCCTGCGTCTCCGTGCTGTTCATCAGAATCTCCTGTGCCTTTGCGATACAGCTTCCTTTAACGGTATCTTCCTCATTCCTTATGACAATCTCCATCCCCAGTGCTGAAACAATCTTCTGATATGTATGAATTCCCGGCTGCCTTCCCCCCGCTTCAATTTTCTTCAGATGGGATTCACTGACTCCGGCGGCTTCTGAAAGCTCCGCCCTGGTCATTCCCTTTGACTCACGCAGTAGCCTGATTGCCTCACCTATATTTGTACCTTGCATATTTATCATGTACCGTACCTCCAAGATGGTGTGTTTATTATAGAAGTCCCGAAATCTTTTTAAAAGGGACTGGTTGTGCCCTTTTTACAAGATTTGGACAGTTCAGAAAATCCCCCCGTATTCATCATTTTTCTCTATCTGATTTCTTTTATATCCGACATGGTTTTTAAGCCATATGTCGAATTCTCATTTATCATGCGATATTTTTCCGAAAAAAATCCTTTCCGGAAGAACCGCTGTACGCCAGTCCTGCCAGAAAGGAAATAATCAAGCCTAATAACTTCTTTTCCCAATGTTGCGATTTACTACCCCTATACAATATTTCTTCAATCACGGCTGTTCCATATTTCTTTTTACTCCGCAACCTTTGATGCAGGCTGCTAATGGCTCATTTCAATCACTGTAGCGAAATCGCCCACCATACCAAAACGTACCTATGAATATTCTTCTATCTGGCATATAATACGGCTTCCGTTCTCTGCAATCCTTCACCGCATACCTGAATACGGATATCTCCATCTTTTTCCGTTGCCTGCACAATGGCAAGCAGTCTGCCATGGTAGGTGGTGTAAGAAGTATCCGAGAATTTCTCCACAGTCTCAGGATTGCCGGAACCCAATGCCAGAAGTTTCCCTGCCCCTTCCACTGTTACTGATAATTTCTGATTCTCCATCATCCATGGTATCCTGTCACCATCCGTAATCTGGATATTGATATAGGCTAAATCCTGACCGTCTGCTCTGATTTCCCTTTCTTCCGGAATAATCGTAATCTGTTTTTTCCCTGATGCCGATACCAAATATTCCCTGGCAATTTCCGCTCCAGCCACATCAAAGCTGATTGCTTCCAACACACCTGGCTGATAAGTGGTTTGAAAACTTGCCCGACACAGTTCCAGCGATTTTCTTCCGAGTGAAACGCCGTCCTGAAACAGCTCAATTTCATTTCCCTTGCTGTATACTTCGATATCTGCCGTCTTTCCTTCACATCCTAGCCATGTCCAGCTGTTTACTGCATCTGTAAGCCGCCAGCGTCCAACCGTATATTCTTCACCTGAATGGTTTACCGGACGAACAGCAATATATGGTTTTTCATACTCGCCAAACACTATGGATGTGTAATATCCTTGGCTTTCTACATATCCAGTCAGGTCAACTGAACCACAACCCGCAGTCAAGCATGGATATTCCTTGGAAAAAGGCGCCTGTGAAGAACCGTAAAACGAAAGTCCGACACCCGCTTCTCCCAGATAATCCCATGCAGTCCACATAAAATCCCCAATCAAATAAGGGCTCTCCAGTACCCTTTTCCAGTTTTCCCCTATTCTGCACGGGAAAGTTTCTGAACTGAGCATGACACGGTCCGGAACCATTTCATGAGTTCCGGCATACCAGCTTTCCCCATAATTATATCCAACTATATCCACATGCTGGAATACATCATGCAGCAGCGCTTCCTGGTTCTGTGCTGTAATTGATGCCATTATCTTAGGCAGAAGCGTAAGCACATTGTTGACATCCTGGCTTCCCACCGTTTTTTCTTCTTTGCTTTCCTCCTGTGCTTTCTTCTCCGCCATCTTTTTTGCCATGACAGACAAAAGAACATTGTTGGCAATCGTTGTGGGCCTGCTTTCGTCCAGTTCCTTAAACAATCCGGAGATTGCCTGGCAGATTAACGCCCCATGAGGGAGCCCTGTATCGGTAATCTCATTGCCCACACAGTACATAATCACAGATGCATGGCTGTAATCTTTCCTTACAATCGCCCTCACATCCTTCTGCCATTCCGCATCAAAATACTGGGCATAGTCATGTGACGACTGGGGCAACTTCCACTGGTCAAAAGTTTCCTCAAGCACATACATTCCCAACTCATCACATATCTCTAAAAACACCCTTCCTGTAGGATTATGAGAATAACGGATTGCATTGAAGCCAAGTTCCTTTAGCTTCTTTACCCGACGGTATTCCGCCTTATGATAAGAACATGCACCCAGAGGCCCGTTGTCATGGTGGATGCAGCCTCCCTTTAATTTGACCGTCTTCCCATTTACCTGAAAACCTTTCTCTGCATCCCATGCAAGGGTTCTGATACCGAACTTAATCTCTTCCACGTCCACAGTTTTCCTTTCTTTCACAAGAGAAACCCTCAACACATATAAGTTCGGTTCTTCTGCGCTCCACAGTTTTGCATCCGGAATTTCTATCTCAAAGCTGTCTCCCTGTCCTTCTGCTTTTTTAATGCTTCCATCATAGATTTCACAGATGACTTCAGTCCCCTCTTCTCTTACCGTTTCCGTTTCAACACGGATAACTGCCGGTGAATGGGAAACTGTAGTGACTCTAATACCATCAGGAACAACATATTCTTTTTCCCCTACATACAGATTCACATCCCTGTAGATTCCGCTTCCTGAATACCAGCGCGAATTAGGTGTCTGCGAATTATCTGCGATTACTTTTAACTCGTTATCCCTGCCAATCTTCAATCGGTCAGTCAAATCTACATAAAAATTGGTATACCCATAAACCCAGCCACCAATCTTTTCCCCATTCAAAAAGACTGATGAGTTCATGTATACGCCTTCAAACTCAACCAAAATCTTTTTATTTTCATATTCCGCATCACCATAAATATTCTTTGTATAGACATACTTACCACCCGGATAAAATCCTGACGCATTTCCGTTTTCCAAGTCCGGCACACGTTCTTCTGTCAGCATGGCATCATGGGGAAGATCTACAGCCTTCTTTATCCCTTCTTGCCCATCTTTCCAAAAATACCATCCTCTGTTTAATTTCTGTTTCTCCATAACCCGCTCCTTCCAGACAGCCGTTGTAAAATTTAGATTTCGTTTCTATCATTCGCGCGACTCAATCATACTAACTTTCACCCGATATTCTTTCTTCTCTCTAGGAGATAAGAATTTCAGCATCCCTGTCCTTCTCATCACGTCACGTCCGTCCGGATAACAGTTCCCGCATTCCAGTCCAAGCACATAATCACGCACTCCCATCATCTTCCACTCAACAAACCCATCCAGTTTTTCCGTATCAAAGCTGATGGCAAGCCCTGTGCCAAGCTTAGGCTGATAAATGGATGCCTGCCCTTCCCTACCGGAAAATTTGTGGTAATAACACCTCTCCTGATACCCAGCAGTGGGCTTCTCCATATGCATCCAGTTTTCTATGTCTTCTGCCGCATGATTATCCCGCGGTTTTACCTCCACAGACGGAATCTTTACAATACTGTCCTCGTCCAGCAGGGGATAACCCATGTTCATATGGTATAAGATTTCCACTGGCTCCACCCTGTCCCCTGTATTTTTGATGACATCATATATCTCAAAAGTATTTTCGGACGTAGATACCCTGATCTCCCGTTCCATCCGCAGTTTCCGTCCAAATATCACTTCATCCTTTACCACCATATGCACCACAAGTATATCGCCCTCTTCCGTCCAATAAGCTTGTTCGCAAGGCTGGTTAGCAATGGATCCATGCAGAGGAAGTTCCTCTCCTTCATCGGTACAGGGGGAACCTACTGCCTGCAGACCGCAGGTTGTCAAAAAACCTGCCGTAAAAGATTTCAGCCAGTTTGATCCAATGCAGTCATAGTATGCCGGCGACACATAACCGCAGGGAGACATATAGCTCATATTGATTCCCTTGAAGCGCAGCCTTGCAATATCTCCAGCCCGATCCGGTGTAACGGCAAGCTCTATTCCTTTACCATTATTTATCTCCAAAATCCGCATACCAGCGCCCCTGCCACCTGCAAGACGATGTTCTTCTATCCCATAAATCTGTGAATCGTGCCCTATGTATGGATTCATCTAATCCCTCCTCGTCAATGTTTTCCGGCTGCTTATACCAATGGCCGCACCGCTTGGTATACTTTCTCATATCTCTTATATATTTCCATGTATTTGTCATGCATTTCCCGACGCGGCTCATAACTTTCTATTTTCTCAACCATATGTGCCGCCGCATCGTTTAAATCTTTGAACAGCCCCACAGCAATTCCCGTCAGCATAGCGCTGCCCACGGTTCCCGCATCCACAGTTTTCAATGAAGTAATCGGAATGTCCAATACATCCGCTTTCATCTGCATCCACTCTTTGGATTGGGCGCCCCCGCCTGTGGCATGTATCCTGTCAAAGCAGATTCCTGACTGCCGCAAAGCCTGCATATTCAGGTACATCTCATATACCACGCCTTCCATACATCCACGATAGATGTCTGCTACCGTAGTCGCCGCCGTCAGTCCTAAAACAGCCCCTTTGGATCCGGTATCCATATACGGCGTTGCTGCCCCCGCAAAATGGGGCAGCACCAGAAGACCGCTTGGTTCTTCTGACGCATAGGCATACTCCAGAAGTTCATTGACGGAAATTCCCTGCTCCTTTGCAAGCCTTTTCTCTTCTTTCGCCAATGTATCTGCACACCACTGTATCAATGCGCCACCTGTATAAGAAAAAGCATATGCCACATATTTTCCCGGAATCACATAAGGGACAACAGAGAAATATCCCTGATACATCACATCAATATCCGGTATTTTGTCATAAACAGGGGTCAGGCATTCCACCGTCCCGGCTCCGTCCACTGCCACAGAAGCGTCAAATGCACCTGCCCCCACTGCTGCGGAAACCTGGTCATGGCTTACGGAAACTACCTGCGTATCCGGCTTGAGTCCGGTTTCTTTTGCAACAGACGTCAGCAGTTTCCCCGCAATCGTTCCTGTAGGAACCGGTACGGACAGAAGCTTCTCATCAATCCCGGCTGCTCTCAGAATTTCACTGCTCCAGCACAGATTCCTGATATCAAAGGCCATCGTTCTTGTTGCCAGAGAATAGTCGATCTGAGCAACCCCTGTCAGCCTGAAAACAACATAGTCTTCCATAAGAAAGATATGCTCTGCTGCTTCCAGAACCTCCGGTTTATTTCTTTTCAGCCACATGATTTTGGATATGCTGTACATCTCATGGGGACGCAGTCCTGTAATCTCCGCAATCTTCTTTTCCCCCATCTTCTGCACCAGTTCAAGGCACTCTTCCCTGCCCCTCGAATCTGTATACAACATGGCAGGATGCAGCGGCTCCCCAGTGTTGTCTACACATACAAATGTCTCCCCAAAGCTGGTCACCCCAATCCCGCCAATATCGGGATACCGGGATGCCATCTCCATAAACACAGCGTAGACACCATCCATCATGGCTGAAATATCAATTTCATGTCCTCCTACTGCCCTCTGTACTGGATAGTCACGGTATGCTTTCCCAAGTAAATGGCCATCCCCGTCAAAAACCGTACACTTACATCCTGTAGTCCCAATGTCCAGTCCTGCAATATACATCCGTTCTCTCCATTCCCATCACTTGCTTACTATCCATCAATCTCCACCCAGTCATATCCAAGATAGGTAGTAAATGCCTCTTTCAATATTTCTTTCATATGCCCCACACCGACAGAGGTATGGTGTTTGAAACCGCCCCTCGCCAGTTTAATCAGCTTATTCTGCAGATCCGGGATTTCACAGACACCGCCGCATCCAAAAAATGCTTCTTCAATCGAATCATCCGTAAACCGTGCTTCACTGGCATATACAATGATTTTTCCATCCTTTGTCTGGCAATTAGAGATGGTGGCAGGAAAAGCCTTAATCCTTCCCTCATTGCAGCCCCAGCCGGAACCCGGATCGTTTTTTGCAAACATTTTATGTTCCGTAACCGTCCCTTTTGCTGTCATCAGTCCCTGGGCAACCGATCCGCAATGGAACAGGATTACCTTGTTTTCCTCATCACCATAGTTATTATTCCAATCCAGAACAGCTGCCGGCTCTTCACTTGCCAGATTCATGGCACGCATGGTAATGGCGGAGCACATATCTATCTCACAGGATGCCACGATTCCCCTGTCATTCAGTTCACTTAACAATACGCAGGGGCATACCCTCATATAGGTTTCCATCTCGTTCCAGCAGCGCAGTGTCAGTGCGTCCAGATGATATTCCTCAATATACTCATCCAAAACTACAGAAACTTTAGCCAGCGTCAGTTTATTAGCCTCCGGTACCTTTGTAAAGTCTGTATAGTCCTCCAAAACTTTTACCTTGGCCATAACAGCCCCGTCATCGTCCGCTTTCTGCCCCACCTTATACATCAGTTCTGACAGGTCAAATGATTCCACGTTGATGCCGTGTTTCTGCAGGGCAATCTCATCAAAGCGGACAGTCTTGAATGCAGTCGTCCTCGCCCCGATGCATCCCACATTGAACCTTTTCATACCGTTTACCACGCGACAGATAGCTGCAAAATCCTTCAGATTCTGTGCAAAGGCCTCCGATAGGGGATGTACCACATGGGGCTTCATCACCGTAAAAGGCACCTGATACTGGGTAAACACATCCGTCACGGAAAACTTTCCACAGTAAGCATCGCGCCTGTGTGCAAAATCCATCTTGCCAATCTCATCAGGATAGGCCTGCATCAGAATCGGAACCCCTGCATCCTGAAGAGCAGTGATTGCCCCGTTTTCATCAGCAAATATCGGCATGGAAAAAATCACACCGTCATAATGTCCTTCATGTTCTTTCAGCCATTTCGCGTAAAGCAGCCCCTCATCCCTGGTCTCCACACCGCCATACCGCGTCAGCCCTGCATCCATCGCGATATAATCATACCCTGCGTCCGTTACCGCTTTGATCATATCTTCCCTTGCTCCATAAATCAGCTCTCCCGGCATGAACCCCCGGTTGCAGAATGCCAATGCAAATGTCATTTTCTTTCCCATTTTCCCTCTCCTTCCTGTCTCAATCCATTAAAGCAAACATTTTCATTGCCGTCTTCACATTTTCTTTCATCGCTGCCCTGGCTGCCTCCACTATGGAAGAAAAGAAAACCGGCTCCCCTGCTTTCAGAGTGCCCAGATATTTTTCCGCAGCCGCCCCGCCGGACTTATCCATGTATGTAAAGTAATTCACCTTGCGCACGCCTGCCTCAATCGCTTTCCTATAATCCTCCCTGCTGACTCCTGAACCGCCATGCATCACTACCGGAATATTCCCTGTCTGATTACGCACGCCCCTCACCACATCAAAATCCAATTTGGGTTCCGTCAGGTAGATGCCATGGGTCGTTCCAAAAGAACATGCCAGTGCATCAATTCCCGTTTCCTTTACGAAAATTCCTGCCTGTACCGGATCCGTATAAATCTTAGTCTCATCCTCTGCACCGCTCTCATCTCCAGCACCGGATTCCCGCCTTCCCATACTGCCCAGTTCCGCCTCCACTGAAGCTCCTGTTTTTGCTGCCATCTCCACCGCTTTCTTCGTGTTTGACAGATTTTCTTCATAGGGCAGCACGGAGCCATCATACATAATAGCAGTAAATCCTAAGTCAAGAGCCTGTTGCAGATACTCCAGTGTCTCGCCGTGGTCCAAGTGCACGCACACTGGAACAGTCGCTTTTCTGGCTTTTTCCACCATAATCGGTCCAATAACAGAAAGCGGAATCCACGGTTCATGGCATTGGGCGAACTGTATAATGACTGGCAGTTGTAGTTCTTCTGCTGCCTCTATTACTGACAGCAGACTTTCCAAGTTCGGCGTATTAAACGAACCAATGGCAATTTTTCTTTCCTCCGCTATGTTCATGACTCCATTTAGTGTTTCCAGCAAATCAATCTCCACCTTTCTCATTCTTTATGTTTGGAACTACTTTTATTTTGAATATGATTATGGTGTTAGTCAATAAATATGTTGGTATTGCTTCACAGCACTACTAAGTTGT
>CAJUCE010000061.1 GCA_910584865.1 uncultured Acetatifactor sp.
AAGCTGCTCTTTTCGTCTGCCCTGAATCTGATACTTTCCTAAAGAATTATACCACAGATGGCAGGCTCTTTGGAGTCTGCTTTTCTGTTTTTGGCATAAAAACGGAGCCGTTGCTCCGGCAGATTATTCATCTACTTTTGCAACAGCCCCTTTTTTCACATATTACATTATTGCCGCTTTTGCACTGCCCATCTCCTTGCTAAACGTCCAGTGAATGTCTATCACCTTTTCTCTGCTAATATCAATTCGATCTATAAATACATCCGCCATTTCTTTTGTAACGGTTTCAAAACCGGCGTACTGCAGAAATTCCTCATGGTCCCGTGTATCCGCATTTAGCAGATTGCCACAGACATCCAACTGCTTTTCAGATTCCTCCAACAGTTTCCGTTTGTCAGAGATCTGCCGATCCAACTGCATTCGGCCTTCCATATATTGCTCTCTGGTATATGTACCGGCATGATATGCCTCCAACAGATCAGCCTTTCTCTCAGTCAATTCGGAAATCTTCGTCTCAATATCCGCTGCCTCCCTGCCAGCTTTTTTCATAATTCTACAGTGCTTTTCCAACACGGCATCTCTGGCACTTTTAAGATCGGTCAATCTGGCAATCTGCACTTTAATCTCTTTCAGCACAATTCTCTCCAACACCTCATTGCTGATGCTCTCAGAGACGCACTCGTTATCGCTGTTCAGTTTCTGGTTTGGACAATAGTAAAACAATTTTCCGCCTGCAAGTTTCATGATCTTAAGCCTGCGCCCGCAATATTTACAACAGACTTTTCCTTTCAGGGCGTAAAGAATCGGCTTTCTGTCTACCGCTTTTCTGCGAAAGTATTTCACCTGCACATCATCGAACACTTCCCTGCTGACGATAGCCGGATGATGATTCTCAAAAACTTTCCATTCCTCTCTCGGTTTCACAATTGTACGACTTCCGCCGACTTCGGCCTGAACCGACTTATTATATACCATGTTTCCAATATAGCTCTCGTTTGTAAGTATATTTCTGACGGTTCCCTGCTGCCAATATTTACGCTCCTGCCGCAATTCCTTTCGGTTCTGCCTCTTTCTCAGGTTTTTAAATTCCAGCGGAGTCAATATCTTCTCATCATTCAGCACCTTGCAGATCTGCGTCAGGTCCTTTCCTGACAAGGACAACGCAAAAATATACCTAATTACATCCGCTTCCTTCTGGACAATCAGCAATTCGTTAGGGTCACTTTCGTTTTTCTTATACCCAAACGGCGTACTTCCTGTAGCATATCTTCCCTGATTCTTTTTCGCCATTACAGAGCTTTTCACCTTTTCGGATATGTCCTTACAATAGAAATCTGCCAAAAGGCTTTGGAACCCGATGTCAAGATCCGCCGTTTTTCCGATATAATTCTGGCTGTCATAATGTTCCGCAATAGATATGAACCGTATGCCCATGAATGGAAAAATCTGCTCCATATAAGTTCCCAGTTCGATATAATCCCTGGAAAACCTTGACAGGTCTTTCACAATTACGCATCTGATTTTATTCTGCCGTATCTGTGTCAACATAGCCTGCATTCCCGGCCTGTTCATGGTTGTCCCTGAAATTCCGTCATCGTAAAACTCACAATATTCATAGTCAGCAAAGACCGGATGCTCTGCAATATACCTCTTGATCAACAGCCTCTGGTTCGTAATGCTGTTGCTTTCCGCCTTAATATCGTCATCCTCTATGGAGAGACGGTAATATCCCGCAATTTTGCCCTTAGACATTGCTGTCACCTCCATCTCCAAACCGAAACCGGATGTCAATGACCCCCTCCGGAGAAACCGTAATCTTTTCTATCAAGGCATCTATCATATGTATATTCAGCTTTTTGCACCTTTTTGCTTTTTTCAGGGAACGCAGAAACGTATCCTGTTCTTCTGATCTGATTTCGCCTCTTCGTATTTTCCGCTTTAATTCCTCCAGCCTTTTCTCGCAATATCTTTCATACTCTGCCCGATTTTCACGGAACGCAACATATTCCTGCTCCCCGATGCCTCCTTCCTTATACTGCATATAGACGTTTAGGGCCTTCATTTTAAGTTTCTGGCGCTCCTGAATCATACTGTTCTGTTCCGCAAGGTAAGTTGCCTTTCGTTTCTCCCACTCCTGACGGTTCATGGCTGTCAGGTCTTTGGAAGAAATCTTCCGGCTTTCCAATATATCTCTCACCTGTTCCAAAACATAACTTTCAAGCTGTTCCTCCGACACATTATTTTTAGAACATTTTCTTCCGTCAATATAATGGATTCTTCTGCAATCATAAGAATACTTTCTTTTCCCATTGACCCTGCTCTGATAGTATCTTGCGTGCATTTTGCCGCCGCAGTCGCCGCAGTATAAGATATGACGAAATATATTTTCATCATCCCTGACCGTGCGTTTCATAGCGCCGCTTTTGTTTTCCGTCTGCCCGTCGGCCCCTGTCAAAGCGGAATTAACCTTGTCAAAAAGCTCCGGCGCAATGATTGGTTCATGGCTGTTTTCCACCGTGATCCATTCGTTCTGCTGTGTATGACGGGTGCCTTTCTGCCCCACCTGTAGTCCCGACTTTGTCTTGCCCTGTACAAGTCTCCCTGCGTACACCGGATTTTTCAATACCCCTCTGATTGCGCCGGGATTCCATTGGTAAAGTACCTCGCCGTCCTCCTGAAAAGTGTGTCCGTATTTATTGTAATCGCTGATTCTATGCACTTTACCCCTATATAAACAGGAAACCGTCTCCTTATACGGGATTCCTGCGGCATAGCTTTCAAAAAGATAACGGACAATCCTGGCATTCTCAGGGTGAGGCACTAATTTCCTTATCCCATTTACTTTTTCAGCTTTATACCCATAAGGGGCTATGCTCCCTATGTATGCGCCCTGCTGCGCCGCCAGCTTTCTGGCTCCCATTACTCTTTTGGATATATCCTTGGCATACATATCATTTACCAGATTTTTCACATTCATTGCAAGTTTCTTCTCAGAAACATTGTCAGACATAGAATCAAATCCATCTGTGACCGCAATAAAACGAACTTGCAAAAAAGGCAGAATCTTTTCAATATAATTGCCCGTTTCCAGATAATCCCTGCCGAATCTGGATAAATCCTTGACAATGATGCAGTTTATGTTTCCATTCCGCACATCATCCATGAGTCGGTCAAAGCCTGCTCTCTCGAAAGAAGTGCCTGAAACGCCACGATCAACATAGATGTCAAAGACCTCAAATATCTGGTTCCCGCCAGGCTTTCTGTTCTGCTCCGCAATATATTGGCGGATAACCTCAATCTGATTCTCTATGGACTCTGATTTCTTATCCCCGTTATCCACCGACAGCCTGCTGTATATCCCCACAAAGTATTTTTCAATGGATATAGCTGTTTGCTCTGTGTCTGCCTTATTATCCAAATAGCGTTTGCTCGTCCTGGCCATCTATACCACCTCCCGCATGGAAGTTTTTTCGTGGTACATCCGGCTTAAAATGCCCAGTTTATCCATCTCGCTGTGAAAGCGGAATTCTATCTCCAGCCGCTTATCCTCATGAATGTAAACCCTGCGGATTGTCGTCACCAGCAGTTCTCTGTCAAGCTCCTGAATATCCAGGTTTTCCTTCAGTTTTTCGAGCTGCGATTTTGCCGCAACCCCATTCTGAAACATATCCTTGATTATTTTCTTCTGAGCCTTCACAGCGTTTTCCAGCTCGTTACATTTTCTTTCATATAGCTGATGAAATTCATCAAACTCCTTTTTATCAATCAACCCCTCTTTCAAATCGGAAAAGAGATTGCTTTTCAACGTATAATATCTGCCGTATTCCGCCTGAAGGCTGGCAATCTGTGAATCATATTCTACTACCTGTTCATAGTTTACATTCATCTGTTCCAGATACCGGGCTGTTTCTTCATAGGACGCCATCAGTTCAAGGTGCTTTTTTATCTCCTTAAAGACAATCCTCTTCAGCAGTCCTTCCTCGATGCTGTGTCTGCTGCATCCCATGGATTTATTCTTTGTCTGACAGATATAGAAGACTTTCTTTGTCCCCTTATAAGAATTTATCCGTTTTACCATAGGCGCTTTGCAGTCCGCACATATCAATATGCCGCTGAACAGGTTTGCCGTGTCTGTGTGATTCGATGCCCTGCCGTCAAATTTCAGCAGATCCTGAACCGTTAAGAAGTCTATATCCGAAACAATGGCCTCATGGGTATTCTCCACATATACCCATTCTTCCCTGGGCTTATCAATTCTTTTTTTCACTTTATAATTAATTTTTTCCTGTTTGCCCTGCACCATGGTACCAAGATACATCGGATTTACCAGAATGCGTTTCACAGATACCGCCGCCCATTTTGGGGTAGAGGAGCCCTCAAAACCGGAATGATACTTCATGCCAAGGGATCTTTTATATTCCATGGGCGACAGGATGCCTGTGGCGTTTAATTTTTCTGCGATTGCCGCCATGCTCATCCCTGCTATCTTCCATGCAAATATCTTTCTGACAATATCCGCCGCGTATTCGTCAATTATCAGACTGTTCTTATCTTCCGGATTCTTCTTATAGCCATAAACCGTGAATGCGCTGATACATTTCCCTTCCTTGCGTTTTACCGTTTGCTGGGCTTTCACTTTTATAGAAATATCTCTGCAATAACTGTCATTTACAAAATTTTTTACAGGCAGGATCAGGCTGTTGTCCGTCCTGTCCGCAAACAGACTGTCAAACCCGTCTGTAACCGCAATAAAGCGCACATTTAAAGCCGGAAAGGTCTTTTGTATCAACCGCCCGGCTTCAATATAGTCCCGTCCAAATCTTGACAAATCCTTTACCAGCACACAATTCACTTTTCCGGCGCGGATGTCAGCCATCATTCTCTCAAAATCGGGTCTCTCAAAATTTGCGCCAGAATAGCCATCATCTATGTAGATGTCGTAGATCCTCAGATCTTCATGGCTCTGAACATATGCTCTCAGTATGTCTCTTTGGCTCCCAATACTATTACTTTCTGTTTTTTTACCGCCGTCACTGTCTGCGTCGTCCTTAGAAAGCCGCAGATAAAGGGCAGTCTCATAAATATCCCTGCTGCTCACTTGCATCACTCCTGACTTTCCGTATTTGCTGAATCCCTTTTAATATTTCAGTTCCGCAATCTGCCTTAGATAATGTTTCAATGCATCTGTTGCGGAATAATCCTCCTTACTGAAATGTACTCTTACCACATAGCCCTCATTTATGTGGGTTGACAAATCTCCCTCCTTACCAGAGATATATTCCTCTACCTTTTTCTCTATGGGCTGCATTTTATCAGTCTGAATTGTGTCAATATCCGGCAATTCTTCCCTTTTCACTTCCATAATCCCTGCGCTCTGGATATTTGCACTCTGCGCAGTCCCCATACCCTGCGATTTTTCCATGAAAACTGACCTTTTCCTTCCTCTCTGCATTCTATGCGGGGCGGGGATTGTCCCATAACTTACGGAGTCCGTTTTTTCCATCACAGTAAGCGTCAAATAGCCCGTCTTTACCTCAGTTAGTTTTTCTGTCATACTTTAAAGCGTTTTTAAAAGGAGGCTAACTGGAGGTCCATTATGGAGCAGTGCCATGCACGCCGTGAAGGGCAGTCAGCCAAGCAATGGCTGGCAGATAATGATATTTCATGAAGAACAAACGGCGGGCTGCGGCATTTGGGTACTGTCGTAATACTTAAGATAAAATTACAGAAAAAAGCTGCATCCAAATTATATTGGACACAGCATCAAATATCATATAGAAATTTAATATAATAAGAAATATAATAATATGTTGAACTATATAGCGCTACAGTCCCTATACATACTGTAGCGCCTAAGTTGAGAATAATCCCTTTTCTTTTCCTTTTCTTTTCCTTTTCTTTTCCTTTTCTTTTCCTTTTCTTTTCCTTTTCTTCCAAATTCTATTTCCATTTGACAATGGGAAACAGTAATCGTTGCCTTTCTATCAAATATTGCCTGTATTGTTCACTTGCTTAATCAGTTGCAGGAACTGGCGATATTTTTGTGTACTTCCAGCAAACCGAAATTTAGTCCTATCCATAGACTACACGCATAAAACAGACATCTTTGAGAAGGAACGGAATTTCCAATTATCAATGACTGTCAAAAATACAGGCCCGGATTTGTCAATATATCATCACGAACACAGTCAATCTCAAAACTGTTTTTTTCTTCAAAGACTTCCCAATATCCGACATCGCCATTCACTTCAATTTTCCTTTCCCTCTTGTAAATAAAGCTGTCATAAGAAGGACATACAAACTCAATAGGATCAGGACTCACCCTCTTGAATTTATATACCCAAAAAGAATCCTTTACCCATGTTGTAACACTGAGATACGATAGGATAGTTCCACCTACTACACTGACAGCACCAGTAATTATTGCCATTGCTGCTGCCTCAGGGAAAATGATACTCAATGCAGCACATATCACCGAAACAGCTATGCCTGCTGCAAAATGCCATGATCTCTCTTCATATTGTTTGGTATCCGTATATCCATACAAATTATGATAATATGTCGTTCCAGAAAGCTGCAACTGTTTTGATTTCAAAAAAGAAAAACTTGAATTCACAGAATAAGTACTGCCCAAATTATATTCAACCTCTGTTTGAGGAACAGAAATGAAATCATCAAGGCTATATCTTATTGGCGCTATTGCATCAGTTCCTGAACTCATATCATAGTATAAAATTTCCTGCGTTCTGTTGTCATATACGGCAGTCTGCAGTTTGATTCCGTTCTCATAATATTCAACAACTCGACCAGAATCTGTTTCCTTCGTTTTCAAGCATGCATTATTTTCCAAAGTTATTATATGACAGTCATATTCATCTGTTGATGCATGTACCTCCATCGAAGGTATTATTGATGTTATAAGCATTGCGCAAATCAATAAAACGGAAATGTAATTCACCTTAATTTTCATACAAAAACCTCCTACTTTTGTTTTTTTGTTTTCTCTCTGCATTTTTTCATTTCAAGGAGAATCTTTACTATATTTTCATTTCTTCTAACTTTGACCACATAGGCTAAATTAGGAAAAATTAATAAAACCAACGCTATATTGCACCCACAAAACATTTTTACATGATAATCAAAAACAAGCTGCTTATAAATAATCAAATCCATGATTTCCGTTTCGGCTTCAAGAAATAGATATCTCACCAGATGAAAAAACAGGATTGTTTGAGAAGCACTTAACATATATGCACTTACCAATTCCTTTATATATGTCCGAAAGAAGTTCCCCGTTTTCTTCCTGTCTGCTGAAATTTTATCTTCTTGAATATGCCTTAGTTTTATTAAGAAAAGTACACAGTAAAACGCAAAGCCAATCATGATTGTCATAACAAGAAACAAAATAATGGCTTGTATAGATACTTTCCTATCCCACACTCTGCAGGCCGCAATATCCTTCAAATCAGCATTTTTAAACTGAAAAAACCAAAAGAATATTGCTAATAACATGGACAAATACACAGCCGTCACGCCCAGAACTGCTATCTCAACTTCGTAGATTTGATGGAATCTTTTAATTGCAGAATAACCCTTTTTCATAAAAATTCTCCATTCCGCTGCCTTCGACAGCACAAATAAGCGGTACTTTGATTCCATATAGTAAGATTTGTTTTTAGATAGGTGCCTATTAACGTACTTTTTCAATTTCAGCTTCCCCAGGCGGAATAAGCCCATCCCTCAAAAGCATTTCTGCCAAATTTTTTCGCCCCTAAAACTTCTATAATGCTTTGACTTACTCCGGTTCTTTGGGTGATCGTCCCAGCAGGGACATGTGGCGTTAGCTTCTACACTCGCCTGCTCGATACCTTTTTATCGCATTCTATTATGTTCATTGGACCTGTCCTCCTTTCAGAAAGAGCATTCCGAAATACACAATATTTCAAGATGACCCCGTATCTATCCAAAATCAACAATTTGATATAATAAGTATGCACTCTTTTTATATATTTGTAAATAGATATATTCCAAATATATTATGGATATTTAAAACAGTTTGCTTTTTTTGTCATTTGTACTCATTTTCGTATAGCATCCTCTGACTCTTTGAATCCCACAATCCGCCTCCACCAGTTCACGTTTATAACATATTCCGATAAAAACAACAAAAGAAAAGGGTAAAACGCGCCTGTGGTAGTTCTATATATAATGGGGCATGAAGAATTGATTTCTCACTTGTTCATCGACTCTGCGTCCGGCAGTAATCCAACACAGTTACGCCTTGCTTATAAAACAAAGTATCTCCCGTACATTGTACCAATTGGCATAATGCCCTCATATTTGAAGCATCTACGGGCTTCTTACTAACGTGACCTTATTATAACTCCCTCCCCCCACTCCATCAACAACGCGGCTGCCCCGGACACAATGGGCGTGGCAAAGGAAGTCCCGGTAAAGGGGCTGTATCCTCCATACAGATCCGGAGCCAGAATACCCACTCCCGGCGCCGCCAGATCGGGTTTCACCAAACCGGCCGAGATCACGCCTATAGTGCGTTCCGCATCCACATAGCCCCGGCCCGAAAAATCCGCATAGCTGTCGTAAGTGCTGTCATAAGCCCCCACAGTAATAACCTTCGCAGCCGTGGAAGGAATGGTCAGCGTAACCTGGGGAGTGGGCTGATAAAAACCGGTACGGCTGCTTCTGGCCGCATAACTGGGCAAATACAAATAATACTGGCCTGTAACCGTCTGTACCGGTTCTATGCGGATTGTCCATACACCGCTGTTAATATACTGCCTGCCTCCTGCCGCAGCATCTGCCATTCCTGGTCCCGGGGCTGCAGTGGCCGCCGGCACGATCAGTTCCAGATAAATCTCCTGAGCTGCCGCATAGGGAAGCGGTTTACCCAGATATACCAGAATCTGGGTCTGCTCCAACTGCAAAGTGTATTTTCCGTCCTCCACCGGCTCCGGCAGCGGCGCCTCCTGTCCCCCGGGGGAACGCAGATAGATACGATAGACATCGCTGTAATTTTTCCATAATTGGATGCTTAAGGAACGCTCGTACTCTGCCACCGCCAACTGGATTTCCGCCGGGCGGGCTGTGCCGCCAGGTCCCGTCATACCTGGCGATGCCATCGCTCCAAATGCCCCGCTCCCTCCGAAAGCCCCAGATGTGCCACCCCCTCTGAATGCCCCGGCCGTACTGCCTGATGCGGCCCGGTTTCCCTCACCAAACAGATTCCCTGCCACATGTCCTGCGGAATTGCCCTCGTTGCCGCTTCCTACGCAGATCACGGAACGCCCGATCTCCGCCGCATTGTCCAGAAATCGCTCCAACAGAGAACCTCCGTCATGGGAGCCATAGGTGTTGCCAAAGCTGAGATTAATCACCAGCGGCATCTCCAGTTCCATGGCCTTTTGCAGAGCATAGGTTACCCCCCGCATGATCTCCGTAGTGCGGGGGAAACCTTCCTCTCCGGGCAGCCCCAATTTCACCGCCAGCAGGGACGCAGCAGGCGCTGCCCCCCGATATTGACTGCCTGGTATGCCGGGATTTTCCGCCAAACCGTTCCCGGATATTCCGGGCCTGCTGCCTACGCTGCCATACGCCGGCAGGCATCCCGCCGCAATACCCGCCACCGCCGTACCGTGGCCGCTGGTATCCACACTGGGCAGCAGCATATACCGTTCCTGCACATTGATTGACGCCAGAGCCTGATTAATTTGCTCTGCGGAAAATTCCACCCCCTGGGCAAAGCCGACCGGCGGCTGGCGCTCTCCATTCCCCGCCTCCGGCCGCAGAGTCTGATCCCACAGATACAAAATCCGGGTGCGACCTGCGCCATCCTGGAATTCCGGTCGGGTATAATCAATCCCCTCTTCTGTCAAGTATCTCCAACTAATTTTTTCATTTATTTTCTGTTTTTTTACTGCTTATTTTCAAAAAATCAAAGCCTGCCGTCAACTAATTGCCATAAATCCATACCGAATGCGTTAAACTACTGCAAAATCTCATCCCACACTTCTGACAGGCCGCCCGCTGCTCCCTTTCTCTTTCCAACATATCTCAATGTTCTGCTCATCATACACCTCTATCCTTTCGATATATTGGTCTATCATTTCTTCCGTGAGAACAGCAAGTCGGCTCCCGGCACTCCGAAGATCCCTTTCATTTATCAATTCGGCATATTCCCCTTCCATCCGCTCAATATTGTCGTCCAGATTTTTCAGTTCTGCCTCCGCCGATTTTGCGGTTTCACTTGCCCCCTGAAACACATCGGTCTTTCCCAATCGGAAATTTTGATATTCCTCCAGTCTCATGTTCCGTAGCTTTTCCGCCTTGGATAACATTTCCTGCCGTCTATGCCTTAATTCCTTTATCTCTGTCTCCAGCCGGTCAGCGGATTCCCTGCACAGCTTTTCAAGTTCTGCGTCCGCTGAAAGTCTCTCTGTCAGCATAAACAGCACATACTGCTCCATAAACATCCCATTCACCTTGCAGACGCAGTTTTCCAGCATATTGGAATAACGATTTTGGCAGCTAAAATATGGATTCCGCCCTGTACGGTAACACAGATTCTTTTTACAGCATCCACAGACCAGTTTCCCAGTCAGCGGATGCTGTCTCTTCCGCACCGGATCCCGTTTCTTTCCACGTCCCTCCTGCACCTGATCAAAGATTTCCCTGTCTATGACCGGCTCGTGATGCCCATATGTAACCAGCCAGTCCTCACGGGAATTTAAACGATTTTTTCCGCCCACAAATTCCTTTGTGGTCTTTTTTTGCACAATGTTGCCAATGTAGACCTCATTTCGCAGGATCTGGCATATCCCGGAGCTGCTCCACAGGAACCTCCCGCCCTTGGGAACACGGCTGGTCTTTCCTTTTTCGATCTTGAACTCAATCGGCGTCTTTACCCCTGTTTGATTGAACAGCTGCGCAATCTGGGAAGATGTATAGCCCTCCACTGTCAGGGAAAAGATTCTCCGCACGATCTCCGCCTCATCTTCTTCGATCAGCAGTCTGTGACGGTCTGCCGGATCCTTTTCATACCCAAAAGGGCTGTTCCCACTGACATACTGCCCCTGCTCTTTTCTCACAGCAAGGGATGAACGTACTTTCTGCGATAAGTCCTTACTGTATAGATCATACAGCAGATTTTTAAAATTGACGTCAACATCCGCCAATCCGCCGTGACACTCCCGGCTGTCATAGCCATCGTTTACAGAGATAAAGCGCACACCCATGAACGGAAATATCTGTTCCAGATAGGTTCCAAGCTCAATATAGTCCCTGGCAAATCTCGAAAAGTCTTTAACAATAATGCAGTCTATCCTTAATTCCTTTACCATTTCAAGCATGGCCTGCATCCCTGGCCGGTCAAAGTTTGTTCCCGTATAGCCGTCATCAGAAAACTCCAGCAAATCATAATCCGAAAAGTTTTCCGCTGCATATCTCCGTAAAAGAAGACGCTGCATCGTGACACTGTTGCTTTCCATGGAGTGCTCTTCTCCCATTTTGCATTTCTCGTCTTCCTTTGACAGCCGGATGTAAATTGCAATCTGACATCTTTTCATCCCTGAAGTCCTCCTGTGAAATCACTTCTCTTAAAAGCAAAAATAACTTTTATGCGGTGATCCGGATATACTTCTATCCTATGGATGAGCGTTTCCAGCACTTCCGCCGTCAGCTCCGCTTTCCCCCTTCCCCTGGCTAATGCTCTGAGAAAATGGTTTTTTTCGGCAGTCTGTACTTCTATTGTCCGCAGCCTTTCCGTAGCATCCAGCCGCTGCTTTTGCAATAATGCCCTTCTTTGGCCAAGTTCCTCCTTTTCCTTAAGAAACACACCTTCGCTGAGCTCGCCCTTTCGATACTTAAGATACCGCTCGCTCCCGCTCTTTGTCAGTTCTTCTATCTTTCTGTCAAGAGCGGCCAGTTGGCTGTTGCATTCCTTTTTTGCCGTTTCCGCTTCTCTGTTGCTCACTTCTGTCAGGTCTTTCAGACGCATGGCCGACAGGGAAAATTCCTGGCGGACTGCCTCTCTGACAAGCCCGGTCAATGCTGACAGCGTAATGCTCTTTGTCACACAACGCTGCCCGTCAATCCTGTTCGCCTGAGGGCAGTTATAGCTGTATATTCTTACCCTGTCCTTTGAACTGAAGGTCTTTACCTGTGTTACCCGTTTCATTTTTGCCCCGCAGTCCCCGCAGTAAAGTATCCCCCTAAAGATGTCCTCATCCACCGGAACCGTTTTGGAAAAGCCGTTTTTATTACAGTAAACGGAAGATTTTTCAAATCTGGACGCTGCCTGAAAGAAAACATCCTCGCTGACAAGGGGCTCATGGGTATGATCTTTTACCGACCAGTCTTCCGAGTCTATATCATGGCGGTCGCGCATCATATAATCTTTTCCACAGGTGCTGCCCTGCACAAGACATCCCATATATACAGGATTTGTCAGAATCATCTTTACGGTAGCCTTGGGCCACTGGAGCAGCTCACCGTCCTGCGGGCAGTAAATCTGTCCTGTTTTATGGTATTGCGAGGGTCTTTCGATCCGCTCATCATAAAGCCATACCGCAATCTCTTTCATGTTTTTACCGGACAGGAACAAATCAAAAATCTTTTTTACAATGTCAGAAGTGGTTTCTTCGATAAAAAGGCACTTCTTATCCCCAATCCATTCCGCCCTGTATCCATAGGGCGGTACTCCGCCTGTATAGCTGCCCTGCTCCCACTTTTCTCTCCTGCTGGACTTTACCTTGGCCGCTATGTCCCTGGCATACATCTCATTCACCAGATTTTTCAGATTGACACCCAAGGTCCCGTCCTGTCCTGAAACATTCATACTGTCAAAGTTATCTGTGACCGCTATAAAACGCACCCCCAGGAAGGGAAAAATCTTCTCTATGTAATTGCCTGTCTCTATGTGGTTCCTGCCAAAGCGGGATAAATCTTTTACAATGATACAGTCAATCTTCCGCACCCGCACGTCCCGCATCATGCGTTCAAAACCTTCCCGTTCAAAATTCGTTCCGGTTCTTCCGAGATCCGTATAGCAGTCAAAGATACGCATATCTTCCCGCTGTCTGACAAATGCCTTTGCAATCTCGATCTGTGTCTCAATGGATTCATTTTTCCGGGCCTGCCCGCAGGTCCTGTGTTCCCCAGCCTTTTCCTCATCCACGGACAGTCTGGCATATATGCCCACCGAAAATATTTTAGCAGGGGATGAATCCGCAGCCGGTTTTACAACTGTATTTTTCTTTTTGGAGGTTCTGGGCATTTAGACCGCCTCCCCTCTGGAGCATTGTTTTGACTCCACATATCCGGACAGCATAACCACCTTGGAGAACAACTCCTTGTGCCTCATTTCCAGATATACACGCTTATCCTCATACACAAGAATCCGTTTCACAAAAGTCATAAGCGTCATACGGTCAAGCTCCGTGATCTGCATGGCAGATTTCATGCGCTCCAGATTGATTCCGGCGGCAACGCCGGATTTAAAAAGCGCCTTTACCGCATCCTCCTGGCAGCTGATCGCCTGCTGCAGCTCCTGATAACGCTGTTCATAGATCATACGAAAATTCTTAAAATCTTCCTCCGTAATAATCCCTTTCTTCAAATCCTCATAAAGCCCCGACCTGAGAGACAGATATTCAGCCTGCTCCTTATGCAGCCTTTTGAGTTCCGCATCAAAGGAAACCACTTCCTCAAAGTCAATCTCCATCTGCTCAATTTGGACCAGCACCTTGCTTTTTTCCAGGAACAGGGCAATCTGCTGTCTGAGCCCTGTCAGCACCAGCACATGCAGATCATCCTCGGAGATCGTGTGTCTCGTGCATTGCCCGCCTTTATTTTTCGTTGCGCAGATAAAGGAAACTTTTTCCTGCCCTTTATAGCGGTCCACCCTGCGCTGCATCGGCTGCATGCAGTCACCGCAGAATAGTATGCATGCGTACAGATGCGCTTTTTCCCCACCGTTTCCGGCACGGGTATCTACCTGTAATAAATCCTGCACAATCTCAAAATCTTCTCTGGAGATAATGGCCTCATGCGCTCCCGGCACTCTCGTCCATTCCTCCTGCGGTTTCATTACGGATTTATTCACCTTGTAGTTTATTTTTTCTTCTTTTCCCTGAACCAGCGTACCGATATAGCTTTCGTTGACAAGGATCCTCTTTACCGCCACCGGAGACCACCTGGCCCTTGCTCCCGTGGCAAACCTGGTACTCAATCTCTCGCCCTGCATCTTCTTGTATTCCAGCGGCGAGAGGATCCCCAGCCCGTTCAGCTTTTCGGCAATCGCAAGATTACTGAAACCTTCTATTTTCCACGCAAATATCTTCCGTACAATATCAGCGGCATATTCATCCGGCACAAGCCTTCTTTTATTCTCTTCGCTTTTCTTATATCCATAAACCGCAAACGCGCCAATAAATTCTCCGTTTTCTCTCTTAACTTTCTGGTGGCTTCTCACCTTACTGGAAATATCCCTGGCATAAGAGTCATTGACAAAGTTCTTGACCGGCACAACCAGAGAAGTCTCATTATAATCGGCCGTCAGGGAATCAAAATGGTCTGTCAGGGCGATAAAACGCACAGAAAAAGCCGGGAAAGTCTTTTGAATCAACCGCCCGGCTTCTATATAATCCCGTCCCAGTCTGGACAGGTCTTTTACGATTACGCAGTTGACATGACCCGCTTTTATATCTTCCATCATCCGCTTAAACTCCGGTCTGTCAAAAGCTGACGTTAGATAACGATACTTTTGAAAACACTGAAAAATAAAGGTTTTT
>CAJUCE010000062.1:0-5606 GCA_910584865.1 uncultured Acetatifactor sp.
AATTGGCGGCGGTCATCAGGAAAGCCTTTCTTATTTCCCGGACAGGGAAACCGGGCGTTGTTGTTGTCGATTTACCGAAGGATATACAGAGGGAATATGGCAGTGACGACTACCCGGAAGAAATCGAAATCAGAGGATATAAGCCGAAGCTTTCCGTTCATCCGGGACAGTTAAAGAAAGCACTGGAAACATTGAATCACGCAAAGAAGCCCGTCTTTTTGGTCGGCGGCGGCGTGAACATCAGCCATGCACATTCGGAAATGCTAAAGCTAGCAGAAATGACAGGGGTTCCCGTTGTTACTACCATCATGGGAAAAGGGGCAATTCCCACAACCCATGACTTGTATATCGGGAATCTGGGAATACATGGAAGCTATGCAGCCAATACAGCTATCAGTAATTGTGACGTCCTCTTTTCTATCGGGACAAGGTTTAATGACCGCATAACAGGAAAAACCGGACACTTTGCCACCCATGCGGCAATCATCCATATAGATATAGACCCCGCTTCGATTTCCAGAAATATAGAGGTGGATATTCCCATTGTTGCGGACGCAAAAACGGCTCTTTTGGCATTGCTTGAAAAAGCGCAGAAATTAGACACGCAGGAATGGCTGGGGCAGATCAGGCAGTGGAAAAGCCAATATCCCCTTTCCATGAAAACAGAAGGGATGACCCCGGAAAAAGTGATAAGGGCAATCAATCATACGTTTGACAACGCGATCATTGCCACAGATGTGGGGCAGAACCAGTTATGGGCGACACAGTTCCTGGAATTAAGCGAAAAGAAGCAGATGCTTACTTCCGGGGGCTTAGGAACCATGGGCTATGGCTTTCCGGCTGCTATTGGAGCCCAAATCGGAAATCCGTCAAAGGATGTTATCGTTATTTCTGGGGACGGCGGCATGCAGATGAACATTCAGGAAATGGCGACCGCAATCTGCTATGAACTTCCAATCACCATCTGCATACTTAACAACGGTTATTTGGGGAATGTACGGCAGTGGCAGGAAATGTTTTTTGACAGGCGTTATTCCAGCACCTGTATGCGGTACAGGAAAAGCTGCCCCAGCAGCTGTAATGCTCCGACAGAGCGTTGCCCGGAATATACGCCGGATTTTATGAAACTGGCGGAAAGCTACGGAGCAAACAGTATTCGCGTAACAAAAGAAAATGAGATTGCCGCCGCCCTTGAAAACGCAAAATACACCTTAAAAGTACCTACTGTCATTGAATTTATCATTGAGCCGGAGGAAAATGTTATGCCGATTGTTCCGCCCGGCAATGCTTTGGACGACATGATACTGGAAAGTGGGGATAAGGGAATATGAAAAAGAGATGGATTTGTTTATTTGTTGAAAATGATGTAGGGGTTCTTGCCAGAATATCGGGACTGTTTTCCGGAAAGTCCTATAACCTGGCCAGCCTGACCGTGGGGCCAACCGAGGACAGAACGGTTTCCCGTATGACAATCAGCTTAACCAGTGATGACAGAACATTTGAACAGGTAAAAAAGCAGCTGGGCCGGTGTGTTGAGGTAATTAAGGTAGTGGATTACACAGACATTGCGATCCATATGAAAGAGCTGATGTTTGTAAGAATCAATAACTGCTCGGATCGGGATATTGACGGGATATTCAAGATTTCGCAAGTATTTCAGGTATCGGTTATTGATTATTCCCCGGAGACCGTGCTGATTGAAAGTGTACATACAGAAAACCGTAATAATGATCTGATCGCATTACTGGAGAAATGCTATGCAAACCGAATTGAAATTGTCCGGGGAGGCAGTGTTGCTGTTGAAACATTAAGCATAGCTGAACGATAAAGAGGAATGGGGCTTCTCAAAATTGGTCAATGGGGTGATAATATAGAAAGCGAATCAGAGAGGGCAGGTTATTATCTTATATTTTTACGCCGCAGTGCGCCGGAAAGAGCTTCTGATTTATTTGGAGGCTCTTATTTTTTACATAAAGTCCGGCCCGTAGTGTCATCAGGAGAACTGCTATGGATGTAATATAAGAATGATACCTGTATTTTGTGACCATAATGGTTATATTGACATTAGCAGCATTGCTGTCACCTGGAATAAAATCAGCAAACATGTTGAAAGAAACAGAGTTACGAAAGGAGATTTCTAATGCTTCATATTGAACATTATTCGAAAACGTATCCCGGCGGGAAGAAGGCGGTGGATGACCTGACCTTACATGTTGAGCCAGGTGAGATCTATGGATTCATCGGCCACAATGGAGCAGGTAAAACCACCACACTTCGGGCTGTGGCCGGGGTGATGGACTTTACGGAAGGCACCATCACCATTGACGGCCACGATATTAAGAAGGCTCCTGTGCAGGCGAAACGTGTCACCGCTTTTCTGCCGGACAACCCGGACATCTATGCGTTTATGAAAGGGATTGATTACCTTAATTTCATTGCCGATCTGTATGACATTCCTGCAGATCAGCGTACCGCAGACATTGGCAAATATTCCGATGCTTTTGAACTCACGGACAACCTGGGTTCCCCCATTGGAAGCTATTCCCATGGGATGCGGCAGAAGCTGGCTTTAATTTCTGCTTTTATCCGGCGGCCCAGGCTGCTGATTCTGGATGAACCATTTGTAGGTCTGGACCCTTCGGCTGCACATATAATGAAAGGTTATCTGTCAGAATTATGCCAAAGCGGGTCAGCGGTATTTTTTTCCACTCATGTACTGGAGGTGGCGGAAAAGCTGTGCGACCAGATTGCCATTATCAAAAACGGGAAACTGATACAAAGTGGCCCTACGGCAGAGCTGGTGGGGGATTCCTCCCTGGAAAGCGTATTTTTAGAACTGGAGGGGGAGCGATGAATAAATTTTTTGTCCTGTTGAACGTCAGCCTCCGGTCCATGCTTCTTTCCTCAACCAATTCCAGGGGACGCAGTAAGAGAAAAGCGGCTACCGGGCTGGGCGCGGTCTTTCTCATTGCCTTTCTGGGGCTGTATCTGTCCGGGCTTTACAGTTATATGCTGATGAAGGCGCTGGCACCATCCAATATGGAAGTGTTGGTATTTGTGTTCATGGGCATGGTGGCACTGGTGGGCGGGCTTTTGTTTACCACCTTTGCGGTGAAGGGCGTGGTATTTGGCGGAAAGGACAATGACCTGCTGCTGAGTATGCCGGTGCCCACAACCATGCTGATGGCCAGCCGGGTAACTGCCATTTATCTGGAAAACCTGCTGTTCGCCGTTTTCGTACTGGTTCCCGCCGGGGTAATCTGTACGTTTCTGACACAAAACGGTGTGGGGCTTAGCCTGCTGTTCTGGATGCGGCTGGGGATCGCGGTGCTGGCCCTTCCGCTGCTGGATACGGCGCTGTCCGTATTGTTGGGGGCGCTGGTGGCCTTTCTGTCTGTCCGGGTGTCCCGCAGAGCGTTGGGGCAGAATATTGTGATGGGAATATTCATGGCAGCAGTGTTCTATTTCTCGTTTCATCTAAGCGGTATGATTAACAGTCTTGCTGAGAATGCCGCCGGAGTGAAAAACTCCCTTACCTGGGCGGCACCCATGCTGTGGATGGGGGAAGGCATTATGGGAAACTGGGGGCTGCTGCTGGCCTTTGTCCTTTGCTGCGTGTTCCCGTTTGCCCTGGTGGTAATGGGCCTTGGACGGGGATACCGTCAAGCCGTGACTGCTTTTACCGCACGGTCCGTACAGAGCAATTACAAACTCTCGGCACAGACTGCCTCCGGACCGAAGAAGGCTTTGCTGAAAAAGGAAATGCAGCGTTTTTTTGGTACGCCCATGTACTTCTGGAATGCCGGTATCGGTCTGCTTATGCTGCTGGCCGCAGGGGCAGCCTCCCTGGTTATGAGAGAGAAACTGTTGGCTTATGTGGAAATGGCAGGGTATCCTTTACCGTTGCTTCCCATGGCGGCAGCCGTGATTGGTTTCTGCCTCTGCACCTGTCCCATCACTGCGCCTTCTATCAGTCTGGAGGGAAAATACCTGTGGATTTTGCGGGAATCCCCCATAGAGGAAAGCTCCCTGCTCTGGGTTAAGGTTGGCTTTCAGCTTCTGCTGACCCTGCCCTGTACGGTAATTGCCGGGCTGTGTATTTCGATTGCTTTTGGTTTTTCTTTGCGGCAGGGGGCGGTGCTGCTCATTGCCACACTGCTTTTCGCCATAGGGCATGCCGCCTTTGGAATGCTTATGGGCCTGTGCTTTCCGAAGCTTGACGCAGTGAATGAAACGGTCGTTATCAAGCAGTCTATGGCCACGGTGCTGGCAATGTTCGCTTCCATGGCGGTACTTGGGGTGGCGGCAGGATTCTATTATCTGGGCAGTAAAACAACTCCATGGACCGCGCTGGCGCTGCCCATAGGGGTATTCGCTCTGTTTGCAACGGTATGTATCGTAATCCTTACCAGACAGGGACCAGCACTGCTGAAAAAACTATAGACAAAAAACAGATACAGGGGGGGTTCGATGAACGGGAAATTTTTTACGCTGCCGGAAGAAAAGCAGAAGCGGATTATAAATGCTGCGTATGTGGTATTTGCTGGCAGCAGTTACCAAAAAGCATCCATGTTCCGGATTGCGGCTGCCGGCGGGATATCAAAGTCTCTGCTGTTCCATTATTTCCAGAATAAGAAGGAGCTGTATTTATACCTTTGGGAGAATATCAACAGGATATCCTGTGAAATAGAATTAAAGTATTACAAGGAAACAACGGATTTCTTTGAGATCATGACCCGGAAGATTCTGGCAAGATGTGAGTTTATGAGAACGGCCCCTGATGAATATTTATTTTCCATACGGGCCCTTTTTGCGGAGCCCTTGGAAATCAGGGAGGCAACCGGGAAGTCATATAAAGAAGTATATGAAGATGCAGCGGGTGAGCTGCTGGGGTTCGTGGACCTTTCCGTGTTCCGCCCTGGTATTGACGTGGGAATGCTGCTGGAGGAGATTGACAGCTACCTGTTTCACAGTCTCTGGCAGATGCTATCTGCCGGGAAGCTGGACCCGGACGGCCTGGAAAGGGATTTTTTGAAACGAGTCGGGCAGTGGAGAATTGCTTATTTGAAGTAGGCTGCATTGTGGGGAGAAAAACAATGGATATCATTTTATTTGTGGGCATAATCATCTATCTTATTATAACGGCATATACAGGGTATGCGGCGATAGAAAAATTAAAAGGGAATGAACTGTCAGAAGAAAAACGGATACAAAGATACCGGTTTTCCTTTCTGTGGAATGTAGTTTCCGGGGGTGTTGTCATGTTACTTATTGTTATGGGACCGGCTACCCTGGAGGAAACAGGCTTCCGGCCGCTCCGCTTTTTGCAGGGAAGCCATAGGTATCTGATGTTTGGAACATGGATTCTATGCGGCCTGCTGAGTGCGGTATTTATTTTTCAAATAGCTGCGTTTTTGATAAATCCGTCCTACAGGGGCTCTGTTTCGAAACAGATAAAGGAAAAAACACATTCAGGGAAAGTCTATGACCGTGTTGTAAACGGGCTTATTCCAAGAACCAGGCGGGAGAAGGGGTATTTTACTGTAACGGCGCTGGCAGCAGGTATCTGCGAAGAGATTGTATTCAGGGGATTTTTGTTGTATGTT
>CAJUCE010000062.1:5791-13542 GCA_910584865.1 uncultured Acetatifactor sp.
TGTGAGGAGGACAAATATGAGGTTTGAAGCCGTGATTTTTGACCTGGATGGTACACTGCTTGATTCGATGGATGTCTAGGAGAAGATTGACATTTGTTATCTGCAGAAGCGTGGACTGCCGGTTCCGGCAGACTATGTGACTGAAATCTGTGCCCGCAGCTTTGAGGAAGCGGCGCAGTATACAATAGACCTGTTTGGACTTTCCGAGAAATCGGAGGATATCATCAGGGAATGGAAGGAGATGGCTGTTTATGAATATGCCCATCATGTGAAACTGTCGCCATACGCATGGGAATATCTTATAGAACTTAAAAAACGCGGCATGAAACTGGCGGTTGCCACAGGGCTGCCAGGAGAATTGTTCCTTCCCTGTCTGGAACATAATTCTGTTTTGGGATTGTTTGATATTCTCTGCTCCACGGATGAAGTAAAACGTGGAAAAGAGTATCCGGATGTATTTGAACTTGTGGCGCAGAGGTTAGGGGCAGCCCCACAGCACTGTCTGGTCTTCGAGGATGTTCTGCCGGCTGTCAAAAGCGCGAAGCATGCCGGAATGCTGGTATGCGCTGTATATGACAAATATTCTGCCCGGTACAGGGTGCAGATGGAGCAGGCGGCGGATTTTTACATAGCGGATTTCAGAGATGCCCCCTTACCAGATACAGATTTCGAGGAAGAAAATGATAAGGAGTAAACAGAAATTGAACATAGCAGGGGTTAAATTCGGGATAATCATAATTATGACAGCCATGTGTCTGGTGGGATGCTCGAAAGAGAAAGCGTTTGTTGACAGCTGTGATTCGGAAATAGCGGAGCAGGTAACCAGTATTATGCAGGAATCCCAGAAGGGACGTTATAACCTGGAGAACTGTGAGGTCTTTGTCACGGAAGAGAGTAAAAAGGATGGATATGTGGTTCGGAGAATGACATTCCAGGCAGACTGGAAGCGGGTCAGGGAACCGATCGATGACCCGTTGATTCGGGGGATGCTGCAGGCCAGGGATGAACTGGAATCGCCTGGGGAGAAGGAAGCTGCAGGGAAAATCATCAATGGATATCTCGTGGAAATGAACAGTGAGCCGGAATCGGAAAGGATAGAAACAAAATTCGTTGCACAGATTTCTCCGGGAAACGAAACATTGGAACTGTTTTATCCCTTTGTACAGGAGGGAGAGGAAACGCTGGTTCCATTCCGGGAGTATGCAGAAGAAAACTGGTCTGAAGATGCCAAAAAGCGGATGCAGGAGGGACGCAGGCGTTTGATTGATGAAGTCGAAGCCGCAGGGGAAGATGAGGAATCAGACGGAGTTTTCCCTATCGTGACGTCAGAACCGGTCAGTATTTTGACAACCGAAGAAGAACAGAATTTGCGGGACGAGGCAATGACAGCGGCAGAGCAGTGCAGGGAGCTTTATAAGGAGGCTGAAATTGTGTATCCTGAAACAGAGTATTCCCGCATTGAGGGTTTTTCGGAGCAACAGAGGAAAGAAGTAGTGAAGCGGTTGGGCGAACAGGGACTTGTGAGTGTTTCTGATGACATGAATATGGAAAACTATCAAAAAATGCAGGATTTCTATTCTGCTTATGTTTCCGGAAGGGATGCAATGGTTACCGTGTTTAGCGTATACATGGATGGGAACATAGGTGCGCTGACATTTATTCATAGAAACGGGAAAATACAGTCCTTTTATGTGTCGGTAGGCTGGGGGGAAGGCGGCATACCGGAGATAAAAGGCTTTGGGAGCAATGATCTGGAAGAGATAAGGCTGACAGAAAAAGGGTATTTTATTTATACAAATACGGAAACAATCGCACATGGAAATCTGAGGGAGTATTACAGGGTAAAGCCTTTGTCGGATGAATGCAGGGAGCTGACAAAAAAGTACATATATGGGCTTAGCTTTGTGAACTATAATATGCTTGTGACAAACTGGGACGCCAGCAACGTGGAAGAGATTTTAATGCCATGCATGTTTGAGGACATATATCCAATATACACAGATGAACCTTTTAAGACAGAGGGCGGGTTGATACCGGCAGAAATATATGAACGTGTTATGACGACCTGTTTTCCGGTATCCGTAGAACAGTTGAGGGAGCATTGCGGCTACCGTGCTGATGTGGACAGCTATGAATATGAAATGATATTTGCAAGGCAGTTTCCGCCTTTTGGGGAAGTGGTAGATTACAAACAGGGTGAGGATGGAACAATTACACTTTATGTGGACGGAGTCTGGATTGATTACAATTCGGATTATGCTTTCACAAATCAGATTGTAGTCCAGCCATTCCCGGATGGAACATTCCGGTATCTATCGAATACGATCGAACAAAAAGAACTGGAACTGCCGCGGGTAGAAAAATGAAGGGCTGGGCTATCAATACCGGATGACCTGAGCTATATATAGGTATTGACAGGAATAAGAAACAGGGATATATTTCAGGTATCTGAAATATACAGAACTGGAGATAAGTGATGGATTATCTGACCACTGTGGAAGCAGCAAAAAAATGGAATATATCAAGCCGTATGGCCGCTTACTATTGTGAGACCGGACGGGTGAAGGGCGCAGTTAAGAAAGGAAAAAGCTGGCTGGTGCCTGTTTCTGCCGAGAAACCTGTGGATAAACGACATTTCAAAAAGACGGTGAAACATAAGGATGACAGGAAGAGGAAAGGGAACGGGGATCTTTTTCCAGCGGATCATGGGGGCGGTGACCAGGCATCTGCAATTTACCATACCAAAGACGTGTTCCGGCATCTGGGATTTACCAGGGAAACTCTGCGCTATTATGAGGAAATCGGCCTGCTCAGCCCCAAGAGAAGCCAGGGGAGCCAGTACCGGGAATTCGACCTGTATGACATGTCCCGCCTGATGTCCATAGACTTTTATAAAAAGCGTGGTTTCTTCCCTGTTGAGATGAAGGGCCTTCTGAAGGAAACAGGAACCGAAGGCTATGACAGACTGTTTCAGCAGCAGCTTGACTGTCTGCAGGAACAGATTACGCGGCTTGAGGAAATGCGGGAACGGCTAAAGGAAACAAAGGATTTCTGCCGGAATGCCGTTTATGGGGAAGGCAAGTTTGAAATCAGGGAGCTGAAACCATATTGTGTCAGGGAAGCATTCCCGGAGGTTGGCTCTTTTGAGGAATACCAGGAAAAAGTACTGTGCCATCTTGAACTGGAGAAAGAGGACATTCTTTCTAATGTAGTCAGGGCAATCACTTTTGATGAATCAGGATATAAGGGTTCTGAAATGTATGTGGTAAAACCTGCCGAAAAAGCGGATAACGGGGACAGGGGCATGTTTCTGGAGCATGGGAAATGTCTCTATACTACGCTGCTGGCAGATAATGACGACACATCCATTCCCGAAAAGATGTTCCGGTCCTGCCATGAATGGGCGCTGCGGCAGCAGGCGGCATTCAGGGGAATGGTGTATATTTTCGTCCGCCTGGTCATGTTGAATGAGAAGGCGGACAAGCATTTTTATGAGGTTTGGGTTCCTCTGAAATAAGGAACCGTAAAAATTTTTAAAATCCCCTGTTGACCTGGGGGTTCCCACCTGCCTTACTCTGTATGGAGAAAGGAGGTGGCTGTAATGAATCATAGAAAAACATGCTGCGGCAGAGACTTTACGCTGGTGGTTGCAGGGCAGATTATCTCCCTTTTTGGCAACGCAATCCTGCGTTTTGCTCTGCCCCTTTATTTGCTGTTGGAACAGGCGCTGTTTCCTTTCTTATCGCGCTGTATGCAAAAAATATTCTAAGGGAATTAGGAGGAAATGGGTGCAATGAATGAGAAGATACTGAAAGTGCGGAATGTGGCAAAAGCTTTTGACGGCAGGGAAATGATACACGGAATGAACCTGTCCGTAGAACGTGGTATGATCTACGGGCTTCTTGGGGTGAATGGAGCCGGAAAGACCACCACATTCAAAATGATTACAGGACTGCTCCGTCCGGATTCGGGTGAAATCATATTCTCAGGAACATCTGTTTCAGGACAGGACAAGGAATTTTTACGGGAGATGGGAATATTGATTGAAACACCGGTATTCTATGAACATTTGTCAGCCAGGGAGAATCTGGAACTGCATCTGCAGTACATGGGCTGCGGCGTGGATAAGATTGAGGAAGTACTTAACCGGGCAGGGCTTCAAAACACCGGGAGACAGCCTGTCTCGAAGTTTTCCCTAGGAATGAGGCAGCGTCTGGCGATTGCCAGGGCGATCAGCCATGAGCCAAAGCTGCTGGTACTGGATGAGCCCGTCAATGGACTTGACCCTGTGGGAATCCGGCAGATGAGGGAGCTGTTCCTCTCACTGGCCAGAGAATCCGGTATGGCGCTGCTTATCTCCAGCCACATTTTAAGCGAGATAGAGCATGTGGCCGACTGGGTGGGTGTACTGGCAGACGGCTCCATCGCAAAGGAGGTGTCCATGGCTCAGGTCAGAAAAGACTGCCCGGAGGGGCTGGAAGATTACTTTTTCAATATTATGCGTGGAGGTGTCAGAACGTGAATCTGTTGAAAATGGAACTTAAAAAAATGAATATCAGGCTATATTGTATTTCGGCGTTGGTTATATGTTTCTGCTTGCTGGGGTTATTTTATATTTTTGCATGGGTACCCCATCTGGAATCGGGGTCTGAAGCTTCCGAGATTCTTTTTTCTTCTTACCGTGGGATAGCGGCGGTAGGGGGTGCGATTGCGCTTATGGCTTTTTCCGGGCTGGCTTCTGCAATGGGGTTTGGCTATGTGATGAAAGAATACAGCGGCTCCTGCGCAATTTTACTGTTCAGCTATCCAATTGACAGGAAAATCGTGGTGTGGGTGAAGACAGGGCTGCTTCTGGCCTTTATTATGGTAGCGCTGCCGGCATGTACTTATGGGAGTTTTCTGGCATTCGCTGTCACCGGGCACATGCTTTCTCTGGTGGATAACGGCCTGTATATCATGGATCTTTTACTTATTTATCGGGATACGCTGATACTGGCATTTCTTGCTGATGGAATTGTACTTTGCTCTATTCGGATTGGGTTCATTAAAAAATCCAATTCCATAACAGTACTCAGCGCTGTTCTTCTCAGTATGCTGTTGGCAAATATGGCAGCAGACATAAATAATCACCTGACTATGGTAATGGGGGTTACAATCGTGGTTCTGTTGGCAGGGGTACTGTTCATTTTTGATATGGCCCGGAAGATTGAAAGGATGGAAATATAATGGGTAGCAAGGACAAGGTAGATTCAAACAATAAAAGATTAAGTAGTACTGAGAAAAAAATGATATGGGTATTTTTAATATATTCTTTTCTGATTGCTTGGGGGAGCGAGACGACAATCATCGTTCTTTACAGATTGAACCTGCTGGATGAAAAATTAATGCAGATATTGTACTATGTGCTGTTGGGAGCCGGATGTGGAATGGCTCCGGCCTATGCAGCGTTTATTGTTGAAAGGAAATATGCTTCTGTTACATGGAAAGGATTTCTGAAAAAGATTTTTCGGATGGACAGCAGGAAAAGAAGCTTTACCATCCTTATCTTATTTGGGGCAATTCAATTTGGAGCCTGTGTTCTCCAAGAACAGTATACAGGAAATCCATGGTACTTGTTTATCCTTTTTATGCCATTGATGATTTACGGCGGGGGGTTGGAGGAAATTGGGTGGCAGGGGGTTTTCCAACCTGTACTTCAGAAAGGATTTCCATTCCTGGCAGCAGGAGTCATAGAAGGAATTGTATGGAGCGTCTGGCACCTGCCTTTATGGTTCATTCCCAACTCATCACAGAATACATATAGCTTTGTAGCTTTTACCCTGTTTTGTATTACTTTAGGAGTGACTTTAGCAGCGGCACACAGAATTACAGGAAGCATCTGGGTTTCCATTTTGCTCCACGCATGGTCCAATACGGTTTTAGGGGGAATGTACAGCCTGACTTCACTGTATCGGTTCCCTAGTGCCAAGACTCTGATAATAAGTGTGGGGCAGATTTTTATGGTAATGGGGATTCTGTATTTATACAGTAAGAAAACATATTTTTGTAAAAGCAGAATGGTGTAACAGTATGAATGAGAAATTTTTTTCCATTTCAAAGGAAAAGCAGGAGCGTATTATTAGATGTGCATATGAGGTGTTTTCGCAAAATAGTTATAAGGAAGCCTCTATGTCAAAAATTGCAGATGCCGGAGGAATATCTAAATCGTTGTTGTTCCATTACTTCTCAAATAAAAGGGAATTTCATTTGTATCTTTGGGAAAATGCAGGAAGGCAGTTTTGTGAAATACAGACGAGGCATTACACTGGAGCAACCGGTTTTTTTGAAATCATACAACAAAGGTTTATGGCAAGATTCACGTTTATGAGAGAGCATCCGGTTATATTTTTATTTGTTTTAAGGGCCTTTTTTGAGGAAGACCCAGAGCTTAATGATCCTGTCCGCAGCCATGTCCGGAAATTATGCGATAAAAAAACTGAGGAGATAATGGCTTTGGCAGAGACTTCGGGATTTCGTCCAAGGGTTGATGTGAAATTTCTGATACAGGAGATAGAGGGATTTTTTCTTATTACACTCTGGCAGATATTTTCTCAGGGAAAGTGGGATGTAAATTATCTGGAAAAGAATTTTACAAAAAGAATAGAACAATGGAAAGCTGTTTATTTAAAGGAAAACTAAATTGATTTAATATCTTCTTTGAATCGGTCAACGGGTTTATACTGTTATTAAGCCGTAATGGGCGGTTAAAGTGAAATATACAATCCTCTGTTTGTGGAACTGACTGTGACAAATATAATAGGGCAGAAAAGAAAAGCCGGCGGTACAGATAGACTATCTGTACTGCTGGCTTTTTTCTGCCTTGTGGCATAAGAATTCCATTTACAGAGCTTCTGTTACCTCTGCGCTTCTGTCAGTTCCTGCCAGAGCCGTGGCGGTGGCAAGTAATACGGACAGGTCTTTCTCGTCACATTGAGAAAGAAGCCGCAGCAATTCATGGTATGTAGAGTCCGTTTTGTGACTGTCTGAGAAGATACAGTCATCCGCAGATATATTCAGCGTTCTGCAGATATGGTAAAAACCTTCAATACTGGGGGAACAGCGGCAGCGCTCCAAATCTTTCTGGAAGGAAAGAGAATGGCCAAGGAGTTCTGCGCATGTAGCCTGTGTCAGACGTTTTTTTGCCCTGGCAGCTTTCAGTGCGTTTTTGAAAGCCTGGGCATCCTTGATTGATAGAGACATTGTCGTCACCTCCTTGTTAGTAGTGTAATGGCATACCTTTTAAAAGTAAAAATGGTATAGACATCTCTATATAGTAGCGTATAAGACTACTAAGCATCCAGATTTCTGGTGAACAAAAAAAACATGGTTCATCAGAGATCTATTTGGGTGCTTTTTTTGACCATGGGAAAGGCGCATGGTCATATTGAAAAGTAGATATAAGCCGGATGCCGGTGGGAAAATTCTGTTAAAAAAATCGCATCTTGTTATAAGGACGATTATACCTGCGATGGTAGTTTGGTACGCTACTTTTTAAAGATAAATATATTCAGGATGTGAAGGGTGGTCCACGAACGGCAGGAAGAAAGCATTCCCTCATTGTCTCTTTCCATACAGCAGAAAAAGGATCATTATCCGGTATATGACCGAAATAATCACCCTTTTTTCTCTTTTTAAGCCACATACATGTAGAGATGGCAGCCGAAGAAATAACATTCCCGGTGGGAGTCCCATCCCCAGTTACAGTCGGGCTG
>CAJUCE010000063.1:0-11460 GCA_910584865.1 uncultured Acetatifactor sp.
TTCTGACCACATCGTCCTCTTTGTTGCGCCCGCCTTTTGGCGGGTTTTTATTATGTTTTTGTCGTCATTTGGAGAACTTTCCTATTATAAAAAAAGGAATATGTGAGGGGTTGACCGCCAATCCCCACATATTCTTTTTGCCCCTACTTTCTCCGTGTTCTGCCGCTCTGCTTCGCACACTTTGACGCTGTATAGATGGAAATTCCCAGTCCAACGCCTGCTGTCACGGATTCAATAATAACGGTGGATGCTATGGTACTTCCCACAGCCGCTAAAAATCCTAAAATCATGTTTCGACTCCTTTCTGGTAAATCAATATGATTCCATAATCATTGTTGGTAAGATACAGGGCTTCTACCCAGTCTGTGCCGCCGACTGTGACCATATCAAGATATTCATACATAGATTCCTGGATATAATGCTTCTCCAATATCTGTCGGTAGGCTTTCTTTGCGGCTTCATCCAGTTTCGGGATAACAGCGCAGAAGCCGCCCATACCGCCCTGCACATCTTGGATGAAATATAATGATATTGGAGGTGTCAACATGCCCAAGAAAGAAAACCCTTTACGCCAGCTTCCGGTCAACTCAGACGGTTACGGCGATATAAAAATTCACTTAGCTGAAATATTAGAAGAAAAAAACATTTCTCTCAATCAGTTATCCTTTCGCACAGAAATGCAGAGAACACAATTAAGAAATTACAGGGATAACAAGATACAACGTCTGGATATTAATATTCTGAAACGCCTGTGCTATGTATTGGAGTGTAATTTGACTGATTCGATAGAATATATCCCGCCAGAAGAAACACAGACTCTGCAATAAAACCTACGTTGTAAGAGCCTTATTGTCACGAACAGTAAACCCCATGGAAGCCGCACACTCCCATGGGGTTAAAATATAACTCTTATTCTCTTTTATTCCCAAGAACATCCTTTCCTTTTCGCCTTTACTTATGATACGGTTCCCCCTGTATAATCCGAAAAGCCCGATAAATCTGCTCCGTCAGAATCACACGCATCAGCTGGTGTGGAAAGGTCATGTCCGAAAAGCTCAGCGCCATATCCGCCCGGCGGCGCACGGATTCATGCAGGCCCAGGGAACCGCCGATGACGAACACGATATGACTGGTTCCTTTTACCGTCAGGCCCTCCATCCACCGGGCAAAACCCTCGGAGGTCATATGTTTTCCTTCGATCTCCAAAGTACAGACAAAGGCGTCCTCGCGGATTTTCTCCAGGAGGCGCCATGCCTCTTTTTCCTTTATCTGCTCCTCTAAGGCCTCACCGGCCCCGTCAGGCGTTTTTTCATCTGTAACTTCCAGAAATTCCAGCCTGCAGTATCTGCTCAACCGTTTCTCATATTCCGAAACGGCGTCTCTGTAAAATTTCTCCTTTATCTTACCCACACAGGCAATACTAATTTTCAAGAATCCTCCTCACTCCCCGGTCAGCTTGAAATATTGTCTCTCCCCGGGCTCTTTCACATCATAAGTCACGCACAAATACAGATTTTCGGGTTCATAAGACTCCTGAATCAGCCAGGCAACCTTCATTTCCTTGCTTTCTCCCTTGGGAAGCTGATAATGGTAGTAATCCGGGGCCCCCACTTTAGATGAAGATGCCGATAAATATGCCGGGGCGCAGGATACTATGCCCACCTTTCGGGTATCCGGATCTGCATAGGCTATCATAATCTCACTGATATGCAATTCATCCTCCCTGTCATGATTGATATTTTTCACGTTCAGGTCGCAGACCAGAAGCTTCCCTTCGCCGATGCCGCACCACTCCGGATTGCCGGATATGTCAAAATTCTCCGTCTGCTCCTCCATCTGCAATCTGTCCAGACCTGCATCCTCCGGGGTTTCGTAGAATTTCGCTTCCTTCAGAGTGATGACCAGCCCCTGGTTCTGCGGATCGTCATCTAATGGAAACAAATCTGTCATTGTGTCGCCGGCTTTCAGTATTTTGTCCGAAAGTGTCACCGATTCCTCTTCTCCGGAAATCTCCTCCACCTCTTTTTCGGTATCCTGAAGGCGGGAATCCTTCATTGACTTGGAAGACAAATCCTTATCTTTTGATGTCTCTGCTCCGGCTGATTCCGAAGACCGGCCTGCCTCTGAATCGGCGCCTGACTCCGCGGAATGATCTGCCTCCGGAGACTGGCTTGCATCCCCGGACCGGTCTGCATCTGAATACGAATCCTCCATACCTCCTGCCGAGACATCGGTGCTCTGCGGCTCCTCCGCCGAGGACCGATATCCCGCCTTCCCGCAGGCGACAAACATTGTACATATCATCAGGATACATACAGTCAGAAAATGTTTTTTCATAATATAACCTCACTTTCACGCGTATATCTGTGTATCAATTTTTAATGAGATTATCTTAACTGCCTTCTGTATCCTTCTTTTTTCTCCTCTGTATCCAAAAAGTATCTTTTCAGAAGCTAAAATATTTCAAACTGCCTCCTCATCTTCACCAAAAATCATCTCATAAACCGTATCGTCGATGAGCTTTTCCAGGAATCCCTGGTCCAGATTCAGAAACTGATGGTTCAGTCTCGCCTTAATTGCCTCAAAACGTTTAAAATAGAGAATTTCCCGCGCCCCTTCTTCCATAGAGGAGACGAAATCCTTCCCGATCTGTCGGTCTAGCTCCTCCGCCCGAAGGTTACGCCCGCACCACTCCAGGAGGGCATTTTTGACGGAATTCTCTGATTCCGCACGCTTTTCAAATTTGAGGGCATTTTTCATGGATACGATGCCTGCCACCACAAATAAAATAAATATGGCAGCCATCACACCATAGAACAGATAGGGATTACTGAAGTGCAGCGGAATCACTCCTGCAATTCCAAGCACGATAACGACAATTCCAAGACCTCCTACTACCATGAGAACCCATGCGGAAGAACGATTTTCACTGGCTCTCTGGGCATTATCCTGGTACATGCCACTGCATGAAGCAGTATAGGTTTTTCCAGACATGCCGCTGTTTTCCGACGGTCTTTCCGACATTTCCTCCTCTTCACACTTTGCGCTGTCTGCCCGGGCCTGTTCTGTTCCCGCTGCGAAAACCGCCGCTTCCTCAGACTCTTCCTCCAACGGATCGTTCATGACCTTCCCCGGCTCCCTGCCCTGCATCCGGTCTATATCAGCCTCCAGGCCGCTGCAGCCCGGTGCCAAAATACAGGCTGCATGGGCCGCCGCGAAACGTTTCTCTTCCCGTTCTGCTTCCAGACGCGCAAATTCCTCTTCATCCACCAATTCGCTGCCGCAATCGGCACACACCGAAAAACCTTCCCTATACTCGCTTTTACATTTTGGACACCAAGGCATATCTGTCTACCTACTTTCTTCTGAATCAGCTTAGAACAAAGCATATGACACTACTTAGATGCAAACTCATAATCCATACAGGTTCTGTTACAGGTGACACTCCGCACGTATTTTCCGGCTTCCACATGAGCCGGATGATTCTGATAGGTCATCAGAGAATCCAGGCTTTCAAAGGTAGAGATCAAGGCTATATCACAACTGCTGGAAGACAAATGATTGCGAATCACTTCAAGCTCCACCGCGCCGGATACCAGATCTTTAATGGGTTCCAGCAAAGCCTTCATCTTCTCTCCTGCCCGGTCTTTCTCTTCCATGGAAAGTCCTTCTGCAAAATTCCATAAAACGATATGTTTTACCATAAAATTTCTCCTGTTCTATTCCGGAGCGGCGGCTATATCCCAACCACCGTCCCGGCATGTATCCTAACTCAAATTCGTCTATTCCCTTTGCTGCCGCCTTCCCGGCTCCCATGGCAGGCCAGGGGCGCCGGGGTTACCTGCAGCTCAAATATTCGTCTATTCCCTTTGCTGCCGCCTTCCCGGCTCCCATGGCCAGGATCACGGTGGCTGCCCCTGTCACGGCATCGCCGCCTGCATAGACCCCTTCTTTACTGGTCTGTCCGTTGGATTCTTCGGCGACAATACATTTCCACTTATTGGTCTCCAGTCCCTCCGTTGTGGAAGAAATCAGCGGATTCGGCGAAGTACCCAAAGACATGATCACGGTATCCAGCTCCATGGTAAATTCCGAATCCGGAATCTCCACTGGCCTCCTGCGTCCGGATGCATCCGGCTCACCCAGTTCCATCCTGATACATTTCATACCTTTCACCCAGCCCTTTTCATCTGCCAGGATCTCGGTCGGATTGGTCAGCAGATCGAAGATGATTCCCTCCTCCTTCGCATGGTGCACCTCTTCCACTCTGGCAGGCAGCTCCTCTTCGCTGCGGCGGTATACGATATGTACTTCAGCCCCCAGACGCAGCGCCGTCCTGGCAGCATCCATGGCCACATTTCCGCCGCCTACCACAGCCACCTTCTTACTATGCATAATAGGCGTATTGGAATTGCCGTCGAAAGCCTTCATCAGATTGCTTCTGGTCAGGTATTCGTTGGCGGAGAAGACACCGTTAGAGTTCTCCCCGGGAATTCCCATGAACTTGGGCAGCCCCGCTCCCGAGCCGATAAACACCGCCTCAAATCCTTCCTCCTGTATCAGAGCATCAATGGTGACAGACTTGCCCACTACTACATTGGTCTCGATTTTCACGCCCAAAGCCTTTACGTTTTCGATTTCTTCCGCCACAACCGCTTTCTTGGGAAGACGGAATTCCGGAATACCGTACACCAATACACCGCCGGGCTCATGAAGGGCTTCAAAAATGGTCACATCATAACCCATCTTTGCCAGATCTCCGGCGCAGGTCAATCCTGCAGGGCCGGAACCGATGACTGCAACCTTTTTCCCTTTCTTTGCGGCGGCGCCTTCGGGCTTGATCCCCTTCTCCCTGGCCCAGTCAGCCACGAAGCGCTCCAGTTTGCCGATGGAAATGGGATCTCCCTTGATACCCCGGATACACTTTCCCTCGCACTGAGTCTCCTGGGGACATACACGCCCGCAGACAGCAGGAAGCGCGCTGGATTTGCTGATGACCTGGTATGCCTCCTCTATATTGCCTTCCTTTACCTTCTGAATAAAACCGGGGATATCGATGGCCACCGGGCAGCCCTTGATACACTGGGCATTCTTACAATTGATACAGCGGACAGCCTCCGCCTGGGCTTCCTCTTTATTATATCCCAGACATACTTCCTCAAAATTTGCAGCACGCTCCTTCGCGTCCTGCTCCCTCACCGGGATTTTCGTCAAAACGTCCATTTATTCCCAATCCTCCATATTTTTATACTCGTGAGCGAAAACCTTTGCCGCTTTTTGCCCTACACTACAGAAGCGCCCACTCGTTATACAGAAACAGCCAAAAATTTTCCATACTCTTTCATGCCAGAAATGGCCAAAACCCTGCCTTCCCTTCAGGCATCCCGCTTTCTGGCTGACAGTCGAAACCGCACCGGACCATCCGCGCATCCAAAATCTATTTCGTAATCCTTATCGGAACCCCTGGCCCTAAAGCTTCCGCCGCACCGAATGATTTCACACAATGTATACAAAACAGGCATTGTCTTGGGGCAGAACCCGGCGGGCGCCTCAGGCCTCCTCTAAAATATGTTTGTACCTTTAGCAGTTCCCGCATCCGCCATGGTGGCTGTCCCCCTCCTGCAGCTTCAGCATAGCCCTTCCTTCCTCGGTCTTATAGAGCGTCTGGCGGCGCATTGCCTCATCAAAATTCACCGCATGCCCGTCAAATTCCGGACCGTCCACACAGGCGAACTTCACTTTCCCGCCCACCGTCACGCGGCAGGCCCCGCACATGCCCGTACCGTCCACCATAATGGGATTCAGGCTCACCACCGTGGGAAGGTTCAGTTCCTTCGTAAGGAGACATACGAATTTCATCATGATCATAGGGCCGATAGCGATGCAGACGTCATATTGCTTCCCCTCAGCCACCAGCTCTTTGATCGTCTGAGTCACCATGCCGCTTCTACCATAGGAACCGTCGTCTGTAGTAATATAGAGATTTCCGGCCACTGCCTCCATCTCCTTCTCCAGAATCAGCAGATCCTTTGTCTTGCTTCCCACGATCACATCCGCTGCCACGCCTCTTTCATGAAGCCACTTTACCTGAGGATATACCGGCGCTGCGCCCACGCCTCCCGCCACGAAGAGAATCCTCTTTTTCTGCAGTTCCTCCGGCGTCTCCTTCACCAGTTCGGAAGGACATCCCAGCGGTCCTACGAAATCCCGGAAAGCATCTCCCTCCTTCAGCGCAGCCATCATTGCGGTGGCTGCGCCCACACACTGGAACACGATAGTCACGCTTCCCTTCTCCCTGTCATAGTCACAGATGGTAAGCGGGATCCTCTCGCCCTCTTCATCCGTGCGCACGATGACAAACTGTCCCGGCTGGCAGGTTTTCGCCACCCTCCGCGCCTCCACATCCATAAGATAAATATTCGTGGTCAGCTCTTCTTTCTTAACAATTTTGTACATAATCCACCTCTCTACTCCTCTTCGGGAAAAATATCATATCCTTCTATTTCGATCAAACTTAAACGCCCACGGTCGTCCCTCTGCAGCTTGAACAGCTCCCCGGTGTAAGCATTTACCGCAAAATTGTTTCCTGTCCGCGTCATATTCCCGTCCGCCGTCCTGTAGACCTCCACAATCACATAGAAATCATCCACTTTCTGAATATTCGTCACATAGAGATACTGATACACATAGGAATCTCCGGATTCGTCGAAATCACCCTCCATATTTCGGATCTTACCGATGGTCAGGCAATATAGTTTCACGGCATCCACGGCCTCTTCCGGCGTATAATCCGTATTCAGTTCCAACCGGTAATTTCTCTCTGCAACGGTACCGGTAACTCCCTCCACGATCCTGGCAAATTTGAAATGGGATTTACCCAGGGGCATGGGAATAGGGCCGGTATATGTATTGGACGTATATGTAGGATCGCTGCCGTCGGTGGTATAGTATACCTCCTCTGCATCGCCCACGATTTCTATGTACATCGGAAAATTGTATTCTCCGCTGATGGCATTCACTTCCGGCGGCGGGATTTCCTCATTTTCAATATGGTATTCCTTTGATACGAACTCGCTGGCAATCCCCCGCTCATTTACGAAATAAGCCGTAACTACATAGTCCCCGTTTTCCAGTATAATCGGCGCCGTATATTCGGTGTCGGCCTGCGTGGGCTCCTCCCCGTCCAGCGTATAGTAAATCTTGCCGGAACCCACAGCCGTCAGCTTCAGGGGCTGTATGCTGGTATAATACCCCTCCTTGACGCTGAATTCCGGCGCCCTGGCAATATAACTCTCATAAGCGGAGAGCAGCGCATCGTTATTGCTTGCCAGGAGCAGGTCGTTAATGGTCTGGTAATCCCCTCTGTCTCTGTAGATCCCGATCAGCTTTCCGTAGGCTCCGTCCAGCTGCTCCGCCGTCGCATACTCGCTTCTCACGATTTCCCGCAGAAGGTATTCATATTCCACCTTATTATTTTTCAGCAAATACACATCTGCCAGCCCGAAAATCAGTTCAATATTGTTCCGGTCCAGCTCCAGCGCTCTTCCAAAACAGGCTATGGCCTCATCATATTTTCCCTGATCCACATACTGCTGCGCTCTCTCCACCTGATATTCTTCCGAATTGTATCCCTGTATGTACCAGGCCGCGGCCCCCGCCGCCGCAATCAGCAATATTGTGATCAGCAGTACGATCCTGGGCCAGAGCCTTCTCTTCCGCACAGGTTTTATTTCCTCGTACTCCTGCTCTTCTTCCGGATCGTCTCTGTCCCCCTCTGCCGTGTCTTCTGCAAAATCCTGATGCAGCTCTTCCAGAACATTATTGATTGTCTGTTCCATGGTCTGCTCCAGCTCCGGCTCAAAATCAGGTACTATATGAATGTCTTCGCCGCAGTGTTCACAATAAAGTGTACCTTCGGCCATCTCATATCCGCAATTAGGACATTTCATATCCCTATTACCTCTACATTAAAATAAACCGGTAATTACACCATTCTCATTTACATCAATTCCGTAAGCGGAAGGCTTCTTGGACAATCCGGGCATCGTCATTACATCTCCCGTCAAAGCCACCACAAAACCGGCCCCGGCAGATACATAGACTTCCCTCACCGTCAGCTCGAAATCCCTGGGCCTGCCCAGCCGTTTCGGATCATCCGAGAGAGAATACTGATTTTTGGCCATACAGACAGGCAATTGTCCGAAGCCCAGTTCCGTCAGCTTTTTCAACTGCCTTCTGGCCGCCGCCGAGAAAGTCACACTTCCCGCTCCGTAGATTTGCGTGGCAACCGTGCGGATTTTATCCTCCAACGGCAGAGAATCTTCATATAGCACCCGGAAATGGCTCTCCTTTGTCTCCAGCGTCTCCAATACCTTATGGGCCAGCTCCTCGCCGCCCTCTCCTCCCTTTTCCCATACATGGGAAAGCGCAAATTCGCACTGCCTTTCAACGCAAAATTCCCGCACATAGTCAACTTCGGCGGCAGTATCGCTCACAAAGGAATTCAGCGTCACTACCACAGGAACGCCGTATTTCTGCACATTCTCAATATGTTTTTCCAGATTTACGATTCCCCGCCGCAAAGCTTCCAGATTCTCGCTGTTCAGTTCGGCCTTCGCCACACCTCCATTATACTTCAAAGCGCGGATTGTTGCAACCAGTACCACTGCATCCGGCTTTAAACCAGCCATCCGGCACTTGATATCGAAAAATTTCTCCGCGCCCAAATCAGCGCCGAATCCGGCCTCCGTAATACAGTAATCCGCCATCTTCAGAGCCGCTCTTGTGGCCCGGACGGAATTACAGCCATGGGCAATATTGGCAAAAGGTCCGCCGTGTACCAATACCGGCGTATGCTCCAGCGTCTGAATCAGATTCGGCTTCATGGCATCCTTCAAAAGCGCCGCCATGGCGCCCACCGCATGCAGATCCCCTGCCGTCACCGGTTCTCCGTCATAATTATAGGCAACGATGATTCTGGACAGCCTTTCCTTCAGATCGCCCATGTCCTCTGCCAGACACAGAATCGCCATAATCTCACTGGCCACCGTTATGACAAAATGATCCTCCCTCACGAAACCGTCCGTCTTATCACCCAACCCTACCACAATATTTCTCAAAACCCTGTCGTTCATATCCATACAGCGCTTCCAGACAATCTGGCGGCTGTCAATCCGCAGGTCGTTTCCCTGCTGAATATGATTGTCCAGCAGCGCTGCCAGCAAATTGTTTGCAGAAGTTATGGCATGAAAATCCCCTGTAAAATGAAGATTCAGCTCCTCCATAGGGACTACCTGCGCATAACCGCCTCCCGCCGCGCCGCCCTTGATACCGAAGCAGGGCCCCAGTGAGGGCTCCCGCAGGGCCACCACCGCCTTTTTCCCCAATCTGCCGAACGCCTGTCCCAGCCCCACGCTGGTAGTGGTCTTCCCTTCTCCTGCAGGCGTGGGATTGATAGCTGTCACCAAAATCAGCTTTCCGTCCGGCCGGTCTGCGATGCAGTCCAGAAATTCGTCGGATATCTTTGCTTTGTACCTGCCGTACAGCTCCAGGGCATCCTCCGGAATCCCCAGCTTCTCAGCCACCCTGCCGATGGGCTCCATTACTGCTTCCTGCGCAATCTCTAAGTCTGTCTTCATGGGTTTTTCTCCTTTTTATGATATATACTCGCAATCGCTAAATTTGCCAAGGCACTTACGCCACCTCTTCCAACAGCTGTTCAAACTGCTCGGGACTCATCAGAATCTTCCGGGGCTTGGTCCCCTCTTCCTCTCCTACCACACCATATTGACAGAGCTGATCCATGATTCTGGCCGCCCTGTTAAATCCGATCTGCAATGCCCTCTGGAGCATTCCGATAGAAGCCTTGTCCTTGTCAATGATCAGACGCCCTGCCTTTTCGAACAATTCGTCCACAACACTGCCGCCGGAGGATTTTTCGCCGCCCCCGGTACCGCTGCCCAGACTGGCGATTTTCTCCTCGATCTCCGCCGCATAGGTATTGCCCAGGGCCTGATTTTTCAGGAAATCAACCACATCTGCCACCTCCTGATCGGAGACAAATGCCCCCTGTACCCGGGCAGGTTTGGGATATCCCTGAGGCGCAAAAAGCATATCGCCCCTTCCCAGCAGCTTTTCAGCGCCCACCATATCCAGAATGGTTCTGGAATCCACCCCGCTGGACACGGCAAAAGCCACCCTGCTGGGCATATTTGCCTTGATCAGTCCTGTGATCACATCCACGCTGGGCCGCTGGGTTGCAATGATCAGATGGATCCCGCAGGCCCTGGCCAATTGTGCCAGTCTGCAGATATGGCCCTCTACTTCCCCCGGACATACCATCATTAAATCTGCCAACTCGTCCACGATGATGACAATCTGGGGCAATTGGGGAGGGACACCCGTCTCTCCCTTTTTCCGCCGCATTTCTACTTTCTTATTATACTCCTCCAGCTTCCGCACACCGTACTCTGCAAATTTCGCATATCTTGACTCCATTTCCGACACAGCCCAATGAAGCGCCGCCGAAGCCTTCTTGGGATCTGTCACCACCGGAATGAGCAAATGAGGAATTCCGTTGTAAATACTCAGCTCAACCACTTTCGGATCCACCAGAATCAACTTCACGTCATTGGGATCCGCCTTATACAAAATACTCATGATCAATGTATTGATACAGACCGATTTTCCGGAACCGGTAGCCCCGGCAATCAGCATATGGGGCATCCTGGCGATATCTTCCACCACCACTTTGCCTGCTATATCCTTGCCCACCGCAAATGCGATCTTCGACTTATGTTCCGTGAATTCTCTGCTCTCCAAAATCTCTCTCAGCCCCACAGGTATAGTCTCCTTATTAGGCACCTCAATACCGATGGCGGCTTTCCCCGGAATCGGCGCCTCGATCCGGATATCCATGGCGGCCAGATTCAGCTTAATGTCATCTGTGAGTCCTACGATTTTGGATACCTTTACCCCCTGTTCCGGCTGCAGTTCATAACGGGTGACACTGGGGCCCTGGCTGATATCCGTGATCGTCACTTTCACACCGAAGGTACTTAAGGTCTGCTGCAGATGCATTGCCGTCTCCCTCAATTCCCTGGCGGAGTCTCCCGTAGCCTCCACTCCCTTCTTCAACAATGACAGGGGAGGAAAGCTGTACTTTTTCGGTATGCCTGTCTCGGCCTGCACCCGCAGTCCTGAGGCATTGGCTACAGAACCGCCTGCAGGCGATGCTGCCTTCAGCCGGTCTGCCCCTCTGTCTCCTATACCTGCGCCATCGACTACAAATCTGTCTTCCGCACCTGTCTGCTCTGCTGCAAGCCTCCCGCCTGCGCCTGTTTCCTCTCCTGCAAACCTTCCGCCTGCACCGCTTTCCTCTCCTGCAAACCTTCCGCCTGCAACGTTTTCCTCTCCTGCAAACCTTCCGCCTGCAACGTTTTCCTCTCCTGCAAACCTTCC
>CAJUCE010000063.1:11560-13340 GCA_910584865.1 uncultured Acetatifactor sp.
GCCTGCAACGTTTTCCTCTCCTGCAAACCTGCTGCCTGTCTCTACATTCTCTTCTGCCTGGCTTCTCCTCTCCGGATCCCCCCAGTCATTCCTGCCATGAGACATTTGGGTCCGGTCTCCCTCTATCGTCCCTGGCGCCGTGCCGGTAACGCCGCCTGTGATCTCCGCTTCCGGATATGTACCATCAGTCTTCGCCGCCGGCTCTATGTCCCTGTAAACAGTCTGTTCCATCACGGACCTGACTCTGACTGCAGACTCTGGTACCGCCCTTTCCCTGCTTCCCCTTATATCATCCTGGCCAGGCACCACTCCCGTGGCGGATATCCTTTCCGACTCCTTCCTATGTACCACAATGGGGCGGGGTGCATCCTCCGCAGCCTCTTCTCCCCAAAAGTCCGCAGTTCCCTCCCCGCCCTCTTCTTCAGAAAGGGATGCCTGCTCCCCTGCACCTTCCCAGGAAACCGAGCCCATACTGTGAACTGGTATCTTTTCCATAGCAGCTTCTATATCCTCCTGCCCGGAAGCAACAAGCGCAGATCGCCCCTCTTCTATGGAGCTCCCTTCCTCCATTGTTTTCGGCAATCCCTCCTCTATCTCTTCCTCCAGGATAATCTCATGCATGTCATCCCGGTGCTGTGTCATATGTTCCGGTCTGGTAAGCGCCGTATCAATCATGACCCCGGAAACTTTTCTCTCCATGCGCAGAATCTTTTCATTCTCTCTGGCCTCGGCCTTGAGTCTGCGCTCCTCGGCCTTTTTCGCCCTCTGCTCCTCCTGCGCCTGCTGTCTTACCCTTCGTCTCTCTTCATTCTCCGCATGCTGCTGCCGACGGCTTTCCGCCGCTTCCCTTCGTCTGGCCGTCTCCTCTCTGGAAATCTCCCGTATATGGCTCCCGCCCCGCTTTACACCGCTTAACAGGGACTTCTCTGTCAGCAGGATCAAACTTACCACGCTGCCCAGCAGTACCACCAGTACAGTGCCTATGGTCTCAAGATAGCTCTGCAAAAAGAAGCTGATACTACCCCCCAGGACACCGCCGCCCTTTTTCCCGATCCGGCATTCCTCATATAACAGCCCGATCTCATATTTCTCCATCCCTGCCGCTCCTTTTGAAACCAGATCACAGACTATGCCCAGCATCAGAAAAAGCACAACGCCGGCAATCAGCTTCCTCACCGCGTTGGGACTTCCCTCATTGGCAAACCAGAAAGCCACAGCCAGAAACAGCAGCACAGGCAGCACATAGGCGGACAACCCAAATACACCGAATAAAACACCGCTGACGGTATCTCCCCCCGGTCCTATAATGCCGAAATTGCAGCAAAACAAAAATACCATCACCGCAAACAGCGCAATCAGTCCGATCTCATGAAACAACGCTCTGTCTCTGGCCGCCCTTGCCTCCGCTTCCTTCCTTTTGCGTGCGGAAGTCCCGGCACTGCCCTTTGCAGTTTTTCTATATGAAGATTTATTTGCAGATGATGATTTTCTTCCATTGGAAGCAGCCATTCTATCAACCTCACTTTTGCCCCATTGCGCTTCTCTGGGTCAACATTACACCTCCTTTACATGCGCGCCAGCGCACATAAAATCAGTAGTTGACCCAATGCACTTCTGGGTCAACATTACACCTCCTTTACATGCGCGCCAGCGCACATAAAATCAGTAGTTGACCCAATGCACTTCTGGGTCAACATTATATCATCTTTACCCTGAATTGTCACCTAAAATTATGGGTGAATTTAGATTATCTCTTTAGAAGTTCTTATATGTCGGTATA
>CAJUCE010000064.1 GCA_910584865.1 uncultured Acetatifactor sp.
CTTCTCAGGAAGTAAGCTTTTATCTGGCGGAGAATGTAAAATAGAAGGAAGTATTGTTGTTTTGGTAGTGAATGTCATGCTGCTTGCAGTGTTTATCGGACTACAGAGAAAAAATGGGAATAACATGGCAGGCCATGTATAATAAAATTCCCTCTGAAATTGTGTACCCACTAAAAACGGGCTTATCTATACATTGCAAGCAACAGGCAAATATCTTATAACAAGTATATAATCAGAAGTTGCAAAGGAGGACTTTATGAAATCAAGCGATAGAGATGATGGCTGGTTAACTGGACGACTCTATTTCAACAGAGAAGATAAAAGAGTAATCATCAAGAGACCGCGAAGTGGGTTTGGCTATACAATGAATTTAGGAAATAAGTGGACATGGATATTTAGTATTATTTTTGTGATGATTATAGTTATATTCGTCAGTGTACTTTAAAACAACTTTTAAGCAGTGGGTATACTTATTCAAAAAGGGAGTAACAAAAAGGGATACTGTATCCACATCGCAGTATCAATCGCTTAAACATAAAACAGCAAAGGAGGCATGAACCAATGTTTCAGATCGCAGTCTGCGAGGACGAAAAGGCGGACAGGGATAATCTCACAGGCATCCTGAAACCGCTTTTAGACAAATACACAGAAGAATACCGTATCACATACTTTACTTTCGGTGGGGAGCTGCTACAATCGGACGACGGCTTCCACCTGATTTTCATGGATATTATGATGGAGGGCAGGAATGGGATAGAAACGGGGCAGGAGCTTTACAGCCGGAACCACTCCGCAAAGATCATATATACCACCAATTTCGGGCAATACTGCATGGATGCGGTGAACACCGTACATGCCTTTGCCTTTCTGGAAAAGCCGGTATCGACGGAAGCACTGGAGGAACAGCTGCAGGCATTCCTGCGGCAGTATCAAAAAGAGGAGGTGCGGCTGGAGTTCCGAAACGTATCTTATGAGGAAAACGGTGTCCTGTCGGAAAAACCTACCCTGTTGCTTACCGTTGATACGATTTTGTACTTTGAATACATCAAGGCAAAAAAGAAGGTCAAAATCGTGACGGAAAATATGGTGTACGAGTACCCGGATGCCATCAGCGGGCTGGAGGAGCGGATGCAGCCTTACGGTTTTGAGACGAGCTGCCGGGGCATCCTTGTAAACCTTAAAAATGTGGCAAAGACAAAGGGGTATGAGGTTGCATTAAAAAATGGCATGTCAGTGCCGCTGTCGCAGAAGCGGGTGGCGCAGTTCAAGGAACGGCTCAATGAATACATCCATAACAGTGGGGAGTAGGGGCATGGAAAATTTAGTATATCTGTTCAGTTGCTTTCTGTCATGTGTGATCGTTGCCGGGCTGATGTTCCAGTTCATGGGTGACCGTTATGAGAAAGCCTTTGTAAATCCGTGGGTTTACCGGATTGCCGCCGCTGCCGCTGTGGTGATCGTGACGCTGGTAAACCTGAAACACAATACATGGTGGAATATGGCAGCAAATTTTCTGGTGTTCGGTATTGCCAGCTTTATCTTCTATGAGGACAAAAGCGGCAGGAGATATTGGCGGGTGCTGGAGTTGGAATGCTTTTTTATGATGGTTGCGCTGTTTGAGGGTATTGGTGTATTTGGCATTGACCTATTGATGGATAAACTTTCACTCATGCCGGGAGATATGGTAATCAGAAACAGTATAGAGGTGGCGTTTTCCAAACTGGTGCTGATCTTCTTTTACTATGCCCTGATGAGGCGGCTGTGGAAAAAAGATTACAGGCAGAGCCGGACGCAGGTGATCCTTTACCTTGTTATGTTTTTATACAGTATAGTCAATTTTATTATCCTTGCAACAGCTGTCACAAGGAAAGCGGACTATTTCCTGCTCTGTGCAAATTTATGTTGTATCGTCTTTGCCAACCTGTACCTGTTCTATTCCCTGAAGGTGGAGGATGATAAGAACAGCATGGAGTTCCAGATCGCCATGATAAAGCAGCAGGAGAGTATGCAGTTTGAGCATTATGAGAGACAGCGGGAGAAATATGGAAAGTCCATTGAAGTCCTCCACGATGTCAGCAAGCATCTCCGCTCCATAGAGGAACTATATAAAGCAGGCATGACGGATAAGGCGATGGAGTACACAAGGCAGATCGGAGGCATCCTGAAGCCCCTTGTGCCGTAGGAATATTCCGACAACCCGATGCTGAACATCCTCCTTGCGGACAGGAAGCAGACGGCGGAGAGCATCGGCATCCGGTTCGTGGTAAGGGTGGAAAGCACAGGACTTGGGTTCATAGAGCCGGTGGATGTGACAACGCTCTTTGGGAACCTTCTGGAAAACGCAATGCAGGCTGTCATAAAGTGTAGCGGGGAACGCTGTATTAAGGTGCATATCAAAAATTATAATGAGATGCTTTCCATACGCATTGAGAACAGTGTGGAAAAGGAAGTAAGGATAAAGAACGGCAAACCGGTTAGCACAGACAGGAGAGGCACGGGAATCGGCTGCCTGAACGTGGAGAGGTGTGTGGAGAAATACGGGGGCAGCATCCTCTATAAAAATGATCGCGGGAAATTTTACAGTGATGTGATCCTGAACCGGTAGGCGGGATGGCGCAATCTATAAGGGTACTTTAGGATAATTTAGAGCAGATTTTGGAGAAAAAACATAAAAAAATCTGTACTTCGGGAAAAAAATCTGTACCTCGGGATAAATGTATAGGATTTTAATACAGATTTCCGATAATAAAAGTGATAGTGCAGTATATGCGCAGAAGTGAAAACGGATTTTAAGAACAGGCTCAAGGAGGACAAAGTTATGTCAAAAATTACAGATTACAGTTTTTTATTTGAAAGTATGTTTGGAACAAAAAGCACAAAAGGTACGAGTATTATAGGTAGCTTTCAGTTGTCGCAGTTAAACAGCAGTTCTATACAGTCACAGTTAAAGGCGGCGGGCATTGATACGAACAGCAAGCAATATAAGGCGGCAATAAAAGAAATGATGCAGGCAGGAAATGGTGCAATGTACACAAATATCCAGTGCATTAAAAATTCCATGAAATGTTACGATAAGGACGGAGATTTTATCAACCCCAGAAACGGACTTGCCGGACTTGTATTGACGGATGAAAATGCAAGTCGTCAGAAACGTATCATTTCCATTTCGGAAAGCAGCAAAGACGAAATGTTTGAGTTGACGAAAAAAGAGTTTTTACAGGAAAACGGTGTTCACAATGGCGATACAACAAAGCGTAGGGATGTATATGACAATCTGTACAGAAAGACGGAGAAAAATGACCGATTAGCAGCGGGATATACTATGGAGCAGTATGAACGGGCATACAGAAACACATTTTATGCGGCGGTACGGGAAGCTGATCCTAAGTGGGAGCTTGGGAAGCCGATTCCATCCGGCGTATTGGACGGCATTACAAGAGAAAGTGTAGAAAGGCAGCTTGCCAAAAGTGGTAACAAACTTGTGAAAAGGTCATCTGTTTCAGGCAGTTCAATAGATTTGCAGATATAAAGTGCATATTGGGGAAGGCGTACTACATTTCATATAAATATGCGAATGCAGTACGCTTTTCAATATGTGAGAAATGATAGGAATGTAAAGACTGTTTATTAGGGAGGAAGGTTTCATGAGCGTATCAGTAAGTGGTTCTGTCAGCAGCATAAAGAATGTTACCATTGCAACAACCGGAAAGGGAGAGCCGAACTGGTCTTACATACCATCGGCAGGTAAATCTAATAAATCGAAGGCGGAGTTTACCAGTGAAATCAGGGAACTGGCAAAAAGGGCAGCTCTGTCAACAAATAAAACAGAATCAGAATATATTTCCAGACAGGTTCTCCAGTTAAGGGCGGAATATTTATCTGATGTTGCACCAGACAGGAAGATGTTGTATCAACAGGCTAAAAATGCTATGAAAAATCAGAATAATAACCCTAAATGTAGAGGGATTGGGGAATTGACATTATTGGATTTTTTGGAGGCGGCTGATGGCAGGGGAAGCAGTCTTGCTGAAAAAAGGTTCGCATTGGCAGGTGGCGGCACGTTGACTTGTCCGATTTTAACAACGGGCGGTTATGGCGCTGTTATTGAATGCCAGGGTGTAAAAGCCCTGTCTAACACAGGCAATGGATGGAGCTATGAAATGACACCAGCAGAACTTGCCAAAAAGGATGAATTTTATTCTATCTATTGGACAGAGTATCGTTTTGTTAAGAACAGTGTAGGGGAAGAACTTTCAGACCTGCCAGATTATCTGGAGGAGAAGCCCTCTTTTGATAGGAAAGCATAAACAGGCAGTCAGATCGGGATTTTATGGGCAGGAAATGAAGCCATGGCTGCATATCACCAATAAGGTGCAGAGGGTGTCTTGTATTAAAACGGCTGGCAGTGCTCTAATTCATCCTTTGACCATTTGACGGTTCTATGGGAAGCTGAAACCGGGCAGATACCGTATTGTAAAAACGGTTATGGATTTTAGGGGGAACAGGGGACTATACAGATTGAGGTGCTTCCTATGAAAATACATATCCAGCGCTTAATTGATTGGATAGTTGAATAAGTCAAATCAGTGTTTACAGAGATGTTTTATGTTGAACACAGAAAATGATTTAAGAGCGAGAGAGGCGTCTATTGGGAGATACCACTAGACGCCTTAGTTTATTTTTGACTTATTGTTTAAATAGTATTGGATTATTTTGTTTTCGCAACAGTTGTTTGATCTACTCGTAACCCCATAAGGACAGCCGGTTATGCACATTCCGCAATGCCAACGGCTGCAGAATCCTATCTTGTTAATTCTTAAGTTTCTTTTTTGGTATTGCATTTTCACCCACAGAATGTTAATATAAATATATACCTACAAAATGTTAAGATAAAAGGAGGACAATATGGCACAGCAGATTTCTGAATCCGAACTGGTGTTAATGAAAATCATTTGGAAGAATGGAGGGGCGGCTTTATACTCTCTCATCATGGAGGAACTGGGAAAAGACAAAAATGAATGGAAGAACAACACTGTACTTACCTTGCTTTCCCGGCTGGTAGAAAAAAAGTTCTTGAAAATCAGAAAAATAGGCAGGCGGAATGAATATGTGGCTACGGTAACAGAAGCAGAATATCAGACCATGCAGACTCACAGCTTTCTTGACAAAGTCTACGGGGGGAACGTGAAAAATTTAGTATCAACACTATTGCGGCAGGATATCCTTTCAGCAGATGAATTGAAAGAGATAGAAATTTTTTGGAGAAAAGAAAATGAATGAATTTATGAAAACATTATTGTCACTGTCTGTTTCCGGTACATTGTTGTTGCTTCTCATTTTGGGATTGAAACAGTTGTATAAAGAAAAATTTTACAGGCGTTGGCAGTATTATGTATGGATCATTGTTGCATTACGTTTTCTGCTTCCTTTTACTCCCAATACTTCGATTGTCGGGGAGCTGTTTGAAAAGGTTGGGACAACAACGATAACGGATGAAATTCCAGAAAGTTCCAATGCCCATGTTTCCATAAATGAGGATAACGGTGGAATTGAACCAATACAGACAAAAAGGGATATAACAGCAGCCTCTGCCATGCGTAAGCCGTTTAACGTATATGTCTATTTGTTTTTTGTCTGGTCCGCATTGTCACTGGTTTTATTTGTTCGTAAGATAACGATTTATCAAGGGTTTATCCAATACATCAAAGTGGGCAATACAGAGGTATCGGATATTAAAATCTTAAATCTGTTGTCTGAATGTGAAGAAAAACTGAATATCAAAACAAGAGTGGAATTGTCCTGCAATCCGCTGATAGCTTCCCCTATGCTGGTCGGTTTTTTTCATCCAAGAATTGTTTTGCCCGCCCACAGATTGGAAGATAAGGAGTTATCTTATATCTTTGTGCATGAGTTGATCCACTACAAGCAGAAAGATATGTTTTACAAATGGCTTATACAGATTGTCGTCTGCATCCATTGGTTCAACCCTTTTGTATATCTGCTGGAAAAGGAAGTGAACAGATTCTGCGAATTATCATGTGATGAAAAAGTCATATCCGTACTTGACGACAAGGCAAGGCGCGAGTATGGGGACACTTTGATAGCTTTTTTTAAAACGAATAATTCATACAAAAATTCTCTGGCTTCTGTTACTTTGACAGAGGGAGCAGAACAATTAAAAGAAAGGTTAGGTGCTATTATGAATTTCAAGAAAAAAACAAAGTTAATTGTAACAGTTTCTTTTATGACAGCGGTTTTGTTGTCTATTGGAGGTTTTGCTATAGGGGCGTATGCAGCCCAACCAATTATGGGAGAAAATAGAGCAGATTCATTCAAGCATACCGTTATACAGGAAAATGGGGTATTTTACATTTTATGTAATGGGGCAGATGAAAGCGATAAACCAAGCGGCGGCACAACGGACGGCAGTATTAAATTTGTTTTGGTACGGAAAGAGAGCTATACTTCAATTTCAGGATTCAACAGTTTAGAAACACTCGTTGAAGATGTCAAAAGCCAATGTGATTTTATGCAGGAGCGGGGAACAATCACAGAAGAAGAAAAAGATTTAGTGATAGAAACTGCGGCTGCAATAACGAGTATGCCGCAAAATAATGATATGGGTGCGGATAAGGGTATGTATTCTGTTTTGACCTATAAAACAACGATTGATGAGGCTCCAGAAGATATACAGTCATGGATAAAGGAATGTGAATCTGCTGCAAGTGATGTTTTTGTGAAAGAATATGATGGGCGCTATTGGATTTATACAAATGTTATCGGTACTGATAATGATTATAGTTTTAAATTGTCAAGTGAAAGTGCTGGTACATGTGTGATAGAAATAATTCCTATTGAATCTGAATCAGGTAATGGATATGTGTTGCTTTCGGCTCCAGCAAAATATAATTATTTGTCTGTAAAGAGTGGAGAATATACCACTGTAATAAGTAAGTAATAAAAGCAGTTATAGGGTGGCTGCATACATGCGTAGCCGTCTTTTGCATAATAAATGTAACCATTAACCACGCGGCGCCTCATGCAGGAGAAAAGGGAAATTTTTATGACCTGCACAGAAGCATATAAAGAGCATATCATGAATATTTTCAGCGATTTCTGCAAAGTTTTATAACGGACAGACCATATATACCTTCATTGGCTGGGATGACGACTTTATATACCTGTATTTCGGGGAGAAAACCTGTAAGTTGGGAAAAACCAGAGATTTTTACGGTTTTGCATATATAATAAAAAGGTAACATGTTGTTATGACTATTTGGGGTATTGGACACAGAAATGCCCCATGAAAAGAAAGGGGAGTTTTACAGAAGGGCCGTACTATGGCCTGGTGAGAAGAAGTCACACAGGAGGAAGGAAGATATCTTCCTGTTTAGTTTAAGGGGAATCTGCCCCGGAAGCGGGGTGTAAGTATCTGTATTTTTCAGCTGAAACTTATATCATTACTTAAGAACAGGCATGGAAACAGCCTTCCCATGCGGCATTACAGAAAAAGCCAGCGGAACAGACATAAATCTGGGCGGCTGGCTTTTTTGCTTTTTCTGACATACTACGTTTGCTCGTCACGGATACTTTCGGACTGTTCTTTTAGCATGGCATTCTGATCAGCATCTGTAAGTACAGCTGCAGCAGCCACGAGAGCGGACAGGCTCTTTTCATCGCACAACGGGAGCAGCCGCAGCAGCTTCTGGTATGTAGAGCCGGTCCTGTCGGCTCCGTCCTGGAAGATACAGTCGTCCGCAGATATGTCGAGCGTTCTGCAGATATGGTAAAACCCTTCAATGCTTGGGGAGCAGCGGCCGCGTTCCAGATCCTTCTGGAAGGACACGGAATGGTCAAGCAGCTCCGCACACTCAGCCTGTGTGAGCTTCCGTTTCTGCCTTGCTTTTTTTAAGGCAGCGCTGAACACACGGGCATCACTGATTGATAAAGACATACAAATCACCTCCTGATAGTAGTGTATTGCCATACCTAATAAAAGTAAAAATGGCATGGACACCCTAAAAGATAGCGCAATAGACTACCTGGTGCCCAGACATCTGGTGAACAAAAAAAACATGGTTCATCAGGGTTTTGTTTGGGTGCCTTTTTGCGGCCATGGGAGAGGACGCATGGCGGACATTGGGGAATGGTCATAAGCCGGACAGCGGCGGGGGAATTTCGTTAAAAAAATCATATGCTTCCATGGGGTAAGACCGCGCCTATATGGTAGTGCAGTACACTACTATTTCGCGGAAAGTGGAAAGGGTTGGATAAAGGGCATCTATCTGTACATTTGTGCGGATAAATGCCCTTTCGTTTTTGCGACTAAAGCCTGCATAAGTCATTTTACTAGAGGGCCTCCGGTCCCACGGTTCACAGGGAAACGTGGAAAAAGACTGGAGGCGAAAGGATGAAAGAAAAACATAACGATTCTGTGCAGAACCGCTTCACGGCATACCTGATGGCGGCTGTGGGTAACACGCGCAAGAAATACTGGGAGCGGAAATGCCGACTGCAGGGCAGGGAGGCTGCCAGAGAGGATCTTCTGGAGCGTAACTATACGGACTTTGAGGAGCAGTACCGCGCTTACATAGGGGAGCATACGGATTTTATCTTCCGGGACTGGCAGAGGTACGGTGAGCTGCTGGACCTTCTGGAGAGCGACCGGCTGGCAAAGGCCATTAGCCGCTTAAGGAACCGGGACAGGGAGATTCTGTTTGCCAGGGTGTACGGAGAGCTTACCTTTGCGGAACTGGGAGAGCGGTTCCGGATGGAGCCGAAACAGGCAGAGATGGCATATTACTATGTGCTCAGGAAACTCAGGAAGGAGATGAATGGGAATGACGGATTTTGAGAAGCTGCTGGAGCGTGCGAAGGCGGGGGATAAGGAGGCGCAGGAGGCGGTCTTCCGGATGTACCGCCCGCTCCTTATCAAGAACGCAATGGAGCAGAACGTGTTCGAGGAGGACCTGTACCAGGAATTCTCGGCAACCCTGTTAAGCTGCATCCGGACGTTCAGGATTTAGATGGCACTGGCCTTATGGCACAGTTTCAGGGTTTAAGTGATTGTGCAGGGGATTGTTGCGTTTCGGGCATCCCCTGCGTATAAAATGATGTGTCGCAAAAGGTATTGGGCACAACCACGACATCGCAAAACCCAAAAAGGGCTTTTTGCGACAGTAAAACAGGGGTATATGACTGCCGGAGTGGACATCTCCAAAGGTATACCTTTTGCGACATGGATTTATACGGAAGGAGGGCTGTCATGGCGGCAAAGAAATTTGGATATGTGCGTGTATCCACCCGGGAGCAGAACCCGGAGAGGCAGATCCATATCCTGCGGGACGAGGAGGGCATCGATGAGCGTGACATCTATGTGGAGAAAGAATCCGGGAGGAAGTTTGAACGCCCGGTGTACCGTTCCCTGGTGGACAACATCCTGCGGCAGGGCGATCTGCTGGTGGTGACGGAGCTGAAGCGGTTCGGGAGGAACTACAGCGAGATCTACAAGGAGTGGTTCCACATTACAAAGGAAATCGGTGCCGACATCAGGGTGACTTCCATGCCCATACTGGATACCACGCAGTCGAAGGAGCTGGTGGGGCAGCTGATCACGGACGTTGTGCTGGCAGTGTTCGCTTATGTGGCGGATGAGGACTGGACGGAGCGCCATGAGCTGCAGCGGCAGGGAATAGAGGTAGCCAAAGCAGGCGGGAAGCATCTGGGCAGGCCGAGGGTGGAGTACCCGGAGAACTGGCAGGACTGCTATGGGAGATGGAAAGGCGGCGTAATCTCAGCAAAGGAGGCAATGACGCTCACCGGACTCAAGAAGGACAGCTTCTACCGGCTGGTGAAAAAATATGAGGCAGAATTTAAGAATGCACAGGAGGAAATGGTATGAACGGAGACAAAGTGGTGGAAAGGGACAAAATCTTGCAGGTCGTGGAAAAGTACCGGGATTATTTTAAGGAGTGGAATGCGGATGTGGCGTTTGGCACCAATAAGAGTAATATTTTTTATGTGTTGGCACCAAGAAATGAATTTGAAACTTTCCTGTTTTTCCAGACAGCGGATCAGCTCGAAAGGATCATACTGGGCACGATTGCGGAAAATGTCGAGATTATCATGGAGGCTGGTATAGAAGAAATCTCCATAGGGTTTTCGGCTGATAAAATGGATGGCGAGTATGGAAAGAGCATAGAACATTATCTGCCGGGGCTTGTGCATAAGCTGGATGTGATCTGCAAGACCGGAGAGGAATGGCAGAATATGATGAGGGTAACATTTAACTCTCTGAAAAATGTCTGCGCGGAAATAGCGGAAAAAGAACAGAAAAATGTGTAAAAAGTTTCAAGGAAACAGGGGGAATGGAACTCCTTATTATATGAGAATAGATTTTAGAGGAGGACTGTTTATGAAACAGGGTACATTATTTTATGATAAGCAAAGCGGCAGGTACAATTTCCATTACACTGACGGGGACGGTGACAGGCGCGATTATGGCGGCATCCACTGCGGGGAGGTCTTTGAGTTCAGGCTGAATGATGTCTGGGTTCCCGCCCGCGTGGAGATGGGCATGGATGACAAATGGTATCTGGTTGGACTGCCGGGACTGAGGTTGGATGGGCTGGATGTGAGGCAGGAATAGCAGACAATATTAAAAAATGAAAAATATCCTATATGGTTGTGAAACAGGGATTGACCTTATGAAGTTTCACTGATATAATAGGTTTCACTAATGGAATGAAAGTGGTGATTAAAGTGAAACCGGATGACAGAAAAGGGATGGAATGTGTAGAAAACAAATTTCTTAAGCTCCCCAATATCCAGAAATATGAAGTGGACCGGAGAACGGAAGATGGATTCATTGCATCTGTTGAAATGGAAGATGGCTTTGTGTTCAAAATATATGCCTATTCCTTACAGCAGGTATTCCCTTCAACTGTCATGCAGCTGATTGGAACAAAGAACGATAATACAGGAGTCCGCATTTTGATTTCACCGTATATATCGGAGAGGACAGCGCAGATATGTGAAGAGAATGGAATGGGGTATTTTGATTATGCCGGAAACTGCTGGTTTGTGGGACATTCCATTTATCTGTCTGAGCGGGGCAATAAGAACCCCCAGCCAAAGCAGCGCAGTGCCGTTTCCATATTTGAGAGGTCATCAGTGGTTTCCTCCCTGATCCTGCGGGAGCTCTTTGCAGATATAAATAGGGTGTGGAAGTTAAAGCACCTGTCGGAAAAGGTTGGCTGCAGCATCGGCCAGGTCTCCAAAGTAATGGGGTTCCTGATGAAGAATGCCTGGGCAGTCAGGACGGCGGAGGGCTATGCTGTTTCAGAGCCTGGCCTGGTTATAAGGGAATGGGGCAGGGCCTATGGCAGGAAAGATGCAGTTTCATATCCCTGCTACAGCCTGGATAACATTTCCGTCCTGGAAGGGAAGCTGCGGGAATTGAAACAAGATACGGGGATAGAGAGCTATCTTACAGGCTTTTCCGGCGGTGTCCGGTATGCGCCGGTGGTCCGGTATAATAAAGTCCATGTATATATGGCACCGGAGGATATACGGGAAGCAGTCCGTTATCTGGGGATAAAAGAGGTGGAAAGCGGTGCCAATATGGTCATTTACCCTTTGGAGAATGATTCTTATATAAAAGACTGCCGGATCATCACAGGGGATATGGTGGTGTCGCCATTGCAGGTCTGCCTGGACAGCCTGCAGCTAAAGGGACGGGGAGAGGAACTGGCCGAAGCTGTCCTGCAAAAGGAGATTATCAGATGATAAAGGATGAAGATTTGAAGAGCAGCATTGATTATTCCGAGGGACAGAAAGAAGCGGCCCACAGGATACTGGTGGAGCTGGTCAATATTTTTAAGGAATACGAGGATGACATCCGCATTGTGGGCGGCTGGGTCCCTGACCTGATGTTTCCGGGAGAAGGGCATATTGGCAGCGTGGATGTCGATGTCCTGATCAACCATCTGACACTGCATGACGAAGGGTATCAGAATACGGCAAGGATTCTGCAGGGCAGCGGATACAGGGAGCATCCGGATAAATATTTCTCATTTGTGAAAACAGTAGAGATAGAGGGGGTTCCATATGATGTGGATGTTGACATCCTTGCAGGAATGTACGGCGGGACCCAGCCAAAGAAA
>CAJUCE010000065.1 GCA_910584865.1 uncultured Acetatifactor sp.
TGAGCGTCTTACGGAAATGGGATTTCAGATTGAGTTTAAAGAAAATGAAATTGTTGTTGGAAAGAAGTGTGGAGAATACATTGCCAAATTAGAGGGTTTTGAAATGATAAAAGGCAAAACCATTTTGCCTGAACACTCCCAGGCATCCGCTTCAATTGCCCTGGCTCATTCTTTCCGGACGGACAAAACCTTTTCAGATTGACATTTCTGTGCGGATATTCTATCATAGACTTAGAAAACAACTCAAAACAACATGCCACCCAGGAACAGAAATCCGGTATATTACGATCAGGAAGGTGAGATTATGGGAATATACGTGAATCCGGGAAATACTGCATATAAAGAGACTTTAAATTCCTTTATCTATGTGGACAAAAGCGAATTGATAACCCATACAAACCAATGTCTGAATACCATGCAGAAAAATCTTTGTGTCAGCCGCCCCAGACGTTTCGGAAAATCCATGGCAGCGGATATGCTGACTGCTTATTACAGTAAGGGATGCAACTCGAAAGCGCTGTTTTCCGGCCGGAAAGTCGAGAATGCTGCTTCGTTTACAACACATCTGAACCAACACAATGTAATTCGGCTGGATATACAACGTTTTCTGGAGTCCGAATCTGAACTTCCGAAATATATTGCAGAAATTGAGCGAAGGATTATCCTGGAATTACGGAAAGAATTTCCTGAATGTGACGCTTTCGGAGAAGAATGCAGGCTGAAGGATGTCCTGGATCAAATATTCCTCCATACAGGGAATGGTTTCATTTTCATTATAGATGAGTGGGACTGTGTATTCCGCATAGCCAAAGAGCAGAAAACGGCGCAGAAAAGATATTTGGACTTCCTGCGCGGGCTTTTCAAGGGAGCTGACTATGTGGAGCTGGTATACATGACCGGTATCCTGCCCATCAAGAAGTACGGAGAACATTCCGCCATCAATATTTTCGATGAATATTCCATGATCGATCCGAAAAACCTGGGTCCCTATTTCGGTTTTACCGGGGCAGAGGTACGGCAGGAATGTGAGAGACACGGCATGGCCTACGAGGAGTTGGAACGCTGGTATGACGGGTACCAGATCGGTGAGGATCATATCTACAATCCTAAATCTGCAGTGGATGCGTTGCGTTGGAAGAAATGCAAAAGTTACTGGACCGGAACAGAAACTTATGAAGCTCTGAAGGTGTATATAGAACGAAATTTTGATGGCTTGAAGGAAGCTGTAATCGGGATGCTGGGGAACGGGCGCTGCCAGATAAACCCCCGAAAATTCCAAAATGATATGACTACATTTACTGCGAAGGATGATATTCTCGTGTTGCTGGTGCATTTGGGTTATCTGACTTTTGATGAAAATACCGAAGAGGTATTTATCCCCAACCAGGAGATCTTGCAGGAATTCCTGAATGTAGTGGATGACCCTGGGTGGGACGGACTGACAGATGCTCTAAACCGTTCGGAAGAATTGTTGGAAAGGACCTGGGCCCTGGACGGAGAGTCGGTGGCAATAGGACTGGAAGCCATCCACAACGAAACTTCCTCTCTGCTGAAATACAACGACGAAAACTCTCTTACCTGTACCATCCTGATGGCATACTACAGTGCGAAAAAAGATTATCTAAACCCAATTCTGGAACTGCCCTCCGGAAAAGGATTTGCCGATGTTGTCTATCTGCCCCGGCGGGAAAGGAATTGTCCGGCACTGGTGGTGGAATTGAAATGGAATCGATCTGCGGAGGGCGCCATTGAGCAGATCAAAAAAAAGGATTACTCCGCCTGGATACAGGGGTATACGGGAGACATCCTCCTGGTTGGACTCAGTTATGACCCGAAAAATAAAAAACATTCCTGTATTATAGAAACGTGGAAAAAGGAATAACAACCTTAAAGTATCCGATCTGTCGAAAAAGCTATCAGAATTCCTCATCCGGACGAAATCCCCCGTCCGGTATTGGGCCGCACGGCGCAGTAGGTGGCATCCGCGATGAAGACCAGCAACAGAAAAAGGCATATCGCGATGCGCCACTTTACCGGAATTTCCCGGTAAAGCCTGTCATAAAGCGGTAGCAGCAGGCATACCAGCGCCGTCCCGCCCAGCCCGAAAACCACCGCCCCAACCAGGCAGATTCTGCCGTTCAGATTCAGAAAATGTCCGCTGTAGTCCCACCAGCGAATTCCCCAGAGCCATTCCAGGAACCAGCTGGTAAAATATTCCAGCACAGAGCACACCGCTGCCGACAATAAAAATACCCGCAGGGGCTTTCTCTGCAACGGCCGGAACAGAAAGCAGAGCGCAAGCCCTCCCACCCCGTAAATGGGCAGGTAGGGCCCCCTGTACACGCCTCTGTTGATAAAGGCATGGGCGGTACACAAATACAGCAGCACCTCCCAGATCCATCCGATAAAGGCCAGCAGGAAAAACAACAGCGCATAATAATCAAATTCGTGAGATATTTTCTTCTTTTCCATACCAGTCAGTATGCCCCTCTATTTCAAAAATATAATCTGATGCGAAAATCTCTCAATGGGTTTTACCTCTGAAAAGAAACGCAGGACACCTGAACATGCTGCAAAAAAGAACTGAAATAAAAAGCAACGTATCGGCCTCCTTTCTAAGGATGCCGATACGTTTAAAAATTACTTATCCTATTTCCTTATTGGTTCGCAAGCGAACCGCCCTGTTCTTAAAATAGCTGATTTTTTACTGGTTCGCAAGCGAACTGCCCTGTTCTTAAAATAGCTGATTTTTTACTGGTTCGCTTTAAACTGCTCATTCACCTCAGCAATGATGGTGTCATAGCCGTTGTCACGGATACGCTGAAGCTCAGCCTCGAAAGCAGCCTTGTCGATAGCGCCGCAGATATACTGGGTTCTCGCTGCGGAAGCCGCCTCGTCCAGGGAAGCACCCTCGCTGCCGTATGTGGGAGAGTTCACCAGATAGGACATGGCAGGATTCATCACTGCGTAAGGAAGGGCTGCCTCATAAGCCTCGTTCTGTGCCTGATCATACTTGTCAATCTGACGCTCAACTCTTGCGGTAGTTTCCTCTGTGGTAGGCAGGAAAGGAAGCAGCTGGTTCAGTCCCAGGTAGTTCTCTGCCAGAGCCTTGCCCTCTTCGGTATTATCAGTATCCACCAACAGGCCGTCTACTATGTCATAGTTGATGCCTTCCAGACCATACTGGGTCAAAACCAACATCTCAGGATCGTTGAGCTTATCCAGCAGGGTCAATGCGGCTTCGATTTTCTCCGGAGTATCCAGAGTGGTAGCGGACAGTGTAAAGTATCCTGCATAGCCTGCAGTTGCAAGCGTGCGTCCGTTTACTGCCCCGTACAGGGTCATATGAGCGGGTTCCTCAGGGTTCACTACAGAGGGAGTAAATGTGGCTTCATCTTCAAAATACTTCCAGATACGCTTTCCGGAATCCAATACGTCGATGAATACGCCGTTCTCGCCCTTCTTACATCCGTCAGACCATCCGTCGGTAGGGCGGGTGTGCCAGTCGGCAGGCATCAGGCCCTCGTCGTACAGGCTCTTGATGTAATCTACGGCTTCCATGTACTCGGGCTGCATCCATACGGGAACCAGCTGTCCGTCAACCTCTGCCCAGCCGTTGCCGCAGCCGAACCAGGTCTGAATAATGTCGAAAGGTCCTGTATGCTTGGTCATTTCCATACCGATGGTGTCATCCACACCGTTTCCGTCGGGATCGCCGTAGGTAAATGCCTTCAGCATCTCCTTCACTGCTTCGGGGGTGTTGGGCTCGGTCAGGTTGTACTCGTCCTTCAGCTTTTCAAACCAGTCAGTACGGTAACTCAGACCGTTACGGCCTACTACACGGGTTCTCGGAATGGCAATCAGCTTGCCGTCTACAGTCAGGTTAGCCGCTACTTCCTTGGACATACCGGACAGGTTGGGATACTTTGTGCTGTCCCATACATAGTCATTCAAATCCACGAATGCTCCCTGCTTTGCCGCCTCTACCACATTGGCTGTGACAGTGCCGCCCCAGGTGATAATATGAGGCATGGTGCTGGGATTGGTCAGGTACAATGCGTTTTTGTCTGCCAGAGCGTCATTGGCCACCCAGGTCAGTTCCAGGTTTACATTGGTGTAGTCTTTAATCTGATTCAGGATCTGCTCTGCATATTCACCTACGTTGTTGCTGCCGGCATTCACGTCGATAACGCTGAATGTGATGGTCTGGCGTTCTCCTGAAGCCTGTTCTCCGCCTGCCGCCTCGCTGCTTTCTTCGCCGCCTGTTTCCTCGGAGCTGCTCTCCTCGCCGGATCCTGCCGCATCGGAGCTGCTTTCCTCACTGGAATTCCCTGCCGGTGTGGAACTGCTGCCACCGTCATTGTTGCCGCAGGCCGCTACGCTCAGAGCCATAACGGATGCCAGTGCAAGTGCCAATACTTTGTTTAAACTTTTCCTTTTCATCTTTTCCTCCTTTTAATGATGATTTATGATCACGGCGGCCCGTTCACCGCACCGCCGGAACCAGCTATTAATGATGTTTTTCATCCTTTTACTGCCCCTACCATAACACCCTTTGTAAAGTATTTCTGTACGAAAGGATAAATGCAGAGGATGGGTACCGTAGCGATGACGGTACATGCCATCTTCACCGCCTTATCAGGGGGTGCCCCGTTCATATCATAGAAGTCCATCATTGCATCCGAGAAAGTGGAGGACAGCAATATGATGGAACGCAGCTGAATCTGAATCGGGAACTTCTCCGCTGTCTGCAGGTAGATCATGGCATTAAAGTAATCATTCCAGAATCCCACGCCGTAAAACAGGGAGATGGAAGCGATTACCGGCTTGGACAGCGGCAATGCCACCCTGGTAAATATTTGCAGGTCATTGGCCCCGTCCATATAGGAAGCCTCATCCAGCTCCACCGGCAGCCCTGTGAAAAATTTCTTGATGATTACCATGTTAAACGGATTGATCAAAGCCGGCAGTACCAGCGCCCAGTATGTATCATACAGACCATAGGCATTGATTACCATATAAGAAGGAATCATACCGCCGGAAAATAACATGGTCACAATCACCAGGTTCATGATCCAGTTCCTGCCCCGGAAATGCATCTTGGAAAGAGGATACGCAAAACTCAGCGAAAACATCATACACATCACCGTTCCCAGGATGGTCAGGATAATGGAGTTTTTCAGTCCTCTCAATATATTCGCCGTCCGGATGGCATACTGGTATGCGTTCAACGAAATCTGTGTTGGGATAATGAAAAACGCTTTTTCTGTCAGCTCCTTCTCCGTTGCAAAGGAACCGGCCACCACATACAGGAAGGGCAAAACGGTGCTCAATGCAATCAGTCCCAGTGCTACATAGATAATCACATCCACAATCCGGTCGCCGGTGCTCTTCTTTACCTTGGCGCCTTCTTTTACTACGTGCTCTTTCGCCATTGTGTGCCTCCTCCCTTCTAATAAATACCACTCTCACCGCAGGCCTTGGCCACACGGTCCGAGATAATTACCAGTATCATACCCACTACGGATTTAAACATACCTGCCGCCGCGGAGAAGGAGTACTGCCCCTGCCGGATACCGCGCATATAAATATAGGTGTCAAATACTTCGGCTCTTGCCACATTCAGATCGTTTCTCATCAGGAAGATCTGCTCATAACCCGTATTCAGGATCCCGCCTACACGAAGGATGAACATCATCACGATGGTACCCCGAATAGCCGGAAGCGTAATATGCCACATCAATCTCCAACGCCCTGCGCCGTCCACTCTGGCGGCCTCATACAGCTCCTGATCCACACCCGCCAGAGCTGCCAGGAATACGATGGTTCCGTATCCGGTCTCTCTCCAGATATCCTGCCCTACAATCAACCCCCAGAAAGTAGAACTCTTGGAAAGCACATCCCATGAACTTCCGGTTATACTCTTAATAATGATATTGACAATACCGTCCGACACATTAAACAGCTGATAGGTCAAGCTGGCCACGATAACCCAGGACACGAAATGGGGAATGTAGACCAGAGTCTGTACCACCCGTTTATATCCGCTGTGTCTCACTTCATTTAAGAAAAGTGACAAAATGATAGGAGCCGGGAAATACAATACCAACTGCAGCAAACTGATCCCCAGCGTATTCACAAGCAGCTTGGAGAAATCATTACCTGTAAAGAACTTCACAAACTGGCCAAATCCGCACCAGGGACTTTTCCACATGCCCATGAAGGGACTGTACTCCTTAAAAGCAATCACCAGACCTCCCATGGGAACATAACGGAATAAAATGAAATACAATGCTCCCGGCAACAGAAGGAAATACAGCCACTTGTGCTGGAACATATACTGCGGGGTACTCATCTTCTGCACCCGCATGGTACGTCCGTCTTCCAACGTGATGTATCCTTTCTTTATTTTTGTTTTTGCCATACCAATCCACCTTTCTCTATATAACTTGTGTATGTACTCGGGTTTCGGCATTTTGTCAATTTTACATGTCGTTTACGTTTCCCGATAGTGCAATTTTATCCTTCAAAAGCGATTACGTCTATAATCAATTTATTTGATTTGATTTTAACCCTTTCCTTTTTGTGCATTTTGTGCAATTTGTCTGTTTATAAACAAAAAATAATCACTTTCTTTCCCAATAATAGGTGAAAAAAGAAAATGATTATTTTTCTATAAAATCCATATAAAATCAGTGTTTTCAACTGCTGCGAAGAGCCTGTCCAATCGGAAAGCGCCATGACTACAGCCACGTTTTCCTTTTGTTGAAATTACCGAAGCGCTATAGAGTCCATTTTTGCCCCGGCATGGCATTCCTGTCCGGTTCCGGAATTTCCGGGGGCAATTCTGCCCCTTCGTCCCTCCCATCATGGCAGTCCAGCCTGGCTTCTCCCCGGCAATCAATACAGCTTTCTGAATTTTCCCGGTGTCACTCCCGTGCTCTTGCTGAAGAAACGGATAAAATTCTGGGCATTGGTATAATTAAGCCTGACAGCAATTTCAGCCACGGACAGGTCTGTCTGCAGCAGCAAATGGATGGCTTCCTCCAGCTTATACTCCTCCAGGTAATCGCTGAAAGATTTCCCCTTCTCCATCTTGAGAACCTTCCATATATAGGTGGGATGGACTCCCAAAGCGTCCGCACACTCCGACAGGGTGATATTGCCCTTGCTCTCCCGGATCTGCTTCTCAATCTCCTGCATCATGGAATAGGAATTGTCCTCAAGCAGCGCCGTCCTGGCCTCCAAAATGGGATCGATGAGCATATATTTCAGCTGGCGCCGCACCCTGGCAGGCTCTATCACCTCGATCATCTCATCGTAAAGCCGTCTCAGCCCGTTGGGATAGAGCTTTTCAATATCCAGCCTGGTATCAATCCCTGCCAGAAGGATGGCATTCATCATCCGCAGGATGTATACCATAGCCTTGTCATGGGAATCCTCTCCCCGCAGTTCCTGGCTGAACTCATCGATCAGTTTATAACACTGTTCCTTATCCATGGCTTTGATGGAATTCTGGATCTCCTTCTCGTATACCTGATTATAGGAATTGGCCCGCATGGTGGTGCTGGACAGGAAGAAACGGCAATCCTCCCGGCCCGGCCCGATTCCGCCCGGCTCCGTGCCCTCCTCCGTCTTCTGCTCTCCCGCCGGCATTTTGGTCTCCTGGGTCAAAGCGCTGATACTCTCCCTGTAAGCCGCCCGGATGTGGTGATTGCTGGTATGGGTAGCGCTGACGCCCATGAGAATGCGGTAACCGTAATTTTCCTCCGCAAATTCCTGTATCCCGTCGTAGAATTTCGTGATCTTTTCCAGCAAAACCGCCTCGTCGTCCTCCCCGAACAGTCCGAAGATGGCGCAGGCATTGTATACAATAGGCATCCATGCCATCTCCTTCAGCTCTGCCGGCAGCGCTTCCACCAGCTTTAAGCAGATCGCGTCCTCGTTCACATTGCTCTGGGCCTGGCTCTCGTCCCGCAGATTCAACACCACCACCGCAGATGCAAAATAAGTACAGCGCCGCAGATGCAGTCCTTCGAAATATTCGCTCCACTCATCCTCGGAGCGCACCTCCCCCCGAATCAGGCGCAGCTCAAACAGCTCCAGCAGTTTCTCCTTATGCTGATACATCACCTCTTCCAGGGCCTGCCTGTCATTTTTCATATCGGCGAACCGGCTGGCAAGAAATTGCAGCTCGTTCCCGTCGATCTTCTGTTCCTCCTCGGATACACCCTGCACCAACCTGCTCACCGGGCGGTAAATCGTATAGGAAGTCATGAAAAAGCAGGTTGCCACAATAACCAGGATAGACAGCATAATCACTCCCGACAGCCGCGCTCCCGCAAACTGCCCGCGGTTCATGTCATAGCAGACATAATATTCCCATCCCAGCACATCCGACTGTCTGGAGGAGATCATAAAATCCGATACCCCCCCTATTTTCAATTTTCTGCTCTTTCTGCCGGCTGTCCCCTTCTCATGCAGCTGCATGCAGCTCTCTGTCAACCGCTCGTCCGTGGAATAAATCAGCTTCCCCCCCGCATCCAGAACCACCAGATCCTCACTGCTGCCCAGCATCTGATCGATCCACTTTTTCCAGGTATTCATGTTGATATTGGCTATAAATAGCCCGTTTGGATCGGAATACAGGTTGGAGAAGGTCATTACAAGGCTGATTCCCCCTTCCTTAACCGTAACCCGGTAGCGGTAGTTCATAATCCTCTCTATCTGCGTCATGTCATTATACAGCCAATAATTCTTATCCAAAGCCCCTTGATTCCTGCTGAAGAGTTCCTGAAGCGCATCGTTATTCTCCACCTCTCTCAATGGGAACATCCCCGTACTGCCCAGTACCCATCCCGTCCGGAAATTTGTGAAATAATAGCTGTCGATATAGTCCATAAATATCTTTTTGCCGGCCATGATTTCCAGAGCTGCCTTGCTCTCGTTGTAATCCGAGTAATGCAGCTCATTCTCCAAAACCCATTTAAAATCATCCGAATCCGCAAAAGATATGTAATACTGTTTTAAATTGTCCAGTCTTTCGTCTACCTGGCTCACAATCTGCTCCGCCGAATTGGCCGCCTCCCGTCCTGCCAGTTCCTGACGCTGTTCTCTATAGTCCAGATAAATGTACGTTGCAAAGGCTATGAGCATAATGCCCATCAGGCCCAGGATACACAGATAGATGACATATTTATAGGGCAATCTGCCGATCGCTTCTTTTATCTTCTTCCACAAATCGTTTTCTCCCGCTTTTTTATTTCAATTCCTCCCATACCTCCCGTCCCGCCGCAGATATCTCTCTGATGAATCCATGCAGAAACGGCCAAACTCCGGGTAAGCTACATCGCAAACTCCGGCAGCACATCCTTAAAATCCATATCATCAGCGTAATAAAACTTGGGATAGCAGGGCTGGTTATAGCAGTTGTTCTGCCATGCAACGCCGCAACGGTACTGGGTGTCGTGCATCATGGTGAACAGCTTATGCCCCGTAATCTCCGTATTCATATAAATGCGGATTGCGGAATCGTCCGCTAACCGCAGCAGCAGCTCTTCCCGGAAATCCCCGAAGATATCCGCCACCAGGCAGGGATTGCCCTTGGTACCGTTATTGGTCATGGTTCCCTCGGGAGCCAGCATGACACCGTGAATATTATCATTGATCACCCCGGGCTGCGTGGTCCCAATATACTGCACCCCGTCCATGATCTGGGTGGTCAGGTCTCCCGCCCAGCGGATGCTCTGGTTGGTTCCCAGAAGAGGAACCTGCAGCTTATTCCCTTTGCAGTCATAGGTATCATTCACCCAAACCTGCAGTCCCCTGGTGTCCGGATCGATCTTGCCGATCATGCAGCGTCCCAGATCGATGGTGGCATATTCTCCAAAGATCACTTCACCGCTCTCTGCGTCCCGCAGGGCATATCCGTAAGGCACCGCAGCGCCGCCCTCGAATACATTGAAGATTTCCAGCCCCGGCCTGTCCGGATCAATGTTTGCCACATGCATGGCGTCCCCGTGGCCGAATTTCGCACGCACGCCGTCGGGCCTGATCCCATAGCTGGAATACAGCAGAGAACCGTCGTGATCGATGACCGCCGCACCATAGATGATCTCCATGCAGCCGTCCCCGTCCACATCGGCAGTTGCCAGACTGTGGTTCCCCTGTCCGGCCAGGATCCCGTACACCGGGTCTTCCCCGCAGATGTCGTGGATCTCGTCATCCCGGAAGGGATTCTTCATGGGCACAAATCCACTGTCCACGGTAAACACCTCATGAAATTTATCTTCAAAAAAGTCATAAGCTACTATTGTGGTTCTGGTATAATAGCCCCGGCAGATAATCAGATAAGGCCGCTCCCCGTCCAGATAAGCCACCCCTGACAAAAAACGGTCCACCCGGTTGCAGGGCTCAATCCTCTTCAGGGCATAATCCCCCCACATCAGCCCGTCGTCTACACGTCCCATCTTGAAAGGGATGGTCTCCAGTTCCCTTCCGTCCCCGGCAAACATGGTCAGGTATTCCGGCCCCTCATAAACAAATCCCTCGAATGCTTCCAGGTGATTTTTCTCACTTCTGGAGAGTGCGTATGTATGGATAAAATAATCTGTCAAAGCGTAAGAATCCTCACGGTTCAGCGGGTATTCATACCTTTTCTCTATCCCGAAGCATTCCTCCAGGGTTTCCGGCCAGCGTCCCTTCACCACCTCCGGATGCTCCTGCCAGTGGTGGAACACATCCGCCATATGCTCCCGATAATCATTGGCAGAACAGACGAAATTGCTCTCATGGGAAACACCTGCCAGGATATCCGCCTCCGGCATGGTGATAAAATGCTCCTCCAGAATCTGTCCGTCCCCTTTATATCGTGTCATTTTCGTTCCCGGAGCAGTCTTGACTGCCATCTCCGCTTTCCCGTCCCCGTTAAAATCATAAACCATAAACTGGGTATAATGGGCTCCTGCCCGGATATTGACCCCCATATCCAGACGCCACAGAAGTGCTCCGTCCAACTTATAACAATCCAGATAACATTTACCGGTATAACCTTTCTGGGAGACATCGTGGGAATTGGAAGGATCCCATTTCACGATAAATTCGTATTCTCCGTCCCCGTCCACATCTCCCACACTCATATCATTGGCATGGTATTCAAAAGCTTCACCTGCCGGCGTGACGCCGCCCTCCGGCTTCTGCAGCGGAATATCCCAATAAGGATGCGGCCACACCCCCACACTGTCATCTCCGGATTCCCCGGCTGCTCCCCCGGCATTCCCGCCGGGCTGCTCTGCTTTACCGTCCCTCACAGGAACCACGCGGTACCTGTCTGCGGCTGTCCCGTCTCTGTCCAGGTAGTTCGTGCTGTCCGTCACTACAGCGATACGCTCCGTCCCCCGGTAAACGGCATAATCCGTACCGGTCATCCCTGTCCCGCAATAGCCGGATACCTCATCCAGAAGCATTCTCCAGCTTAAAAAAATACCGCCCGCCGTCTGAATCGCCACCAGCCCGCGGCCAAGCTCCTCCAACTGCTCATGAAATTGCTTCTTCACCGGCGTACGCAAAACCGGGCTGCTCTTCGACTCCTCCCCTGCGCTCACAGCGGCCACCTTCATGTAATGCGGTATATGGGTAGCCCTGTGAAGCGTATACTCCGTGTCCTGGGTCTCGGCCATCAGGCGGTAACACATGCCCGGCGTATCCCTGTCCGCCCAGTAGATCCGGTAACAATCCGCCCCTTCCTCAGGTTCCCAGCACACGGTCACTGAAAAGTCTTCCAGCAACTTTATTTTCAATTCCATATTTTTCTCCTCTTTTCTCAGGCCCATTTTCTCCGCTCCCGGACCTGTCCGGTTCCATTGCTATATCCAGGCTGTCACTTTTCCTCAATGACCTAATTATTATACCAAAATTCCACTTCTTTTTCAACCAAAACCCAATTGCACTTCCTCTTCGGGTGTGGTATGATGGAATGGTTTAGACAGTCCCTTCCGCGAAGTCATAATTGATTTTGCTCCGACCGCCGTAGTTCGGCCCGAAGGGATACGGAGGAAAAGTTTGAAACTAAAAGGTAGCGGTTAGCGAGAAAGTGAATTGCACCACAAAC
>CAJUCE010000066.1 GCA_910584865.1 uncultured Acetatifactor sp.
CCGCCGCCCAGTTTCCCATGCACATAGAGCAGTACTTTCTGTACGGTTGTCTTTCCCGTCCCGGGGCCGCCGGTGATGATGCTGACCGGATGGCGGAACGCCTTCCTGACGCCCTCCTCCTGTTTCGGAGAAAGGCTGATGCCCAGCTCTTTCTGCGCCTCCGATAAAAGAAAAGTGATATCCTGTTCCTCCTGTTCTGCCGTAAGCAGGGATACCAGATTCTTTGCCGCATTGCACTCATACCCGTACATATTCGCAGGGTAAAGCGCCCCGCCTTCATAGTACATCCTCCCTTCCTTCACCAGCTGGTAGAGCACCTTGTAGACTGCCATCTCCGTGACGGCCTCCCCCTGGTAGCCTTTATTCAGTTGTTCATACACTTTTCTCTGGAGCTGCTGCTTGTCCTGGTACAGATGCCCTTCCTGCATATCCTGTTCCATGCAGTACCAGATGCATCCTTCGATCCGCATGGGATCGTCCGGCTTTCCCTTGTTGGCTTTTGCTATCTCGTCCACGGTCAAAAAGCCGAAACCGCTGATCCTGCACAGCGCGAAGGGCTGGTTCTTTACCGTATCCAGCGCACTGTTCCCAAATTCCTCATAGATCTTCCGAATCTTTTTTGGTGTCACCTTAAAAGGCGTCAGATACGCCGCAAGGTCCCGCATGGCATGGCTGCCCTGATAGGATAAGAGGATGCCGTCCAGCTTTTTACGGCTCAGCCCTTTTGAGCCTGTGATGCCCTTGATCTCCAGCAGGCTGTCCGGGTAATTGTCCAGCACATCAAATGTCCTTGTGCCGAACCTCTCCACGATCAGCTCCGCCAGCTTCGGCCCGATCCCCTTGATCATGCCGGAGGATAAGTAGCCTTTTATCCCTTCCTTTGTCTGGGGCAGGATCTCCTCATAGCTTTCCACCTGCAGCTGCAGGCCGTACTTGTTCTTTACCCAGTTCCCCGTAAGCTCCGCTTCCGTGGCCTCCGTATCCGGCAGGCCGTTGCCCGTTGCCGTGAACCGGGCGCCTTTTCCTTTATAACGGGTGTCTCTTGCCGCTTCCGGCACGTCCGCATCCTCTGTATGGTACACGAAGATGCAGAACCCGTTGTCTTTGTTATGATATATTTCTCTTACAAACCTGCACCTCATCTGCCCTCTCCTTTCTGTGCCCTTTCTTCCTCCCAGTCATACAGCAGGAGGTCATAGCTGGAAGTACGGGCAGCTTTCCCGCTCCTCCGGAAACGGTAGTTCCAGAAAGCGAATCCTGTAGGCTTATGGGTATACCGTACCGCAAGGACCTGGTATTCCGTGCCCAGCCAGGATGCCTTCCCTACGGCTTCTTCCGTTTCCTCACCGAAGTCCAGGGCATACAGCCAGTTGTCACGGGTGCCGTGTGGGCCGCCATGTGCCTCCCCTCCCGGAAGGGAGAGGAGCTTCTCTTTCATGGCATGGTAGTCCTTCAGCCCCGGATGTGCCGCCAGGGTATCTGCATCCAGTGCCTTTTCAAACTCGCAGAACGGGGTGAAAGGGGTCTTCCCCGGAAAATCCCCGTTCCCGTCAAGGCAGCGGACCTCGCCTCCGGCAATGACCTCAAAAATGATGTCCGCCCTGACCGTGCCGCCATTCTCACAGTAGTTCCCTGCAGGCAAGGCCGTATACCAGGTCCCGTCTGCCATGGAGCGGTTGAAGTAGCGCTCCGGCCCTTCTGTGGTGCAGAATGTGTCCCTGCACAGGCCGGACTCCTCCATATGGAGCGCCACCCTGATGTGTTTCCAGGCATCCCCCTCTTTCCTGTCCGGTAAGGCTGTCCCGGAGGTTTCCTTTATCTCTGCAAGCATGGCGCCTCCTTCCTGCTCCAGCAGGGCATAGGCGGAGATATGCAGTTCCCCCGCCATCCCTATCTCTCCCCGCATCCCGCTGCTGATCCGGCTTCCGCACACAATGATGGCTTTGCTCAGTCTCAGTATGGAAAGCCCGAAGGCAAGCCCCGCCTCCCTCTCCTCCGGGATATTGTCATCCAGGTATTCCGGAAGGAAGCTGTGGGGCGCTATCGCCCTGCACCCGAACGTCCCGGATACAAGGCGTGCATAATGTGCCGCTTTCTCCATGTTCTGCCGTATCCCCTCTTTGGTCGGTGCCGACAGGGGCGAACAGATGTATACAATGTCATTTTTCTTCATTTAAGCTGCTCCTTTCATTTTTACGGAAAACCGCCTGCTTTCCGTGGTGTTCACATAGTCGTCATAGACGTCCGGATGCTGCGCCTTTAAACGCTCCAGCCCCTTTTTGTCTATCCCCGTGCGGTAGGCAGGGTTGTAGGAGACCACATACTCCGTGCCTCCGTCCTTTATGACGCCGGTACAGCTCACGCCCATCTCCTCCACGATCTCCGCATAGGCTTCCTTCATCTTTTCCTCCAGCTTCTTTGCCTCGCTGTCATGCTGCGCCTTCTGCTCTTTCAGCTCCATGTACTTACGGATGCTGCCAAGATGCTTACGGCCCAGTTTGACCTGCTCCGCATCCTTGTCCGCCGGCCCGCAGTGCTTCCGGATGCTCTCCAGCACCAGGTCGGGCTTCTCGGTATAAGGCGGCTCCACGCCTTTTTCCACGTTCTCCTTCCAGAAGAATTCCTCCTCCGCGATCAGGTCCTCCTCAATATCCAGGTCACGCTCCATGTAACGGATGAAGAATTCATTCTCGTTGTTCCCATACAGGCAGGCGAAGTACATCCTGTCGATGTTCATGACCGCCATGTAGTGCCTGCCCTGGTATTCATAATTGACCGGTGTGGAATCATTGGCCCACTTACCCTGGCAGTTATAGTTGGTGGTCTTGCACTCAAGGATGCCTTTGCTGCCGTCGGGGAAGTCTATGAAGAAATCCACGTCTGCAAGCATGAACGGGCAGAGCGGGTGCCGGAACATCTTCCGGACGGGGTACACCTTCAGCCCTGTCTTTCTGGAGAATATCTCCGCAACAAGGTCTTCCAGCCTGTGCCCCACTTCCTTTGCCACCCAGTTGTCTTCCTCCTCATCCATGACCGCCTGTATGCCCAGCTTGTCATAGTACAGGTCACGTTTCGTACAGAACGGCGACATTCCCATGATAGCTGCGGCGTCGCTCCCGCCAATCCCTTTGCGGCGGTAGGAGAGCCAGTCCTCCCTGCTCAAATTCTCTGTTTCTACAAACACCTCTGCCTCATAATCCATATCCAGTCCCATTCTTTTCCTCACTTTCTGCCGCCTTCTGCGGCTGCATGCTGCGGACAGAAAAAGAGAAGGTGTTTTCCCTTCTCTCCCTGTCCTTAGCGTTATCCTGTTTTACTCTGTCCTGCGGCAGGCTGCTGCTCTGTTTTCTGCTGCGCTCTGCGCCTGGCGGAAAGGACAAGGGCATCCTCACCGATCCCGGCGTCTGCCTTCGGCTTCCTGCCTGCCTTACGCCTGCATTTCTCTATGGCAGCAACACGGTCATAGCCTGTTTTTTTCTGCAGGTCCTCCGTAATCTTCCGGCACCTGTCGCGCATGCGCTCATACTGGAGCGCCCCGCAGAATCCCAGGCGCTCCCTGTCCGTCTGCAGGAGCTCGTCCAGCATGTCAGCGTAATCCGCAAGGACGTTGCATATGACGGTCAGGTCCCCCTGGCAGCTTTCTATTGTCTTTTCCTGCATCCTGTCCACATCATAATAATGGATGGGGACTGCAGCCATCCCGCTGCACGCACCCTGCTCCATGATCTTCACGGAATCCTTTACCATCACAGCGGATCTCCTTTCCTGAAAATGGATACTTCCTTTTTTTCCCTGCCATAACGATAGATACAGTTCGACAGCCTTGCCTCCCTGGGCAGTTCCTTTTCGTTTATCTCACGCACCACTTGTGGGCTGATCCTGTCTTCATCCCAGTTCCTGTATGCAAGAATCACGATCTCATATATGCTGCTGGGATAGATGAGCAGGTTCAGCAGTTTCCTGAAGGAAAGATGCATTGAACAGACAGGCGGCCCCGAAACGCTGTCCACGGCAGCCTGCCATACACATGTCCACCTCCCTTTTCAGGCTGCGCTCTATTTCCCTAAGTTCCTCCTCTGGTTCCCCTTTCATGACATCCCGTAGTATATCTGACGTCTCTATAATCCGGCAGCCATCATCATGAAGCAGTCTCTCCATACCAAGCCGGTGCAGTTCCTCTTCCGTGATCCCCCAGGCTGACGCCACTCTATCCGTGATCTCTGCGGTGGTCTCTTCCATGCCTGTTTTCTTCTCCAAATCAAGGTAATAAACAACAGCAAGGTCAAGGAACCTTCTATGGGGTCTGGCTTCCAGCGCTTCGGCATTGGCTTCATAATTGATGAGCTTTATCCTTACCAGGTCTTTCAGTTTCCCGAAGTCATCCAGCCCGTCTGCAATATCCTGGGAGATTTCTTCCTGCCGGTATATCTGGAGCAGGGTCTTCGGCAGCTGTTCCGGGGGCACCTTCTCCAAAAGGCAATATGAAATAAGTTCCTCCAGATATATCACTGGAGCCACGGCTTCCCCTTTTTTGCGGATGCAGATGCCATGCAGGACGGGACAGTTGTTGTCCCTCCTGTCCTGGGGAGTTATTTCATATCCTTCCCCCAGCATCGCTTCCAGCGCCTTCATGACATCTTTCCGATACTCTTCCATCATTCTTCCTTTCCCCCTTTCTACCATCTGTATGCCCCCGGCACGTCATATTCTCTCCAGTTCACGGAAAGCGCCCTGGCAATGGTCTCCTCCATCCTGGCGATCCTGCCTCCTTCCTCGCCCTCGCAGGCAAGCATGTAGAGGATCTCGGAAATGCCGAAATAGATGTCATGTGCCGTACAGGGGCCTTCCCCGTACTGTGCCACGAACAGGTCCACCGCTTCCGCTGCATATTTCCGTGCAATGCCCAGCTTGTCCATGACGCCCTTCATACAGTTGACAGGGTTCATGACCTCGACTTTCAGCAGCTTCACAAGGTTCCCGGCGGCAAGCTGGTACTTCCCGTACAGGAGCTTTAACTGGTCGTCGAACTCGCTGAGTTTCGTGCCGTTCCTGTGCCCCAGCCGCAGCGGGCTGCCCAGGCTGATGGTGGTGTTCTCCTTTCCGGATACCAGCATGGGGAAGATGTTCGCCCCGCCGGAGCCTGTGTCGGATGTGGTGATCCTTACCACCGGCTTCATCTCATCGGGTGTCTTCCCGTGCAGGGCCAGCTCCTTTTTGTAGGCATCCAGCAGTCCGTCCTCTTCGGAAAGTTCCCAGAGGGCGGATGCCATGTCATGCTCATAGAAGCCCGCAAGGTAGCTGCAGCCTTTGAAGTTCCCTGTCAGGTAGTCCACGGAATGCAGGAAGACCTGCTCCATGTCAAGCACCGCATAATCGTGGCAGTCGCCTCCCAATACTGCGGATACTTTCCCTTCCGAGATGCGCAGCAGCGCCTCGCCCTTTGCCACCTTCAGGCAGTCGTTCAGGATTCTCGCATACACGCTCTTTTCCACCCTGCGCAGCCCCGTGCCGGAGATCCCAGCGCGGTCAAGGATGCTCTTGATCGCGCAGCTCCTTACCGGGTAATACTGGTTCCTTACCTTCAGGAGCAGTCCCGTGTTGATGATGGTGTCCGTGATGATGTCCTCATCCAGCCCCTCGTCTGCATACTTCTCCTTCAGTTCCTCCTCCACTTTGCTCCCGCTGGTGATCGCCACCAGGCGCAGGTTTTTGGAGTTCCTCCTTTCCCAGAACGAATTCCTGCCGATGCTTTTCAGGCACTCAAGGAAATCCTCCTGCTTCTGGAATACGCCGCGGTATCCGTCGGCAAATACTCTTGTCTCATTCATTTTCGTTCCACCTTTCTTTTCTCTCCGTTTGCGGAGGTTATTTTTATCCAGCCGCTTATGCGGTTAAAGCCCTCATGGGCATTTCTGGCAACAAAAAAGGAATGGCCCTTGACGGTTTCCATTCCATACTGCGTGTGGCAATCCACAAATCTGTTTTTGTCCCTTACAGTTATACACATCCTGTGGAAACAAAAAAGTGCCAAAAGACTGCCATGCTAATACATGGTATCCTCTGACACTACTTACAATCTTAAACAGCGTATGCCCCGGTTCTCCCGGAAAGGAGCCGGAACCTGCCGGTTGCTCCGGAGGGTGCGGACATATCGGGTATGTCCTGCCTGTCCCCGTTCCCCGTATACAGGTTTCGCATAAAAATCAATTACGGCTCTATCTTAACACAATATCTTGTATCATGTCAACTTAAATATACTATATATCCCGCATCTGTTTCCCGATTTTTGCACCCGGAAAAATTTTTTTCTATTTTTTTCAAAAATTTTTCAAGTTTTTGCCACTTACCGTATCTTTATTTCATAGATCAGCTTTTTATCGTGGCTGGTCCTCCGTTCTTTGACAACTGAAGAACATACACCATCATGTATATGGGTTCTGGTGGGTGGCTCCCTGCCTGCAGTCTGGTCTGCCATCCGTCTGGATTAAATTACGCACAGCGCAGCCAGTCAACGCGGCCGGGAAGGGCGCAGGAAACGGTGATGGGAGGTATGTGAAGATTTTTCCCGATACTTTTTACAATTTTTTTATTATACTTTTTATATTGTGCAGCACCACTTTCTACTGTATAATTGCCTTTAACAGAGAGCTATTTGCTGGATTCTTGGCAGACTGCACAAGGAAAGGAGTCCTTATGGCAGTCGATGAATACAAAATCCCTGAAGCAGGATGCTGTTGCAGCCAGGAAAACAAAGATAAGAAAACCTATTCCGTCCTTGAGATTGCAGAAATCCTGCAGATCAGTAAAAGCAAGGCATATGAGCTTTGCAGGCAGCCGGATTTCAAAGTGGTACGGCTCGGACGGACGATCAGGATCTCCAAGGCATCTTTTGACAACTGGCTTAACAACCTGTTGTAAGGGTAGAAGGAGAGACAAATGGCATCTATTATCAAGAGGAAAAGCAAATACTCGGTAGTTTACTATTATACAGATGAGAAAGGGGAGAAACACCAGAAATGGGAAACCTGTCAGGACTACTCTGAAGCAAAACGGAGAAAGGCGGAAATTGAGAACCAGCAGGGCAACGGCACTTTTATTCCTCCACAAGAATTAACTGTAAAGGAATTTTTACGGGACTTTGTAAAAATCTATGGTACATCGCACTGGGCATTGTCAACATATGAGTCCAACTGCTCCCTGATTGCAAATTATATCAATCCTGCAATCGGTGACGTGGCGGTTCAGGACATTACCCCGAAGTATGTGGATGAATTCTATGTCAGGCTGCAGAAAACAAAACCTGTTGCAAAGAAAAACAGAAAACCGCAGACTGAATACCTTACTCCTGGCACTATTCATAGTATCCATAAGATACTCAGATGTGCATTCGAGCAGGCAGTAAAATGGGAGATTATCGCAAGAAACCCGTTTCCCCATGCTAACAAGCCCAAAACGAATTACAAAAAGCGTGATATATGGACGGCAGATATGATTCGGAAGGCACTGGATGAATGTGATGACATGAAACTTTATGTCGCAATGAATCTTGCTTTCGCATGTTCCATGCGTTATGGAGAAATTTGTGGGCTGACATGGGATAAGGTACATATTTCAGATGAAGATATTGCAAATGATGATTCCCACCTTTGGATTGAGCAGGAACTTGCCCGCGTATCAAGGGAAGCACGGCAACAGTTAGACGACAAGGACATCATGTTTATTTTTCCTACCTTAATGTCGAATACCCATACTAACCTTGTTCTGAAAAAGCCCAAAACTGAATCCAGTATCAGAAAAGTGTGGATTCCTAAAACAGTTGCCTACATACTGCGAGAGTGGAAACAGATCCAGGATCAGTATAAGGAATATTTAGGACAGGATTTTTACGATTATAACCTTGTGCTGACGCTTCCGAACGGAAGACCTGTGGAAAACCGTATCATGGAAAAAGAGTTCTCAAAACTGCGGGAGAAGGCAGGACTGCCTTATGTTGTATTCCACTCCCTGCGCCACTCAAGCACGACTTATAAGCTGAAGCTCAATCACGGCGACTTAAAGGCGACTCAGGGAGATACAGGTCATTCACAGATTGATATGATTACAGATGTATATGCACATATACTGGATGAGGACAGAAAGGTAAATGCTCAAAAGTTTGAGGCAACCTTCTACGCTAAAAATTCCGTTAATCCATTGAAGGATGTAACACCGCCTGAAGATGGAAACTCAGACCTGGCAAACTTAATCTCAGCATTGGAACAATCACCGGAACTGGTTGCCGTGCTGACAAAAGCACTGAAACAAAACGCTATTAGCAGCTAAAACCTGCTAATTTTGCAATTAGCAGACTATTAGCATCAGCTCTGAAAGTGAAATTTATTGTTCGATTCCCTATTAGCAACACGGCTGATAATAAATATTCAAAAAATCGAGTCCTCTGATTTTGAGTTTCTTGTTGGGGCAAAAAAGGAAAGCATTGAAAAATCCAGTGTTTTCAATGCTTTCCAGCGTCCCCGAGACGACTTGAACGTCCGACCCCACGCTTAGGAGTATGGCTTACCATGTGATACACGGTTCGGATGTAACTTCCAATATCATCCCTTACGCAGAATGACTTGTAGTAAACGAACTTTATGGTGCAAAACACCTATTCTGACGCAGTTTTATGTGTCCGTTGGGTGGTCCTATTAGCAAATTCTTAGCAAGAGGACACCCAGCCAAAGCCGATTGCTACTGCCATTCTTCACTCCCTTAGTCAAAATGACAAGGCAAATACATGGAGGTTACTATGGACAAGAAAGAGAAAAAGTCACTGCCGGAACCGCGCACATATACCGTGGAACAGATTGCGGCCATGCTCAACATTGGCCGCACAACCGCATATCAGCTCGTCAAGCAGGAGGAGTTCAGGATCGTCCGCATAGGCAATGCGATCCGCGTCTCCAAGAAATCTTTTGACGAGTGGCTGGAAAGTTTGGAATTGTGAATATCGCAAGAAACGCCGTAGGCTCAAAAACCTATGGCGTTTTTTTATACCCATTTTGAAGGAGGCTGGCAATGAAACTGACAGAAGCAGAAATGAGGATGGTGTTTCAGATTGAAAGTACCAATCAGAACGCCGCCCTGAATGAGATTTATATGACATGGCGCTATGCGCCGAACCCGGCAACGAAAGAAACGGCGGAAAGCCTTCTGGACAAGCTCCGTCCCCTGTCGGATCAGGAGTGCATGGATTTGATCCGCAAGGTGCAGACCGAATACCGTCTGCCGGAGAAGGCCCGCACCATCGGGGAAATGCTGGCAGAAGCCAGACAACGATCCGGGGCGCAGAAGTTATCCGGCCATGACATTATGGCATTGGAGCGTTTCGACCCGGCGACCAGACACATGATCGTCTTTGATGTTCTTACCCATGACTCGCCTGTTGGCTGGAAGGGTGAGAAAATGCGCCTGTTCCTGACCGACACCGGATACAGCAAGGCTTTGGAAAATCAGGAAAAGGGACATATCAAAATCCGTAACCATGCGAAGGTGCTTTCCGGCGATCTCCACTATGACCATAAAGACCGTGAGAGGTAGCCGCCCCAAAATGTATCAAAATCAGCGGAAAATCTTCTGTTTCTTCCTCCGTGGCTTGCGTTCTGAACAGAGCGTGGATGTTTTCCCATGCGGGAGGCTATGGAGGCATACAGACGGGTAAACCGCTCAAAATCAACACTTTTTATTTTCACAGGAAGGAGGTGCGAAGATGGCTGTTTTTCGTATTGAAAAGACCCGTGATTATACGGTCATGTCGAACCATCACTTGAAAGATCGGACGCTGACCCTGAAATCCAAAGGGCTGCTGTCCATGATGCTGTCACTCCCTGACGAGTGGAATTACACCACCAGAGGGCTTGCGGCGATCTGTCGGGAAGGTGTGGACAGCATCGGTGCGGCGTTGAAGGAGCTGGAAACCCACGGGTATATCCGGCGCACACAGCTTCGGGATGAAAAAGGCAAGATCACGGATACCGAGTATGTCATTTACGAAATGCCTCAGTGCGAGCCGTCGTCAAGCCCAGGTACGCCTTTACCGGGTACGGCAAAGCCATATACGGAAAACCCGGATATGGGTATCCCGGATACGGCGGAACCGTGTACGGAAAACCCCGCACAATTAAATACTAATCAAACAAAGACTGATTTATCAAGTACGGAACTATCAAATCCTATCCAATCAAATCCCCCTACCCCCGCAGGGGCAAGGATGGGAACGGATCGGATGGGAGCCAGAGAATGTTATCGTGAAGTGATTTTGGATAACATCGAGTACAGCTATCTGGTGCAGGACAGCCATATCGACCGTGAGCAGCTTGACGAGATCGTTGACCTGATCGTGGATACCGTATGTTCTGCCCGCAAAGTCATCCGCATTGCCGGAGATGATTATCCGGCGGAGGTGGTAAAGTCCCGGTTTATGAAGCTGGACGGTTCCCATGTTCAGTATGTTATGGACTGCATGAAGGACAACACCACCTATGTCCGCAATATCAAGAAATATCTTCTGGCGGCACTGTATAATGCCCCGACCACCATCAACAGCTATTATTCTTCCTTGGTGCAGCACGATATGTACGGGGACGGGCAAAGGGGGCGAGGCTAAATGCAGGAGGAAGTAACGCGAGGCGCCGTGACGCTCATTGTTGACGGAGCCAAGCTAAGTGAGCAGGTCTTTGAAAAGGCCGTCAAAAAGTTCCTGGAGGAAATCCAGAAAAGCCAGAAGCCCAAAATCTACCGCGGCAGGCAGAGCCTTAAACAGCTTGCCAGCCAGAACGCCGGCCTTGCCAATATCGAGATCAGCGACAAGAATATCAAGGCTTTCTCCCGTGTGGCGAAGAAATACCATGTGGATTTTGCCTTGAAGAAGGACACCACTGCAGAGCAGCCTCGTTACCTGGTCTTTTTCAAAAGCCGGGACGCGGATGCCATCACAGCGGCATTTCAGGAGTTTGCCAGCCGGAAAATGAGCCGTGAGGAAAAGCCCTCCATCCGGGAACGGCTGACCCAGGCGAAGGAACAGGCGGCGGAGAAAGTGGAACACCGCACCATTGACCGGGAGAAAGTAAAGGTCAAAGATCGGAGCGTGCAGAGATGAACATGAAAAAACTGTTTTTGCTGAACCTTCCGTATCTTCTGTTCGTGTATCCCTTCGATAAGTTGGCACAGGCTTTCCGGCTTGCGCCCGGCGCTGACCTCTCCGACAAGCTGCTCTCCATCGGAGACGGCTTCACGGCGGCGTTTTCCTCCCCGTGGCTCAGTTTCCATCCCACGGACCTTCTGATCGGCATAACCGGTGCAGTGGTCCTTCGCATGGCGGTCTACCTGAAAGGCAAGAACGCTAAGAAGTATCGCCACGGGATCGAGTATGGTTCTGCCCGCTGGGGTGCATAATCTTAACTGTAAGCAACACCTATATTGACGCAGGAGGGTATG
>CAJUCE010000067.1 GCA_910584865.1 uncultured Acetatifactor sp.
GTATATTTCTTTGATTTCTCCCGCGTGGAATTCACTTTCGGGAAGGTTTGTTATGTAGAATCTAACCTAATGCTTAACTAACTGACATTGGGAGTGAACAGTAACGTAAACAGGCCTGTATGATGACAAGGATTATGCTGGAATCTTATGATGACGAACTTGCGAAATCAAGGGATCATAGACAATATCGGGATAAGGGTGGAAGGAGGACCAGTCGGTATAAAGACGGTATACGGAGAGGTGGAATACAGCCGGAGAGTGTACCAGGCCACGCTGGAGGATGGCCGAAAGGCATATGTTTACCTGCTGGACCAGGCGATGCAGATGGACAGGATCGGCCAGATCTCCACAAACCTTGCAGAAAAGATGGCCATGACAGTGACACAGACGCCGTACCGTGCAGTAGCAGACGCCATAAGCAGCACCTGCGGTCAGAGCATCAGTGCGGGCGGTATATGGAACATGATGCAGCGTCTGGGAGAAAGGATCAGCAACGAGGAAGAGCAAGCGGTCAGCCAGATGAATGCGGGCCGGACGGAGGGGACACAGGAAACGCCGGTGCTGTTTGAGGAAATGGACGGTGTATGGCTGAACATGCAGGATGAACATCATAAAAAGATGAAGAAACAGGAAATGAAAGTGTTCACCATGTATGAAGGGTGGGATGCGGAAAAAGAGAAAGCAGGACGCAGCAGCCTGGCAGGAAAGACAATGCTGGCGGGAATGGAGAAGAGCAGGGAATTCCATGAGAAGAGGGAGGCCCGTATCCGGAAGAAATATAATGCAGACGAGATCGGCCAGAGGATACTGAACGGAGACGGGAGACGGAGAGAGCTGGATAAAGGAGCCTTATGACCCGGATGTGATCTTCCAGCTGGACCGTTATCACATTTACCAGGAGATTCTGAGAAAGATCAGCGATAAGGAGGCACAGCAGGAGATCCGCACCCTGCTGAAGGAAGGCAGGCCGGAAGAAATGCTTTCGTATATAGAGATATATGCAGCAAGTGTGGAAAGGCCGGAAGAGAACGACAGCCGCAGCCAGAAAGCCAGGGAATTATATCAGATAGTAAATAATAACCGGGGAGGGCTGCTGCCTTATGACAAACGCGGCATCCGGATACCGGAGCCGAAAGAAGGCATCCTGTATAAGAGGATGGGGGTACAGGAGAACCAGAACTGCACGGTGGTGACGCTGCGGATGAAACACCGGAGGATGCGCTGGTCGGTAAAGGGAGCCAATAATCTGGCAAAAGCGCTGTACCGCAAAGAAAACAGGGAATTGATAGAGACGATAGACAGATATACAGACGGTGTGGTACTTCCCATGCAGATGCAGGAGATTGTCGAGACCTTAAGTGCGGCCAAAGCGCCAAAGAAAGACGGAAAAGGGAATCCATATGTTGATGTAATAAGCGCCCACATGCCGCTGAAGGAAGCGGTGCAGACAGCATCAAGGAAAGCATTCCTTGGGATATTTTCGTAAAGAGGATGTGTCCATGATGCAGGAGATGAAAAGACAGGATATGGAGGAGTTAAGCCAGCTGCTAAGGGTGTATGAAAGAACATATGGAAGCGGAGAAGCGGGAAATTTGCTAAAAGAAGTATCTGAACGGTATCGTAACAGTTACAAAGAAAATATTTTGGAGAAAAGAAATCCCAGAAAGGCAGGACGGAAAAGACAATATACCGAGGAAAAAAGAAGGGAGTTGAGGGAATTTCGAGAGAAAGGACTGACAATTCGGGAGATCGCCAGAAAAACAGGATGCTCTGTAGGATATGTACAGAGTGTATTAAGTGAACCATAAAAAGCCGGTGTTCAGAAATTAATTGCTGAACACACTATCAAATCAACAGAGGTAACTGCATCAAAAAGAAAAATGGAAAAAGTGCCAACTAATACTTGACACAAACGTTGTATTGAAAAGTCTTGAAATTTCGGTGATTTTATAGTATGATACCAGTGGAATGAAAATAAAATCTTAAGAAAACAGAAAGGACGCAGGGAATGATTATTATTATTCGATAGTTTTCCATCAGACAACAGGACATGGAGAGGAGAAGAGGGACAGCCTCTTATCTTTGCATGCCGGGATTCGGGGATTATCGCTGATAATGATTTTGCTTACGTCACAAGTATGTTTTCAGAGCAGCTTTTCGGGGCTGTCTGTGTGAAGGAGCTGCCGCAGATACTCTCGTAGGAGTAGTGCAGGCATTTTCCAGGGGAATGCGGGAGATGCTTTCTTAGGAAGGCGTGATATATTTTCTTGGGAATACCAGAGGCAGGCCCTTAGGAAAGTTGATGGCGTTCCTTAGGAATGGCAGGGACGTTTCTATAGGAATGTCGTATACACTTCCTCTGCGGCTGTGAAAAGCAATTTCTTACTTGGCAGGACATAGATCAGGATAATCCCTCTTAAAGACAGGAGGGATTTTTTATGCAGAAAAAACTATTTTTACAGGCGGAAAATATTGTCGTCAGCTTCGGGGAACAGAAGGTTCTGGATTTTGAGCGGTTTGTGGTGTACCAGGGGGAACGGATCGGGCTGACAGGAGTCAACGGCGCAGGTAAGACCACGCTTCTGCGGGTACTGTGTGGTGAACTGGAGCCGGATGCCGGGACGGTGAAGCTCATGTGTGAGCCCCATTTTTTCAGGCAGTTTTCCCAGGGGGTAGATCCCTTTGACCTGGACGGGAAAGAAATGAAGGCCATGCAGATCCAGGATAAGGTATGGCAGGAGACAGTGAGCGGAGGGGAGGACACCAGAATGCGTCTGGCCTGGATGTTCAGCAGCAGGAAAATGCTGTATTTCCTGGATGAGCCTACCGCCAACCTGGACAGGAAGGGTATTGCGCTTTTGAAGAAGAAGCTCCAGGAACTGGATACTATGGTCATCGTCAGCCATGACCGGGCACTGCTCAACGCGCTCTGCACCAGGATTGTGGAGGTGCGGGAGGGCAGGCTTACCAGTTATGAGGGCAATTATGACGCGTACAGGCAGCAGAGGGAGCAGGCTCTCCAGAGGCAGTGGACGGAATATGAGAATTATACCAGTGAGAAGAGAAGACTGGAAAAGGTGTATCAACAGAAAAAGCAGAAGGCCGCTTCCATCGAAAAGCTGCCGAAGGGGATGTCGCCCAGGGAGGCAGGGCTGCGTAATTTCCTGTCAAAGCATCCCAAGGACGCAAAGGCCGGAAGGATGGAAGCTTCCGCCAAAAACGTCCTGGAACGCCTGGAGCATATGGAAGTGAAGGAGAAGCCCCGGGAGATTCCCAGGATACGCCCGGATTTCCGCCTCACGGATCCGCCGGAGAACGCGGTGGTGATACGGGGGGAGGATATTTGTTTTTCCTATGAAAACGGCACGGAGGTCTTCCGGAACGCTTCTTTTCAGATCAGAAACAGAAGCCGTGTCGCCGTGGTGGGGGAGAACGGCGCGGGCAAGACCACGCTCCTCAATCTGATCCGGCAGCAATATCTACTACGCACCGATAAAATTTGCAGTAATCTATATCTGGTGCCAAAAGCCTCCATCGGGCAGCTTGACCAGAATATGGCGTCCCTGGATCTGGAGAAGACCGTCCTGGAGAATGTGATGGCGGACAGCGTGCAGACGGAGAAAGTCGCCCGGACGGTTCTGGCCAGGCTCCTGTTGTCCGCCAGGGATATGGGCAAAAAGGCCGGTGTGCTGTCGGGCGGGGAGCGAATCAAGCTTGCGTTCGCCAAGCTGTTCGTGGGCAGGGCCAATGTGCTGATCCTGGACGAGCCTACCAATTACCTGGATATCCCGTCGGTGGAGGCATTGGAGGAAATGTTCTCCGAATATGAAGGCGTTCTTGTCTTCGTGTCCCATGACGAGGCCTTTATCCGCGCCTGCGCCACGGAGATTCTGGAGGTAAGGGACGGACAGACGATTTCCTGGCTGGGGACGCCGGAGGAATATTTCGCATGAACGGCCGCAGCAGCGTTTGAAGATTTTTCCGTTCTTTTCCTTGTCTTCCGATTCTTTTTCGCGTATAATGGGCAGGAAAGGCGGGGGTGTCATAGCCCTGCCGGAAATCAGGACATAGAGTTTACAGGAGTATGTCACGGAAATTCGCAGGGAAGTGACAGCATTTTCCAATACAGACGGAGGGAGAGGACTTATGACATTAAAGGAATCAGAAGCAAAATTATCAGAACTGAATACGGAAATAAGCAGACTTTTGAAAGAACGTGAGGCCGTATTAAAAGAATGGGACACGGCATATCATACAGAAAATCCGGAGGGTATAGTCTGTATTGATGAAAGTATAGAGGATATTCATAATTTGTATCTGGCGAATGGCGACTCGAAGATGCATGTTTGTATGTTTAGCGGCTATGATATGAAGGAAAGCATACAGGAATTCTACAAACGCATTGATATTTCGATGTGTATGCTTAATATTGCAAATGGAAGGGATTCTGATACGCCGGATAATTTGAAGAATCTTATATATGCCAGGGCGGTTGAGATTAGGGACAGTTATTTAGAAGGCCCGCAGTGACAGGAATGAACAAGAATATATGATTGCAAATAATAAACCAGTCCAAGTCAAGGGGCTGGTTTTTGTGTCTTACGTTCCAATACGCAAATAGCCGACAACATTTACAACCATGTGAACGAAGAACGGGCAGCCAACGAAATCAGGAATATGGCTGAAAGGCGCAGAAACAGGGCCCTGCAGGCATATGCAGAGTTATAAAGAGTACGGTTATCCGTCCCCGAACCTTACAGTTTTGTAAGCCGGCACAGGAAAAATGTAAGGAAAATCTATGGCACATTTTCGGCATTTCCGGTATTCTATATTATACACGATAACATTTGACAGACGAAATGTATAATGAGTGAGTGCTTCTGCAATGTAATTTTAATAATGGAATCAGCCATTTGATTCTATTATGCAGAATAACAAAACAGCAAATGTATGTGCTCACGGGTACAATTTTACAGCCGCGAAAGAAGCCCAGCCTAAAAGCAGGAAAGGCGTATTTCCGCGGACCTGTGCGGTACACGGCAGTATCAGCGCTGCATTGTACAGGCAAAAGCGGACACCGGCGAAAACGAGGAGGAACAAAGATGGCATTACTGGAAGTCAAGAATCTCAAGAAAATATATACCACCCGCCTGGGCGGCAGCAAAGTGCAGGCCCTTGACAATGTAAACTTCACGGTGGAACAGGGCGAATACGTAGCGATTATGGGGGAGTCCGGCTCCGGCAAGACGACACTTTTAAACATCATGGCATCCCTGGACAAGCCCACAGGAGGGCAGGTGGTTCTGGCAGGCAAGAACATGGCGGATATCAGACAGAAGGAGCTCTGTGCTTTCCGCCGGGACAATCTGGGCTTCGTGTTCCAGGATTTTAACCTCCTGGACACCCTGTCCCTGAAGGACAATATTTTCCTGCCCCTGGTACTGGCAGGGCGGAATTACCGGGATATGGAGGAGCGCATAGGGCCCCTGGCGGTGAAACTGGACATAGCGCAGATTCTGGAAAAATACCCCTATGAGGTATCCGGCGGACAGAAGCAGCGGGCGGCGGTGGCCAGGGCGCTGATCACGCAGCCCCAGATCGTACTGGCGGATGAGCCCACCGGGGCACTGGACTCCAAGGCTTCCGACAAGCTGCTGAAGATATTCGCCCAGGTGAACAGGGACGGCCAGACCATCCTGATGGTGACCCATTCCATCCAGGCGGCAAGCAGGGCGGGAAGGGTGCTTTTTATCAAGGATGGCTGTGTGTTCAACCAGATCTACCGGGGAAAATTGGACGATGACGAGATGTACAGGAAAATATCGGATACGCTGACCATCCTGCACACAGAGGCGGCTGCGAGGGCATAGTGAGTTATGCGAAGCTTAAAACAGCATCATCCCGTCCTGAAACCCTATGCCCAGGCCTTGGGTAGCGGACGGGATGATGCGGAACTGGAATAGGAGGTATATAATAAATGAGCAGATCAATGTCACTGATGCCCCGTATGGCGGCAAACAATATACGGAAAAACGGTTCCGTCTACTTCCCCTACATCGGGGTCAGCGTTTTTGCCATGTTTACGTTCTTTGTGTTCGGGCTGATCCTGAAAAACGACATCATATGGACGCTTCCCAAGGGAGCTTACGCCGTGATGCTGATACAGATCGGCTACGTCCTTCTGGGGCTGATCATGCTGCCCTTCCTTTACTACACTAACAGCTTCCTGATCAAGAGAAGGAAAAGGGAACTGGGACTGTACAGCGTACTGGGACTGGAGAAAAAACACATCGGCATTATGATGCTCTGGGAAAGCCTGTTCCTCTACTGCATCGTGATGGTGGGGGCCATCGCCCTGGGACTTTTGTTTTCCAGGCTGATCTTCCTGCTCCTGCTGAACCTGGCGAAGATGCCTGTGGATGTCACTTTCATGGTGAAACCGGGAGCCGTTGTGAACACACTGGTTTTTTATGCCTTTGTGATGGGGCTGAATCTCTTCGTGAACCTGGTTCAGGTGGGAAAATCCAACCCGGTGGAGCTGATGGGGGATTCCAGGAAAGGGGAGAAGGAGCCGAAGCGGATCGGGCTCTGGAGTCTGGCAGGCCTGGCGGCTCTGGTGCTGGGTTACAGGATGGCTATCATGTCCCAGCTGGAGAGCCAGGTTTTTACGGACTTTTTCCTGGCAGTGTTCCTGGTGGTGATGGGGACGTATTTCCTCTTTACATCGGGCAGTATCGCGTTTCTGCGGATTCTGAAGAAAAAGAAGGGATTCTATTACCGCCCGGAGAATTTTATCACTGTGTCGGGGATGCTGTACCGGATGAAGAAAAACGCGGCGAGCCTGTCCAATATCTGTGTTTTCTCCACCATGGTCATCATCACGGTGGTATGTACCGTGTCGGTGTACCTGGGGATGGAATCCATCCTGACATCAGGGTTCAGCAGGGGGTATGAGCTGAATTTTATCGGTGCGGAAAAGCCGGATGCAGGGCAGCTGAAACAAGAAGTGCAGGCGATTGCCCAGCGGCACGGGATTAACCTGGAGGAAGAACTTGAGTATAATTGTGTAGGCATAAGAGCATACAGAAGAGAAAACAGACTTTGTCTGGAAGGCGAGCCTTATGATTACTCGGGATGGATACATGTGTCGCTGATGACGTTGGAAGAGTACAACCGCCTGGAGCATGCGGAGGAAACCCTGCAGCCTGGTGAAGTTCTGCTCTTTTCTTCGGGCCCTGATTTCGCCGGTGAGACGGTTTCCTTTGAGGAGACGGAATATGCGGTCAAAAGGGAGCTTACCGACAGCAGCATCATTGAAAAACATACCAATAATGCCATGGGATCAGACTACATCATTGTAATGGCAGACCAGGAGGAGCTGTCCCGGATCAGCGCCGTCTACAATGTGGACAGCAGCACGCAGGAGTCCTTTTATTACGGGTTCTGGCTGGATGTGGCGGAGCCTGCAGCAGAGGGGGAATTGGCGGCAGGGAGTCCAATGGCGGAAGAAAATTACCTGGAAAACGAATATTCCATAGAAGGGGTGAGCACCGCGGCAGGGGAACTTTCCGGGGAAGAAGACCAAACCACGCAGGAAAAGTCCCCCGAGGAAGCGGCAATAGACGGATTTTCGGCAGAAGTAGGACAGTATGCCGCCACTCTGCCGGGATTTGCCGGGTATGTTGACCACCGGGAGAGGATGGCGCTTGATGAGAGCATGTATGGCGGCCTGCTGTTCATCGGCATTTTTTTCGGGGCCATCTTTCTGATCTGCCTGCTGATCATTATGTATTACAAGCAGATCACCGAAGGGTTCGAGGACCAGAACAATTTCGAGATCATGCAGAAGGTGGGAATGGGGGACAGGGAAATTCGCCGGACCATCCGGAAGCAGATCAGCATGGTGTTCGCCCTGCCCCTTGTGGGGGCGCTGTGCCATACGGCAGTGGGGATGCGGATGGTGTATATGCTGCTGGGAGCCATCGGATTCTTTGAGACGAAGCTGCTGATCACCTGTTCCCTGGGAGGCTGCATGGTGTTCGCCCTGGTATACAGCATCTGCTATAAGCGTACATCCGCGACTTACTACCGGATCGTGCGGAAGATGGGATGAGAAGGCAGCGCCGGAAGACTCTGTGGAAAAGAGGGGTTATACTGCGGAAGGGACTTTCTCAATTCTGAAAAGGCTATGACAAAATCGTTTTTCAATGATTGACGGTCATAGCCTTTTTGTATATTACCTTATGGAATGAGCTCCTGTTCCCGAAAGCGGAGAAATACCAGCAACAATATTACGTGGGTTTTGAGAATTGTTTCATTGAACTGTGAGTGAACTTATGGTAGAATGTTGACTTAGAAGGACATCTGGTCAACTTCTGATTCCATGTGCGCAGGCGTACACGGAATTATGGTAGAATCATTTCATTAACGAAAATCTGTATGCTGAATGATTGGGGCCAATTTTATATGATATACTTTATGAAACCATTGCCGGATGGCAAAATAAATACGGACAATTGGGAACCTGTTATTAAAAATCAGTGGTTTCGAAATCATTTTATGTACTTTGTTTATTGCCTTCAAGGGATGCTGCTCCTATTCTCAATCATATCTGGAGCATGGCGTTTCTCAAATGCATTTATTAAGACCGGCTTCTTTATTGGCATATTTATTATTCACGAATTCCTGCATTTGATTGTTATCTATAAAGCCGGTGATATCAGTATTACACATTCGGTGATATTTTTTTGGATTACCAGTGGGGCAGTTCTGAACAAATTAAGGTTTTTTATTTTTATGTCTTTGCCGTTCATCGGATTAACGGTTGTCCCTGCAATAGTATGTGTGTTATTATCAGGGAAATTAAAAGATATTATGATTTATATTGCATGGGTGAATTCAATTATTGCAGGTTCTGATATCATAAATTCTATCATCATAGCAATAAAACCAAATAATGCTTCGTTTTACAGAGGTTACTATAAAACGGACTTCTAAATACATAGGAGGAGTGAAGGGAAGAAGAGTTAAGGACAGGCGGGGCGGCGGGCGTAGCCCATTCATCTTGATCACCTGCCAGGTGTGTTGTTTTTATGAAATTCGGGAGAAAAGGAGCCTGTTGGCACGGAAGCGATATTCTGATTGACGACGGCAATGGATGAATTGTGCGCACGGCAGACGGACAGCCCTCCGCCCAATGGGAGATTCAGGTTTTGGTTACGGAGGATGTTAAGAAATATTGTCCTGGCAATGCATGACAGGGGTTTTCAAATGCACCTTATCCCTTCCAACCGTGCGGGAAATACCGGTTGTATTGTAACTGGGGATGCCATATAATGTGTATTGTCAGAAGCAGGCATTTCGCTTCTGATAAAAGGCGCATTTCTTAGCGCCGCGCGTCCCGGTCTTTTCCGGACAGACGGACGTAAGGAATGTCTGCAAATAACTGATACGAGTTCATAGTCATTTTCGTTGTATTTCCGGGCTTTTTCCTGAAGAAATTGTATCAGTTATTTTTCGACAATTCCTAAACATTTTGGCGCAGGCCTGCACAGAGAGCCTGGACAGGGAATCCTGCTGCAGGCATCAGCGCCGGAGAGGAGGAAGGAATGGGTTGTCTTGGCAATTTATTATGGTTTATCTGCGGAGGGTTTTTCAGCGGACTTGGATGGCTGCTTGCGGGGCTGCTCTGGTCCATTACGATTGTGGGGATTCCCTGGGGAGTCCAGTGTTTCAAGTTCGCCAGCCTTTCTTTTTTCCCTTTCGGGAAGGAAGTGGAATACGGCGGCGGGGTGGGGTCCTTATTGCTGAACGTGCTCTGGCTTGTAGTGTCAGGGATTCCCATGGCTGTGGGCTCCGCCATTATGGGCTGCGTCCTGTGTGTGACGATTATCGGCATTCCGTTCGGCATGCAGCATTTCAAGGTTGCCAAACTGGCGCTGATGCCTTTCGGCGCCAGGGTCAGCTGACGGGGCGGGGACAGTTACTGTGTCCCCGCCAGGTTTTTTCCGGTTACATAAACGCCTGCCAGAATCTCGCCGATTCCCGGTCCCCGAAATTATGGGAATACAAACCGTTAAAAGGTTTGTATTTTTTATATCATTTTA
>CAJUCE010000068.1 GCA_910584865.1 uncultured Acetatifactor sp.
TTGGCAAGCTGCTGCCGGAGCGTCAGCACAGTTTTCAAAGGCTCCGGTGCATCCTCCAGCATTGCGGCCACCGCCTTTTTGTCCAGCGAATCCGTTTCCACCCCGTTCTCCAAAAGCCACCGCTTCATCTGCTGCACGGAATTCGGGTTTTCCAGTTCCGTCAGTTCCTTCATTGCTGCCGACAGTTCCGCCTTGGATCGCCCATCCATGGCGATTGCCTGTTTGACCATCTCCATGTCCACCCCGATGCCCCGGTCGTTTATTTCCTGATCCTGCCGGTATTCCTCCCATATGAACTCCGGCACGGGGAATTTGGCAAGCCTCTGCTGTATCTGCATCTCCGCCTCTACGTCACGGAGGTTATATGCCTTGAACCGCTCCCATTTCTCCCTGTCATGCTCCGGCAGATTCCGTGTCCGGCCGCCGTTCGCCTTGGTCGGCTTACACGGGGTGCAGAAATAACGGATCAGTTCTTTCCCTTCGGACAGCTTCTGTTTTTCCAGCCCAAGCACTGCGCCTACATCCTCCAGTGACCGTGGCAGTCCCAGGTAAGCCGCCCACACCATCGTGCAGCGCCAGCTCCCAGGCTCGAACCATGTGCCGAAATAATTTGACAGACAGATGCGCTCGAAATTGTTATTGTAACTCCACTTAATGACGGAATCATCCGAAAGCGCCGCCACGATATCTGCAGGGATTTCCTCACCGCAGGCAAGGTCAACCACCCGTACTTCACCGCTGTCCACGCTGTATCCGAATAAGAGGATGTCAAAATCCGGCGAAGAAGCATACCGGTAAACGCCGCATTTGGTCAGATCCACAGACGAAAATGTTTCCAAGTCGATTCCTAAAGACTTCAATTCCACCAGCTCCTTTCACCGCCTTAAGGGCGGCAGGGAAAAGGCAGATGCCCTCTCCCCGCCACCCGGCAGTGTGTCCCTGTTATGCCGTTAAGACAGGAAATCCTCATCATCCCCGGCATCATCCGCAAAGTCATCCTCCGCACGGGAACGCCCGCCCAAAGGCTCCCCGTCACGGATTTTCTGTAAATTGTTCAGGCCGCAGGCGATTCCCTTATTGCCATTGCTGTTGAAAGCATAGAAATTGATGCTTGCCCTGCCGTACACGCCGCTGTACACCTCGGAATGGTCGAGGATCGGCTGACGGTCCGCATCCACGATCCCCGGAGCCGTAGAGCTGTTGGCATTGACAAAATAGGAATCCGCATAGGCTTCATCATCCGGGCGCTCCACATCACCGTCACGCAGCGGGGTCTTCAGCACGGAAAGCGCAGGGACGCTCCTGCCGTTCCCCTTCAGCTTCGCTTCGCCCTCACGGTATGCAGCCTTGATCGCCTCCTCAATCCTGGCAATGGTCTTTTTGTCCGACTTCGGGATGATGAGGGAAACGGAGAACTTCGGCGTGCCGCCCTGGATTGCCTTCGCTTCCCATGCGTTGCAGTAGCTCCACCGGGTGTTCGGTCCGGTGATCACTTTCGTTGGATTATTGACATTGTTTGACATATGATTTTCCTCCTGACTATTCTTCCTTGAAATCTTCCTGCGCCGTGTTCATTTCCGGCCTTTTGTCGCTCTCCGGCACTAACGCAGGTTTGCCCTGCGGCTTCTCCACAAGGCCCTTCAAAATCTCTGCAAATTTCTTCTTTCCAAGCAGCTTCTCCATGGCCGTGATGCCTAAGAGCTTCGGCTCATACGGGTCGAAGCCCGCCTTCTTCACGGTATCCGCCACAGCGTCCTCATCCGTGTACTTCCGGTTGGAACGGCCCTCAACAATTTTAAATCCGGCATACTTCACGCCGCTTAACGCCTGCTGCAAAGCGAACTCCTTCACGTCCGCCGCCCATGCCGCCAGCTCATCCGCCTTCACGAGGATCGCCGCGATTTCGTCATCCTCCAGCGTGGCGGGCATCTCGAAGTCATACTTTGCAAGCTCTAGGTTGTACTCGGCCCGCTTCCTGCAGGCTGCCTTCGCCTTGCAGAACCTGCAGTGTTCCCCGGCGCAGAACTCGCCCTCCCCGGCATAGGCCAGCTTTGCTTTTTCGGCAAGCTCACCCACCGCCCATATAAGAAGGTCATCCTTCGCCATGGCATACACGCTGACATTCTCCCGGCGCGGCTGGTAAATCGCCATGCGGACGGTGTCAATGTCATAGATGCCGTCGAACAGCTCCAATGCACCCAGGGCATACAGCATCATCTGCGGATTTCCCTCTGCGTAAACCTCCACGCCCTTGCCGTGCTTGTAGTCAATGATATACAAAGTCCCATCTGCGATGATGACGCAGTCGCCGGTGCCGAAGCCTTCCTCCACATACCGGGAGAAGTCCAGCCGCTGCTCAATCAGCACCACCGGGTCTTTGCAGTTTTTCTTGGCCTCCTCCACAAGGGAAAGGACATACTCCGCATAGCCGCAGGCACATTCCTCCATCTCTTCATCGTAGAAGGCAAGCCCCTCTGTAGGGTCTTTCGTTTCCATGCCCAGGGACAGCTTCAGCTTGTGTTCACACAGGCTGTGGGCATCGGTGCCTTGCTGCGCGTATTCGCTGCCCGTATCCTCGTAATTTTCACAGAGCCTTGCCGACGGCGGACAGGCAAGCCACCGGTGGCTGGAGGATGCGGACAGTAATGCGTGTCTCCCCATCACAACACCTCCGCTTCCGCAAGCAGCGCAGGGTATTCCGCCGGGTCGATCTCTGACAGCTTATCCGCACCGTGCTTATTCAGCAACGCCCTCACTTCCTCCGTGTGTCCGGAGCGGGACTTCTCCGCCAGTACCGCCCGCACTTCCTCCAGCGTCAGCGGCTTCTCCTCCGGCTCCTGCTTTGCCGCCTTCGCATCCTTCTTCGCCATGTTCTTTGCGGATTTCACTGTCTTGCCCGCTTTCCCGGTCTCCTCCGGCTCCTTCGTGGTCGTCATCTCCGCCTCTGCCGCATCGTTGTCCGCCACCGCATCCGCAACGGCCTGCAGGCTGTCTGCAAGGGAACGTAAATCCCCGATGACGTCAAGCAGTAACTTCACTTTTCCCATGTACATTTCCTCCTTCCATGACTTCACTGACTGCCAGCTCCCGGACGGAACCGCCCGGAACGATGATGGTCAGCCTCTGTTTCTCCCCAAAGAGGAAGCGCAGGAAACGCTCCCTCACGGAGACATTGCGGCAGCTCACGATCCCTTCCGCCGCCGGTTCTTTTGAAACACTGATCCTCAATGTGTGCCTCACCTTTCCACCTCCGATTTCTAAAGGGCGGGATTTTATGCCCTTCACTATACGGAGATTTGGAGGCTGTTTTGATGGGGTGTTTTTCAGAAAAACTTTTTAAATTTTTTCCTTCCAGCCTCAACCGACTCATGCACGGTCCTGAAATTCGTGCCTTCCTGCCGTGCGATCTCCCGGATTGACATACCGCCCGCCAGCTTTAACAGCCTCCTCTGCTGCACCTTAGAGAGCTTATGGAAAGCCTCATATACACGTCTGTCCTCTTCCATGGCGGCAAGCATCGCTTCCGGCGTTTCTTCCGTGCCGTACTCCACACCCTCAAACTCCACGGCATCCAGCGAATGGCAGTGATAGCGTTCCTTCCTTGCAAGGTTGTCCTCCAGCCGCCTGTCCTCAATGATGACGGCACCGATGGATTCCTCCACCTCGATTTCCGACACTGTCCCATCTGCAAATTCATATTTAATTTTCACTTTGATTTCCTCCAGTCCTGAAATTTTTGAAAACAGAAAATTCAAGACTGGAAGGCGGCGCACGGGATTGATAAAATGTCAGAAAGAGCCTTTTTCCGACAACGAAAAAACGCACCCGCCGTAAGGCAGGTGCGCTCGTCTTAAAAAAGGTGGTGCATATTGGTGGACTTATGGGGATTGGCAGGGAATATGTCGAATGAAAAAATACCGCAATCCCCTCAAGGACTGCGGTATGTACAGAAAGCATATATTGTTTTGGTATGTAAGGCATGAAGCCTGTCCCTGCCCGTGGTAGATTCATGGCATCCCCTTTCCGGGGATACACAGCATATAATTCAGCCTTTCCCCAACAGCTTGTCAATGGGGAAATTATATAAAATGAAATAGTAGCGAAACGGTAATGAAACGATATCGAAACGATAAAAAAACGCAAGTTACGACACGAAAAATTAACAGAATGTAATCTGACATAAGATGTTATGAAAAGATAAAATATTCTCTCTGAAACAACATAGCAAGTACAAAGAAACAGTCTGATTTTCAGGTTTGGCAGAATAATTTGTGTAAGTAATATTCAACACAACGGCACAATCGCACAAAAAAAGTCCTTAAATTCTCTTGAGTACAAAAATTCCCCCGTGGAATAGCCATATGCACATATACAAATGTGAATATAGTTATTCCACGGGGAAACACTAAAAACAGTAAATTTTATGCGGTTCCAATTCTCAAACCGTCCTATGTAACACTTATTATAATTTTGTTTCAAGGCAATATCCAATACTACGAAAACATCGAATTATAAATGGAGTGTTCGGATATTCCTTATACAATTTTCTCCGCAGACTACGAACATGACAGCCCACTGAATTGTTTTCATTGCCAAGAGAATCTTGCCCCCATAGCTTTTCATAAATTTGTGTATAAGTAAGAACATATCCTTTATTAACTACCAAAAGGCAAAGAAGATCAAATTCCTTTGCCTTTAGTTCAATTTCCTTTCCATAGCAGTAAACCTTTCTACGGCCAGGATAAATTTCCAACTCCGAAAGACACAGAACCTCATCATTGCTTAACCACAGTTCCTCAAAAGCAGGATGGCGATTCACCGCACACACTATTTTTTCAACAGCATCTGAATCCTGCTCATTAAATTCTATTACTATGCGTCCGATGTCATCAACCTCCCTCACACTTTCCTATCTGGTTCATAAAGCCTGTAAAAACCTTGATTATATTACTTTATAATGATTACGCTCTTTACAAACGCGTTATCTATTAACATGATATCGAATCAGCCTCCTTACTTCGCCGGATGCACTTGGGAATACCCATTCCATGCAAACAGGGCTTCCTCCACTTCATTGCCATAAACCTGTTCTACATCACAAATATACAGGTAATGGTCACCAACCTCGTGATATTCTTTCATGCTACATACAATTGCCACACGGCTATGGACAGGAATCTTAATGTCACTGCCCTCTACTTCTGTAAGTTCAATACCAAATTGGGCAACTTTATCCGTATCGCGGCCTGTAGTACTTCCACAGCCCATCACTGCTTCGGCTATTTCTGTACCGGGAATTGTAAGGATAACTTTCTTATTATTCCGTACCATTTCTCCGCTGTAAGAAGTCTTTGCCATAGCATACCCGATCATGTTCGGATTGAAAGAAAGATATGTCCACCAGGACACTGTAGCAAGATTCGTGGAGCCATCCGGCTTTTGTGTGCATACAAGGCTTACCGGATTCGGAGAAGTCAGCTTTGCCGCCTGCGGTAAATTGATTTTATTCATAATTAGCATTTCCTTTCATTGAGTTATCAAATTGATTTTCCAAGCTCGTAGGCTTTTTGAAGTTCTGGTTTCCCTTCAATCTCACCCACATGCCCATTCCCTCCGGCAAGTACAGCCCCAAGGTTTTCCCATTTCAAATGTTCCATCAAATGGTCATAGTAAAGAAGCACATCATCGAAACCATTTCCTTCCGCAGCCATCAGCAGTGCCGAAGCCCTGCCATACCCTCTCAGGAGATTCCCATCGCCTTCCTCTAATGCAAACAGGCGGTCAATGGCAGTCCTAATCTGACCGCTCATATTCCAGTAATACAACGGTGTGGCAAGTACGACCACATCGCATTCTTTTACCGCAGGATAAATTTTATCCATATCATCTCTTTGGACACAAGGGCATTCCCTGCTGCTATGACCGCCAAAGCAGCCCTTGCAGCCATGGATATCCATACCGTCAAGGAAAAATTCTGTAACTGTATTTCCTGCTTCTTTTGCGCCTTTCGTAAATTCTGCTGTCAAAGCTGCTGTATTCCCCGCTTTCCTGGGGCTTCCATTTAGAATCACAATCTTCTTGCCCATATTCCCCTCCTTAAATCTCATCTGCTAAAGCCGCTGCCTTTTTGCAGCCATCCGTCTTGTCAATGTCACCCACATTCAGAACCCCAGGGATCAGAACCTCGCCAACCATTTTCCATTTGTTCAAAGCACACATACGCTCCATGGGGATACGGACTCCATCCATGACCGACATATCCTCTTCCTCGCAACAGGTGATCAGCGCACACTCCTTGCCAGAAATGTCTTTACCGCTTACTACGAAAGAGAATATCCGGTCTATGACACCCTTGATCTGTGCCGGGATAGAGTACCAGTAGACCGGCATCGTGAATACAATAACGTCTGCCTCCAAAATAGCTGGCGCTATCGTATTGAAGTCATCATCAAAGGTACATGCTTTCCCTGTGGAATAGCATGTTTCACAGGCACGGCATCCACCTACCTTTTTCAAGGCGGCATCAAAACGGGTAACTGTATGCCCTTTCTCCTCGGCGGCCTTGATAAACGCATCCGTCATGGCAAAACTGTTACCATTTTTGCGCGGGCTTCCTGTAATAACAACAATTTTCTTACTCATACAACGATTCCTCCTTTTTTCTTCCTTCTTGTTTTTTATAATAAGCCATACCAAAACCTATTCTTTAATCCGGCTTTCATAATCCTTTCAGCCATTCTGTCACCTGCTCCCTGCAATATGGTATATCGCCGCAGTATATCTCCAATGGTTCTTCCACAACTGTCCCGCTGCACACTGCTTTTATGTCCTCTATGCTTCTGCCTGCACCGCCTCCGCCATGGGTCACCACAGGTATGACAGATTTCCCTGAAAAGTCATAACGATTCAGGAACGCCTCTACAGGTTTCGGTATCGTATCCCACCATAATGGGAACACAAGGAATACCAAATCATACCCATCAATATTTTCCGGCATATCCACAAGCTCCGGCAGTTCCTGACGCCCCATTTCCTCACTTGCCGCCGATACAGTATCGGAATAGGAAGACGGGTAATGTTCTTTCGTGTTGATGGAAACAATATCCCCGCCTGCAGCATCCTGTATCATCTGCCCGATCACCTGGCTGTTCCCCAGGAATTCCTTTTTCTCATTGAGCAGCAGGGATGCCCCGGAGACTGCGTCCACACCATCAGCAAAGTCCGTATTGCCAACCCTCGTAAAATATACGGTCAGAATCTTTCTGCCGTTAAAATCTACGCTTTCACCTGAGATAGCCGTTTCCTGATCAACCTCAACTGTCAGAAAATGTCTCTTAACATAGGGCAGCAGCCATACATCCATAAGCACCGCCAGAAGGGAGATCAGTATTACCAGAGCAGCCGGAAGTACCTTATATTTCTTTTGTACGCGGCCAAATGTATGAACCAGTACATGGAACGCAATAAGCACAAATCCGGCCAAAGCTAAAACAGCATGTATCCGTCCAATACCCGCCATATGGATGCCTGTATGGAACAAGTATCTGGAATTGATAATGCCTGTCAACAAAATAGATGCCATATCTGCCGCTAAGGCAAAATTTACAGCAACCGCAATCTTTCTTTTCCTGTTATAAATACCTTTCTTTATTGCTTTATACCACTTTATGTTGATGATATTATGAATTATGGTCATTGCAATAAATACAATGCCAGCCACCTCATGGAAAGGAGCGCCTGTAAAGGAATACCCCAATAATGCTATAAACAGCAATCCCAATATGATATCAATGGCTTTTTTTACCCTGCCTGTGGCATTATATTTATCCATGTCTGACCATCCTTTCTTTACTCAATTCACGCCTTATTCTGGGATTGATTGCACCCCAAAACAATATCAGGCTGAATAAAGCACCCACCGCATCTGATATCGTCCCTGCATAAAAAACATATCGTATATCCAGAAACAACGGCAGAATGCAAAGGCATATCATATATACAATTTTACGAAACAGCGACAACGGAAGCGCATATTTGACCTTTCCCATTGCAGTCAGACCATCTACCAAGGCATACTGTACTGCAATACCAAGCAATGCAAACGTATACATACGGATACTGCCCGCGGTCAACTGTATTGTGCCTGACTCCTTCAAGAAAAATCCTGCAAACACCTCCGGTAATACCTGCACTGCAATTCCCAATGTTCCGATGTATACTCCGCATAATAAAAACACATAAAGAAAAGCCTGCCGGATCTTTGTATAATTTCCTGCCCCATAGTGAAAGCTGAATATCGTTCCACATCCTGTCGTGATCCCCTGTGCAGGACAGGCTACTATCGTCATAAAACTCTGGATAACCGTAGCACAGGTAATCAATATATCCCCCTGCGAATCTCCGCCGTATTTCCGTAACGAAGTATTCAGAAAAATAATAATCAGGTTATCCAATATCGTAATCATGAATGACATGCATCCTATGGACAAGATTCTAAGTACAATCTTCTTTTGCAGCCTGCTTGGGCACAGGCGTACCGGAATAATCCTGCTGCGCAGAAAACAGATTACATAAACACAAGTGCAGCATTGTGCAATAACAGTTCCCCATGCTGCCCCCGCAATTCCCATACCACACCCAAAAATCATGATAGGGTCAAGAACCACATTTACCACAGCTCCAAGTGCCACTGAAATCATGCCCTGCCTTGCAAACCCCTGTGCCAGAATAAACTGGTTCAGCCCACATCCAAGAAGCGATGCAAAAGTCCCGCAGACATATATTGTAAAATAAGTTTCTGCGTAAGGGTACATATCTTTGCTGCTGCCCAGCAAGTAAAGTATTTTTTCCCGGTTCAGTAAAAGCAGGGGAGTTACTGCCGCCGATATAACTAAAATCATAAAAAAGGCATTTCCAATGATCTCCCGCGCCCTGCGCTCCTCTTTTTGCCCAAGGCTGATGCTCATATAAGAAGCCCCGCCAATCCCTACCATAAATGCAAAAGCCGTCAGGGCTGTCAATGCCGGCGCACAGACACCGATACTCGCAAGGCAGAGGCTTCCTGTTTCCGGTATTTTACCAATAAAAATGCGGTCTACAATGTTATATAAAATATTAAAAAGCTGACCGAACATTGCAGGAATCCCTAAACGGATGACCAAACGGCTTACGGGCGTCTCCTCCAACAATTCCTGCGTGGTTTTAAATCCAGACATATACAGCCACCTATAAAAGAACAGGCAAGGCTGCATTTCCGGCATACCCGCCTGTTCTCCACTTTCTCCACTGTTCTACTTGTGACGGTTATTTCTGAATGGTATCGGAATTCTGGTTATATGCCTTTGCAACGCATTTCCATTCGCCATCCATCTTCAACAGAAGCAGCACATCCGTAAAGTCAATGCGGTTGCCCCAGCCTTCTTCCAGCACACGTACAACAGCCAGGGATTCCTCAACCATCAGGACGTCCACACGAGCCTTGAAATTATCGCCGCCGGGTACGGTATCCACATTGTGGTAGAACTGATCAATAGAGCCATGCTCCAGCTTACCGTCCAGATAGCCGAACAAAACAGCTTCATCCGTGAACAGCTCCTTTGCATATGTGCTGTTTCCCTCGGCAACACTCTTGACAAACTTCATTGCAGCAGCCTCTACTGCCTGATATTCCTTTAATTCTGCTCTCA
>CAJUCE010000069.1 GCA_910584865.1 uncultured Acetatifactor sp.
CCAGGTGGCTCTCAAGCGGGAAACTGGTGGCTCCCAAGGAGGATAATATTCACATGGCTTTATTGATGGGAACGACGGCACGGTGTACCAGACGCTCCCGTGGAATCACAGGGGATGGCACTGCGGAAGTGGGAATAAAGGGAGTGGGAACAATACCCATATCGGAGTAGAAATGTGCGAGCCTGCGTGTATCAAGTACACGGCAGGCTCTAACTTTACCTGTTCCAATTTAGCAGAGGCAAAGGCGGTGGCAAAACGCACCTATGAGGCGGCGGTGGAACTGTTCGCATACCTTTGTAAGAAATACAGCCTGAACCCGCTTGCGGATGGTGCCATCATCAGCCACAGGGAAGGCCACAGCCGGGGGATTGCCAGCAACCACGGCGACCCGGAGCATCTGTGGACGCAGCTTGGCATGGGGTACACGATGGACGGATTCCGCAGGGCGGTCAAGGCGGCAATGGGCGGCATATCCTCCGGCACGGACGGATACACAAAGATCATGGGGGATGCCGTGGCAGCGGCAGAACAGATGAAGGCATACCTCAAAGCGAAGAATCCGGACGTGGCACAGTCTGTCCTTGACATGGCCTCGCTGTATCTCTCCGAAGGAAAGGCGGAGGGAGTGAGGGGAGACATTGCCTTTGCGCAGTCCTGCCTTGAGACGGGGAATTTTACTTTTTCCGGCTCTGCGGTCACGCTTTCACAGAATAATTTCTGCGGCATGGGCGTGACTTCCAATGGTATGAAGGGGAATTCCTTTGACACGCCGCAGCTCGGTATCCGGGCGCAGGTGCAGCATTTGAAAGCATACGCCTCCACGGACGCGCTGAAGAACGCCTGTATTGACCCGCGTTTCAAGTATGTCACGAGGGGCTGTGCGGAATATGTGGAGTGGCTTGGGCAGAAGGAAAACCCGTCTGGGAAAGGATGGGCGGCGGGAGCCGGCTACGGGGAGAAAATCCTCTCCATCCTGAAAGGCATCCTCGGCACGGCAGGCGGCACATCCAAGCCTGCAGAAGCATGGTACTGCGTCCGGAAGTCGTGGGCGGATGCCTCCTCGCAGAAAGGGGCGTTCAAGTCGCTGGAGAATGCAAAGAAATGTGCGGATGGGAATCCGGGGCATTCCGTGTTTGATGAGACTGGAAATGCGGTATACACCGGGGCGGCAGCATTCAAGCCGTATCTGGTGAGGGTATCCATTCCTGACCTTAATATCCGGAAAGGCCCCGGCACTGACCATGCAAAGACCGGGAAATATACGGGAATCGGCACCTTCACGATTGTAAAAGAAGCGGACGGCAAGGGTGCATCCAGGTGGGGGCTTTTGAAATCCTGCCAGAAAAAGAAGGATGGCTGGATTTCCCTTGATTATGCCAGCAGGATAAGCTGATGCAGAAATAAATATGCGCACCATGGCATAAAGGTATGCGCGAATAGTGACAAGCCCACGGCACATAAAATGTCGTGGGCCATTTTTTGATTTTAGGGGGTTCAGTTTTCCCGTCCCCGTGGCTTATATGTGAAAGGTATTTTTGCGCATGGCGGGAAACGGTTCATGCGGCAGAAAAAATTCTGCCCGCACCCGTCCGGTTCCCTGCCCTGCGGCGGCATATGGCAGGAGGTGCTTTCGATGACGGATAAACAGAAAAGCGAGATTACGGGCCTGCGGGCGGCGGGCGATGGATATACAGTGATAGCAAGGAAGATGGGGCTGCCGAGGGACACGGTGCGGAGCTTCTGCAGGAGGAATGGGCTGGCAGGGGAAACGGCAGCAGGGAAGGAAGGGGCGGCCGGCTGCCCGGAGGAGGGCTCCTGCCGGGAATGCGGGAAGGCCCTGCGGCAGCTGGAGGGCATGAAGAAAAGGGTGTTCTGCTCCAGGGAGTGCCGGGAGAAGTGGTGGCACGGCCATCCGGACCAGATAAGGCAGAGGGCGGTCTATTCCTTCACCTGCGCCGGGTGCGGGCAGCCGTTCACGGCATACGGCAACGCCGGGCGGAAATACTGCTCCCATGAGTGCTATATCAGGACCCGTTTCAAAGGAGGCGGCGGGGATGAGTGAGAAGGAGTTCCGTGCGGAGCTGCGCTACCGGATGTCGCTTGCCGTGGCACGGGCGATGCTCGAAGAAGGCGCCATCACCGAGGAGGAATACCGGGAAATTGATACAATACTGCTTAAAAAACACCGGCCAATTCTGGGTACATTATTAGCGGGAAAACCCTTGCAATAAGTGCGTTTCAGAGTGATGAATGGTAGCGGAAAGGAGTGGTTTAATTGAAGAAAATCAGCAGAATCGAGCCGGTCCTCCCCGTACTGGCAGGGCGGAAAAAGGTGGCCGCCTATGCCCGTGTTTCGAGGGACACGGAGCGGCTCATGAATTCCGTTTCCGCACAGGTCAGCTACTACAGCGCACTCATCCAGAACAATCCGGAATGGGAATACGCGGGGGTATATGCGGACTGCGGGATATCCGGGACGGGGAAGGCCAGACGCAGCGAATTCTTAAGGATGCTCGCCGACTGCGAGGCGGGCAGGATCAATATCATCCTGACGAAATCCATCAGCCGCTTCGCAAGGAACACGGTCGACCTTCTGGAGACGGTCAGGCATTTGAAGTCCCTCGGCATCGAGGTGCGGTTCGAGAAGGAACATATCAATTCGCTTTCAGAGGATGGGGAGCTGATGCTCTCGCTCCTGGCGTCCTTTGCACAGGAGGAGAGCCGGAGCATCTCGGAAAACGTGAAATGGGGAGTCAGGAAGCGGTTCCAGTCCGGCGAGATCGGGACGGCCAACAAGCACATCCTCGGATACCGGTATGATGAGGATGGGAAAAAATATGTCATCATCCCGGAAGAGGCGGAAGCAGTCCGCTGGATGTTCCAGATGTACATTGACGGGGTTCCCCTGCGGGAGATTGCGGGGAGCATGAACAGGGCGGGAATCCGCACCACGCTCGGCAACGGCTTCCAGGAAGCCTCGGTGCGGCAGCTCATCTTCAACGAGGTCTATGCCGGGGACATCCGGCGGCAGAAATGCTACATGGCGGACCCAATCACAAAAACGAAAGTGAAGAACTGCGGGGAGCTGCCGCAGTATTACATGGCGGACTGCCATGAAGCCATCATTGACCGGGAAACTTATGCAAAGGTCCAGGCGGAGATGGAACGGAGGGCGGGGCTTGTCAATCCCACCTACCCTTTTACGGGGAAGGTGAAATGCGGCGTCTGCGGGAACTGCTTTACACGGAAGAAAGGAACCGTAAGGGGGAAGACCTATGTACATTGGATATGCCGCTCCAAAAAGGAGACGGGCATGAGCTGCACCAGCGTGAATTTCAGCGAGGAAGAACTGGAACGGATTTCGGCGCAGGCGCTTGGGATGCAGAAATTTGATGGGGCGGAGTTTGAAAAGGCTGTCCGGGGCATCACCGTCATGGAAAACGGGAACCTGGAATTCCGGCTTGCCGGTGGGGAAACGAAAATCTGGAAGAACCTGCACCTGAACCCGCCAAGGCACATCGCAACGGTCACGGACTGCTTCCAGGGGAAGGTGAAATGCGCCGCCTGCGGGAATACATACCACCGGGTGAACAGTGCGGGAAAATGGGTGTACTGGTACTGCATCGGCAAGAAAAGGAAAAATGTGGAGTGCCATAACCCGAACTGCACCGATTACAAGCTGAGGCAGGTTTCCGCACACATGATGGGGCTGGAGGAATTTGACGAAGCGGAGTTTGAGAAGCGGGTGGAGAGCATCACGGCATTCTCGGACGGGAGCCTGGAGTTCCATTTCAAAGAAGGGAGGGCCAAGCGGTGGCAAAGAGCGTGATCACGATACCGGCAACGGTGAACAGGCACACGGCGGCGCCGATAGGAAGCTACAGAAAGCGCAGGGTGGCCGCCTATGCCCGCGTCTCCACCGACCATGAGGAGCAGCAGAGCAGCTACGAGGCGCAGGTGGACTATTACACGAACTACATCAACGGGCGCGAGGACTGGGAATTCGTATCTGTATATGCGGACGAAGGCATAACCGGCTGTAACACGAAAAAGCGCGACGGCTTCAACAAAATGGTGGAGGACGCGCTTTCCGGCGCCATCGACCTCATCATCACCAAGAGCGTCTCCCGATTCGCAAGGAACACGGTGGACAGCCTCACGACCATCCGGAAGCTGAAGGAGAACAGGGTGGAGTGCTACTTTGAGAAAGAGAACATCTGGACGTTTGACGGCAAGGGCGAGCTGCTCCTGACCATCATGTCCTCGCTGGCGCAGGAAGAGAGCCGGAGCATCTCGGAGAACTGCACCTGGGGGCAGAGGAAGCGGTTCGCGGACGGCAAGGTCACGGTGCCGTTCAAGCGGTTCTTAGGATACGACAGGGGAGAGGACGGGAACCTCGTCATCAATAAGGAACAGGCGGAGATTGTCCGCAGGATCTACGGCCTCTTCCTGCAGGGGCGCTCGCCCCATGCAATCGCAAAGCTGCTGATGGCGGAGGGCATCCCCTCGCCCGGAGGAAAGGAGGTCTGGTCGTCCAGCACGGTCAAAAGCATCCTTACGAATGAAAAATACAAAGGCGACGCGCTCCTACAGAAAGTGTACACGGTGGATTTCCTCACCAAGCAGAAGAAGGTGAACGAGGGCGAGGTGCCGCAGTATTATGTGGAGAACAACCACCAGGCCATCATCAGCCCGTCCGTGTTCGAGGAGGCGCAGCACCAGATGGCGGCCAGGCATTCCGGGAAGAACCGGGCGAGCAGCACGGGTGTATTCTCCGGCCGGATAAAATGCGCGGACTGCGGGGGCTGGTACGGCTCCAAGGTGTGGCATTCCAACAGCAAGTACCGGAAGACCATCTGGCAGTGCAACCACAAGTTTGACGGCGGGGAGAAATGCGGCACGCCCCACCTTGACGAGGAAACCATCCAGGCACTCTTCCTGAAAGCGGCCAATGCCGTCTTTGCAGAAAAGGACGGCGTGCGGGAGGATTACGACTCCATAAAAGACACGCTTTTTGGAACGGCGGAGTTGGAGGCGGAGCGCCTGCGGTTGCAGGATGAGATGAATGTGGTGGCGGAGCTGATCGGGCAGTGCGTGACCGAGAACGCCCGCGTCGCCCTTGACCAGACGGAGTACCAGAAGAAATACGACGGGCTGGCGGGGCGGTTCAACAGGGCGAAGGAGCGGCTTTCGGAAGTCAGCCAGGCCATCACGGAGCGGCAGGCGAAGCGGGAGAAGATCGGGAGGTTTGTTTCCGCCCTGGAAAAGCTGGACGGCCCGCTCACGGCATTCCGCGAGGACGACTGGTACAGCCTTGTGGAGTATGTCACGGTGTACAGCAGGGAGGACATCCGCTTTACTTTCAAGAACGGGGTGGAGATAAAAGCGTAAAAAGGAGCCTGCGGCTGACGGGATGCCGCGGGCTTTCTTTCTCCCCTGTTTTCTACGGCATTTTTCTACAATTTGATTTTTCGTTGGGGCAAAATCAAAAAGTATAGGAAAAATCAAAAGGTATGGGGAAAAATCAAAAGGTGTACAAAAAATCAAAAGGTATCGGGGAAAAATCAAAAAGTGTAAGGAAAAATCGAATTGTATCAAAGACAGCGTTTACATAGATGACGGCTATTCCGGTACAAGCATGGAAAGGCCGGGGATGCAGAGGCTCTTAAAAGAGGTAAAGGACAATCAGATCGGGTGCGTGATCGTCAAGGATATGTCCCGTTTTTCAAGGGACTATATCGAACTTGGAACCTATATGAACCAGATATTCCCTTTTATGGGAGTGCGGTTTATCGCGGTAAATGACCATTACGACAGCCGCGACCATGCGGGAAGCACGACCCCGATTGACACGGCTTTCCAGACACTTTTGTATGACTTATACAGCAAGGACATATCCGTAAAGGTCAAGGCTTCGGTTGAAAATAAATGCGCGGGTGGGGAATATGTTTTCGGACAGGTTCCCTTCGGGTATGAAAAAGATAAGGAACTGAAAAATACGGTTGTAGTGAATGAAAAGGAAGCGGAGATTGTGCGCTGCATCTTTGCCCTTGCCCTTGACGGGAACGGCAGCACACAGATCGCAAGGATTCTCAATGAGAAGGGTATACCCACCAAAACACAGATGCGCCACCCTGAGAGGGCAGGGAAAAGCGGCAGGATGCAGGCATGGGATAACGTCTCTGTCCGGGCTGTCCTGAATAACCGCTTTTACTTAGGTGAGATGGCCTATGGGAAATCAAAGCGCAAATTCGTGGGCAGTAAAGGCGGTATCGCTGTGCCGGTGGAGGACTGGAAAGTGATACCAGACCACCATGAGCCGCTTGTTTCATTGGAAGATTATGAAAAGGTATGCCTTTTCCGTAAAGGGGCTGACACTGCCAGAAAAGGGGAGAAAAACCCGCTTGTGGGGAAGTTATTCTGCGGCGGATGCGGCTATTCCATGACTTACAAGCCCATACGGGGGAAGAATAAATACCGCAGGTTTGAGTGCCGGAAACACGCTGTTTTGCAGATACCGGAGTGTTGTACCTATTTCCCTGCCGATCTGCTGGAAGAAACCGTGCTGACTATGTTAAGCAGGGAACTGATGTTGCGCGGGGATGCCGCAAAGGAAAACCGGAACCTTGTTTCATTCCAGAAGTCTTGTATTACAAGGCTGGAAAAGAAGATAACAGAGGGCCGGAGCAGGAAAAAGCAGCTTCAGGCGGAGGCGGATGCCCTGTATGAAAGCTATGCGCTTGGCACCGTCCGGGCGGTATCATACAGGCAGAAAGCAGACGGCATAAAAGAGCAGGTTGCTTTACTGGCGGCAGAGGAAGAAACATATGGGAAAGAACTGGAACGGCTCCGGGAGGAATACCGCAGGGCAGAGGAAGATATGAAGCAGGTCATACGGTATTCCCATCTGGAAGTGCTGACACAGGAAGTGGTTGATATATTTATTAAGAAAATATACGTTTACAAAGACAAAAGAGTTGAAATTGTGTGGAATTTCCGCGACAATGGAAAGGAGACAGAATGAAAGCAGTAATATACATGAGGGTGGGCAATCCGGATCAGGTGACAGCCCAGCATCGGAAAGAGAAACTGCCGGGGCAGATTCAGGGTACGGTTGGAGACAGTTCAAAGAGAGATGGCTTTGTTGGTAATAATATTCCCAGCCTACAAGAGTTTTTACAGGAAATCAGGGGATATGACCGACACAACAACTTGACACTAATTCACCGTCAATTTTGCCCTAACTTAGCATTAGCGAACCATACGCCCCACGAAGTTATGCGGGTTTCAGCGATTTTCGCTCAAAAAAAGTGAAAAAAGTTTGTGACATTAACTTGACATACGCGGGGTATGGGGCGCTGTGTGTTGAGGGGAGTATACCAACTTAGAATTTATAAAACAAGGGTTTTTAAAAATGGTGAAAAATGTAGTAAGAAGTGTCAATAACAATTTACTTCTTAAATTAGTCATGGTATGATATAGACAGAGAAAAGCAATAAAATATTAGTTTTATTTGAAACGACGAAGATTGTATAAAAGGAATGATGAAATTAATGAACGAAACATTAAAACAAGCATTAGGGGATTATTATAAAACGATAAAAAATGGAAGAGCTAACTATCAAGCTTGTTATAATAGTTTTTTAGAATACTGCGATAATTATATAAATGTACCATTCTCTGAAATGTCTAAAGCTCTTACCAAAATAGAAGTTGAATATGCTTGCAAATATTATTTTGAAAAGAGTAAAAAAGCAACAACTATTGAAGCGATTCAAAGGTACTTGACAGCAATAGACCAATTTTATAGATACATTAAGGGGCGAGGTGTTACGTGGGAGCATTTAGAAGGTGGGTGCAGGAATAAGCAGATAGTGCATGATATATGTGTAAGTTTAAATAACGAATTAAAACAAAAGATATATTTACCATTTGATGAAGAAAAAGCAATCAAGATTGCGGAGGAGCAAATAGCGCTATTAAATAAAAAAAATTTTTTTCAATTTGGACAATTGGTTATATATCGATTGCTCATCACATATGGGTTTAAGGAAAAGGTTATTATTAATATTAAAATCGAGGATTTTAGTAAAAAGGAAGGAACGTTGCTGATAAACGGCGAGGATGAGCAAGAGTTGCGTATAAAGTTGGATGAAGAGATATTGTCTGATTTAGTAAGGTATTGTGAGTTGCATAAGTTTCCTGATAGAACATATTTGTTTACAAAAAGCAACGGAACACAACTGACACCTGATAGCATTTTTACAACCCTAAAAGAGAGAATGAAGAAGTTAAAGGTTCCTAATTTTACTCCTACAACAGTTGCATTGCAGGGAGTTGTAAATTTGATTGAAAAAGGGTTGACTATACAGGAAATAAAAATCCTTACAGGATTTGAAACACAAAAGATAGAAGATGTTTCAAAATATTTACTGACAGATGAAGAAATTGAAAATGTGATTAATGAAAAATTGCAAAAAAAATGTAGAGTTGAGAAAATTAATTGAATACCCAATTAGGTTTGGTATAAATGCAATGTTCATAAGAAGATAAACAGGTAACAGATCTTTTAGGTCAGGCTTTTCAAAAAATGCAGAAACATGAGGTGATGATTTGGAATTAATAAATTTTGATGACTTTGAACAGAATCAAAGGATGTATGGCGGTACAGCCGGAAGAAAAATGGGAATCACTTATGAAGGGAAAGAGTATCTTTTAAAATTTCCAGGGAATTTGAAGGAACAGCAGATGAAAAATATCAATTTGAGTTATTCTAATAGTCCTGTCTGTGAATATATTGGCTCAAAGATATACGAGATAGTCGGCTTGCCGGTTCACAATACAATTTTAGGAACCAGAAATAACAAAATAGTAGTAGCTTGTAAAGATTTTTTAGGGAAGGAAGACAGGCTGTATGAATTTGACAAAATAAAAGTTACTTTTGAACCACGTTTTTTGGATTCAAATGGTAATGAAACAAATGGTGTCGGAGTAGACTTGTATGAAATCATGATGACAATACAGGAACATCCATTTTTGCAGGATATTCCAGGAGTAAAAGAACACTTCTGGAATATGTTTATAATGGATGCATTGATTGGAAATACAGATCGTAATAACAGTAATTGGGGAATTATTTTGAAAAAAGATGGGTTGAAGGAGATTGCACCAGTTTATGATAATGGCAATTGCTTAAATAGTAAATGGGATGATGAAAAGATGAAAATTGTAATGAATGATTCTGACAAAATGGAAGCTGAGGCATATAAAGCACGCAGGTGTATATTTGAATTACATGGAAAACGGGTAAATCCGTATAATATAATAGAGAGCAGAGAATATTCAGAATGCTTAGAAGCTGCTTATAGATTGACACCCCAAATAGGTAATAATCTGAATAGGATACAGGAAATGATAAGGGAGATACCAATATTGTCAGAAACCCAGAAAAAATTCTTCACGTCGATTGTTGAATACAGGTATGAAAAAGTATTGTTAAAATGTATAAGAAAATGAGAGGTATAT
>CAJUCE010000070.1 GCA_910584865.1 uncultured Acetatifactor sp.
ACCGTTTTATTTTGGAATTTTCAGGGTTGCATTACTGTTCATTTGTCAAGGTTCCAAGTCGTTTTCAACTTTTTGTGTTATCCCCTTTTCATCGGCGACAACTTTTATAGGATATCATGTTTCTTACCTGTTGTCAACAACTTTTTTCATTTTTTTACCACTTTTTTATTTCTCTCTTTCAGAAACACTTTTTCGCGGTAGGTTTTTATTATAGCACCTGTCTTTTCGATTTGTCAATCCTATTTTTGTAATTTTTAACACAATTTTCTATACTCAGGATTTATAGCCCCAAAATTTCCATTAAAGGCACAAAATCAAATTCATCCAGGAAACGTCCGATCCAATGAGCAAGATAATTATGTTGGTAAATCCACTTCAAAATACCGCTTTCCTCTGTATATTTTAAAATATGCTGCCCGACGGCGCCTATGTCCATCATCATGATAAAGGCGTAAATTGTCCAAAGAACCAAAATAATTTCAAAAACACCAAAAACAATTCCCAACACCTTATCCAAAAAATGTATTATCGGCAGTTTTGCAAATAGTTTTGCTGAGAAAAAGACCAGTCCCAGTAAATGATGTACCGTCAGCACTAAGAGCAGCAAGATGCCTACAACGATGACATTAAATACTCTTCCGTCATGATAACTGTTGACACCATAGGCCAACAGTGCCGCCACAACGCATAATATGATCATGGAAACCAGAGAGATCACTTCCTTGACTACTCCCTTTTTGTACCCGTCCACAACTTTAAACAGGACCGCCAGCACTACCGCAACCAACATGATATTCAGATTGAATCCGCCCATTCTTTTCTCTCCCCGTTCTTTATTTTAATTGAATTGTATCTATTGACGAATCTGTAATCAGTATGTATCTATATGCTTTCCCCGAGGGAATCATGAGTCCAACCGGCTTTACAAAGTTCCCGCGAAACTTTTCGATCCCACCCATCGTCATTACACGGCATTCCGTTTCGTTATATATCACAAAGGTATCTTTATCAAAAAAGATATCCGTATAGTCCATATCGAAGTAAAAGACTTTGGCCTGTTCATTTGTCTTTGTCGTGTCGTACACGTTCAATTGATACTTATTTTCACTGTTATCCGAGAAAAAGACCAGTCCGATATACCTGTCATCATAAAATACAGACTGAACTTCTCTGTCATACATATATCCCGCCTGCGGATTCGGCACGTAACCTCCTGAATATATAATCAGCTGTCCATCCCCCACTGCAAACGCCGTATCATTATTGATAAATTTCACGGTTGGTATCAACATATCCGTATAGGCCCAGGTGCTTACGAGAAAGTCGCTGGCATTGGAACCCACTACGCCGAAATTGTAAAATGCAATATTGGTCTTCAGAACACCCGCATCCAAATAGACATATGCCACACAGAGCAATTCTCCATTAGGAGAGAGACTGACAGCCATCGGATATCCGGAATCATCCATATGTGTCCTTCCTTCTATCATCCCGCTGCTACTATATGTATTCACCCAGGTAATATCGGAATCGGCAAGCACCGCCGTCACAGTGCCTGTTTCGGAAACGGTCAGTTCACGAATTGGCATCGTTGTGCTGATCTCTCCCAGCAGCTTCTCCGTATTCGCAACATAAATCTCTCTTCCGTTATAATCTCCCATAGCCACAGTATTCCCATTCACCGCCAGCCTTATATCCTGAATCTCAAAAGTCTGATTCCAGTTTACATTTCCCCGGGCATCCCTGCAATGCGCACCATCCTTGCTGAAAGTCAAAATCAGATTTCCCAGTCTCATGTCTGTTGCTCCGCTGACACTTTCCCGGTCAACGGAAGCAACAATATCGTAATCCGTATATATCTTATTTCTATATTGCAGAATTAAAAAAACTACTGCCACTGCCAGCACAACCACTATGAGCAGAATTCTGAAAACGGAGGCCATTCTATGTTTCGCAATCTTTTCTTTATAGTCTTCCCGTTTTTCTCCCCTCTTCTCTATCTCTTTCATGTAGCTTCTGATATCTGCCATGATTCCTCCGATTTGATGTAAAATTGAGCGCATATGGAATCAATAGTTGACTCAATGTCCTTCTGAGTCAACATTATACCATAATTACATGCGCCCCAGCGCATATGGAATCAATAGTTGACTCAATGTCCTTCTGAGTCAACATTATACCATATAATTCCTATTGTGGTAGAAAAATTTTCTCTCCTTCCTTAATGTCGTCCGGATCGTCAATATTATTCAGGGAACAGATCTCCCGCACCCGAGCGTCGCTGCCATATTTTCGGATGCAGATACCAATCAGGGTATCCCCTCTCTGTACAATATAAGATGTCAGCTCTGCGGCCTGATCCGGTGTGGGCTGGGGCGTAGGCTCCGGAGTAGGCTGAGGCGTGGGCTCTGGAGTAGGCTGGGGTGTGGGCTCCGGGGTAGGCTGGGGCTCCGGAGTAGCCTGCTGATCCGGCGTCTGTGCAGATTCCGGCGGGGCTTGTCCGTTTCCGGACGGCTGCCCGGACGCCTGCTCCGTCTGCTGCCCGGATTGCTGTGTAATCTCTGCCCCTTCACCGTTTGCCGGATTGGCGGCCTGTCCCGAATCCGATTCCGGAGAGCCTTCTCCTGCCGCCGTATTCTCCTGCCGAATCGCATCCGTCAGCTTGTCCTCCGCCACAATGGTTCCCACCTGAGCAGAACCATTGGATACCTCCACTACATCCGGGAGCTGCTTCCTGGACATATTTTCCATCAGCTGCCTGGCCGCGGTCTGCCATTCCTCAAGCCTTTCCCCATTTCCCATCGTCGCCAGACCTGTCACACACAAAAGAGCAAACACTGCCGCAGCTGCGAACTTCATATTCCGCATCTTCCCGGCTCCGCTTTCCGCCCCGGATGCCGGCTGCTTCCTCTCTCTGACCTTGAAATGAAATGCCTGTCCCCGCTTGTCCTCCGCCAGCGCACGTCTTTCTTCCTGACGTTTTCTTACCACATCATATTTCTCCTGATCGACGGTTTCCGGTTGTATTTCTTCCTGACGTTCTTCCAGCATAAATGCCAGCATCGCATCATTTTTCTCATAAAATTGTGCATACCCCTCCACATATCTGCAGACACTCTGCTCACAGATATGAAAACCTTCCACCATCTCCCCGTCGAGTATACGATATCCCAGGAAAATATAATCGGGAAAATATTTCCTGCGCTGCTTTTCAATCTCCTGCTGCACTGCCTGAGACAGATGACGGCATTCCCTCTGAAGGAACAAAAGCCGGCATGCCCCGTAGAGAAATAGATAAGTAATGCCTCCCTCTTCTTTCTTCACTCCGTACATTGCCGCGGTCAGCTCCTTATCTTTGGCATGCTGATTCAGCTGCTTTATGTAAGAAATGACATAATCCTCCACATAAATCTTACAATGCGGATTCGTTTCTCCGATTTGTGTAATGTTTTTCGGCAATTCCATATAAAACACCTCCCATACCGTTTGTAACAATCATAACATCGGTATGCGAGGTATTTTAGCATTCTTTGTCGCGCCTGAAAAAGAAATCTTCGACATTCTTCGCAATATCATAGAAAAAGAAAACGATATACTGTAACCGAATCATACTCTGTATCTTCCCCGAAAACTGCCCCCGGGAATTTCGGTTTATTGGCAGCGTCCGGAAAATACTGTGTCTCCAGACACAGACCGGAGCGATAACCATAGGCGGCTCCTCCCTTTCCGATCTGCTCTTCAATAAAATTTCCGGCATAAAACTGCACACCCGGCAGTGTGGTATAAGCTTCCAATGTACGCCCCGACACCGGCGCCTTCAGCACGGCAAACCGACGCAGAGTCCCGTCCCAGTTATCGATTACCCAGTTATGGTCATATCCTGCAGCAAATTTCAATTGTTCAAAATCAGCGCCGATCTCTTCTCCAACCCGCTTCGGCACGGTAAAATCCATGGGCGTGCCTGCCACCGGTGCAATCTCTCCGGTAGGTATGGAGCCTGCATCCGCCGGGGTAAAGCGCGATGCCTTCAGCTGTAATATATGTCCTTCTATCGTACCTTGGTCATGTCCCTCAAGATTAAAATAAGTATGATTGGTAAAATTCAAAATCGTCCGCCTGTCGCTGATACCATGATAATGCAGCTGCAGCTCATTTCCTTCGCTCAGCGAGTATGTGACACTTGCTTTTTTATTTCCGGGAAATCCCATGCTGCCGTCGCAATCTTCCAGAGAAAATGTGACGCTATTGTCTCCTACAGCGGCCTCCCACAGACGCTTGTGCCATCCCTGTTCTTTATGGCTGTGGAGATTGTTCTCACCGTCATTTGCGTCCAGCCGCCATGTCTTCCCCTCCAGTTCAAATGCGGCGCCCCCGATCCGGTTGGCATTCGGACCGATCACGGCACCGAAAAAGCTGGGATTCTTCAGATAGTCCTCCCCCCGGTCAAAGCCCAGCACCACATCCGCAGCCTTTCCTTCTCTGTCCGGGCAAATCAGCCTGACCAGAATTGCGCCCACATTTGTCACTGCTGCCTGCATTCCATTTTTATTGGAAATGGTATACAAATTGATTTCTCTTCCATCCGGATATAAGCCGAATGGGCTTACTGTTACTGACATATCTGTCACCTCCGTACCGTACCTGACTGTCATTCCAGGGCCTGTGTCAAAGTACCATTATAATTCCACCCGTCCCTCCAATGCGCGCAGGAGCGTCACCTCATCAATGTATTCCAGATCCCCGCCCACCGGGACGCCGCTGGCAATTCTGGTCACCTTAATCCCTGTCGGTTTAATCAGCTTCGCTATATACATGGCTGTGGTCTCACCCTCCAGGCTGGAATTGGTAGCAATGATGACTTCCTCCACTTCCCCCTGAAGCCGCTCCATCAGCTCCTTCAGCCGGATATCTCCGGGACCGATACCAAGCATGGGAGAAATTGCGCCATGAAGTACATGGTATACGCCCTCATACCGTCCCGTCTTCTCATATGCCGCCAGATCCCTGGTATTCTCCACTACCATAATCTGCTGATGATTGCGCTTTGAACTGGCGCAGACGGGACAGATTTCCCTGTCTGTCAGCGTAAAACATTCTCTGCAATACCGTACATTCTCCTTAGCCGCCGTTATTGTTTCCGTCAGCCTCCGCACCTTATCTGCCGGCATATTGATCAAATGGAATGCCAGCCGCTGGGCGGATTTGCTCCCGATACCCGGAAGCCCTGCCAATTCTTCTATTAATTTATTGATATGTCCGCTGTAAAGCTCCATCAGAAAGGCAAACCTCCCAGGCCGCCTGTCATCTTACCCATCAGCTCCGCACTGGCTTCCTCTGCCTTCCGCAGCGCCTCGTTGACAGCTGCCACAATTAAATCCTGAAGCATCTCGATATCCTCCGGATCCACAACCTCCTCCGAGAGCGTTACTTTCAGGAGATCTTTCTTTCCGCTCACCGTCGCTTCCACGGCTCCGCCGCCTGAAGAAGCCGTGAATTCCTTCGTCTCCAGTTCTTTCTGTCCTTCCTCCATCTGACGCTGCATTCTCTGCGCCTGTTTCATCAAATTGGTCATGTTTCCAGGCATTGCACCGCCTGGAAAGCCTCCGCGTTTTGCCATTTTTTATCTCCTATCTCCATGCATTATTCAGGATCCTCTTCCTCGATATCCATCTGAATCAACTTTGAAATGTCGGCGTAGTTTTCTTCAAATTCCTGCACTCCTCTGACGGTCTGAATCCCGATCTCAATCTCCTTTCCGGCAAATTCAGACAGCAAAGTCTCCAGCTCTGTCTTATGTTCCGGATGCTGAAGAAAATAATCAGACGCCATACCGTCTTCCAGCACCATCAACAGTTTATTGTCCCCGCCCAGACTTAAATTCGCCCCCTTCAGGTAAATCCGCATAGGATTCTCCGCATTCCCCACAATCGCCGGCCATCTGGAAACGATCTGCTTTATATCTTCCGGTATGGCTTTCGGCATCTGGGGCCTGGATTTCGGAATACTTCCCGCGGCGCTTCCGTCCGTGCCGGGCACACCACTCCCCTGCACCGCAACAGTTACCACTCCGTTCTCCACCTTCTCCTCTACCTGGCGGATCCGGTCAAGCACACTATCCTGATCGGTCTCCATTTCCGGTTTACAGAGCCTGATCAATGCCACCTCCGTCAGGATGCGCTTCTGGGACGAGAACCGGATCTGGCCGGACAAATCCGAAAAGATACGGATAAAACGAACGATTCTGTCCATATCCGTCATATCGGCCTCTTTTTTCAGCCGCTTCAGATTCTCCGTGGACATATCGATTACATCCTCCAGGTTATCGGAAGCCTGCACCAGCATCAGATTCCGCAGATACCAGGTGAAATCTGTCACAAACTGAGTCAGCTCCCGTCCCTGCATCACCACTTCCTCCAGAAGCTGTATACATCCCATCACATTCCGCTCCAGAATATTGCGGAACAATCTGCTGAATACCTCTGTGTCCACTGCCCCCAGCACATCCAGAACCTTGTCATATGTCAGTTCTTCTCCCAACAGAAAAGCAATGCACTGATCCAGAAGGCTCAGCGCGTCACGCATGGAACCGTCCGCAAGCTTTGCGATATATTTGAGCGCCTTCTCCTCCACCCGGACCTGTTCCTCGGCAACCAGCTCCTTCATTCTGTCAGCAATCGTGTCTATGGTAATACGCTTAAAATCATATCTCTGGCACCTGGAAAGAATGGTGATGGGCAGCCTGTGTACCTCTGTTGTGGCCAGGATAAAAATCACATAAGACGGGGGTTCCTCCAGGGTCTTGAGCAGAGCGTTAAAGGCCCCCGTAGACAGCATATGCACCTCGTCTATGATATAAACCTTATATTTTCCTTCCGCAGGAGAATAGGAAACTTCCTCCACAATCTCGCGGATATTGTCTACGCCGTTGTTGGACGCCGCATCAATCTCAATGACATTCATGCTGGCGCCCGCGGCGATGGCATTGCAAATACGGCATTCCCCGCAGGGTCCCTCCGGTGTAGGGTTCTCGCAATTCACCGTCCTGGCCAGAATCTTCGCCACCGTAGTCTTGCCGGTTCCCCTGGTCCCGGTAAACAGATAAGCATGCCCGATCCGCCCTGCCTTCAGCTGGTTTTTCAGCGTGGTTACGATATGATCCTGCCCTTTCACATCCGCGAAGGTATCCGGACGAAATTTCCGGTACAATGCCGTATAAGCCATATTCTGCTCTCCCTTACTTTAAACCCTTAGTCGCCGAAGCAAATTCCCAGAAGCTTGGCTTCCTGTACAATAGTGGCATCCGGAGATACTTCCTTCAGCTTTCCTGCCACATCCTCCAGAGGTACGCGAACTACTTCACGATTCTTATAGCCTACCATAAAACCATACTGGTTGTCCAGAATCAATTTGCCCGCTTCCGCACCCAGACGGCTGGCAAATACACGGTCATACGGGCAGGGGCTGCCGCCGCGCTGCATATGGCCGGGAACCGTTACACGCACCTCGATGCCGGTCTTCTTCTGGATAGCCTCCGCCAGCTCATAGGACACGGACGGATGTACTCTCTTCGCCAGTTTCTTCTTATATTCCTTCTTGGTCAGCTTTGCGTCTTCCTTGGAAATGGCGCCCTCCGCCACCGCAATAATGGTGAATCCGCTGCCCTTTCTGTTCCTGTCTTCGATCTTCGCGATCACCTTCTTCAGGTCATAGGGAATCTCCGGGATCAGGATGATATCTGCACCGCTGGCCATACCGGCATTCAGCGTCAGCCATCCTACCTTATGGCCCATGACTTCCACGATGAAGACTCTGCTGTGGGATGCCGCCGTAGTATGGATATAATCAATTGCATCCGTGGCGATATCCACCGCACTCTGGAAACCAAAGGTCATATCTGTTCCCCACAGATCATTGTCGATGGTCTTGGGCAATGTAATGACGTTCAACCCCTCCTGACGCAGCAGGTTGGCCGTTTTGTGGGTACCGTTGCCGCCCAGAATCACCAGGCAGTCAAGCTGCAGTTTATAGTAATTCTGCTTCATGGCCTCCACCTTGTTCAGGCCGTTCTCATCGGGATCCTGAATGGTTTTAAACGGTGTACGGGATGTTCCCAGCATGGTACCGCCCTTGGTCAGGATACCGGAAAAATCCTTCCCCGTCAGCATCTGAAATTTGCTGTAGATCAGACCTCTGTACCCATCCAGGAAACCGTAGATCTCCACCTGCTGTCCGCTGTTGTACAGGGTCTTCACAACACCTCTCATCGCCGCGTTCAGGGCCTGGCAATCCCCGCCGCTGGTCAGCATACCAATTCTCCTCATTTCTCATATCCTCCTTTTTATATTTGTGCGCATTTGCTATTGGCTGTCCGCACCCTTATATAAAATTTTACCCTTTTCCGAATAAATTTGCAACCTTTAGAGAAAAAAACGTAGGAAAAGTCTTGCAAAAAACTTCGGAATGCTTTAGAATAGAGGAGCGGTTGCCGAAACCGCCACAAATCCATCCGGAGTCGTATCGAAGCGGTCATAACGGGGCGCACTCGAAAACGAGTGACCGCTTTAGAACCACTTCTCCAGAAAGCTTGATTTTTCGGGGCTTTTGCGGTATTATTTACAACTGAAATCACTTTAGTTCTCTCCATCAGTTCTCTCCTTTTTCCAGAGGTCTTTTTGAGGCTGATGTTGCAGATATGACACGGAGAGTTATCGAAGCGGTCATAACGAGCTGCACTCGAAATGCAGTTGTCCTTTACAGGGCACGTGGGTTCGAATCCCACACTCTCCGCCAGAAATCTACGTCCACAAGCGGGTTTGCTGCTTGTGGGCTTTTTTCATTTCACTGCTTTTTCGGGGAGTATATCCTCAGTTCTCTCCTAAAATGGACGAGTTCTCTCCTAATAATTGCTCGTTTTCATGCAAAAACGCCTTTATTCGAACTCTGCCCTATGTATTGGCGTATCTTCTAAATATGATACGCCTTTTTCCTATGAGATTACTCCCAATGCCCCACTTAAACCTTTTGCCATTGCATCCGCAGAGGACAGCTTGGAATTATAATCCAGATGGGCATATACATTGGCGGTTGTGGAGAAGTCGCTGTGACCGAGCCATTCCTGTATCTGTTTCATCGGTACGCCGTTCGCGAGCAGCAGCGGAGCGCAGCTGTGTCTAAGGAAATCCAAACATTTGGATTTTATTCGCCATTCGAAGGCTTCACACTGGCTGGAGGATGGGATGAACATCATACAGAT
>CAJUCE010000071.1 GCA_910584865.1 uncultured Acetatifactor sp.
TTATCATACAGGTTTGCTCCTGTTTTGTATAGGTACGCACTATCCACCGTTTACGATTATGGAGGGAAAAGCAGATGAAACAGAGATGTAAGAACAGAGAAGAAAAGAATTTGTTGCCTTTCCATATCATAAAGGCAGCATCAGAAGGCGATGTGCTGGCAATCAACACAGTCCTGAAACACTATGAAGGATACATAATTACCCTGTCCACCCGGAAGATGTATGACGAGGGAGGGCGGCTTCATTATTGTGTTGATGAAACACTGCGCCGGAGGCTTGAAACAAAGCTGATTACAAAGATACTGGCGTTTGAAGCGGTATAAGGGGCGGTTAGCTGCCCTTTTCCATAGCTGACAGATTTACAGCGGTGTACCTTGAAAATTGAATACTGTATTGCATACAGGACGTGAGGATATGCAGAGCCACTAAGCAGATGCGCCATGACGTACCTGCCCTGATTTATAACAGGGTGAAACGTGAGGAAATGTTGAAGCAGGACATTGAAGCAAAGGTAAGGAGCGAGTGAGATCGGGCAAAATATGTAGCAGTTACATGGGGCGATGAAGCATATCTGTGATAATGATACTTCCGGGCTGCGGGGAAACCGCAGTCCGGTCAATGAAATGACGGTGCAAAACCGATGTGGGCGGCGTAATGAGCCGCCACCTGTATTGCAGTTTTTATCTGCTAATAAATGGGGAGAAGTGTATTCTGTCTGTTTATTAGCAGATAAAGCTGTGCAATGATTGGAGGAATTTATGGTAAAGAAAGTAGACAGAAAGAAATTTGTCAGATATAAGGAAGGTGCAGAAATATACAGCATGGGTTTGACAAAGTTTCAGGAGCTTGCAAAGCAGGCAAACGCTATCTATAAAGTAGATAAATTAGTATTGGTAAACTGTGATATTTTTGAGCAGTATCTGGAGTCTTTTAGAGTAAGTGAGTGATTAAGGCAAAGAGGTTTTCGTGATAAATAATTGTTCTACAAAAAGTTCTTGACTTTTCGTAGAACACAAATTATAATGGTATTAGTTATGAAGGAGGTGCATAGTAAATGCCGAGAACGGGACGTCCAAAGACCGACTCGCCTAAGCTGAGATCGTTAAGCCTCCGGGTTGACGATGCAGAGTATGAGAAGCTGAAAGACTATGCTGCCAAACATGACATGACCATAACGCAAGTGCTACACAGGGGTGTTGAAATTCAATACTCAATGGAAGAAAGTAAGTAGCAGTACGAAATATCTCTTTCCTTTTGAAAGAAAGGAGCAGAGATGGCAAAAGCAAGAAAAGACCATAGAGGGAGGGCTTTACGGAAAGGGGAAATCCAACGCAAGGATAAGACATATATGTATACTTATACTGATCCTTATGGGAAAAGACGGTATATATGCGAATGACTTAGTAGAGCTTAGGGAAAAAGAAAAGCGGCTGATGAAAGACCAGCTTGACGGTCTGGATGTATATGCGGCAGGGAACGCCGATTTGAATTTTGTTTTTGACAGGTATATTACAACCAAAACAGAGTTAAGGCGGACAACCTACACGAATTACACCTATATGTATGACCGATTTGTAAGGAATGAGTTCGGGAAACGGAAGATTGGAACGATAAAGTATTCAGATGTGTTGTATTTCTACTATCATCTGTTAAATGACAAAGGGATGCAGATTAACACCCTTGAAACAATCCATACCGTTCTGCACCCAACATTTCAGCTTGCAGTGAGGGATGACATCATCAGAAACAATCCGAGCGATGGAGTAATGGCTCAAATTAAGAAAAAGCCGGGGAAAAATCATGGTGTACGCCATGCCCTCACGCTGGATCAGCAGAGAGCCTTTATGGACTACACAGCCAAAAGTCCGGTATATTGCCATTGGGCACCATTTTTTACAGTGTTATTAGGAACAGGGTGCAGGATTGGAGAAGTAATCGGATTAAGGTGGGAGGATATAGATTTTGCAAAAAGGATAATCAGTATAAACCATAGCGTTACATATTATCCCCGGCGAAATGATACTACAAAATGTGAGTTTGGAGTATCCCTCCCGAAAACAGAAGCGGGTATCCGCACTATTCCAATGATGGACGCAGTATATGAAGCGTTCCAAGAGGAATACAGCGAGCAGAAAGAAGAAGGTTTCAATACTACGGTAGTTGATGGAATGACAGGATTTATTTTCAGTAACCGTTTTGGCAACCTTCATAATCCACAAGCTGTAAACAGGGCAATTAAGCGGATATACGAATCGTACAATGCAGAGGAAGTGTTAAATGCTAAAAAAGAAACTCCCTTTTCGGAATTGTGTACCTATGGGAAATGAACTTGTAAATATACATTGCATGCATCAGGCATATATTTTATAATCAAGTGTATAAAACGGAATTTGAAAGAGAGGGGTCAATGTGAACCTTATTCACAGAAGTATTGATTTTGAAAAAGACAGAGATTACATTTTGGAGCGGCATTGCCGCATCAATTACGACTGTGAGAGTCCATGGAAACGGGAAATGACCTACCCTGACTACCGCTCAGAATGGCTCTCATTTACAAGCCAGGTTTCTGGATTTTACGGCTATCTCGAACGAACCGCACAGGATGACCGCACCATTGCAGAGATCATTGAGGGAGAGGATGGGCACATCGTAGGCTATCTTTGGGTCACCTTCTGCGAGGATGAAGAAATGGACTTTCGCTTTGCGGAGATTCAGGAAATTTATATCGAAGAAGAATTCAGGCGGCACGGTGTGGCAACCCAATTATACGAATACGCTGAGGCGAAAGCCAGACACAACGGCGCAGAAGTCATCCGTGCAGGAACCGGCTTATGTAATAGTGCGTCCATCCAACTGCATGAAAGGCTTGGTTTTGCTCCCTATAGATATGAATTTGAGAAATTGCTGATGAACAAAAACAATCAATGAGTATTCACTGATGACTTCCGGTTTGAAGAATTGTCAGGTGTGTGCATATTCAATAATCGTATGTAAAAATATGCATTCATTTCAAATGTTAAGCAGCGGGAACACTTTTCCGAAAAGGGAGAAAAGAAAAAAGGCAGCCAGTCATAATACCTCACTTCTCATGCCACCATTTAAGGCATACCTTTTGTACAAGGTTCTGCGAGAAGGAAACAAATGTGAAAGTGATACAGGCAATCATGGGACACGCTAATATTGAAACAACGATGGACATATATGCCGAAGTCACTGACATGAAGAAACAGGAAGCAATACAAAATTTATCACGCAATCTTGATGTATTTTAGGAAAGAGTCCGAAACGGATAAGTGAGTACAGCAAATTGTGTGGTTTACAACAAATTTACATCAAATTTGAAATTTTACTGGTAGAATAACACATCATAATGAAGTGTTGAATTGTTAGAGAAAGGCGGAGATAAGCGGTTATGAAGAATAATGAAGTAACTCGCTTGCCTTTCCCGACGGTGCGGTAAAGCTATCTGGACTGAATTAAGACATCGCAGCAGCAGCCAGGCGACGGCATCTGAACCGCTCCGGTTCTCTGGGCGTACCGGATAATGGCCTCATACAGCCCCAGAAACATATTCCGGCATGCGCGGTCTGCGTCGTCATTCAAATGCTTCGGAAACAGCTTCTTATATCCCGCGATAAACCTGTCCACGATTTTGGAATACTCCGGCATAAGGGGCGCAAGGTATTTATCGGCTATGGCATCGAACTCCGCTTTCTGCTCTTTGGCGAAGAAGGGAATCGTGATGAAAAAGCTGCCGTCCGCCCTCTTTACAATGTATCCGTCCTGAATCGCGGCCGCTGCGGAATCAATGTCCCGGGCCGAGCCGTCGCATAAAATGTCGATGCAGGCAGTGATATAATTATCGTACATCATCTGGCGGAATGTCACACCGCTGATGCCGTATACCTTGTGACTGAAGCTGCCGCGGTCATCATTGTTGACACAGCACTGCGTACCGATTCCGATGCGGGGATGCTGTCCGGTTTCCGTGTTCCCGTGGTAACGCCATTCAAAACCGTCATATCTTTTCTCTATCTGTGGCCAGGGCAATTTGCAATAGTGTTCATCGAAATAGGAAAACGCCATGGCTCCGTAGAGGTAGAATAAATCGGCTTCGCTTTTTTCCGCCTGGTAGAAACCGAGCTTGGAAGCGTCTTTGGCTATGTCGCTCAGTGCTTTCAGCAGCCTGTCCATAATAGGCATAAGCGCTTTTTCGGCATTTTTTTCACAGTAGATTCCATGTTTGTCCGAATAGATGATAAAATCGGTCTGGTACCTGCCCTTAGCGGGTTCTATTACCGCCTCCCGCAGCCGCAGATTCCCCATTCTCTCTTCGATATAGTATGCCGGAAGGCCGCACAGCTTCGCCAGTTCTTCCACGCTGCAGGGCTGTTCATAGCAGTAATACAGTATGTTCTGGGAGAGGGCGTCATTGATATATACGGAGGGAAAGGGAATGGTCTTTCCGTTATAATTTCCGCTTCCGTAGATATCCAGTCTCATCTTTACAGGTCTTAAAGCAGTCTCATTCATACCGTTATACTCCTTTTTCAGTTTTCTCCGGGCTTCCGCAAGGCGCCACCGGACGGTGCCTTCCGGGATGTTCAGCCTTTCGGAGATGGTTTTCGTGGGAAGGCCGTCGTAGTAGTGGAGAACGATGATGTCACGGTAGATGGCGGAGAGCATGGCGATCTTGGTCCGCAGGAAGTCATAGCTCTCCTCCTGCTCATCGATATAGGCATCCTCACAGGGAAGGGCTTCAAGCGAGTCATAGGAATACATCGCGCGTTGTTTTCCGAGGCTGCGCCGGAAGCTTTTCGTCACATTGGAGGCAATCCCCCAGAGCCAGGGCTCGAATCTGCTGTCTTCCCTGAGCCTGGGCAGCTCACGGACCGCGGTAAACAGGATCTCCTGGGCCAGCTCGTCGGCCTCCTCCCGGGAGTATGTATGTTTGACCGCGTATCCGTAAACTTTTTCGATGTAGTTTTCAAGATTGTAGTGTTTCATCGTTTTCACCTGCCTTCGTCTATAAAGTGTCCGGGGAGGAGGTTTTGTTGGGTGGGGTGGGGATTTTTTTGAAATTTATTGAAATGATTATATAATGGTTTAGCGGGGAAGGGAAGGTTTTTACAGTTGCCGCCGTGGTTTAAAATGTTGACTATTATAATCTTAACCTCTATAATTATACTCAAAGCCTTAATTACATTGGCGCGCATTATAAGGTATCAAATCAGGGGAGTTTTACATGAAGCTTACAAATGAAATAAAACTGGTGATTGCGAAATCCGGTGCGGAAAACAAATGGCTTCCGCTCTGGATGCATGGGACAGATACTGTAAACGTGATGATTGAGCTGATTCATCGGCGGTATTCTTCTCTTTCAGAATTATGTGGTATGCCTTTCGGCGCTTTCAAAAAGACTGCGGTTTTGTTGGCATATCTGCATGATATCGGTAAGATTACGCCGCTTTTTCAATCACAGATTTTGAAATCCCTGCCTGAAAGACGCTCTCTGATGGAACACTATGGCATTCCCCGGATACCGGAGAATTTTATAGATAAGGGGAAATCCCATCACACAAAATGCGGCGAGACGATTTTACTGGATTTGGGATTTCCGAAAGGATTTTCTTCCATAGTGGGTGCACACCATGGTATGCCTGCGGAAAATCTGGCTTCTCATATCGAAAAATATTCCCCTCATTTTTATGGAATACCGGCAAAGCGTGAGTTTTGGAAAAGGTTGTACATAGAATGGATAAATTATTCAATGGAACAGGCAGGATTTACCGATATTTCGTAAATTTCTGCATTAGACAAGAAGACGGAGGTTTTGCTGTCCGGGCTTCTGATTATGTCGGATTGGCTTGCAAGCAATCAGGAGAATTTCGGCCTGTTGGAGGCGGATGTAGTTCTGTCGGAGAACGAGTATCCGAAAAGCCGCTGCCTTGATGCATTTGAGAGACTGAACCTGCCGGAGCCCGGGGAGTTCGATGAAGAACGGATTTTCGAGGAGGGTTTTAGAGAGCGGTTTGGCTTCTCCATGAATGGAATTCAAAAGGATGTGATACATATCGTGGAGAACTGCAGGGAGCCGGGATTGTTTATACTGGAGGCGCCCATGGGAAAGGGAAAGACAGAGGCGGCTCTTGCAGCAATGGAAATTCTTGCCGCAAAATGCGGTAAAACCGGTTTGTTTTTCGGCCTTCCCACACAGGCAACCGCCAACGGTATTTTTGAACGTGTGGTGCAGTGGGCAGAGATGCAGTCCAATGACGCTGTTCATGGTATTTGCCTGGTACACGGAAACGCGGAATTCCAGCCTGTTTTTGCAGAATTGAAAAATGAACGCATGCTGCAGACAGACATTGACGGGGAAAGCGGACTGGTGGTCAATGGGTTTTTCAGCGGCAGCAAGATGTCGCTTTTAACGGATTATGTGGTGGCTACGGTAGACAGGCTTTTGATGTCCGCCCATGCCACAGGAAAGCGCGGAAAAAGCGGTTAAAATTATCTGCAGCGGCGAGGAGGCGGCAGTGGAAAGGATTGCATCCGCGGTGGGTTCCGGGGCATGTGTCGGCATTATATGCAATACGGTTGTGAGAGCGCAGCATTTTGCCGAAAGGATTCGCAATGTGGACGGCGCACAGGTGATTTTATATCATGCGCAATACATTATTCCGGACAGAATGGAACGGGAAGAAACGCTGAAAAAGTATATTGGAAAGAATTCCACTGCAGAAATGAGAGAAGGCGTGGTGGTAGCAGGAACCCAGGTCCTGGAACAGTCCCTTGACATTGATTTTGATATTTTGGTTACGGAGCTCTGTCCCATGGATCTTCTGCTGCAAAGGATTGGGAGGCTTCAGCGCCATCCCCGTGGACATAGGCCCCAGGGGTATGAGACGGCAGAATGTATTGTTTTGGGGACGGAGGAACCGGATGGTGCGTCGGAGCGGATTTATACCAGATGGTTGCTTTTGCGGACAAGGAAGCTGCTTCCTGCCTATATTACGGTTCCCGGCGACATCGATCCCCTTGTGTACGAGACGTACCGGGAGTCAGAACCTGAGGGCGCGGAGGAGGAAGCTGCCCTGAAGGAGTATCAGGATTTGATTGAGGAAAAAAAGCAAAGGGCCAGGGGATTTTTGATGGCGCCTCCGCGGGAAAGCAGATGGGGAAGTGACCTTCATGACTGGCTCCGCAACAGTGCAGGGGATAATGAAAACAGCGCCCTGGCGACAGTGCGCGACGGAACCTTTTCCATAGAGGTTCTGGTACTGGTACAATATGCAGACGGTATGTTGGGAATGTTGCCCTGGCAGACGGAAGGGGAAAAGTATCACCCTTCCGTCTGCCCGCCGGAGGGTGTCTGTCAGCAGATTGCACAGCAGAAGCTTCGTCTTCCGGCAAGGTTTTGCTATGATATAAACAGAACAGTGAATGAACTGGAAGAAATGGATCGCTTTTTAACGGGATTTCAAAGATCCCGTTGGCTGAAAGGGCAGCTTGTACTTTTGCTGGACGAAAGCCTGCGTGCGGAACTGTGTGGTATTACGGTCATGTATTCGCAGGAAAGCGGGCTTACCTATACAAGGTGGGAAAAAGGAAACGCCAGATAGCTTTGGCGATTTACTTTCGGCATGAAATAGGATATACTGATAAAGGTCATAGCGCAGACAGTCCCGCAAACGGGCGGGTCTTTTCATAGAGGAGTGAGTATATGGAAAATCATCAGCTGTCATCGGACAATCCGATGATTTTGGAAATCAGAGAATTGCTGGAAAAGTCAAGAAAAAATATCGCGCAGCAGGTCAACACCGAGCTGCTTACAACCTACTGGAACATTGGCCGGATTATTGTGGAGTATGAGCAGCAAAGCCAGCTTCGTGCAGAGTATGGAAAGCAGACCTTAAAAGAACTTTCCAAAGAACTGACAAGGGAGTTTGGAAAAGGCTTTTCGCGCTCAAATCTTCAAAATATGAGGGCGTTCTATCTGGCCTATGAGAAATGCCAGACACCGTCTGGCAAATTGGCCTGGTCCCATTATTGCGAGCTTTTGACAATCTCCGATGAGGGCAAGCGCAGTTTTTATGAAAAAGAGGCTGTCAATTCCGGCTGGTCGGTACGGGAGCTGAAACGGCAGATTGAAAGCTCCTTGTATGAACGCCTCTTATTATCCAGTGGCGACGCCAACAAAGAAAAGGTTCTCTCGCTGGCACAAAAGGGAATTGAAATCGCACAGCCAGCCGATATTATCCGCGATCCCTATGTATTCGAGTTTTTAGGGATTCCCGAAAACAAGCCTTACCTGGAAAGCGATCTGGAACAGGCGCTTGTGATGCAGATTGAAAAATTCCTGCTGGAACTTGGCCGGGGATTCATGTTTGTGGGAACCCAGCAGCGGATCACCTTAAATAATACCCACTACTATGTGGATATGGTTTTTTATAATAAAATCCTGCGGGCCTATGTGCTGATTGAACTAAAAACAAAAAAACTGACGCCGGAAGCTGCCGGACAGCTGAATATGTACCTCAACTACTATGCGGCGGAAGTCAATGACCATGATGATAACCCGCCTATCGGCATTATCCTCTGTACCGATAAAGACGGTGTTGCGGCGGAGTATGCGCTGGGCGGTCTGTCCAACAATATCTTTGCATCCCGCTATGTCCTCTATATGCCAGACAAGGAGCAGCTGGTGGCACAGGTAGAGGCAGTCCTGAAGAAATGGCATGACAAAAACGATGGGAACCAGTAATAAAGTCTGCCCCGGCTGCGGCAGAAAAATGAAACAGCAGTTTATCGGCTTGCAGCATTGTAAATGCAGCATGAGCTGGAAAAAGGACATCGGATTT
>CAJUCE010000072.1 GCA_910584865.1 uncultured Acetatifactor sp.
GGGAACGGTTTGTGCCGGGAATCGATGATGTAAAGCTGTCCATGGAGCATTACCAGCGTTATTACAGTGTGCTTCCTCTAACCGAAGGAAAGACTGTCCTTGACGCCGCCTGCGGAGAAGGATACGGCACTGCGCTGCTGGCTTCTGCCTCCTCCCATGTGACAGGAATTGACATATCAGGGGAAGCAGTCCTGCGGGCAAAGCAAAATTATTCTCACTTTGATAATATTGAGTTCATAGAAGCCTCCATTGCAAAGTTACCCATGGCAGATCACAGTGTGGATGTGATTGTGTCTTTCGAGACGATTGAGCATGTCCCAGAGGACATTCAATGGAAGTTTCTGGACGAGATCGCCAGAGTGCTGAAAGAGGACGGGATACTGGTAATGTCGACCCCGAATAAGGAAATCTACTCGGATCGCCCGGGTTATCACAACGAATTCCATGTGAAAGAATTCTACCGGGATGATTTCATGGAATTCTTAAGTACGAAGTTTTCCCAGGTAACATTATATGACCAGTTTTTCGAAAATGTATGCATCATCAACGGTAATACAGAGACAACGGAATCCATCTATTTTTGCCCTGATGAATATCTCCAGGAAGCCAAATATTATATCGCTATCGCAGGAAACCGCGATATAGCTTCTTTGAGACTCTCACATGTATTTGTCAACCCCCGGCATGATTATGCCATGCACATAGAGCGGATCCTCCAATTACAGGAAGAAGTAGAGGCCAGAAACAGCCACTTACAAAAACTGGACGGAGAAATCTTAGAATATCGCAGCTATATCGAAATCCTAAAGGAAGAAAACGAACGAGGAAAAGACCTGAAAAAAGAATTGCCGCTGACAAGGCAGCGCCTGTGCGAGGCAGAGGAAAGCATTGCACGATTGTGTAGTGAAAACGGTGCATTGATAAAGGAAAACAATGCCTTAAAAGTCATAAACGCATCGGAATTGGAGACAAATGCCCGCATAAAAGAAGAATTGGAGTCAGTTGAGTCAAAGAATATCGAGTTGAAAGATGAGGCAAATCAACTTCAGTCTATCATCGAGACCCTGCGGCAAACCCTTCAGAACAAAGAGGAACTGCTGGCGGAGTCTACTCAAAAAAATCAGATGATGCAGGAATCCGAACAAAAATATCAGCTGGAACTGCAGGAATCCGAACAAAGGCATCAGCTGAAACTGCAGGAGATTCAACAGGAGCACCAGCAGGAAACACAAGACCTGCGTCAGACCATTCTTAATAAAGAGGGCCACATCCAGCTGCTTCTGGAAGTAGAACGGGAATACCAGCGGGAAAAGCATTCCCGCACTTACCGTGCGGCCCTGGTACTGCGTAGAATCAGTACTTTCTTCCTGCCGCCGGACAGTAAACGCCGTTTTCTGGTCAAAATGCTGGTCAAAGGAATCCGCCATCCAAGGCTGATGTTCCATATGGTCAACCCCAGAAGGATCCGCAACTTTTTTATCGTTGTCAAGAAAGAAGGCATGGAGGGGGTAAATGAACACTATCGGTTAGTGGAGGAATATGAAGTCTCCAGGCTGCATCCCTTCCCAACCGTACTGCCTGAAGTAACAGATTTGGCGGATGCAGCAGACAAAAACATTACTGATTACGCAAGGCTCTGCTTTATAAAATATAAAAAACCGGAGGTGTCCATTATTATTCCGGTCTATAACCAGTTTGAATACACTTACAACTGCCTTGAATCTATTTTAAAAAACAGTGGCGATATTCATTATGAAATCATCGTCGCTGATGACTGCTCTACGGATCTAACCAGAGAGCTGAGGCAGGTGGCAAGGGAAATAACTATTATACGCAACCGTGATAATCTGCGTTTTTTAAAAAACTGCAATAACGCAGCCCAAAAGGCAAGAGGAAAATATATTCTGTTTCTGAATAATGATACACAGGTTCAACCCGGATGGCTGGCCCCACTGGTGGAACTTATGGAGAAAGAGGAAAGGATCGGCATGGTCGGCTCCAAGCTGATCTACCCGGATGGGCGCCTTCAGGAGGCCGGAGGCATTATATGGGGTGACGGACATGCATGGAACTACGGACATGGACAGAACCCGTCACAGCCGGAATTTAACTATGTAAAGGAAGTTGACTATATATCCGGCGCAGCCATCATGATTCGGACTGATCTATGGAAGGAAATCGGAGGCTTTGACGAGTATTTTGCGCCGTCATATTGTGAAGATTCGGATCTGGCCTTCGAGGTACGTCGATGCGGTTATAAGCTTGTATACCAGCCATTGTCCGTAGTGGTTCACTTCGAAGGAATGTCCAACGGGACGGATATCAACTCCGGGCTAAAACAATATCAGGTAGTCAATTCAGAGAAACTGGCACAAAAGTGGGCAGAGGAATTCAAAAAGCAGTCACAGACAGAGGATGATCTGTTTCATGCCCGAGAGCGAAGCCAGGGAAAGAAAACCATTCTGGTGATTGACCACTATGTCCCCATGTTTGACAAAGACGCGGGTTCCAGAACTATCTGGCAGTATATCAACATGTTCGTGGAAAAGGGATATAACGTCAAGTTTATGGGCGACAACTTTTACCCTCATGAGCCTTACACCACCGCTCTGCAGCAAATCGGCGTAGAGGTGCTCTATGGTCCCTGGTATGCGGAAAACTACAGGCAATGGATATTAGATAATAAAAATAACATTGATTTCGCGTTTCTGAACAGGCCACATATCACGGAAAAATATATAGACTTTTTAAAAGAAGAGACAGATATAAAATGTATTTATTATGGCTGTGACCTTCACTGTATGCGTATCCGACGGGAATACGAACTCTGCCATGATAAAAAACTCCTTGCCGAAGCACAAGACTGGGAGAAGAGAGAGTTTGCGATTATGCGAAAGGCGGATGTCAATTACTATCCATCTTCCATCGAGATTGAACAGATCCACAAGACCGATGCCTCCATTCAGGCTAAGACTTTTGATATTTATGTCTATGATAAATTCCGTGAGAACATATCCATGGATTTTTCAAAACGCGAAGGAATCATGTTTGTTGGAGGTTTTGGGCATCCCCCCAACGAGGATGCCGTACTATGGTTTGTGGACAAGGTTTTGCCTTTGATTCGCAGACACAGTGATATGCCATTTTATGTAATAGGAGCTAATCCAACGGAGCAAGTCAAAAAACTGGCCGGCAACGGAGTAATCATAAAGGGTTTTGTCACGGATGCCGAACTGGAGGAAATGTATAATACATGCCGCATGGCGGTTATCCCTCTGCGCTATGGCGCCGGAGTAAAAGGAAAAGTGGTGGAGGCGCTATACTACGGCATTCCCATGGTTACGACTTCCATCGGCATCGAAGGTATTACCGGGGCAGAACAGTTTGTAGAGATTGCGGATACAGCGGACTCTTTCGCAGACAAGGTAATGGCCTTGTATAGCGATATGCAAAAACTGGCCGATACAGTGCAAATCTATCAGAACTATGTAAAAGAACATTGTAGTGTTCAGGCCGTATGGAATCACATAAAGGATGATTTTTCAAGATGATTATTACAAAAACCCCATTTAGAATGTCTTTTTTTGGCGGCGGTACGGATATGCCGGAATTTTTTAGAGAACACGGCGGCGCTGTCATATCTACTACCTTTGACAAATATTGCAATGTAAACGTGCGGCATCTGCCCAGATTTTTTAATTACACAGATGAAGTCGTATACTCCAAAATCGAAAGGGTCACAGATGTGAACGATATTCTGCATCCTGCCATCCGGGAAGCAATGAAGTTCCTTGACATGCATGAGATTCGTCTGACATATGAGGCAGATCTTCCTGCCCGTTCCGGCCTTGGGACAAGCAGTTCCTTTGCGGTGGGGATGCTCTCTGCCTTCTATTCCCTAAAGGGAAAATATGCAGATAAGAAAAAACTGGCGAATGACGCGATCTATCTGGAAAGGACTCTATGCAATGAGGCCGGCGGCTGGCAGGATCAGATTGCCGCGTCATATGGAGGGTTCAACCGCATCAATTTCAGCAGCGCCGGATTCACTGTTGATCCCATCATCATATCTCCGGAGCGGAAACAGCAATTTAACCGTAACCTGATGCTGTTTTTCACCCAGTTTACCCATTTTTCCGCCGAAGTGCAGAATGCCAATAAAAGCACAGATAATACGGCGCAAAAGCTGGAAATGCTGGGGCTGGTAGATGAAGCGCAGTCTATTTTAACAGACAAAACGAAAAACTTGGACGATATAGGACGTTTGCTGGATACCACATGGCGCCTGAAGAGACAAACCGGAAACAAGGTATCCACAGACTCCATTGACATGCTCTATGAAAGAGGGATAAAAGCCGGCGCTCTGGGGGGCAAGCTGCTTGGCGCAGGCGGCGGCGGATTTCTATTATTTTATGTGGAACAGGACAGGCAGGAGAAAGTGCGTATGGCACTGCAGGATCTGATGTATGTGCCGTTTGAATTTGAAAACAGCGGCACCCGGGTCATCTATTACGCTCCGGAATCCTATGAGCCAAAAGAAAACCTGGAAGAAAGGGGAACAACATGAAAATCGGAATTGTCGGAAGTGACGGCTATATTGCGGGATATCTCCTCTCCCACTATCAAAGCAGGGATTATGTAGAAGAAATCCTGTGCATTGACATGAGTGAAAAGGCTGATCGCTTTCTGGATCTGGAACATCCGGAGGCGTTTGACTATGATGCGTTAAATAATCTGGACTATATCATTTTTACAGCAGCGATATCCGGGCCTGATTCATGTGCCGACAGGTTCGACACCTGCTGGTCCATCAATGTAACAGGAACAAAGTACTTTATAAAAGAGGCCGTTAAGCGGCAATGCAGAATCCTGTTTTTTTCCAGCGATGCTGTTTTCGGAGACATACCGGGGGCCATTTACACGGAAGCCTCGGAGACGAAAGCCCAGACTCCGTATGGGAGGATGAAAAAGGCCGTGGAGGATGAATTTATACATTCACCGTACTTCAAAGCAATCCGTCTATCTTATGTAGCTTCCGCACAGGACCGTTTTATCTCATACTGCAGGAGTTGTATCCAAAAGGGAGAAGTTGCGGAAGTCTTTCATCCGTTTTATCGCAATTGCATTGTGGTCAGCGATGTGGTGAAGGTGGTGGAATGGATGGGACTCCATTGGACCGAATACCAGCCTGCCGTTCTGAATGTAGCCGGCAAGGAACTGGTGAGCCGCATTCGGATCGCGGATGAACTGAACAGGATATTCAAGGACAGACTGCAATATAAAATGGTTCTGCCAGAGGAAAGTTTTTATAAAAACCGTCCCCGGATTACCCAGATGGAAAGTATTTACCTGGGGCAATACGCAATTTTGCGTGATGAAAGCTTTACCGAAAAGATTCAAAGAGAAATGGAGGGTATTGAAATATGAAAAAAGCGCTGATCACAGGAATTACAGGTATGGTAGGGTCTCATTTGGCAGACTTCCTTCTGGCAGAGACAGACTGGGAGGTCTATGGTGTATGCCGATGGAGAAGTCCGTTGGACAATGTCAGCCATTTGCTGGAGAGGGTGAACAAGAAAGACAGGGTATTTTTCGATTACGCGGACTTAAACGACCTGGTTTCCCTGATGACTGTTATCAACAAGGTAAAGCCGGATTATATATTCCATCTGGCCGCCCAGAGTTATCCGCTGACCAGCTTTACAGCTCCGCTGGATACTCTGAACACAAATATATTGGGAACCTGCAGACTCCTGGAGGCTATTCGCACCGCAATGGAGACAGACAGCAATTACAAACCTGTCATCCATGTGTGTGCGTCTTCGGAAGTGTTTGGAAAGATACCGGCAGATAAAAAGCCTGAGAGCGGCATTCACGAAGAATGTCCTTTTCATCCTGCCTCCCCTTACGCCATCTCCAAGGTAGGCACAGATTTGTTAGGCCGCTATTATGCGGAGGCATATGGTATGACAGTGATGACCACCCGCATGTTTACCCACACCGGTCCCCGCAGAGGAGACGTGTTCCATGAGTCTACCTTCGCAAAACAGATTGCCATGATCGAGGCCGGGCTAATCGCACCCCAAGTAATGGTTGGCAATCTGCAATCACTGCGCACCTATGCAGATGTAAGGGATGCCGTCCGGGCCTACTACATGCTTGTAACTGTAAAGCCCATAGCCGGGGCGTACTATAACATTGGCGGTTCCTATACCTGTGAGGTTGGCGACACCTTGAAAACTTTGATCTCCTACTCTCCCATGAAGGAACAGATAGAAGTTGTCACAGACCCGGAGAGGCTGCGCCCCATAGATGCGGATCTGCAGGTGCCCGACTGCCGCAAATTCAAGGAACATACCGGCTGGGAGCCTCAGATATCTTTTGAAACTACCATGCGTGATTTATTGGATTATTGGCGGAAACGTATTAATAGCGGAGAGGTATTTCTGACCCGATAATATGGGCCTGCTTCGCACCGGTCTTCAGAGAGCCAAATTGTAAATTAAACAGATTCCAGATTTATCGGAAAGGATACAACATGAAAATTGTTATTATGGCCGGGGGAAAGGGAACCAGGATTGCGGAGGTGAATTCTCAGGTTCCCAAGCCAATGATCCCCATAGACGGAAAGCCCATCCTGGAACACCAGATCAACGTGTTGAAACGGCAAGGATATCGGGAGTTTATCCTGATCATCGGCCACCTCGGCCATATAATACAGGATTACTTCAAGGACGGCTCAGGGTGGGATGTGCACATTCAGTATATAACGGAAGAAAGTCCTTTGGGAACTGCCGGCGCTTTATACTTCTTAAAAGAAGAAATCCGTGAGAACTTTCTCCTGGTAAACGGCGATATTATATTTGACGTGGATATTGCCAGATTTCTGGACAGCCATCGTCGTCTTAATACGATTGCTACCATCCTGACACATCCCAACAGCCACCCCTATGACAGCGGTATAATCATAGCTGATGAGAACAGAAGAGTCACCGACTGGCTGCATAAGGAAGATCAGCGGCACTGGTACAAGAACAGGGTAAATGCAGGGCTGCATATGCTCTCTCCTGATATTTTCCGATATTTTCCCGACCTGCAAAAGAGGGACTTGGACCGTGACATCCTAAAACCGTTGATCTCCTCTCGAGAACTGGGGATCTATGATTCCCCGGAGTACGTCAAGGATATGGGAACCCCCGACCGATATTGCTCAGTAGCTGAAGATATCCGTTGCCGCCGTGTGGAAGCCAGAAATCTTAGAAAACGGCAAAGAGCCATCTTTCTGGACCGGGATGGAACTCTGAACAAATATGTGGGATTTTTAACGGATATAAATGATCTGGAATTGATGGATGACGCTGCTGAAGCGGTTCGTAGGATCAACGCCAGCGGATACCTGGCCATCGTGATAACCAACCAGCCTGTCATCGCAAGGGGAGAAGTTTCCATGGAGGAATTGACGCAAATTCACAATAAGATGGAAACTTTGCTGGGACAGGAAGGCGCCTACATAGACGCCCTCTACTTTTGTCCTCACCATCCTGACAAGGGGTTTGCAGGAGAACGGCCCCAGTTCAAGACGGAATGCAGCTGCCGCAAGCCCAAACCAGGGATGTTGCTGCAGGCCGCCCAAGACTACAATATTGATCTGTCAAAGTCATGGATGATCGGAGATAGTGACAGCGACATAAAGGCCGGAGCAGCGGCAGGATGCGGAACCGTGATGCTGGACGCACAGTTTTCGCTGCTGCAGGCCGTAGAGCAAATATTGGATGCCGGCAGCCTGGCGTCCCCATCCTACGATTATGGAAGGTAAAGAAAGAATGAATAAAGAATTGATGGTATATGTGGAAACCCTTATGAAAAGGTATCCAATACTGAAAAATTCAGAAGAGGATATCTGCCGTGCCTACCGAATCCTGGATGCTTCCTATGCTGCCCGGGGTAAGCTGCTGGTCTGCGGCAACGGAGGCAGCGCTGCGGATTCTGAACATATCGTGGGGGAATTAATGAAGGGATTCTGTCTGCCAAGAAATCTCAGCCTTGCACTGAGACAATCGTTAGAGAAGGTTGACCCGGCATATGGCAGAGAACTGGCTGATAAACTGCAGGGGGCTTTGCCTGCCATAGCCCTTACGGGCCACAATGCCCTCAGTACGGCATACCTGAATGATGTGGATGGCTTGCTCTGTTATGCCCAGCAAGTGATGGGATATGGCAATACAGGAGATGTCCTGCTGGCCATAAGTACTTCCGGCAACTCTAAAAATGTTATTTACGCCGCCATAGCGGCCAAAGCCAAAGGTTTGAAGGTGGTCGGCCTGACCGGGAAGAATGGCGGCGCGCTTGCAGACTATGCGGATGTGTGCATACGGGTAGAGGAAATAGAGACATATAAGATACAGGAATTACATCTTCCGATTTATCATTGCCTGTGTTTGATGTTGGAAAAGCGTTTTTTCGGCCAATGAAAAAGAAGGAGACAAAGATATGGATGAAAAGAAAAACAGAAAAAAGTGGTATCTTGCCCTTGGAATAATCGTATATGGAATTTTGTGCTTTTTGATCGGATGGGGAAGCAATTTTCTTTTTCATAAAACGGATATAGACAGAGAAGCAGAAAATGATACTCCTATGTATTCTTTTGACCCGTTTTCATCTGTTACCTTTGACGGTTCTCAGAATACCGATGAGATCCCATGGGGATATACTGCAGGAATATTTAATATGGAATCGGATGAATGCATTTTGCTCACCCCTAACACATCTGTGAACTATAAATGAGCAAATATAGAAATTTGCACAAAACTACCCTACCAATTTCAAA
>CAJUCE010000073.1 GCA_910584865.1 uncultured Acetatifactor sp.
TTCCACATGGCCCGCCGGAAGCTGGACAAGCACCGTTCCCCTGCTGGTAAAATCCCCGCCCATGCGTGGGAACAGGAGCAGATGAGACTTGAACAGGAGTACAAGGCCGAGTATGAGCAGTACAAGCCCATCCAAGGCGATTTGTGGAAACTCCAACAGGTGAAGCGGAACGCCGATGCCGCCATACACCAGCAGGAGCAGACCCGGCAGAAACGCCGGGAGGCGGAGCGGTAAAATGTCCCCCGACCGTCAACGTAACCGCCATTTTGGCGGTCACGTTGGATTAACTTTGATGAACGATGAAAGGAGAGCCTATGACCAACGACCCCAGCATGACGATCACCAGCACTACCCCCGCCCCGGAGGGGAGCGACAGCACCAGCAGAGAGGGCAAGACCATTCCCCTGCCCGTGACGGCGGGGGCAACGCTCCACCCGTCCAGGACGCGCCGCCCGCCCTGGTGCAAAAAATCGGCAACACCACTTACGAGGTGTCGTTCCATTTCAGCACCACCAGCAGGGAAACGATGAGCGACAAAATCAACCGTCTTATCCGCCATGAACTGGACGCATCCTGACTTTTTCGTTTTTTCCGCACTACCTCCTTGACAAACCGAGCGAAAACGCTGTATGACAGGAATGTAGGCCGGATCCTTATAATGCGTATACGCTAGATCAAAGGTAGACCCGAAATGGACCCCCTCAATCTTCTTCTCGTCGGAATCGTAGATGCCAAATAAGACTCACTTGTAATCCAAAAGGGGCCACCGCGTCAAACAAATACAGGTCGTGATTCTCCCTGGACGTGAACAGCCAGTCCAGAAAATGCACGGTCTCCTCCACATGGCGGAAGGATGTGGCACAGCTCCGGGAAATCCGGCAGAACATCAGCGCAAAGCCCAGAATCATCGACGAAACCATCGCCTATGTGGAGAAACATATCAGCTCCGGCAGCCTTAACGTGGAGCAGATTGCCTCCCGGATTCACCTGTCAACCAACTACCTGCGCAACATATTCAAGGAGCATATGAGCGTCTCCCTGTCCAAATACATTACGGACAAAAAAATCCAGTACGCCTGCAGGGTACTGGCAGAGACGGACGATTCCATCCAGTCCATCTGCGAGCAGCTGGATTTCACCTCCGCAAATATCCAAACTATATATGATTTCTATCTGGTTTTCCGGCAGGGCATTTAACAGATTTATTGTTTTCTTCAGTGTCGACATATTCATTCTCCTTTCCCAATATCCATGCTTTCCAATCACTACCGGGAGCGGCACAGGGCACAGGAAAGGGACGCCGCCCTGTGAAGCCGCGTCCCTGCATTGAAACACTACACTGTTTTACCACATATGGATATCCGCTCCCGCCAGCTTATACAGCGCCTCCAGGAAATAATAATCAGCATACACCATGGTAAAATGATGCCTGTCCGCATGGTAAGCGGCGCTGCAGCCCTGCACGATTGCATCACAGTCCCCGGTCCAGTCCGCCCTTGTGTCGGCGATCGCCTTCAGAATCCGAAACGCCGGCTCTGCCAGGGCTTCCCACTCCGCCTCCGGCAGGAACTTCGCCAGTTCCAACAGCCCGCCCGCAATCACGCAGGCCCCGCAGGAATCTTCCCATTTTACATCCTCCGGCTGCCTGAAATCCACGGGGATAATGCCGCTCTCCGGAATATGAGGGACGCAATAGGCGGCCACCTTCCTGGCAGTGTCCAGATATTCCTGTTTTCCCGTATGTGCATAACTGTTCGCAAAGCCGTACAATGCCCAGCCCTGCCCCCTGGTCCAGGAGGAGCCTTCCCCGAATCCCTGTCCCCCATGGCTTCTCACCATCTTCCCGCTTTCCGGATCAAATTCCACGATATGGAATACCGAGCCGTCCGGGCGGATGAAATGCTCCATCACCGTGTCCGCGTGCAGCATGGCAATCTGGCGGAACCTGGGATCCCCGCTCTCCTCCGAAGCCCAGTACAGCAGGGAGATATTGAACAGGCAGTCTATAATGGCCCATCCCCTGGTATCGCTGTCCCCCACCTCGTTCCAGGCCCGGATAAACCTGCCCGCCGGGTTAAATCTTCCCGCCAGAAGGTTGGCGGCGTGCATGGCGGTCCGCCTGGCATCCCTGTCCCCGGTGAGCCGCCAGTCTGCCACCGCCGTGGGCTGAAACATGAATCCCACATCATGGTGCAGACCGTAGAAATCCTGAAAGCATTTTTCCAGTTTTCTTTCGGAAAATCGGGCGATTTCCGTGTACTTCGGGTCCTTCGTATCCTGGTACAGCAGCCACATGATGCCGCCCCAGAATCCGTTGGTCCACCAGTTCAATCCGTCGTCAAGGCTCCACTCCCGGCTTTCGTCCGCCCTGTCGTCATAATCTCCGTTCCCGTCCGTGGTGTAGGGAATGCGGTGCCTGTTTTTCTCGCTCACCCATGCCATTTTGGCGCGTGCTTTCCCCAATTGGGCTTCGGCCCATTCTTTATAGCGCTCCATATCCGCGCCTCCTCCTTTTCATACACAATATCCTTCCGGAATCTTCTGGTACACCATTGTATTAATCCTTGCGTAATGCGCACTCGCTGTCCACACCAGTACTGCGTTGGCCTGCGCTGCGCTGCGGTCCATGCCGGGCGTGTGGCACTGGCACACAGCACCGCCGGCAGGCATCCTGATCTTGCCTGTCAAGATTCCGAGAAGTTATACACAATGTCCTCTCAAAATTTCGCCAAGGCATCCCCTTCCAACGCGGCATTTCTCCTCGGCATGACACATTTGTCATAATTCAATTCGTAGAAACCGCCGGTTTTGCGAAGAATTGCTTCCCTTACATTTTTTCAGTATGCAGCCCGGTGCTTCCCTACATGCCAGACATGGTGTCTGCGAAGGCCTGCACCCTGAACCAGTCAAAATCCGCATACTTTCCGAAGCCAGTCAAATCCTGGCAGCAGATTCCTATCATGGAGCCGGTAAACCACCCCTCCCTGCACGCTTCGTCCGAGAGAAAGCTGGCGTCTGTGCAGGGTCCGATTTCCCGCAATGCCCCCTCATCCCGGTATCCGTAACAGAACTGCGCTCCCGTCCCCTGAAGCTTCAGGCCGAGGAGCACATCCCTGCCTGTCTCCAAGGGGATATAGTCCGTAAGATACTCGTACTTCTTATTTTCCGCCTTCAGAAGAGTGATGCATTTTCCCAGCTCCTCATCGTTGGAAATATGCAGGTACAGATAATTATCCGTGGACAAGGGGGTTTTTTACCTGGTTTACACGGTGGTGAAGGCGTTTTACTGCAACATGTACGATACGGAGAATTACCTGGTGACGGCCCGGGACATACACGGTCCCTGGTCTGAGCCTGTGGCGTTGAACAATTTCGGCTTTGACCCCTCCCTGTTCCATGACGACGACGGGCGCAAATACATGGTCAGCATGGTGACGGATCACAGGGTTCCAAAGAAATATAAATGGGGCAGACATCATGCCATAGCAGACGCTGAACGGCCCAAAACAGTGAGCATGCGGCAGATTTTAGAGACAAGGACAGACAACAGAGACAGGCATGAAAGAAGGGAAAGAGAAGAATGAATCAAATACAGAATCCGATTCTTCGGGGGTTTCACCCGGATCCCTCCATCATCAGGGTGGGGGAGGATTACTATATTGCTACTTCCACTTTTGAATGGTGGCCGGGGGTGCGGCTGCACCATTCCAGGGATCTGGTTCACTGGGAGCTGATAGAGTATCCGTTAAACAGGGTTTCGCAGCTGGACTTGCGGGGCGTGGGGCCGTCCCAGGGGATCTGGGCGCCCTGCCCATGCGCACCATTTTGTCCCGAACAAAAATGTTTTTTCTCACGAAAAAACCCGCAAACACTGATGTTTACGGGCTTTCCCTAAGTGTCATCCCTTTGACGCTTTTCTCCCCGAGCAGGGCTCGAACCTACAACAACTCGGTTAACAGCCGAGTGCTCTGCCAACGGGTGCGGTCGCATACCGAAAATTATTATATCACTTTCTAATCTTTCTTACAAAAGACATGAGGATGCCACTGTATTGCATTTCAGGACATCCTCTTCTTTTTGCACTATTTTCTAATTACACCATATTTTTGTGCACTTCAGCGCACCTGAAATCAGAAATCGAAACAGCGCCTTTCTGTTTCGATATTATACCGTATCAAATCCAGGACCGATGAGAAGAACGCCCTCACATTCCATCTCTTCTGCCGGTCTTGCATCCGCAAGCGCCTTCATAGTAATGACTGCAAGCTCATCGCTTCCATTATAAAGCTTTTTATTTCCGCGGTTTGCAAATGCAAGATTCACATAAGCCGTGCCGTCAGAGTATACTTTATTCACAGTCAAGTTTTCCATCTGTTTTACGGAATCATTTCCTTCAATTGACACAAATTCCAGTTTCGCCGGGTTATAGTCAATCACTTTACCGAACGCGTTGACGTTCAAAGCGTCTTTTGCAAGAACCGTCATGGTAAATGTCTCTCCCGCTTTCACACTCCCGCTTTCAGGAACAAGCGCAATGCTTCCTTCCGGTTTACCGGTCATAGTCGTTCCGTCATCTAAATGAAACATCGTGTATGCATAATCATATACATCATAGATGCCGTTCATGTTAATATCGCCGCAACGTTTCTGAATCTGATCCGTAAAGTTAGAACCGTCTTTCACACTTGTTCCAAGATAGTTCTTCATGTTCGTATAGTCGCCTTCTGTAACCGTGGCGTTCATATTGGTACTTCCCACTGCAAATCCTTTTGTGCCTTCCTTCTTATATACCGGCATCTCGTGAGTTGCAAATTTATTTCCCTTACATTCAATTGCTTCTGCTTTCAGGAAACGTGCTTTTACCCCGTCTAACGGTACTGTCCTGGCATTTTCTTCCAATTCAAGGCTTGTATCGTAAGTCCACGGTTCCTCCTTTGTCCCGTCCCATTCCGTCTTCCAGTGAACGCCGTCCAGACTGGAGTACACGTTCATTCTCACTGCCGTACCGTTTCCATAAGTGTCACGGGGATAATAGTCAAATTTATCCAACTCATATACAGCGCCGAAGTCATAAATTGCCGCAGGTTTTACTTTGTTTACATCATCCCAGCTGAAGAACAGCCCTGCAAATGCATGGTCGTTGAGATAACGGAGATCTATATCCTCATTCTTACCTGTCCATGTAATCTTACCAAGAGCGCCAACCTCATTTAACCATGGATCCAAAAGCGAACATGCATGAATCTCATCACTCCACGGGGAGTACCCCTCCCTATTTCTGGAACGCACACGGTAAGAATGCTCTGAATGGTACTCCAGTTCATCATGCTCGTAAGAAAGGGCTTTTCCCATGGAATAGCTTCTTCCGTCCACCAGCATCTCATAGGAAGATGCTCCTTTCACCTCTGTCCAGTGGAGCCAGATGCTTGTGGGAGTCGCCTTCTCTTCTACTGCCTGAAGAGCCGGGATTTCCAGCGCCCCATTCTCTTTTTCCTCCATATGGAGCATTTCACTTACAAATCCTTTGATTTCTACTGTCTGGCTTTCTTTCCTTATGTCCGCTTCTGAAAGTCTTATGTAAAGCTTAGGAGTCGTTCTTACGTCTTTCGTAAGCTTATTCATCTCTGACTCTTTTTCTGACGCGTAAGTCATAAGGGCCGGCGCCTCGTCATAGAAGAATACTGCTTCTCCGTTTTTCGGTACAGCTGCCTCAAACGCCGCTTTATCCCCTACTTCTTCCATATGAAGCTCCCTTTCGCCATTCCTGGCAAGCACTTCCTCCGGCTTCTTGGAAAGGTTTACAATAAAGGTCGTATTTCTCTCAGGCTCAAATCCTTCGTAATTTCCGACAGAAGGCTCTGCCATGATCACCGCTGTGTCCCCTTCTACACATGATGTATAAGTCGTGGATACATGGTCTCCATAAGAAACATGCCCAATCGTTCCATATGTCTCTTCCTGTTTTGTCTCATTCTTGATATATTTTCCGTCATCTTCAAATGCCGTATAGGCGCTGCTGCCTGCCGGCCAAAATTCCACAATGCGGTTTGCCTTGTTGATCTCATCCGGTGTATTGTTTGCTTCGTACATGGGAAGAATGGTTCCGTTCTTCACAAATACCGGAAGTTTCCAAATGGGCGCTTCAAAGTTATTGAGCACCTGTCCTCCTTTGTACTTCTCCCCGGTCAGATAGTCGATCCAGATCTCTTCTGCATCCGGAAGGTAAATATTATTTCTGACATCATTTCCAATCTCATCTGCCGCAACGCTTTTATAGACCGGAGCCACAAGTACATTGGCGCCAAGCATATACTGATACTGCACCTGTCGGGTATAAGCATACCTATCCTCCGGATACGCTAAAAACATTGCGCGTACCATCGGAAGGCCCGTGTCATCATTTCCGGTGTCAATATTCGCTGCCGATGCCGCGCTTGTATAGATATATGGCATAAGCTTTGACTTTATCTTCAAATACATACGGTTGATTCCTGTGTATGGATCTCCGAACGTATACGGCGCTTTCACGTAGCTTCCCCAACCGTCCATATTGAGCATTTGCGGAGTAAATGCTTTCCACTGATAATCACGGACTGCGATCAACGCCTTTCCTCCGAAAATACCGTCCATATCACTTCCGATATTCGGATTGCCGCTCAGGGAACTTCCGATATAGGTGGGAATATGGAAACGGATATATTCCCAGTTACCGCCGGTCTGGTCCCCTGTCCACACACTGCAAAAACGCTGTGAACCGGCCCATCCGTCCAGAGAAATGATATTCGGACGGAAATTTGACATTGTAGTCACGATGTCATATGCCGTCTTCACGCCGTTAAGCTGGAAAGAATATCCCGGGCCAACCCATGCCACGTCCGTCTTCAAAGTCGTAGCGCCGCCCACGGCAACCTCCTGTTTGAAGTCACGAAGCAAATGCCAGTATGTCTGGCTGTCTGAATCCGGAGCCAGGTTACTCTCCGTCCAAAGACCCGTTGCCACACCTTTGGCATTGGCATATTCTGTGAATCGTGCAAAGTTGTTCACATTAGCATCTACCGCGGCAAGGCGTTCCGGTGAACTGCCGCCGTCTTCGTCCACGCCGCCCTGCATATAGTAACCATTCTGACCGTACCCTCCGCCATAGCCGTCGTTGGGCAGAATATACCCAAGAGGCATGTCAAAATGCAAGTAGGTATCCACAACCGCTCTTGCTGAATACTTAAACGGTGTATCTACACTCTCGGGATAATTGTCTGTTGCTACCGTAGGTCTCTCTCCATTTAACGACTCTGAATGAAGTCCTTCTGCAAGGCGGTAGCCTTTTGCCATACCGCTCTCGTATTCTGTCACACCTTCACTGTCACTTGGATCTGTTCCTTTTACGTTCCAAAGCTTATCACCTTTCTCATCAGACCATGAATCGCGGTTATAGCAGTTTAAGTGACCTTCATAGAAGCCGTACTCCGGAAGGAGTATTGGGTCTCCGGTCACTTTATAATATGCCCGCAATAATTCCTGTGTCATGCGGCTCTCGTTTTCACCGTCAGACACAAAATAATATGCGCTTAACTTATCCTCCTTGTGCGCTGCCGTCACAGCTTTTCCGTTTTCTTCACCAAAGTCATAGCATCCTTCTGCAAATGTATTTCGAAGCACGCCATAGCCTCCGGTCGTAAAATAGAACGGATTCGGTGAAGCCACGCCATTATCTGTCCATGCGCTTTCATTTACAATCTGAATCTTCTTTCCTGTATGCACAAAACGTCCGTTCTGTGTCCCGCCCCCGAAGAAATGTTCCTTTTCCTGCTTTACAAGAGTCTGAACCGTCTCCGCTTCTGTGATTGTAAGAGGTTCTGCCTCCTCCATGACAGTACGTCCATGTAATGTGATTTTCATTTTTGCCGTAGATTTTTCCCAGACAACAGCCACATCCTTACATCTGACTTCAATCTGATCGTCTGTCTCGGACACCTGTGCCGCCGGTTTGCTGTATTCCTCTGATTCATCCGGCTGCTGCTGAATCTTCGCTGTATGTTCTTCCTCTTTCGGTACCGCATAACTTCCGAACACACCGCTTGGATCTACATCATATCTGAAAATCCTCTCCTCTAAAAATGTAAGCTTTCCTCTGATATTGTCATTAAAATCTATGAATACAATATTTCCGTGAGAAGAATCCTTTCTGGCAGACTCTGCACCGCCTAGCTTTGAATCCAATTTACTCATCTTTAAATCCTCCCTTGTCTTATTCGAATTTCTGTTCATCCCTCAGACAGATCGTGCCTGCCTCCTTTCCATCTGTCCCAAACAAAACGCTTTCATTGATTCCTTCTCTTAAAAGATAGTGTTTCATCGTTGCTACTGATTTTCTCAATAAATCACGAATCTTAGGTATAATAAAACCCGCAAACATTGATGTCTGCGGGTTTTCCCTGTGCGTCATCCCTTCGACGCTTCGCTCCCCGAGTAGGGCTCGAACCTACAACAACTCGGTT
>CAJUCE010000074.1 GCA_910584865.1 uncultured Acetatifactor sp.
TTATCCGGAAATCCTTTCTCCCCGGAAATTGAACCGGGTTATGAAAAACATTTACGGGACGTGGGACGAACCGGTTTATTTACGCTTGCTGAAACAGTTTTCCTTGCCGGCCAATAAGCAGATTAAACAGTTTTCAAAAGGAATGAAGATGAAGCTGGCTATCTCTGCTGCATTTTCCCATCATTCCAGGTTGTTAATCCTGGACGAAGCAACCAGCGGTTTAGACCCGGTTGTCCGGGATGATATTCTGGATATGCTGCTGGATTTCGTGCAAGACGAGGGACATTCCATACTGGTATCCTCCCACATTACCAGTGATCTGGAGAAAATTGCCGATTATATCGTATTTATCCATGAAGGGAAAGTCGTTTTTGAGAAGCCCAAAGATGAACTGACCGAGCGGTACGGCATCATCAAGTGCGGTGCGGCGCAGTTTGATGCACTGGATAAATCCGATATCATTGCGTACCGCAAAATGGACTATGAATGGCAGATCCTGGTTTCAGACCGGGATAGAATGCAGAAAAAGTATCCGAAGGCCTTGGTTGTCCCGGCAACAATTGATGAGATTATGCTGCTTTATGTAAAGGGGGAAAAGTGATGAAAGGTGTTTTGGTGAAGGATCTTTATATTGCAAGGAGCAATATCCTCGTAACTATCGTCAGCCTGGTTGTTTTGGGCTTTGGGTTATCCTTCTTGCTGGAAACCAGTGCACTTCTGGTTCTGGCTCCAGTTGCTTCCACAACAGCAGTCTTTATCAGTATTACCAGTGATGCGGCTTCTAAATGGAACAAGAATGTCATTACCATGCCAGTATCAAGGAATCAGGTCATTGGTGAGAAATTTTTGTTTTATATCCTGCTTGCCGTATTGGGATTGCTTACTGCACTGATTCCCTGTGTTGTCCTTGCCTGTTTTGATATGGATATAACGCTGCATTCTTTATGCCTGTACGGCACTATCGGGATGAGTGCTACCCTGCTGGCAGGCGGTATCAGCCTGCCGTGCGCATTCTTATTTGATCCGGAGAAATCACAGATTGTCTTTATGATGTCATTTATGGCGTCAACAGGGATTATTACCGGACTTGTGCTTCTTATCAATTTGGTTTTTCCTGTAAGGGGGAATATCCTTTTGGCTTTCAATATTGTACTTATCATTTCTATTATCTGGTTTTTTATTGCATACCGGATTTCGGTAAAGATATATCGGAAACGGGATATTAATTGAATGGTATAGGATGAAAACAACGGGGTGCGGGCAATTGTGTATCCCGTTGTTTATGCGTAGCCCCGTGCAAAGGAACTAAGCCGCAAGGCGGCGCACGGGATGCGTGGCGAGTAGTGGAGAAGGTCGTTCTTCTACTCGATTTTGTGACAAAGGGAGACTCTGAGGAGGAGGTGGCGCATTGATCTATATTGCAATCTGTGATGATGAAAAACATATGTCTGCTCATATAAGGTCTTGTGTTTCTGATTTTTTTCGTAAAAAGAACCGGGAGACCAGCCTCCGTATGTTTTCCAGCGGCGAAGAACTGTTAAGCTACAATGGGCAGATAGACATCCTGTTTCTGGATATACAGATGAAGGGAATGGACGGCATGGAAACGGCAAGGAAACTGAGGGCAGATCAGTTCCGCGGTTTTTTAGTTTTCATTACAGTACTGAAAGAGATGGTATTCCAGTCTTTTGAGGTACAGGCCTACGATTATCTGGTCAAGCCGGTGGATAAAAAACAGTTTGAAAAGACCATGGAACGCCTTTATGCTTCCATGCAGAACGCCAGAGAAGACAGCTTGCTGGTGCAAAAGGGATATGAGGGGCGCATCATCCCAAAGGATGAGATTGTCTTCTGTGAGGTCATAGACAGGAAAATATATCTGAACCTGGCTTCCGGCGATGTTGTTGATTATTATGAACGGATTGAAAATTTGGAAGCAAAGCTGGATAAGCATTTTTACCGATGCCACAGGAGCTATCTAATCAATCTGAAACATTTAAAAGGCTATAAAAACGGGACTGCCTGTATGGATAATGGCAAAAAGATTCCCGTATCACGGCTGCGGAGCAAGGAGTTCTCCGGCGTTGTTCTGCAATATATGAAGAATATCTGAGAACTGTAATTGTTTCAATCAGAATTGCGCATTTACTGCGCAATTCGTGCGAAAGCGTACAGACTGCAGGAGCAATCCCCATTGCCGGAGGCAATTGTCATGGGATTGCGGAATATCTGTGAAGGAACGGAACAGATATGCAGAGTTTTTATATACGGGGGCAGGTAACATGGTCGGGTATTTAGATTTTTTCAACATATATATTATAGGCCTCATTGAGGGGGCTTTCAGCTTTATTTCCTGGCAAAAATTCTGAAAAAGAAACTTTTGTTCCCATTCTATTTCCTGTTTGGAGTATGTGCGGTGATTGTCGCCCGCTTCCTTTCAGTTGGCACGGTGACTGGCTTCGTGGTGATGGTATTTCTTCTTACGGTATGTGGGATTCTGGTCTGCCATGCGGATTTTAAGTATTCTCTTCTGTATGCAGCCCTGGCAACTGAAATCATGCTGCTCTGCTATGGGATTGTGAAATCTCTGATAGGCCTGTTATACGCATGGCTGCCATATTTTTTCTATGATATGGCCGGTATTGCGGCCATGCTGGCCAGTGAGGCCGCGTCGCTTTTTCTGACAGGGGTTTGTTACTATATGGTGTATCGCTATTTTTCCAGGGATGTTTTTTATCCAAGGGATGCAACGCATCCCTTTCATACCGCACCGGAAATGCAGCAAATGTTTCTGGTTTTCATTCCAATCCTGATGATCTTTATTATGAGTGAGTACATTAATACGCTTTCATTTGATTACCAGTATGTGGTCTTTGAAGAGGACGGATCTTTCGAGTATCTGCTCAGCTACTGGCAGCTGCTCGCAATGCATCTTTTGGGACTTTTAAGCCTGTTCTGTATTCTGTTCTCTTATAAGAAGCTACAGCAGAATTTCCACCTCAGCACTGAAATTTCACTGCTGGAACAGGAAGAGTATTTCCTGAACCGGTATGTGGAGGAAGCAAAGACCCGTTACGATGAAACAAAGTCGTTCCGCCATGACATCAGGAACCACATCGCAGTGGTGAAAAATCTTCTGCAGAGCGGGAAACTGGAAGAAGCGGTAAGCTATATGGAAGATATGGATGATATGGCGGAAAAAATGTCATTTCCCTGCAGTACCAATAACCCGGTAGTGGATATTTTGGTGGGAAATAAGATGGGGATTGCCAAAAGCATGGGGATTGATGTGGATTGTTCCCTCCTTCTGCCATATCCCTGCTGTCTGCGGGACATTGATATCTGTATTATCCTGTCAAATGCACTGGACAATGCAATTCAGGCAGTAAAAGGGCTGGATGCCGGTATGGAAAAATATATCCATGTGTCCGGGCATATCCAGGGAGATTTCCTTATGATGGAAATAGAAAACAGCTTCCATGGGAAAGGCGCGTTCAAAAAAGGCACAGGTCTGTCGAATGTAAAGAAGGTGGTTGAAAAATATGGCGGCGCCATGAGTATAGAGACACAGGAGAATAAATTTGTCCTCCATGTGCTGCTGATCCTTTCACAGCACCCAGAAGGTATCCCACAGCAAATGGATTAACACATTACTTTCTAAAGCCGAAAAAAGAAAAAGGAAGTTGTCTGCAAAGGCGGCTTAAAGCGACTATAGAGAAGTCGCTTAATATCAAATGGAAGGAGGAACATGTTTATGGCAATGCAGGTGAATGGAAACTATGAACATTCCAGAACCGACTACGCAGAAAGGGTGAAGGAACAACAGGCCGTTTGGAGGGCGGAAAAAGCAAAAGAAGCAGAGAAGGCTACAGAGGAAAAGAAACCTGGCAGACTGTCCGAACCACAGGATGAATACATCAGCAGTGAAAGATCGGGGAAAAAGCCTACCGGACTGTACCGGGTAGGCCAGGACGAGAACGGCAGCCGAAAAATCTTTTTTGATGCCCCGAAAGCTGACCATGCAAATGGAAAGGATGGACGTTCCGGGGAAGGCGCAGATGGAAAAGGGCCGAAGGTAAGCGGGGGCAGCCAGGGAAAGCCGGCGGAGAAATGCGTTGCAAATTCGGATAAAGTTGACAGGGAAATCAAAAAGCTGAAAGAAAAGAAACAGCAGCTGGAACAGCAGATCCGGTCGGCTTCCGGAGATGAAAAGAAAATCCGGGAACTGGAGAAAAAGCTGGCGCAGGTAGAAAACGAGTTAAGCCAGAAAGACAATGATACCTACAGGCGGCAGAATACTTCTGTTATCAGAATATAAAGAGATTCTGATTTTTAGTGTAGTACCAATACCGGGAGATGGTGGCAAATGCGCACTGTTTTCCGGTAGTGTTGAAATCGTAGCGTCAACTGGACTTTTCAAAAGGATTATGTACGAAAATATTCAGATGGAGGTACAATTATGCATGCGAAGACGATGGAAGGCCTTGCAGGGGCAAGCATGAGTATGAAATTGATGAATACACCGATGCGTGTCTATAAGGAAGCAGAACGCAGAGGAGATACAGCCGTCATGGAGCAGGCAATGGGGTATGCCAGTGATTTCGCAGATAAGGCAGAGGATTACCGGAAGACAACTGAAAAAGGAATGAAGGAGGATGCAAAGGAAGCAAGGGAAAAAGCGAATACAGAACAGGAAAATGCCATCCGGAAACGCAGGGAACAGCGTGAGGAGATGGAAAAAAAGATAGCGGAAAGCCGGAATGGGGATACGGATACCGTCAGTATCAGCGAAAGTGGGAAGGCCGCATTGGACGGGAAGACCGATTCGGTTCAGACTGGTGCAGACAACGGAATCTCTGTAGAAGAAACAGCGGATGCTATTAAGATGGAACCTGCAATCTATAGTAAATCCGGAGAGAAGGCTGAGTTCGAATCCGGTGCGAATTTCTCTGTTTTTGTATAGAAACTATTATTTCCTTATAGGAAAGTCCGTTGCTAGGCGGACATAGATTGCCGAAGACACTTTTTTATATAATTAGGAAATTACGCCACAGAGTTGTAAGTCGCCAGGAAAGAATGCGAAGCATTCTTTGGAATTTGGAATTGGCCGCTGGGCCAATTCTTTTTCATTCCGCTGTAAGGAGTTTTTTGAACATGGGTAATTCGTCATTAACGGAAGTGAATTATTTGAGAAGAAAGGGATTTGCTACGGAAATGCTGCGGCAATTATTAGAGGTTGCCAAAAAGGCGGGGATGAACGAACTGTATCTTTCTGTGGAAAAGAAGAATGAACCTTCGGTAAAAACAATCATCCGGAATGGCGGAGTCTATCAGCGCAGCTTTGAAATGGATGGAGAACAGGCGGATATTTATAGAATCGCTCTGTCAAAATAGCCATACTGGTACAATAGATACGGCAGAGCACCGCGTTGCTTGGAGAGAAAAATGACAGGATTAAAAAGAGGAAGCGTAAAGCTTTTGCCTCATCAAGAGGAATGGAATAAAAATGCTGAAAATGTAATCTTGAAATTGAAACAGCTTTTGGGATATGCTGCTGTCGATGTTCAGCATGTCGGAAGCACTGCGATTGCTGCCATTTATGCAAAACCAATTATTGACATTGTGATTGGCCTTCGTGATTTGAATGACATTTCGCCTTATATGAAACGGTTAGAAGAACACGATTTTGTTTTTCGCGGAGAAGATGTTGCAGGACAAATGTTATTTGTAATGGGTGATTTTGAAAAAGATACGCGTACACATCATATCCATGCAGTCAAATGGAATGGAACAGAATGGAACAACTATATCAATTTTCGGGATTATCTGAACTGCCATCCTGACCAGGCAATGCAATATGATGCCTGTAAGAAAAAACTGGCGTTACAATTTCCAGATGACCGAAGAAGCTATACGGAAGGTAAGCAGGAATTCATAGAATGCCTGCTGAAAGAAGCGTATGTATGGAGACAGCGGCAGGAAATATAGAGAAAGCAAAGAGACAATGGGGGTAAAAAAGCAAAGGACGGCAATGAGTCAACTGCTGATTCCATGCACGCAAAAGCGGGTGTGCCAGTGGTTGAAAAGGCTTCATAGCTCTTGACAAACGATGAAAATTTGAATAGAATAATCTCAGAAACCAAGAAACAAAGAATATTGTTTCTTTGAATTGCATATGATAGAGAAGGGGAATATAGTAATGCCGGCAACGATGACGAAAGGTAGAGTTCCTATGGAAGTGAAAAAATTGAGCATTTCTGCGAAGCGGCAGATTACAATCCCACAGAAATTTTTTACTATGCTGGGGTTTGATACAGAGGCAGAATGTACCGTGCGTGGAAATGAACTGGTTATTCGTCCTGTCAGAACCAATACAGGAGGAGAGTTCGCGGAGCAGATTCTGGCGGACTTGATTGCCAGTGGGTACAGTGGCAATGATCTGCTGGAGCGCTTTAAAAAGGCACAGGGGCAGGTACGCCCAGCGGTGGAAGCAATGCTTGTGGACGCAGAGCGGGCTGCATCTTCAGAATCTGGTCATATATCTTATGAAGATGTTTTTGGTATGGAGGATGAGGAATGACGGATGTGCGTTTTCTTCCGCCTGCAGCAAAATTCATCAAAAAACTGAAAGATAAGAAATTGAAGATGCTGTATCAGGAAGCGGTTGATAAGATAAGAAGGGATCATACAGTCGGGGAAGCAAAAACCGGGGATTTGTCTGGTGTATATGGGTATGATATTTATTACAATAGGACAAATTATGAGTTGGCATATACAGTAGAGTATCTGGAGGATAAGGTGATTGTTGTGATTATGGCCGGAACCAGAGAAAACTTTTATGACCAGCTAAAACAGTATATGAGAAAATTATAGTGTTTTTGTAGTAATTTGATATAATAATGGAAATATAGATCCTGCAAAATTAGATGATTTTTGCCCTAGTCAGAGAAGTTCTCAGACGAATGCAGGAAACTGCGCCGTTGAATGACGGCGTTATTTTTACATTATAGGAAATTACGCCACAGCGTTGTCAGTCGCCAGGAGTTGGCCGCCGGGCCAACTCTTTTTGTTTGCGCGCCATGGGCGCGCTCTAACGGGTGAAAGTCCCGAACACGCCTAGGCAACGAGGAAGTGTATAGCTGAACAGCAAGGGTGTCCATCGTGAGGTGGAATCTGAAGGAAGCTGTAGGCAAACCCTTGGTCCGACGGACAGAAATCACATATAAGGCTCGGAAATACGGATAAGTCTGCAAAAGAAGATGAAGTCCAAAAGTTGCTGGAAGTACGGGTAAATGTGGCGGATAGATGAGAGGAAAGAGCGCGCACCTTAAGCGTGGAGGTCTCACAGGCGGAACCATGAGCCGTAGTAACAACGAACTGTGAGAAGTCAGCAGAAGCCATAGTAGTGAGGAAGTCTCTGTAATGGGGATGGACGAAGGGCTGAACAATCAATAAGTTTGAGTATGTCTCGGATTGCAGAAACGACAACATCTGCCGTAACCAACCGGGAAAAGGGTGGTCAAATCAAGCGAGACGGAAAGGAAAGAACGCATGGACACAAGTAGTCTAATGGAGCAGATAGTATCTAGCGGAAACCTTAATAGAGCATATCTGCAAGTCGTACGAAATAAAGGGGCAGAGGGAGTGGACGGAATGAAGTACACAGAACTCAAGGGGTATCTTGTAAAGAACGGCGAAATCATCAAGGAACAGTTGAGGACAAGAAAGTATAAGCCCCAGCCAGTACGAAGAGTGGAGATACCAAAGCCTGGTGGCGGTGTCAGAAACCTAGGAGTACCAACAGTAGCAGACAGATTTATACAACAAGCCATTGCACAGGTATTAACACCAATCTATGAGGAACAGTTCCATGGCCATAGTTACGGATTCAGGCCGAATAGATGTGCACAACAAGCAATCCTAACAGATAAGTATAATAAGGTTATAGGGAAGCGCGCACCCTCATAACTTCTCGGAATCTCAATGAATGAGATTCCAACCGAAGATTGACAAGTGAATATCGTGCAGGAAAAGAAATTTGAGAAAAATGGACATAAACATTGGACATAGCGGGTACTATGCCTTGAAAAATCTTATGGGATCGCTTAAGATATCATTATTAGGCGGTCAATCCTAATAATGATTCTTGAAATGCCTCAGCAGATGGCATTTCCCAGGCATCAAGATGTTGTAGCATCATGATGCCGTAGAGGCGGCAGTACCACATCTTAGTCGAGCGGT
>CAJUCE010000075.1 GCA_910584865.1 uncultured Acetatifactor sp.
GTAAAAAACGGCATATTTCCGGGGGTTTTTCAGGTACGACCAACAAGGTTAGGGGTGTTGTTATAATTTTTTCCGGGAGTTTAGGATTGAACTGACTGAGAAATTCAAGAAAAACCTTTTTAAAGTGTTGAAAATTGTTGATTGATAAAACGGAAGAAGGTTGTGGAGTTTCGCCTGTTTGGCTGAATATTCTGTTGGAATATGGGGGATATTGTCATATTTTGTCAGGGTGCCTTAGTTTTCGGTGGATAAAGTTGCGGAAACCTCACAAAGCCCGTAAATACGGCATTCTTGGCAGTACATAGGTCTGAAAGTTACATTATTTTCTTGTGTTTTTAGGGGCAATTTTACATTCGGGAGTGGGTGAACTTGTGTTCTAGGGTTTTTTGCTAAAAAGTATAAACCTTTTGGCGAAAGTGAAACCTTTTGGCAAAACCTCATACGATTTGGCAAAAGTGAAACAATTTGGCAAAACTTCCATATAATCTGGCAAAAGCTGTAGTTTCGCCAAATTGTATAGGTTTTGCCAAATAGTGTATGGGAGAATTGATAAAAAGATAATGGGAAAATGATAAGGAGCTGTAAAGGCTCTTTTTTTGCTTTTCATACCCGGAAAATAGTCGTTTCATGCAATCCAATAAAGTGCGGGAAATGCGGCGGTCTGCCGTTTTCGCAGGCAGGCCTGCCTCTATGCTATTTTTCATAGGGATTCTGGTAATCCGGGCAGAGGTATGTTTCGCTCCATGCCATCATGGTCTGCAGGACGGGGATGAAGCTCTCCCCAAACTCGGTAAGTGAGTATTCCACCTTCGGCGGTATTTCCTTGTAAATCTCCCGGTGGAGAAACCCGTCACTTTCCAGTTCCCGGAGCTGCTTTGTCAGCGTGGACTGTGTGATACCGTCAAGGCGGCGCATTAGTTCACCGAACCTCTGGACTTTGTAAAAGGACACATACCATAAGATCAGGATTTTCCATTTGCCTCCGATCACGGACTGGAGCCTGCCCATAGGGACGCAGCGGGCAATGGTTCCCTCATTGTTGAATTTATTCTCAGCCATTTCATTCCACCTCTTTCCCCACCAGTATATTCCGGCAGTGGGAAAAAATCAAGATACGGTCATTTTTAATAGATAGTATGAAAAAGTGTACTACCGACTAAAAAAGACAGTACTTGATTTCATGGAGTTTTAGAGGTAATTTAGTGCAAAAGAGGAAAGACACGAGGAGGAATGAATGATGCACTATACAGGAACCATATGGAGGCCGCCCTATGAGGCATCTTCCCTGTTATTGGAAGTCACCGCAGGCTGTACGCACCACAGATGCAAATTCTGTACGCTTTACGCAGACCTGCCGTTCCAGTTTAGGATGTCACCAATGGAAGATATAGAGGCGGACTTGAAAGAGGCACAGAAAATGTACCGCCGTTTTATGGGGAGGAAGGTGTCACGGACTTTCCTGACAGGGGCGAACCCGTTCGTACTGAAATATGACAGGCTGATGGAGATTGCGGAAATGGTACACAAATACTTTCCGGGAATGGAAACCATCGGCAGTTTTGCCAGGGTGACGGATGTTACCCTGAAAACGGATGAGGAACTGGCCGCCCTGCACGGGGCAGGCTATGACGGGCTGACAATCGGCATCGAGACAGCGGATGACGAGGCGCTGCGGTTCATGGATAAAGGTTATCTGGCGGTAGATATTCTGGAGCAGTGTGGACGTTTGGATAAAGCCGGCATCCGCTACAGCTTTTTCTATCTGACGGGCATATCCGGCGCAGGGCGCGGGGAGGACGGGGCCAGAGCCACCGCCGCTGTATGCAATAAACTTCATCCTTTGCTGGTCGGCGCAAATATGCTGACGATATATCCCGATTCAGGGCTTTATCAGGAAATCCGGCGTGGGAACTGGAAAGAGGAAAGTGAGACAGAAAAGTACAGGGAAGTCAGGGCATTGGTGGAAGGGTTGGAAATCCCCACAGAGTTTGCGGCGCTTGGCGCTTCCAATGCCTTTCAGCTTCATGGTGTTTTACCGGAAGATAAGAAGAAACTGCTGGCTTTCCTTGATGATGTCATAGAGAATGTGGGCGAGGACGAACTGCGGCGTTACCGTGAGAGCGTCCATCATCTGTAGGGAGGTGGTTCAGTTGCATTTTACGGGAAGGACGTGGAGGCCGCCCTACGAGGCGAATTCTGTCATCATACAGGCAACTTCCGGCTGCACATACCGGAAATGCCGTTTCTGTAGCCTTTATAAAAACGAGTGTTTCCGTATGTCACCATTGGAGGAGTTCGAGGAAGATTTGGAGGAGATCAAAAGCTATCAGCCTTATGCGAGACGCATCTTTTGGACAGGGGCGAACCCGTTTGCCATGAGCTATGAGAATTTGAAGCTGCGGGCGCTCACGGTAAGGGATTACCTCATCAAGTGCCAGACGATGGCCATGTTCGCAAGCATAAGGGATATCAGGGACAAGGAAGTGTGGCAGCTTAAGAAGCTCCGGGCAATGGGGATAAACGGGCTGAGCATCGGGACGGAGAGCGGGGATGATGACACGCTCGCACTGGCGGGCAAGGGATACACGGCGGCTGACATTTTAGAGCAGTGCCGGAAGCTGGACGAGGCGGGGATTGAATATTATTTTGTCTACATGACCGGGCTTGCGGGGAAAGGCAGGGGATACTGGAATGCGGTAAACAGTGCAAAGCTGTTCAGCCAGTTAAACCCTTATTTTATCCCGGTAGATTCCCTTACGCTGTTCCCGGACACGGAACTGTACCGCATGGAGCAGGAGGGCAGGTTTGTTCCCGCCGGGGAGAAAGAACGCCTGCGGGAACTGCAGGTGTTTATCCAGAATTTGCAGATACGGACGCACCTTTTTGCCAACTCCAGTTCAAACTTTTATCCGGTCACTGCCTATCTGCCGAAGGAGCGGGATTCCGTGGTCAGTGAGCTGCAGCATATCATGGATACGGTAAGTGAGAAGGAAATGGAGGAATACCGCAGAAACCTGAAATCTTTAGGATGATAGAATGTACAAAAGCCAACCGCCGTACTATGGCCTTCATCCGCCATATGCGGCGGTCTGCTATTTCCGCAGGCAGGCCGGGCGGCCTGATAAGGGAAATTACTTGGAAAGTGGGAAAGTAATTTCCCATGATCAGCCCTCTGCCTATACCCATATCATGCAAAAACGTCAATAACTCTTAACAATTAACAATAATTGACCGATAAATAAAGTGACGAAATAAAACGAAAGGAAGGCAGAGATATGGCAAAGGAAGAGATTACACCGAGCGAATGGCAGATCATGGAAGTTCTCTGGGCGAGCGATATGCCGTTGACATCCTCCGAGGTTTACAAAAGGATGCATGGGAATGTGGATATGTCGATGAGGATGGTGCGGGTGCTGATGAACCGCCTGAACCAGAAGGACATCCTCGGCTACACGGTGGATGAGCATGATTCGAGGGTTTACCACTACTATGTGCAGAGGTCAAGGGAGGAATGCGTGAAGGAGAAAAGCAGGAAGTTTGTGGACAGCTATTTTTCCGGCAGCGGGACAAATGCAATGGCGGCACTGCTGCAGAGCTTCGCATTGACGGATGAACAGATAAAGGAACTGGAGGAGATTCTGGAAAAAAGCAAGGGGCAGAATGCGGAATCCTCAGATAAAAAGGAGTGATGGCTATGCTCGACTGGCCACGGATTGGCAGCTTTCTGGATTTATGCGCAGTATATCTGACAACACAGCTTGTGCGGTGCGCCGCCTTTTCACTTGTACTGACCGGGCTTGTGATGCTGCTCCGGAAAATGCTTTTTTCAGAACGGATTTTTTTGAAAGGGATGCTATGGGCAGTATTTCTGGTCACCCCATTTCTTGGGAAGCTGAAGCTGTTTTATGAAAATGCAGCCATATGTAAGGCGACATGGTGGATGACAAAGGGAACTATGTCCTGCCTGTGGGTTGGCCGTATTTATACAATGGGTATTCTGGTAGCCGTTATCTGTGTCTTTGGAAAGCGGCTGCGCCTTCGGAGGCTGGTTGCCGGAATGGAAAAAGTCTTTTTTGATGGCATCAGGATCAGTGTTACTGACATGAATATTACGCCATTCACAATCGGCCTGCTGAAACCGAAGATTGTCCTGCCAAAAGCAATGGCAGACAGCTACAGCCGGGAGGAATTAAAAGCCATTATACAGCATGAGCAGACACATATCCGGTTAGGGCATTTATGGTTCGGGCTTGCGTGGGATATGCTGAGGTGCCTTTTGTGGATTAATCTGTTCCTGACAGTCTTCCAGAAACATTTCAGGGCGGACATGGAAGATATCTGCGACAGGGTGTGCATACAGAACAGTGGGAAGACGGCACATGAGTATGGGCTGGTATTGCTGAAAACTCTGAAACTGCTGCGCTCTGAATCGGAGAATGTACCGCCCGCCGTTACCTATGCAGGGGAAAGTGAATTTACAGACATGAAAAGGCGGATGGGGAAGATTGCAGGTTTCCGCCCATACCGGAAAGAACTGTGCATGGGCGTGGCAGCAGTTCTGGTAGCAGTAACAGGTGCGGTGTTACTCGTCATACATAGCTGTTCTTATGCCCAATTCAGGGAAGATGAAAGCATACTGGTATATGAGTATGTCGGTGAAGATGGAGTTACCATTTCAAATCATGATAGCAGATTGAAACAGATGATTTCTTATGATGACAGTTATGTTTATGTGGACAGGGAGGCATTTGAAGCATTTTTGGGAAAAAACAATGCAGAGGGGCAGATTTATATTGTCTTTGGAGGATTTTATAAACTTCCCGGTTTTTCATGCGGTGGGCAGTCATGTTTATATGAAACTGATTCAACGGATGAGGTAGTCCGGATTCCATACATAAGGCAAGAGGACAATTGGATGATGGCGTTGTTCAAAATATTATAGGTAAAAGGAATTGAATTTTAAGGAGGATATGATTATGGCAATCACAGGAGTGGGCAATTATAGCAGTGTTTATGAAAACACATATGCTTCATCAAGGAAGGAAGCGGCAAAGAAAGAAGAAACAAAGGAAACAGCGGCTACAGAGAAAAACGCCGAAGTAGCAAAGAGTGGCGGCAATGAGGAATACCTTAATAATTTGCAGAAACAGTTTCCTAATATGAAGTTGCAAGTCGGCTATGGGGTTAATACAAAAAATGATGGTAAAGTAGATGTTTTGAATATTAACCCGAAACTTTTAGAGAAGATGCAGAATGATCCAAAGGCAGCAAAAGAATATACGCAGAGATTGAAAGATGTGGAAGCTGCACATAAGTATGTAGATAGTTTTTTTACAGCAACTGGAAGTACAGTTGTATGCCGTCATGCATATTTAGATGAGAATGGAAATTACAGTAATTTTACTGTTTCAGTTAGAAAAGATGTGTTAAACGAAAAACTCCGTAAAGAAGCGCAGGAAAACGCCGAAGAGCGGATTGAGAAGTCAAGAGAAAAAGCCCGTGAAAATGCGGAGCAGCTTGCGGAGAAATTAGAGGAAAAGGCAGAGGAAGCAAAGGGAAGCGAAAAGTCGGAAGAAAAGAAAGTGGTAACGGAAGATGGAACAACAACTCCGAACAAAGCAGAGCAGCTCTTAGAAGAAAAAATGGCTGCTTCCAAAGATGGCACGATTTATCTGAATGACACAGATATGAAAACAATCATCGAAGCTGTCCAGGAAGAGGATGCGGGCAAAACCATTGTAAAAGAACAGACACAGGTGGGTGCGAATCTGGATTTGAAGATATAATGTTCAACCCTATTCCGCAGAGGTATATAAGAGAGTTGCCTATTTATATGCAGGCCAAGGTTGGCAAAAAATATTTTCAATAAGGAGGATGATATCAATGAACATTAGTTTCAATGCAGGGAGTTCTGGAGGATACAGTAGTATCAACAAAAACAGTGCGCAGTATAAAGCTGTTGAAAGGGATCATTTGAGTGCCATCATTGCAAATGAAGCAAGCATGTCCGAAAAGGAGCGGTTGATTTATGAAACATTTGGCGGACGGGATACTATCATTAAAAATTACATGAAATTATATGACTCTAATGGAAATTTCCTTAATGCTTATGGCGTAGCAGGAATGTGCGTAGATGGAAAAAGCCCTTCGGAATATAATCAGATTATAAATGTTTCCGAAGACTGGCGACAAGAGATGTTTGATATGGTCAAAAGGGAGTTCATACAAGAAAATGGTGTTGCGAATGGGGATACAACCAAAAGAACATCACTGTATACGGCGTATCAAAAAAGCATTAAGATTGATGACCGATTGAAAGGTACATGGACGCTTGGGCAATATGAAAAAGCGTATAATAAGGCTTTTTATGATGCGGTAAAGGCGGCTAATCCGAATTGGCAACAGGGACAGCCGTTTGATTCCAGAATACTGGACAGCGTTACAAGGGAATCCGTAGAAAGCCAGCTTGTCAAAAGTGGCAATACATTTGTGAAAAAATCATCTTCGGGTAGCACATTGGATATGAAGATATGATCTTTACACCTTATTCCACAGAGGTGCATAAATTTATGCCTTTGCGGAGGTGTGGGGTAGCTCTAAATGATAAAGGATTTAATCAAAACAAAGTAAAGGAGAGTGCAGATTATGAATATTGATTACAGCCAGTTTTACAGAGGAACAACAAATATCCCATCATATGGAAGCGGTGCGTATAAGAAGGACACCCTTGTAAAATATGAGTTCAACACAACGGATGAGCATGGCAACAAGGTCATGGATAAGATGTCAAGGGAAGAAACCCTGCAGGCAATGAAAGACATCCGTTCACAGTATGGGGATGCAGTCATTGTGGAATTTTCAGGAGACGGCATGGCTGCTCTTGTGGAAGGAAAGAAAGGCAGCATGGTGCCGGAAGATAAGGAAGCGATGGAGGCAAAAAATGCGGCGTTCCAAAAGGATATCGTGCAGATTGACAATTCCTTAAATGACCTTCCGGCATATTCGGGTATGTATGGCGCAGATAAGGCGGTTGCATCAGCACTGGAGAACTGTAGCAAAGAGGAGCAGGGATTCGTGTATGACATCATTCGGCAGAATTTCCTTGTGGGGAACAGCGGTTCCATGACAGAGGAGGAGCGGCAGGCGAATATCTCGCTCGGCATGAAGAAAGCAGAATATGCGGCACAGAACTTTATCCCGGAGGAAAGCAGGGAGGCATTTCTGGAAGCGATGGAGTCCATTGCAAAATTGGCAAGCGCAGGAAAAGCCGACAGCAGCGGGAACATGGATTATGGCGTTGCAAAAGCCAGGTATCTTGGGCATGGTAGCGGCCTTGTCCAGACCACAAACGCGCTTGGCATGATGCAGGCGATGGATAAGGACGCATATGCCGAGTACCAGAAGATGGGCCAGAACGATGATGGCGGGCTCAGTGCATTGAAATACCTTACAAACTGGTATGCAGGCGCAGTAAAGAAAGACCCTTTGATGGTTGATGCTTACGAAAAACAGTCGGAGGAATATGTGGAGAAAAACGTGAAAGACCGGGAGCTGGATACAACCTTTGCGGACATAAAGACGGAAAGCAAAGCAGTCTTTTTTGAGAGCCTGAAAATGTTCCAGAATAACAATCCGAATTTCCTCTCATCCATCATAAACCGGGAACTGGCATCAAAGTTTTGGGGATTTTAGGCATTATTGATGGTACAGTAACGGGGGAGGTCTGCCACGGCTACATATCCCCAATAAGGCACAGAGGACGAACAGGCTAATTGATGGAGGCTCTGCAGCATTATGAAAAAGAACATTATATTGTGGTTGGCTGTCGGACGGCGAATTGAGGGAGACGCAAACAGCAGATTATTTTTCCAACCTTTGTCCCATTGACCGCGCAGTGCCGTCTGTGAATGCATGATCCTGCCGAAAATGCGGC
>CAJUCE010000076.1 GCA_910584865.1 uncultured Acetatifactor sp.
GGAGAAATACCACAGCCAGAAAGCAGAATGAAAAGGGAAGTGCTGAAAAGGATTACAAAGCGGCACTTTTGGAGCTGTTCTCTGATATGGATGGCAATTTCCGGACGGAGCACAAGCGATATGTGGCAAATCGGTACCGCAACTTTTTTATGAGCGTCTCTGCTATTGCGGACAATAAGGATTGCAAGGCAATTTACGAAGGGCTTATATCGGGCGATCCGAAGCTACGTTCGTTCCGGGCGCTATACCAGAGGATTTACGGGAAATACATTACAGAAGCTAAGAAAAAGGAGGGGCTGCCGAATGGATAATAAGATTGCTGGTCCTCTGTCAACGCTCCGATGGGTAGACAGGGGGAATGTGAAACCGAATGACTACAACCCAAACAAAGTATCAAAACAGAACCTGGAACTGCTGAAGCAATCTATACTTGCCAATGGCTGGACCCTGCCGATTGTGGTAAGACCGGATTTTACGATTATTGACGGATTCCACAGATGGACGGTTGCCGGGGAAGAGCCTCTGGTTTCCATGCTGGACGGGAAAGTGCCGGTGGTAATTGTGGATCATAAGGATAAGGCAGGGAATATCTATGGAACTGTTACCCATAACCGGGCGAGAGGTACGCATCTGCTGGGGCCCATGAAAGCAATTGTTAAGGAGTTGATGGCAGAGGGGAAATCCGTGGAAGAGATTGGGAAGCAACTGGGAATGAGGCCAGAGGAAATTTTCCGGCTTTCGGAATTCTCAAAAGAGGATTTCCTGAAAATGATGATTAGACCAGAACAGGGTTTTTCCAAAGCGGAGTTTATAACGAAGATTTAATGTTAAATCAATCGGTATCCGTATGACGCAACAACGAGGGAGTGCATTGCCTCCCTCTGTTTTTATGAAAACAAAACAAATAGCGAGGTGGTGATGAATGGCAAGAGCAAGAAGCCCAAGCAGTATTGAAGCAGAAAAGCTATACCAGGATGGGATGAAACTGGTTGATATTGCGAAGAAAATCGGCGTACCGGACAGCACTGTCCGCAGATGGAAATCTACCCAAAAATGGGATGGGAATAAAAGCGAACAGAGTAAAAAAAAAGAAACCGAACGCTCGGATAAAAAGAAACCGAACGCTCGGAAACCCAAAGGAGCGCCGAGAGGGAATAAGAATGCTGCTGGCCATGCCCCATCTACCCCTAAAAGAAATAAAAATGCAGAAACACATGGAGCCTATTCCAAGGTATACTGGGACACCCTGGATGATGAAGAACTGGGTATGATTGAAAGCATGGGAGATTCCGAGGAAGAACATCTGCTTATGCAGCTGCAAATGTTCTCCATACGGGAACGCCGTCTGATGCAGAGGATCAAGCACTACCGAGAGCTGGAAGCGGAGAACCATGGGCTATCCGTAAAAGCGGCATCCAAGACCAAAAAGGTGGAGGATGTGACAGATTTTGACGGGGAGAGCGTTGGTGCCGGAAAATATAAGAAGGTAACAGAAACCAGTGTTACCCATACGGAAGCTGTCATGAACAGCATAATGGCCCTGGAGGCTGAATTAACCAAAGTGCAGAGGGCAAAGACGAAGGCTATAGAGGCGTTGTCGAGACTCAGGACGGAGAGCCAGAAGATGGAAAATGAAGAGGCTGGCAATGATATTGTGAAGACCTGGGCCCAAAAAGTTCTGGAGGCAAGGAGGCAGCGGGATGAAAAGTGAAAAATGGCTTGAAGAATTCCTTGATGAAAGCATCCCGCTGTGGCGAAGCGATCCGGTTTTATTTATGCGAGAGGTGTTGCTGTTTGAACCGGATGATTGGCAGATTGAGGTGGCTTATGATTTGAGGGATTATCCGAGAGTGTCGGTCAAATCGGGGCAAGGTGTTGGGAAAACTGGTGAGGAAGCGGCGCTGCTTCTTTGGTTCCTGGTTTGCTTTCCGTATCCGCGCATTGTGGCCACGGCCCCCACAAAGCAGCAGCTTCATGATGTATTGTGGTCTGAGGTTGATAAATGGATGAATAACTCTCCGTTGCTTCCAATGCTTCTTAAATGGACCAAAACATATGTTTATATGATTGGATATGAAAAACGCTGGTTTGCGGTAGCGAGGACAGCGACCAAACCGGAGAATATGCAAGGATTCCACGAGGACAATATGCTTTTTATTGTGGATGAGGCATCGGGCGTAGCAGATCCGATTATGGAAGCAATTACCGGTACTCTGGCCGGAGCCAACAACAAACTCCTGCTGATGGGCAATCCGACAAAGACCAGCGGCACATTTTATGAAAGCCATACTGCAGACCGTGCCTTGTATCGTTGCCATACAGTAAATGCGGAGCATAGCAAGCGCACCAATAAAGAGAATATAGATGCTATGAAGCGAAAGTACGGAGAGCGCAGCAATGTGGTCCGTGTTCGTGTATATGGGGAGTTTCCAGAGCAGGAAGATGATGTGTTTATCCCTATCTCATTTCTGGAGCAGAGCATCAAAACCGAAATGTCAGAGCCCACAGCCAGAGCATTCGGGAAATACCGGGACAGCGCCGGGAATCTCCAGCCGGCAGATGTGAGCGGAGTAGAGTTGATTGAGATAGGCTGTGACGTGGCTCGGTTTGGTGATGATAAAACCTGCATAGGGTACCGGGTAAATGAAGTAGTCCAAATCTATAAAAAGTACAACGGGAAGGATACTACCTGGACGGCCAGCATGATAGCGCGGCTCTATAAGGAATTGAAACAGCGGTTTAGATTCCAGGGACAGATTGGCGTGAAAGTGGATGATGGAGGTGTCGGTGGCGGTGTTGTTGATCAGCTGAGAAACTGGAAACGTTCTGATCCGGAAGTGTTTGGGGATATGACTATTCTGGCCGTGAATTTCGGAGTGCCCATAAAGCACCGGCATTATGCGGATTCGACAACCTATATGATGGGGATAGTAAGGGATCTGATTGCGCCATATGATGATTTCGGACGTCCACATGTGCCGGAAGTGATCTTGCCGGATGACAGTGATCTTATCGGTCAGCTGTCTTGCCGGAAATTTGAGTTTGGAAGCAATGCAAAGCAGAAAGTGGAGAGCAAACAGGATATGAAAGACAGGGGGCTTTCTTCCCCGGATGAAGGGGACTGCATCCTGCTTGTATGTCTTCCACTGAATTATAAAAAGAAGGGAGGGAAGGGCTAATGGATGATAAGAAAGCATCGGCGCCCCAGATGGCAGTAAAAATTGTGAAATCGTCCGGTCTGGATACGCCCACAGTATTTTATGCAGAGCGAAAGGTGGAAAAATCAGACAAGGGTGAACAGCTGGATCCATCCATACAGACATCCGCTTCCGATTGGATACCTCATCCAATTGATATGCGCGGCCTGAAAATGCTGGTTGATAATTCTACGATTCTGCCGCAATGCATCAGAGCGTACAAAAGCAATATAGCGGGTTTTGGTATTTCTGTAAAATATGCGGAAGATTATGAGGACGAAACGCCAGAGATGAAGGCCGAATGGGACGTGCTGAAGCAGATTATAGCGCTCCTTAATATGGATATGCAGACCAAGGAAGTATTTGAAAATGTGATCCGTGACCGGGAGACATATGGAATATCCTACTGCGAGGTTATCCGAAATCAGGCACAGGAGGTTGTAGAGCTGCAGTTTATCGTTGATACGCCGTCCATAGATATGACATATCCGTTGCAGCCATATGTGGATATGGAGTATTTCTATAAAGGGACGGCAATCAGCAGAAAAAAGAAATTTCGGAAGTTCCGGCAGAATGTAGGCGGCAAGACGGTGTATTTCAAGGAGTTTGGAGATCCTCGCATCATGGATAAGAGAAGTGGCAAATACATAGGCGAAACGGATGAAGCCATTGAGATAGACGATCAGGCGAATGAGATTATCGAGTTCCGGATCGGCAGCATGCCCTATGGAGAGGTTCGCTGGATTGGCCAGGTACTTACTGTGGATGGGAACCGGAAGGCGGAAGTCCTGAATAATAATTACTTCCGCCATGGCCGTCATACGCCGCTTATGATTCTGGTTAAGGGAGGAACATTATCAGATACAGCATTTACTAAGCTGCAAGAATACATGGAAGCTATTGAGGGGGAGAGAGGTCAGCACGCTTTTTTGGTGCTGGAAACGGATACACTGGAGACCACAGCTGCATTTGCGGAGCAGAAGCTCCCGGAAGTGGAGATTAAAGACCTTGCCTCTATTCTGCAAAAAGATGAACTGTTTCAGGAGTACCAGGAAAACGGCAGAAAGAAAACACAGTCCGCATTCCTGCTTCCGGATTTGTATGTGGGGTATACCACGGATTTCAATAGGGCAACGTCACAGACTGCAATGGAAGTTACCGAAAAGCAAGTATTCCAGCCGGAGAGGGCTTCCCTGGCATGGACCGTCAACCAGAAGCTGCTGAATGGCTACCGGTTCCGGTATGTAGAAGTGCAGTTTGACGAGCCGGATATTACCAATCCGGATGATATCCAGAAGATGCTGAACATTACCGAACGGGCCGGCGGCTTGACGCCAAATACGGCAAAAGAGCTTACCTATGAGGTATTGGGGAAAGACGGCTGCGAGGATTACAATGGAGACTGGGGCGATATTCCCCTTGCGTATGCAAGAACGCTCCCACAAAGCCAGCAGCCGGATTTTGGAGCCGTCCCATTAGGAAACCTGCCGGCACAGAAAAACGAGCCTGTAGGTCAAAAGAGAGAGCCTCAGAAGGGAAAAAAGGCGGTCACAGATGCTGAGATAGAACAGCTTGACGGGCAGATTCAAAAAGCTGCTGCTTATGATGCGGATATCGTTCCCATTATGCTGGAAATCCGGAAAGCGCTGAAATGGTATCAGGAGAAAGCGGGTGAGTGATATGTCTGAGAAATCAAATTATTATCAGGCGATTGCAAAAGCCCTCTTGTCTAATGCAGACGGCATTATCGGGGCTATAGACCAATATCTTGCAAAAGCCGATGATGATCTTGCGGATTCGCTGGCTGATGAAGGATATGCAGAAGCGGAAGATACCGTTGATGCCATCAACGCCATGCAGGATGAAGTTGCAGAAACGCTCCTGAACCAGACCAATGACTTTGTGACGGCTCTTGAAACAGCAACAGGTTCCGGGTGGGGGGAGGCGCAGCGGGCAGTATCTGAAATGATGGATGGAGACGATATCGCGGAGCAGGTGGAAGGTGCAGCGGCAGATATGCTCCAAACGCAGATACCAAAGCTGGCCAGCACATATATGCAGGAAACGGATGGGGAATTGGTGGTCGATATCATACGGCAGAGAACCCAGAACTGGATTGCCTCCTGGAGCCAGAGGCTGGGAGAGCTGATGAAGATAAACACCCATCAGCAGATTTCGGATATCATTCAGAGTACCATAGACAAAGGGGAAAGCATTGAAAAACTGACACGGAAAATAATGGATGGAGGCTGGCGGAACGAACACTATCAGGCAAGACGGGTGGCGGTTACCGAGGTACTGCGGGCGCACTCGGTTGCCAGAGAAGAGGCAATTCAGCAAAGCCCATCTACGGATCGGAAGGAGTGGCGGCATACTGGGGCGCATAAAAATAAGCCCCGCCCGAATCACGTGGAGATGGACGGCCAGATTGTGCCGAAGGACCAGCCGTTTGAATTAAAGGGGAGAGATGGCGTTGTCTACCATCCCATGTATCCCAGGGATCCAATTCTTCCTGCCGGGGAAACGGTAAACTGCCATTGTATCCATAGGGGAGTTGCGGCAGATGATGCCCTTGGAATGAGCCTGGAGGAACGTAGGCGGCTTCAGCAAAAATATATTGAGGAGGATGATGGAGCATGGAAAAAGGAACTGGATGAAGAAAATAAGGCAAAAGCCGGGATCACGCCGTATTCCGCACTGGAAAGCTTTCGGGGGAAGACGAGGGAGAAGCAGGTCAGATACCTTGGAAAGGCGAAAATGGCTCTTTATGATGCCGGACTGATCGATAGTGATGAAATGCTGAAAAAGGTCAAAAAATCCACATTGCAGGAATTGCGGGAAGATGGTATATTTACAGTAGGAAGTTCAGCTGCAAGGCATTCCGCAGTAGGAGATTTCTCTAATCTGGCAAATCCCAAAAAGCCGGCTGGCGGACGCAATGGAGGAAATATGACGGGCGGCGGCCATTCGCAGGCAAATCTTGTTGAACTTTCAAACCGGGGAATTGCGTACAGTATCGAAAAGACCTATGACAATGGTGTCCGTATAGGTGGGGTGGCAAACCACACGGTGCCAGAGAAACGCCTGGGACAGTCAGGGCAGTCATGGTTTCCGGAAAGCTGGGATTCGGAGAAGATAGCCGCAGCGGGTACATACACTGCAAACCGGCCAGAACTCACGGAGGAACTTCAAAATGATGCTGGGGATATCATAGGCTATCGCAAATTCCAAAAATATGACGGCGTGACGGTAGGGATATTTGAGGATGCAGACCACAATATAAATACGGTCTTTCCGGATGCCGAACAAAGAGAGGTGGGTGATTGATATGGATGAAAACAGAATAGAGAGCCTGATCAAGTGGTGGAGGGAGACAGATACCCAGGGCATGGATATTGTAAAACATCTTATCAATCCGCTCATGGAAGCATTTGGGGAGGATGTGGATGCAATACTGTCCTATCTGGATAAGATGGAAGTGGAGGTTCTAAGGGAAATTTCAGGCTGTTTCGAGAGCATTTACCGAAAATTTACGACGGATGATGTTTACAATGCGCTCGGAGAGCTGGAAGATAAAATTGCATAATGGATTTTGAAAGGAGGCATCCGGAAGGGTGTCTTTTTTGTTGCGCTTTTTAGGAAAGGAGGGAGTGAGGGCGCTTTGATTATGATTTGTTTAAAATGACTGGAAGGAGGTATGAGATTATGCCGCGGATTGCGAAAGCATACGCAATTACAGATGCAAAAATCAGCTTTGTGTCGCTGGTGGATAAGGCTGCGAATAAAAAGCGGTTCCTGATCACCAAATCAGAGAACGGAGACGCAAGCTTCGCCACATTCGGGCGTATTCTGAAAGCTGATGCTGATAGCCACTTTGTGACCGGAATCGTGTATGAACCCATGGTGGAGGATAGCCAGGGCAATTATATGACCGAAGAGGAAATCACAAAAGCGGCCTATTGGTTTGCCAAGAATGGGAACCAGGTGGATCTGCAGCATTGTTTTGAGAAATGTAGCGGAGCCGCTGTGGTGGAATCCTATGTCGCAAAATGTGATATGGAGATCGAAGGAGAAACCATCAAAAAAGGAACATGGCTTATGACGATGGAAATCAGTGATGCCGATGTATGGGAATCCATACAGAAGGGGGAGATCACCGGTTTTTCAATGGGTGGCATAGGCGTATATTCCGAAGAGGATGTGGAACTGCCTGTTGAAAAGCAGGAAGAGCCGAAGGGATTATTCCGGCGCCTGGCCAAAGCAATGGGCTTTGACATTGTGGAGAAGGGAGCCGTAAAGGCAAATTTTCAGCGCAGAGTAAAGGAAGACAATTTTTATTCTGCATGGTATGCGCTCAGAAGTACGCTGGAAGGAAATTTTTATAATCCTGATACCGGATGCTGGGAATGGGGATATAACTCAGATGAAAGCACCATCCGGGAAGCTTTGGAGGATTTCAACGATATTGTGACACAGCTTCTTACATCGGACGGAAGTATCGTGAAGTCTCTGGAAAAGGCTGCAAAAGAGGCTCCGGCTCCCGTTCGCAAGG
>CAJUCE010000077.1 GCA_910584865.1 uncultured Acetatifactor sp.
TTCACGATTATTGACGGATTCCACAGATGGACGGTTGCCGGAGAAGAGCCTCTGGCCTCCATGCTGGACGGGAAGGTGCCGGTGGTAATTGTGGATCATAAGGATAAGGCAGGGAATATCTATGGAACTGTTACCCATAACAGGGCGAGAGGTACGCATCTGCTGGGGCCCATGAAAGCAATCGTAAAGGAACTGATGGCAGAGGGGAAATCCGTGGAAGAAATTGGGAAGCAGCTGGGAATGAGGCCGGAGGAAATCTTCCGGCTTTCAGAGTTTTCCAAAGAAGACTTTTTGAAAATGATGATCAAGCCGGATCAGGGATTCTCTAAAGCGGAGTTTATAACGAAGATTTAATGTTAAATCAATCGGTATCCGTATGACACAACAACGGGGGAGTGCATTGCCTCCCCCTGTTTTTATGAAAACAAAACAAATAGCGAGGTGGTGATGAATGGCAAGAGCAAGAAGCCCAAGCAGTATTGAAGCAGAAAAGCTATACCAGGATGGGATGAAACTGGTTGATATTGCGAAGAAAATCGGCGTACCGGACAGCACTGTCCGCAGATGGAAATCTACCCAAAAATGGGATGGGAATAAAAGCGAACAGAGTAAAAAAAAAGAAACCGAACGCTCGGATAAAAAGAAACCGAACGCTCGGAAACCCAAAGGAGCGCCGAGAGGGAATAAGAATGCTGCTGGCCATGCCCCATCTACCCCTAAAAGAAATAAAAACGCAGAAACACATGGAGCCTATTCCAAGGTATACTGGGATAGCCTGGACGATGAAGAACTGGGCATGATTGAAAGTATGGGGGATTCCGAGGAAGAACACCTGCTTATGCAGCTGCAAATGTTCTCCATACGGGAGCGCCGCCTGATGCAGAGGATCAAGCACTATCGGGAGCTGGAAGCGGAGAACCATGGGCTTTCCGTAAAAGCGGCATCCAAGACCAAAAAGGTGGAGGATGTGACAGATTTTGATGGAGAGAGTGTCGGTGCTGGAAAATATAAGAAGGTGACAGAAACCAGCGTCACGCACACGGAAGCTGTCATGAGCAGCATAATGGCCCTGGAGGCTGAATTAACCAAGGTGCAGAGGGCAAAGACAAAGGCTATAGAGGCACTGTCAAGACTCAGGACGGAGAGTCAAAAGCTGGAGAATGAAGAGGCCGGCAATGATATTGTGAAGACCTGGGCCCAAAAAGTTTTAGAGGCAAGGAGGCAGCGGGATGAAAAATGAAAAATGGCTTGAAGAATTCCTTGATGAAAGCATCCCGCTGTGGCGAGGCGATCCGGTTTTATTTATGCGTGAGGTATTGCTGTTTGAACCGGATGATTGGCAGATCGAGGTGGCCTATGATTTGAGGGATTATCCGAGAGTGTCAGTCAAATCAGGGCAAGGCGTCGGGAAAACCGGTGAGGAAGCGGCACTGCTTCTTTGGTTCCTGGTTTGCTTTCCGTATCCGCGCATTGTGGCCACGGCCCCTACAAAGCAGCAGCTTCACGATGTATTGTGGTCTGAGGTTGATAAGTGGATGAATAATTCTCCGCTACTCCCAATGCTCCTTAAATGGACCAAAACATACGTTTACATGATTGGATATGAAAAACGCTGGTTTGCGGTGGCAAGGACAGCGACCAAGCCGGAGAATATGCAGGGATTCCATGAGGACAATATGCTCTTCATTGTGGATGAGGCATCGGGCGTAGCAGATCCGATTATGGAGGCAATTACCGGTACTCTGGCCGGAGCCAATAACAAACTTCTGCTGATGGGTAATCCGACAAAGACCAGCGGCACGTTTTATGAAAGCCATACTGCAGACAGGGCCTTGTATCGCTGTCATACGGTAAATGCGGAGCATAGCAAGCGTACCAATAAAGAGAATATCGATGCCATGAAGCGAAAGTATGGGGAGCGCAGCAATGTGGTCCGTGTCCGTGTATATGGGGAGTTTCCAGAGCAGGAAGATGATGTGTTTATCCCCATTTCGTTTCTGGAGCAGAGTATCAAAACCGAAATGTCAGAGCCTACAGCCAGAGCATTCGGGAAATACCGGGACGGCGCCGGGAATCTCCAGCCAGTAGATGTGAGCGGAGTGGAGCTGATTGAGATAGGCTGTGACGTGGCCCGGTTTGGCGATGATAAAACCTGCATAGGGTACCGGGTAAATGAAGTAGTCCAAATCTATAAAAAGTACAACGGGAAGGATACTACCTGGACGGCCAGCATGATAGCGCGGCTCTATAAGGAATTGAAACAGCGGTTTAGATTCCAGGGACAGATTGGCGTGAAAGTGGATGATGGAGGTGTCGGTGGCGGTGTTGTTGATCAGCTGAGAAACTGGAAACGTTCTGATCCGGAAGTGTTTGGGGATATGGCTATTCTGGCAGTGAATTTCGGAGTGCCAATAAAGCACCGGCATTATGCGGATTCGACAACCTATATGATGGGGGTAGTAAGGGATCTGATTGCGCCATATGATGATTTCGGGCGTCCCCATGTGCCAGAAGTGATCTTGCCGGATGACAGTGACCTTATCGGCCAGCTGTCTTGCCGGAAATTTGAGTTTGGGAGTAATGCCAAACAGAAAGTAGAGAGCAAACAGGATATGAAAGACAGGGGGCTTTCCTCTCCGGATGAAGGGGACTGTATTCTGCTTGTGTGTTTGCCAATGAATTATAAGAAGAAGGGAGGCAAGAGCTGATGGATGATAAGAAAGCTCCTACGCCAAGAGTGGATGTGAGAATAATAAAATCCTCCAGCATGGATACACCGACAGTATTTTATGAGCAGCAGAAGGTGGAGAAGTCGGATAAGGGCGAACAGCTGGATCCGTCCATACAGATATCTGCTTCTGACTGGATACCACATGCCATTGATATGCGCGGCCTGAAAATCCTGGTTGATAATTCCACGATTTTGCCGCAGTGCATCAGAGCATATAAGAGCAATATTGCCGGTTTTGGTATTTCTGTGAGATACGCAGAAGATTATGATACAGAAACGCCGGAGATGAAAGCGGAATGGGATGCGCTGAAGCAGATCATAGCGCTTCTCAATATGGATATGCAGACAAAAGAGGTATTTGAAAATGTTATCCGTGACCGGGAAACGTATGGAATATCCTATTGCGAGGTTATCAGGAATCAGGCACAGGAAGTCGTGGAGCTGCAGTTCATTATCGATACGCCGTCCGTTGATATGACATATCCGCTTCGGCCATATGTGGATATCGAGTATTTTTACAAGGGGACAGCAATCAACAGAAAAAAGAAATTCCGCAAGTTCCGGCAGAATGTAGGCGGTAAGACGGTGTACTTCAAGGAGTTTGGAGATCCCCGTATCATGGATAAGAGAAATGGTGAGTACATAGGAGAGGCTGATGCTCCTATCGACATAGATGACCAGGCCAATGAGATTATCGAATTCCGCATTGGAAGTATGCCATACGGAGAAGTCCGCTGGATCGGGCAAGTGCTTACCGTGGACGGGAACCGAAGGGCAGAGGTTTTAAATAATAATTATTTCCGGCATGGGAGGCATACGCCGCTTATGATATTGGTCAAGGGTGGAACGCTGACAGATTCGGCATTTACCAAACTGCAAGCGTATATGGACGGCATTGAAGGAGAAAGCGGGCAGCACTCCTTTTTGGTATTGGAGACGGACACCTTGGAGACCACGGCCGCATTTACGGATCAGAAACAGCCGGAAGTAGAAATCAAGGATCTTGCTGCCATCCTACAAAAAGATGAATTGTTTCAGGAGTACCAGGAGAACGGAAGAAAGAAAACGCAGTCGGCTTTCCTACTCCCGGATCTGTATGTAGGATATACCACAGACTTTAACAGAGCAACGGCTCAGACAGCAATGGAGGTTACTGAAAAACAGGTATTTCAGCCAGAAAGGACGTCCCTTGCCTGGGCAGTCAATCAAAAACTGCTGAATGGTTATCGCTTCAAACATGTGGAGGCACAATTCGATGAGCCAGACATCACCAATCCGGATGATATTCAGAAGATGCTGAACATTACGGAACGGGCCGGCGGCCTGACACCCAATACCGCCAAAGCTCTGACTTATGAAGTTCTGGGGAAAGACGGCTGCGAGGACTACGAAGGGGAATGGGGAGACATTCCGCTTGCTTATACAAAAACGCTCTCACAAAGCCAACAGGCGGGTTTAGCGGCTGAACCGTTGGGAAGCCTGTCGGCGCAGACTAACGAGCCTACAGGTCAAAAGAGAGAGCCTCAGAGGCAAAAAAGAGTGGTCACGGATGAAGAGATCGAGCAGCTTGACGGGCAAATCCAGAAAGCAGCTGTTTTTGATGCGGATATCATTCCTATTATGCTGGAAATCCGGAAGGCGTTGAAAGGGTATCGAGAGAAAGAGGGTGAGTGATATGCCGAGGCAGTTAAAATATAACCAGGCAATTGCAAAAGCTCTCATATCAAATGCCGATGGAATCATAGAGGCCATAGACAAGTATCTCGCAAAGGCTGATGATGAATTGTCGGATGTGTTGGCTGATGAAGGGTATGCTGATGCAGAAGATTCAGTCAAGGTAATCAATGCCATGCAGGAAGAGATAGCGGAAACGCTTCAGAACCAGACAGATGATCTTGTGGAAGCACTGGCTGCGGAACAGGATTCCGGATGGGCTGCGGCGCAGAAAAAAGTATCTGAAATGCTTGACGGAGATGATATTGCGGAACAGGTTCAGGAAGCCGCTGCAGATATGTTCCAAACAGAGGTTCCTAAGCTGGCAACGGTTTATATGCAGGAAACAGACGGAGACCTGGTTGTTGATGTTATCCGGCAGAGAACAAAAAGCTGGATTGCCTCATGGAGCCAACGGCTGGGACAGCTGATGAAAATAAATACCCATCAGCAGATAACGGATATTATCCAGAGAACTATAGATCAGGGAGAAAGCATTGAGACACTTACGCGGAAAATAATGGATGGAGGCTGGCGGAATGAACATTACCAGGCACGGCGGGTAGCTGTTACCGAAGTGCTGCGGGCACATTCGGTTGCCAGAGAAGAGGCGATTCAGCAAAGCCCATCTACGGATCGGAAGGAATGGCGGCATACCGGGGCGCATAAAAATAAGCCTCGCCCAAATCATGTAGATATGGACGGCCAGATTGTTCCAAAGGATAAACCGTTTGAATTACAGGGGAGAGATGGTGTTGTCTATCATCCCATGTATCCCAGAGATCCAATCCTCCCTGCCAGCGAAACTGTGAATTGCCATTGTATCCACAGGGGAGTTGCGGCAGATGATGCTCTCGGAATGAGCCTGGAGGAGCGGCGACAGCTTCAGCAAAAATATATTGAGGAGGATGATGGCGCATGGAAAAAGGAACTGGATGAACAGAATAAGGCAAAGGCCGGGATAACACCCTATTCTGCGCTTGAAAGCTTTAAGGAAAAGCCGAGAGAAAAACAGATCAAATATCTCGGAAAGGCAAAAATGGCCCTTTATGACGCCGGGCTGATCGACAGTGATGAAATGCTGAGAAAGATTAAAAAATCCACATTGCAGGAATTGCGGGAAGATGGTATATTAACTGTAGGAAGCTCAGCCGCAAGGCATTCAACGGTGGGAGATTTCTCCAACCTTGCGAATCCGAAGAAACCGGCCGGCGGGCGAAATGGCGGCAACATGACGGGTGGTGGGCACTCGCAGGCAAATCTCAACGAGCTTTCAAACCGAGGGATTGCATACAACATTGAAATGGCATATGACAATGGTGTCCGTATAGGCGGGGTGGAAAACCATACGGCACCGGAGAAAAGGCTGGGACAGTCAGGGCAATCCTGGTTTCCAGAAAGCTGGGATACGGAAAAGATTACCGTGGCAGGGACGTACACCGCAAATCGGCCGGCGATCACGGAAGAAATTCGGAATGATGCTGGAGATATCATTGGATATCGCAAATTCCAAAAGTTTGACGGCGTAACGGTAGGAATATTCGAGGATGCGGGGCACAATATAGATACGGTCTTTCCGGATGCGGCGCAAAGAGAGGTGGGTGATTGATATGGATGAAAACAGAATAGAGAGCCTGGTTAAGTGGTGGAAGGAAACAGATACCCAGGGCATGGATATAGGGAAGCATCTTATCAATCCGCTTATGGAAGCGTTTGGAGAAGATGCGGACGCAATACTGTCCTATCTGGATAAAATGGAACCGGGGGATCTTAAAGTAGTTTCAGGGTGCTTTGAGAGCATTTACCGAAAATTTATGACGGATGATGTTTATAATGCGCTCGGAGAGCTTGAAGATAAAATTGCATAAGGGATTCTGAAAGGAGACATCCGAAAGGGTGTCTTTTTTGTTGCATTTTTGAAGAAGGGAGGGAGCACGGGAACTTTGGATATTGAATCAATGATAGTAGTGGAAGGAGGTATGAGATTATGCCGCGGATTGCGAAAGCATACGCAATTACAGATGCAAAGATCAGCTTTGTGTCCCTGGTAAATAAGGCTGCGAATAAAAAGCAGTTCCTGATTACCAAATCCGAGAATGGAGCTGCAAATTTTGCTACATTCGGACGGATCCTGAAGGCTGATGCAGACAGCCACTTTGTAACCGGAATTGTGTATGAGCCTATGGTGGAAGATACCCAGGGCAATTACATGACGGAAGAAGAAATTACAAAAGCCGCCTATTGGTTTGCCAAGAATGGAAACCAGGTGGATCTGCAGCACTGTTTTGAAAAGTGCGATGGTGCCGCTGTGGTGGAATCTTATGTTGCGAAGTGCGACATGGAGATCGAAGGCGAGGCCATCAAAAAGGGTACATGGATCATGACTATGGAGATCAGTGATACCGATGTGTGGGAAGCTATACAGAAGGGGGATATCACAGGATTTTCCATGGGAGGAATGGGCGTGTATTCCGAAGAAGATGTAGAGCTTCCCGTTGAAAAGCGGGATGAACCCAAAGGATTGCTCCGGCGCCTGGCTAAAGCAATGGGATTTGATGTGGTGGAGAAGGGCGCTGTAAAAGCGAATTTCCAGCGCAGGGTAAAAGAGGATAATTTTTATTCTGCATGGTATGCGCTCAGGAGCACGCTGGAAGGGAATTTTTATAATCCGGACACAGGCATGTGGGAATGGGGTTATAACTCCGATGAAAGCACCATCCGGGAAGCACTGGAGGATTTCAATGATATCGTTACGCAGCTTCTTACTTCGGATGGAAGCATCGTGAAGTCTCTGGAAAAGGCTGCAAAAGAGGCTCCGGCTCCCGTTCGCAAGG
>CAJUCE010000078.1 GCA_910584865.1 uncultured Acetatifactor sp.
CTGCGCGAAGCTGGGGATACGGATCGTCCATGCAAAACCAGGCGCGTGCCAGTCCAAAGGTTAAGTAAAGAAATCCGTTATATAAAGAAATGCCCGACGAGGCCTGAAATGCAGCAGCTCCGGCATGGATTTCTTTACATAATAATCAATGCTTATTAAATGATTTAAGCCATGATTTCAAGTCATCATCGCTGTCCCACTTAGCATCTTCGTGAGGAACAATCTCCCTGCTTGCTGCTTCAATGGCTTCACGCTTGAGCTTTGCATCCGTTTTGGCATAAATCTCTGTGGTTTTGACGCTCACATGGCCGAGCAGATCCCTTATGTAGATCAGATCGACACCAGAATCCACAAGTTCCATGGCGGCAGTATGCCGCATTTTGTGTGGGCTGAGGCTGTCCGGGATCAGGTCCGGCGAACTTTCACGGGCCATGGCGCCATATTTTTTGATGATGTAATTCACACCCTGACGGGTGAACTGCCTGCCCATGTGGTTTATAAAAAGCCATTCGTCCAGCTTTTCCGGTGACTGGTAGCCCATCATTTTCAAATAGTCCTGTATGATGGGGATGGAATCCTTCATTAGGGGAACGTAACGGCTCTTTTTCCCTTTGCCATGTACCAGGAGCGTATGCGGTTCATGGAGTGATAAATCCTTTACCCGGATGCCGGTCAGTTCACTGACGCGGATGCCGGTGGAATACAGGAGCATCAGCATGACATAGTCACGCAGGCCGTCTGCTTTTCGTGTATCCACTTGGTCCATTAATGCAGAAACGCCATCTGTTTTCAGATATGATATTTCTTTCTGCGGCGCCTTTTTTACAGGAATCCCAAGGATTTTCTGGCATTCATTTAGGAATTCCGGCTTTTCATACATCAGGAAACGGATAAAACAGTTTATTGCTGCCTGCCTCTGGTTCCGCGTTGCTATGCCACTCTTTCTTTCAGACTGCAGCCAGTCAAGGAAACCGAGAAGGCGTTCGTAAGTCAGGCTTTTTATCGTTATCTGATCTGCAGGGATGCCGAGGATTTCATTATAGTAATCCAGAAGGTAGATAAACGCATACCGGTAGGAATCGATGGTCTTGGGCGAGCATCCTTTTTTATTTACAAGGAAATCCGTAAGGAACCGGTTAAGGCAGATGGCAAAATCAGTCTGTTTCATGAAGATCAGCCGCCTTTCCGAACACGCCATCGTGACGGAGGATTTCCTCGCCCCATCCAAAGGCGTCCCGGTGGTACAGAGGATGTACCATGGCATCTTTGACTGGCAGGACGAAGCGCAGGGCTATGCCGAAAGCCTCCGGCTGCATGAATTCCAGTATCCGGCGTCCATCGTGGCCTTCCTTGTATGCAATAAGGAAAAGGTAACCCATGGTGAATGGTACCGGCTGCAGAGAGAGGCCATGGAGCTGATGGAGGAAAAAGGGCAGACGCCTCTGGACAGCAGCTTCCACATCTTTGTCAAGGCCCACATAGAGAACCTGAAGCGGCTGCCCGGAAAGGAGGGCGCGGCATGAAAAAGGAGGAGCAGGCCATAAGATGTTCCGGGTGCAGCCACTGCAGCGGATTCCGTCCTATGGGGAACACCAGGACAGAATTCACCTGCGCCCATCCGGACCAGCGCTACATCCAGGACTACTTTTTCCGGAAGAACATGCGCAAGATGCCCGGGTTCATCGGGTTCGGGGAAAGGTATTCAGCGGAAGTCCCTGTCAGGACCGCCCCGGCATGGTGCCCGAAGAAAAGAACACCCGAAGAAGATCGGAACGGGCAATGCCCGCCTTAGAAGCAACCGGGGAGATGCAGCTTATGCTGTGTCTCCCCTTTTCATTTCCGTCTATCTTATGAACAGATTCCCAGCAGCAAGCGCACACATCTGCCCTATCGCTTCATCGTAGGGCACGGCATCTGCTGCAAAGTAGCTCGTAACAGCCTGATAGTCCTCCCTATAAAATGCATTGTCACAAAATTCCATGATCACCGCCGGGACATCAACTGTGCCTTCCGCTGAAAGGCATATCGGCATCCTGGAACGATGCTCCCTCACTTCTCCTATCAATGAAGCAAATCCCTCATCAAACCTTATCAATGGAGTCAGCTTATAGATATCGTACAGATGACGCGAACAGCGCTTCGACCTTCCCTGAAGGTAATAGTCGCACAGGGCAAAGACCTTATCTATATAGGTCCGTTCCAGGGACTGCAGGTTCATGGAGAACTTTCCTAGAGAGAACCGTTCCGCTAAATCTGCCCTCCCGCGCCCTTCCAGATAGTCCCCGATATAATTGCGTATCTCAACCTCCTGCGTAGGGAAAGAATAAGAACCCAGGGCAGTCTCCAGCTTTACATACTGTGGCAGCCTGTCATCCTGAAGGCCGAACACCGATTCATAGGAGAACAGGTAGGCATTGTAGTCCCTGTCGCTCTGCGTTTCCTCCCAGTTTGCGACCGGCATCCCCAGTTCTTCGCTGATCCCCTTCAGGACAACATTCTTCAGCTTCTTCCTCCTGCTCTCCCCAATATGTTCCTTGAACGTGATGTCGATATCTTCCGAAAAACGGTCTATCACATGGAAGCCTTTCGACAGCGATGTCCCTCCTTTGAATACACACTGATCCAGCTGTTCTGAGAGCAGCTTCAGGATCAGCGTCACATAATAGTCTTTCTCCACTACAGCCAGCGTCCTCCCGCTGCTGTCAGATGCCTGTCCGACCATATCCTTAAATATTTCCCTATCCTTGTGCAGATACATTTCTATACCCCCTCTGCCCGCTTCGGGCATACCAATCAATAGTATGGAAGTTTTACTTCCATACTTTTACCCCCTGTCCGCATCAATGGTTCCGAAATCGATACCCGTCTCATAGATTGCCTTGTATATCTTCAGCGGATACTTAGCAAGGAACCTATCAACCACTGCTCTGGTAAGGGCATGCTCCCTGGCGTAGCCCGTGAGGATACGCCCGCAGGCCTCCGGTTCCTCTTCCGCACACTTCTCCAGGTCCTTCAGGCAGTCCAGGAACTGCAGGACAGCCACGTTTTCATCCGTGACCTCCACCACTGGACGCCGCAGGATGTACTTCTGGTTCTTTATGGCCAGCTCCCGAATCTGCGCCGGTGCAAAGTTGCTAGTAATCTCCTCCGTAAGCGGCACCTGCGTGGACAGCCCCATACGGTTTGCTAAGGTATATCCCGAATAGTACCCTACCCTTCTCCCCCTGCGCCTGACATATTTATGGAGTGCAACCGTATCCGCCGTCAAGGCCATCCGTTCCCCGAAGATATCCGTTCTGGGGAAGTAATATATCCCTGCTTCAAACCGGCACAGGAGGCCATCATCAGTGAGCCTCTTTAAGTGATACCGGAGGTTCTCTTCCGATAACCCGGGAATGGAAATATCCCCTGAGAAAATCGGTTCCCCAAGTTCATAATTCCCTTTCAGATACTCATACAGCATAGCCCCCACTCCCTTTCGGTTTGTAAATTTATCTTTTACTTATTGTTAGTATACCCAAAATCCGAAATTCTGTCAACAGAAAGAAATGGTAAATGCAATCCTGGTGCAGACATGGACAACAGCTGCATGATTTCATAACTATATCTACCTTTTATTTATCCGATACACAGAAGATACACAATATATAGTATTTTCTATTTGACTAAATCTATATATTGTGTTATCATAACCTTGTTATTGATTTTTGTGCAGTTCCAGGACAATAAGCACACGCTGTTTAAGTTTGTACGGAGTCAGGAAGTATAAAGTGCGGGCCACTTTACGCTTTCTGGCTCTTTTTATGCCTGTAGGAGCAATCTTACAGGCCGTCATGCAGCATGTCTGCACGCAGGCAGGAATGATCCGGCAGCCCAGGCCGCCATCATCTCCTGCCTTTTTTAGTGTAGGTAATAGGCGGGACGGGAATGCTTGCATCCCACTTGGCAGATACCGCGGCAGCAAAACGGCAAGCAGTGCAGGAAAGGAGGCCGGAAACAGGGACACACAGATTCAATGGCAAAATCTAAAAGAAAAGAGGAAAAAAGAATGTCACAGGCAACAGATCGAATCCATGAACTGGTGGACAGGCTCAACCAGTACCGCCACGAATACTACAACCAGGATGCGCCCAGCGTTTCCGATGCGGTCTATGACCGCCTTTACGACGAGCTGGAACTCAATGTGCTAAGGTAAAGCACATGGGAGAAGGACACCGGCATCATCTTAAGCAACTCCCCCACCCAGACCGTAGGCTATAAGGCCGTCAGCAGCCTGGAGAAGGTGCGGCATGACATCCCGCTGCTCTCTCTGGCCAAGACCAAGGCGGTAAGCGACCTGGCTTCCTTCCTGAAGGGCCATGCGGCGCTGCTCATGCTGAAGCTGGACGGCCTGACCGTGAAGCTCGTCTACGAAGACGGGAGGCTTGCGGAAGCCTCTACCAGAGGGGACGGCGAGGAGGGGGAGAATGTCACCCACAACATCGCTGCCTTCCGGAACGTGCCGCTGTCCATCCCCTACAAAGAGCGCCTTGTAATAACCGGCGAGGGGTTCATCCACAAGAGCGACTTCGAGCGCCTGAAGGATAGGCCACCGGGAGCGACGGGAAGCCCTACCGCAACGCAAGGAACCTGGCCTCCGGCTCCATCCGGAGCCTGGACGCAGCGGCCTGCAGGGAGCGGGAGGTCAGCTTCTGTGCCTTCAATGTGCTTGAGGGCCTGGACGAATTCGAGGATGCACGGGACAGCCGTAATGGCCTTAAGCACCAGGGGCGAAAAGGATGATGTGGACGATGAGATGAAGGATTTTCTGGCTTATATCGAAAACAGCACTGACGCCTGTGCACAGGAGACCTCCAGCCCGCTGGTCAAGGCAATCCATAAGAGGGTAACTGAATAAAGCTGGACAGGGATATGGAGCTCCAGTATATAAATGTCCTACAGAGGCAAGGGGGAATATAATGTCAGAAGGAATCGTTTATCAGAATAAGGATATTTTATTCATGACAATAGAATCTGCACGAAGTGTGGATTCTATTGTATTAGATCCTCGGCCAGACTTATAAAGAAAAAAGTTTTGCGGCATATGGCATCGACCTGCCGCCAATCAGGGAACTGCTTCCCACGGACCTGCCGAGGATTGCTGCAAATGAAAAAAGCATTGACAACCTGTTTTTGCTGGAAGACGGCACTTATGCGATTGTATACTGCAGACCGCCGGAATTTACAATAGGAAAACAAGTAAAGTTACCTGGCCGACGGTCTGCAGTCAGGATTCTCGGCAAATTTTACCAGCGTGCAGTATAGATTACGAGTCGGTATACAAAAAGGCGAACAAGATAAAATATCTGAATTATATCGCCCGGGTAATGGAAAAATATTTTAAGGAAGATGAAGCATTCAACCTGCGCCTGATCGTTATCTACACCAGTGATGTACAGAGTGCGGAAGCAATTCTTGAAACGGACTGTTTTACCCTGCGTACCGAGCAGGCCTTCCTGTCCCATATAGACGGTGAGGCAACCTATCGAGAAATCCAGGGCAAGCTCCAGTCCGGCATCCCTTTGGCCGATGATGACCTGATGCGGCTGGTGATCCTGCCGCTTACGGTTCCCGGTACGGAAGGGAAACAGAGTATGCTGGAGAGGATCGTCGACCTGGCTGAACAGATACCGGACGAAAGGCAGCGGATTTTTACCCTGTCCGGCGTGGTCGTAGCAAGCGATAAGTTCATCAACAGGGAATATCTGGATCAGATAAGGAGGAGAATCAACATGACGCAGTTAGGACAGCTATATGAGAAGGAAAAAATTGAATATGGCAATCAGAAGGCAAGGGAAAAAGTCTTAGAGATTGCAAAGTCTTTACTGGAAGACGGTACAGAAATCGTAAGGATTATGAGAGCTACTGGGCTTACAGAGGAGGAACTTCTCAATCTTCAAAACGAATTGTTAACGGTATAAGCTTTCAACAACAATCAGGGAAAGCCATACTTTCCCTGAAATAAAGAAAACTGGACTGGCAGCCGCCGATCCTTTTCTTTTTGGCGGCTCCTGCATGAAAATTCCGGGAATGAATCCCATCCCGGCCCTGGAGCGTTTGCGGAAGGATTCGAACCTTCGGTGCGTTGCCGCACGCCACCTTAGCAGGGTGGCACCATAGACCTCTCGGACACGCAAACGGGAAGTGGATGGGGCAGGACTCGAACCTGCGGTGTTTCTGTGTGACGGATTTACAGTCCGCTGCCCTCGCCGCTAGGCATACCCATCCATAATGTGACCAGGGGGAGTCGAACCCCCATAAGCAGAACCACAATCTGCCGGACTTCCGTTATCCTATGGCCACAGTAGCTCCTGCGGGGTGCTGTGGTCCGGTGGACCACGTCCAGCACCGTCCGAAGCGGAGCGTAGACCTTGAACTCGTCATTTCCGGCTTGAGAGGCCGGCGTCCTGACCTTTAGACTAAGGAGCCTTGATGATCCCCATGGGGCTCGAACCCAATACCTCCGGCTTGAAAGGCCGGTGTCCTGACCTTTAGACCAGGGGAC
>CAJUCE010000079.1 GCA_910584865.1 uncultured Acetatifactor sp.
TAAATAACTGCTCATATTGCGCCGGATAAATTTTCAAGAATTCCAGAGCAGGAAATGACAAGTTTAAAATTATGTACATTTTCTATGCTTCACTTGAAACATTCGACATTTCATTTGATACAGTATCATTTTCAGCCGTAGGCGTATTATCGGTCTCCTGCTTTGCATTTTCATTGGGTGCTTCTGTCGGTTTAGAAATTTCTAAGCTCATGGTTGTTTCCATTCCGCCGATACTCATTGTCATTACAAGCACTCTTGAACCGTCTGGCTTAACAATAATTTCTGTCTTTGATTCAGATTCTTGTTTATCTTCCTGCTTCAATTCTTCATCTGATACGTCATTATCCTCCTGCTCCAATAATGGATTTGTTGATTTAAGTGCCTTATAAATATCCTGCACATTGGCATTCTGCCTTGTATCTTCGGGTGCAGACACCTCTGTTTCCTGTTTTTGTGGGTAAAATTGTCCGACCCTGCTCTTGTTGTGTCTATCTGCCGCTACATTGCTTTGATAATAATTATATCCAATTCCATTTACGCTCATTTTTCAAATCCTCCATTGTCATCAATTTTTTTCTGCGGTTCTTCTGTCATTCAGAGCCGCCCTTGCCCCCTTATGATAAGTCCGGGCATATTTGGTTTTACTGCAATTGTGTCCTGTTTGCATATTGGTATGCACCTAAAACACCACATACTCCTAAACTACTCATTTTTTCTCCTTTCCTGTAACAACACAGCTACGCTAAATTCGTTTTTCCTTGCCCTAATATCCACATCTCCCATGTATTTATCTACTTCACGTTTTACATTGGATAAACCAATGCCGTGCAGGGCTGTATCCCTTCCCTTTGTGGAAAGCGGAAGATTGGTTTTTGTGTCAAATGTCACCTCCCCCTCAAATGAATTTTTTACATTTATCACATAAAACTTTTTCTTCTGCCTGCCGGAAAGATAAATGTATCTTTTCCCCTCTGCCATTTTTTCACAGGCTTCAAGGGCATTTTGCAGAAGATTGTTAATAATAACCCCTATGTCATACGCATTATAGCCGTCCGATTTTGGATAGGAAAACGCCGACTGAAACTGTATTCCCTGTTTCTCTGCGGCTTTCTGCTTGTCATTCACGATCACGTCTGTAACAGTATTTCCCGTTTTAATGGTAAGCTCAAATACATCCATGCTTTCGTCCATATGGTCTATATACTGCTCTATATCCCCATAGCTGCCATTTCTGACAAGCCCTTTGATATTCGTCATATGGTTCTTCATTTCATGCTTCATCTGGCGTATGCCATGATAAAACTGCTCCACTTCCTCCATTCGTTCCTGTATTGCGTGAACCTGCTGCTGTTCCACGAAATATTTTTCCTTTTCCTCCTGCAAGCGCATCATTTTCTGATAAGACGCTATCGTAATCAAAATCCCTGCATAGAACAGGGCGGCAACCACAGGCACAATCCCAAGAAATACCGGGAATTGTTCATAAAGTTGTATCATCGTGTTTTCATTCACAATCAGCAGAATATGAAAAATGATATTTACAAACAAAATCCCTGTTACCGGGGTCAAAAGCATGTAACACAATTCTTTTATCTGCAGCTTTCTTGTTTTTTTCTTCAAAAGCCGCCCCATGACGCACAACATAACCGAGAGCAGGAGCATTTGCAACACCGCAACAAAAGCATAGTTCGATGCCGCGCGGCTGAAAATGTTTTTAGTCATTTCCAAGGTTTCCGCGTTTTGTTCCAGACGTTTGTCTACAAGAAAACTTACGCTTCTCATAATCAGCGCACTTAATTTTCTGGCACAAAAGAAAAGCACACCCAAAAGAATCGTAAATTCCCTCCCCATATCCAAACACTTTGAAGCCGCCGCCAAGAGGACAATTACAATTATCATGCACAGCCATCCGTAAACAGCCGTTGTCATGCCAATAAAATACATAACCATATAAACCGCAAAAACCATAAGCGCTTTTTTGATTCTGCTTTTCCTCCGTTCCTTTTTCCCTGCCATAAATGGATAGAAAAAAGCCGTCATACAGGCAGCATATAAAAACACTTGAATGCCGGACATGATATTCATAATCAAATTAAAACCTGCTTCGCTCAATGTCTGTCCCTCCTACTGCATAAAGCGCAGATATGCCTTTACAAAGTCCTCATACTTATATTTGGAAAGGGGCAGCTTATCCCCGTTTGCAAGCATTATTTCTGTCCTGCTGTATTCGTCCACACAGGAGAGGTTGACAAGATAGCCTTTGTGTATGCGGCAGAACTGCCCCTGCAATTCTTCCTCAAGCTCCCCGATTTTTGCATAATATTCCAGGCTGCGCAAGCTGGCTTGTTCCCCGTCTTTTATATAAAGCACTACCTTGTGCTTCCGGCTTTCCATGTAATAAATACGGTCTAACGGTATGGCTTTGTTTGCCCCGGCGTACTGGATAAACAGGGTTTTCTTTTTCTGCTCCGTTTCGGATAAAATCTTATCCTGCGCCCGGCTGAAGACCTCCGCAAATTTCTGTTCATTCACAGGCTTTACCAGATACCCCGACGCTTCCACTTCGAAAGCGTCATAGACATACTTTTCATAGCCCGTAACAAAAATGATTGCGGGCTGTTTTATCTGTTCCATGCCCCTGATCCGCCTTGCCATTCCCATACCGTCCATGCCGGACGCAGAACCCTCTAACGCTATATCCAGGAACAGTAAATCATGCCCCATGCCGCTTGACAGGTATTCATCAGCAGAAGCATACTCCGTAATTTCACATTCCGCTTTCTGCCCTCTGATAAGCGAAGCAAGGTAGCTTCTTATGTTCTTTTCATCATCACATATTGCAACTTTTATCATATGCCCTCCTTTGGCTTTCACATAAAATATCGGAAAAAATGAAATTTTGTCTAATACCGATTGCACGAAAACATGTTTTGACAGCACAACTGGACAGAAAAAAACTTTTATAATGCAGTATCTTGAAAGGCATGGTATACTGGAATGAATGAAAAAATAAATCCTGGAGTTCATGCACGGCATTAAAAGATTGGCAGAGCTCTGCAGGCGCTGCAGTTGAGGGCAGTATTTCCGGCTTGATATAGAGCCGGAGGAAGCGTATGACAGGATTTCTTATCTCCGTTCTCTGTTGATTCGAGAATTGGCAGGACGGGAAGAAAAGGCTACAGTGACGGGAAACAACTGATTGTGGGAAGAACGCCTCAGGCGATTCTTCGATGTGCATTGGAGGAGAGGACAGAATGTTCAGGGAAATCAGAGGAATAGAGGATGAGACGATTTTAAGCGCCATACACAGGCTTCCGGCTTACTATTTTCAGGGAGGATGGGCGGATGAAATCCGTGTGGATTTTTTCGGGCTGCCGGCCGGGGGAGAAGAGGCGCTTCGGATAACACGGGAGGGCGGCCTGTGCCGGATCGGCTTTCGGGAGAAGATTCATTTGTTCCGGGCTTTGGGGATTCTGCGGGAGAATGGGGGAAAGCCCCAAATGAACCATACAGAAAAAATGTATATCCCCAGGATAGGCGTTATGATTGACGCATCCCGGAACAGTGTGCCTAATCCCGGATTTCTGAGAGATGTTCTGGACCGCATGGCGCTGATGGGGCTGAATTGCCTGATCCTGTACATGGAGGATGTGTATGAGCTGGAGGGGGAGCCCCGGTTCGGCTATATGCGGGGAGGCTATGCCCGGGAACAGCTGCGGCAGTTGGATGACTATGCGCATCAGTACGGCATCAGCATAGTGGCGTCCATACAGGTTCTGGGACATCTGGAAAAAGTGCTTCGGTTTCCGGAATATGCTTCCCTGCAGGACAGTCCCTCCTGCCTGCTGGCCGGAGAGGGGAAAACCTATGAGCTGATCGGGAAGATGCTGCAGACGATAGGCCGGTGCCTAAGGAGCCGGAGGATCATTGTGGGCATGGATGAGACCCATGGCCTGGGGGAAGGGCGGTACCGGCAGAAAAACGGCGTCCGCAGGCCTTTGGATATTTTCCTGGAGCATCTGCGGCGGGTCCATGCCCTGGCCCGGGAGAACGGACTGGAAATCGCCCTTTACAGTGACATGCTGTTTTCCTACAGCTCCCCCAGGCATGTCTATCTGGATCCGGACGAGGCGCCTGACCCGGAGATATGTGCCGGGATACCAGAGGATGCGGGTCTGATCTACTGGGATTATTATTCCCGGGATCCGGGCCTTTTGGACGGAATGATGAAAAGGCACCGGGATACGGGCAGGGCCATCTATGCGGGACCATTGCTTTCTGTCTCGTCCTTTTGTGTCAATTACCCGTTTACCTTCCGGACTGCGGAGCCGGCGCTGGAGGCGGTAAAAAAATATCGGATTCCCATGGCCTACGGCTGCCTGTGGCATGATGACGGAGCAGAGTGCTGCGACTGGCTGGGACTGCTGGGAATGCAGTATTATGCGGAGAGCGCTTACCGTGAGGACTCGGTGGGCCATGAGGTTCTGGACGCCCGCTTTGCCGCATGTACCGGATTATGCGCAGGGTGGTTTGCGGACACGGCTTTTCTGGACGCGGTTCCCTGCAGCAATCCGGAGAACCGCTGGCCGCCCAATCCCTCCAAATATCTTCTCTGGCAGGATCCTCTGGAGGGACTGTACGACGCGGATCTGCGGGGGCTTGGACTGGATGCGCATTATGGGAAAACGGCGCGGCTGCTGGAGGCGGACCTGGAAAAGGCAGGGGAGGAAGGATGGTTTTTACTGGTTCCGCTCCTTCTGGCCAAGTCCCTGCAGCTGAAAGCCGCTTTGGGGGAAAGGCTGCATCAGCACTATAAAGACAGGGACCGGGAGGCCCTTGGAAAAGACGCGGAACAGATGAGGGAACTGCTTGACCTGGTGAAAGCGCTGCGGACTGCCCACAGGCAGCAGTGGATGCAGACCTGTTCTCCCTTTGGCTGGTCCCGGCTGGATCTCCGCTACGGAGGGCTTACTGCCAGGCTTGAGACAGCCGTATATCGTCTAGGACAATATTTGGACGGCAGCCTGTCCGAACTTCCGGAACTGGAGGCGCCCCGGTATGAAAAAGACCGCAGCGGGCAGTTTTTGGGGAAGGGAATATGGAAGGTCTATGAGGGCTGCGCGACATTGAGCGACGGCTGATATGAATATCAGCCCAGGAAAATATTTCTTTTGCATTGATTGTTGATTTTAGCTAAACTGATAGAACTGTATAGACATATTCTGAAACTCATAGTCCATGCGCCGGAAAAGGTGGACGGGAAACGGGTACAGAGTCTGACAGCGAATTTCTGTTGATGCTGCTTTCTTTTTCTGATATGATGATACCAGGGAGAAAAGGCATTTTTTCCGCGGGGATGGCAGAGGCCGGAACGGCGGAGCGAGAGTTTCGATTGCAGGAGAAGAGAGACAGGAATGAATGAAAAAATATACGAGTTTGAATCCCTGATTTACAGCGCAGGGGACACAGGAGGAGCTTATGTGTTGTTTCCCTATGACATCCGGAAGGAATTCGGCCGGGGCAGGGTGAAAGTCCACGCCACCTTTGACGGGGAGCCCTATGACGGCAGCATTGTGAATATGGGCGTAAAGAATGAGGACGGGAGCATCTGCTATATCCTGGGCCTGCGGAAGGATATCCGCGCCAAAATCGGGAAGCAGCCCGGGGACCAGGTGCGGGTAACAGTGACAGAGCGGGAGTAAGGATATGCTCGGAAGCAGAAGTTCGACCGGAAATAGGGGCTGCCCGGAAGCCGATGGGAATGGTTCAGGCAACTTGTCTGAAAAGGGCAGCGGGAACAAAACAGGGAATGTAAGGAGGTATGACAGAATGACAAACGAAAAGGTCTATCAGATGGATTTCAACAAGGTCTATCAGCTGCTTGTGAGCAAAGCGGTGAAGAAAGGCCGCACAAAGGATGAGGTTGACCAGGTGACCTGCTGGCTTACCGGCTACAGCCGGGCGGAATTGGAGGGCATGGCGGAAAAACCGGTTTCCTACGGGGATTTTTTCCGGAATGCCCCGCAGTTAAACGAGAACAGAAGGCTGATTAAGGGGGTAATCTGCGGGGTGAGAGTGGAGGAGATCCAAGAACCTCTGATGCAGGAAATCCGCTACCTGGACAAACTGGTGGATGAGCTGGCCAAAGGCAAACCCATGGAAAAAATTCTGCGGAAGTAGGAATGCAGAGCTAAAGTGCTATAATAAAGTTGTAACATCCCGAATTTATACTGCTTAACGATTTCATTTGCCGTGAAGCCAGACTGCATAACGCTGACTGGTTCAATCGCATGATTGCATTAGGCAGTATTCAGCGTTATGCAGTATAAGAAGATTGTCCGCCTCCATGAGGAAGAAGGACGAAAGATGCCGCGGCGTCCCCGGCATCTTCCGCTCGTGAGTGGTCTTGCCAGGAAGAAGGAAGGACAGCCTTCCTGGCAAGCCTCAGCAATCGGCAGTT
>CAJUCE010000080.1:0-1998 GCA_910584865.1 uncultured Acetatifactor sp.
TCAAACGCTCTTTCTTTAATTGAGCAGACGCTAATTTTTTAATAACAGCGCCGGTATCATTTTCAAAAGGCCATGTCATATCTGCCACCTCCTTACTCCACGATCCTGCCGTCCTCAATCCTTATGATCCGGTCAGCAAGCTGGGCAATCTCGTTATTATGGGTAATCATGACAATGGTCTGGTTAAACTCCATACTGGTACGCTTTAAAAGCCCCAGCACATCGGCGCTGGTCTTGGAATCCAGATTTCCGGTGGGCTCATCGGCCAGGATGATGGCCGGTTTGGTGATCAGGGCGCGGGCAATGGCGACACGCTGCTGCTGTCCGCCGGAAAGGTTATTCGGCATATTCTGCAGTTTATCCTGAAGTGCCAGCATCCCCACGATCTCGTCCATGAACTTCTTGTCTGCTGTATCTCCGTCCAGCTCCACAGGCAAAACAATATTTTCATAGACATTCAGGATCGGGACAAGGTTATAGTTCTGGAAGATAAAGCCGATGTTGCGGCGGCGGAAGATGGTCAGCTCCTCGTCGCACTTTTGTGCCAGCTCATCCCCACGGACAATAACATTGCCGGACGTGGGCGTATCCAGCCCGCCCATCATGTTAAGCAGGGTGGATTTCCCGCTGCCGGACGTTCCGACGATTGCCACAAACTCCCCCTGTTCCACAGAGAGGCTGACGCCATCCAGGGCGCGGGTAATGTTTGGCTCACTGCCATAATACTTTTTCAGATCGATTGTTTGTAATACATTCATAATCAAATGCTCCTTCCAAGGCTTTCTGCCTGTTGATTAAAGAACAAAGTTCTAAGAATCTTGTTCTTCGGACATTATAAAATCCAAATGTCACAGAAATGTCCGAGGCGGCATAAAAAATGCGGCTGAAATGTTACAAGACTCGGACATTTCAAAAATTATCTTGTAGGGAGCATAATGGAAAATTCCGAACCCTTGCCTGGCTCCGAAACCACTTTGATATAGCCGCCCTGCCTCGTTACGATCTCGCGGGTCAGATACAGGCCAATGCCCACGCCCTGCTGTTCGTGTACTTCTTCCTCACGATAAAAGCGCCGGAAAATAGCGGCCTGATTGCTCTCGGAAATCCCCTTGCCGGTATCGGACACACTCAGTTTTACATACATTTCCCATTGTTCTACTGAAACTCGGATTGCTCCTCCGGCCGGGGTATATTTCACTGCATTATCCAGCAGGTTGAATACGGCTTCCGCCGTCCACTTGCTGTCATGGGAAAGGATGAGATCCTCCGGACAGTCCACTGTTACGGATATATTCTTTTTCTCCGCCGTATATACGATGCCGCTTAAGGCCATCGCCAGCGTGTCAATCAGCAGGGCGTCTTTCTTTTCCAACCGGATTGCCCCTGTTTCCAGCCGTGAGGTTTTCACAAGAGCCTGAAAAAGAAACTCCAGCTTGTCCGTCTGATTCCGGATGCCCTTCAGGAACTCCAACTGTTCTTCCTCTGTGACCGGTTTTGAAAGCAGCGTGTCCGTCACCATTTTCAGATTTGCCACCGGTGTTTTCACCTGATGGGAAACATCTGACACCAGCATCTGCAGCTCCTGCCGTTCCTCATCCACCTTCTTCCGGTTCTCCTGCATGATCCCATACAGCCGCGAAAGACGGTAGCTGATACGGGCGAAGAGTGTTTCACTGTCCCCGGCGCGCACAGGCTCTCCGCTTCCGCTGATCATCTGGTCCATTGCCCGGCACAGCTCCCTGGTAAATATGGAAAGCCGTTTGCCAAAGGCAACCGTCAGAAGGAACATCCATGCAAGGGCGCAGAGCATCAGCAGCATACCGGAGGCCAGTATCCACATCTGCCCTGTCACCGCGAAGAAAACTGCGCAGATGACCAGCATGGAAACCGCCATACCGCCGATGATCAGCAGGAATATCCTTTTTACAGAGATTCGCCCCAGATTCATTTTCTCTCGCCTCCCATCCACTGATATCCAATTCCGTAAATCGTTTTGAT
>CAJUCE010000080.1:2152-6258 GCA_910584865.1 uncultured Acetatifactor sp.
ACGGTGTTCCAGCATGGCGAACATTGCCCGTATTTTCCGCAGCAGCGCCCCAATGGAAAAGGGCTTGGTAATATAATCCACAGCCCCCACTTCATACCCCCGGATCTGGTCGCTCTCCTGGTCGTTGGCCGTCAGGAAGATCACCAGTGTGTCAGGGTTCTCCGGCTTTATGAGCCTGCACAGGTCATAGCCGCTGCCATCCGGCAGATTGATGTCCAGAAGTACCAGGTCATATTCCGTCTGCGTCAATAACTCGGTGGCTGTGCCGGCATTCAGAGCTGATACGGTATCATAACCCTCAGAGATCAGGTTGTAAGTCAGCGTTTTATTTAAAAGGTCGTCATCCTCTACCAGCAAGATCTTTTTCATATCCACACTCCTCTGCTTTTTTACATAGTATAACAAGCAAATGTCCGCGAAATGTTACAGCGGGCAACTTTCCCATAAATCTTTTCGGGGGTGCGGACAGTCATTCGTCTGCACCCCGCCTCTTTCATCCCATATTCGTCAACTAATATCCCGTTTCCAATATACCTTTACCGCAATCCGGTATGAGATAAAAAACTATATAACAGAAATGATAAATACAATATGGAAAGCCAGAAGGATATTCTCCTTTACAGGAAAAACCAAATTGATAAGAAGAACAAGCCCCGTAATAATCCCTGCCCCCGCCATAAATGACATCATAAAGACAATCTGCGATTTCTCCGGGTCAAACAGATATGCACACGGCAGACTGATGCCGCCTGCAAGCAGGCATGCGCTCATCCCAATAGAGCCGTACAGCAACAGCGAGTGAAGCGTGATATCCATACCGAAACAGGCAAGGACGGCGCAGGGTACCAGCGCTGTCAGCATTCCTAATATGGCAAGCAGGATGTAAAACAGAAACTTCTCACCAATGATCTGGTTTCTCGATACCGGCATGGTAATGACATTTTTGTTCCATTTGGATGCCGCGTCACTGGTAATGCTGATAAAGACCGCTGTCGTGGCGGCAACCGGAGCCAGAACCAGAAGTGCGCTGGTTTCCAGCAAAAAGGATAACCCAAAGCCCAGAACAACCAGACTGACGATAGTTACAAGAATATTGCCCCTGGCAATATAGAGATCTTTCACCAAAACGCCTTTCATCACTTTTCCCCCTTTACTTAAAGAAGCATGATTTCATCAATCGTTGCCGGGACAACCAGGGCTTTCGGATATTTTTTCTGCATCCTCTCCCGGTCTGAAACCAGTATCTGCCATTCATAGTCCATTTTACGGTACGAGATGATATCAGATTTATCCAACGCGTCAAACTGCACCGCACTTAAGGATGCCATACCGCTCGGTCAGCTCATCTTTGGTTTTCTCAAAAACTACTTTCCCTTCATGGATAAATACGATATAATCGGCAATCTTCTCTAAGTCACTGGTAATGTGGGAAGATACCAGAATGGAATGCTCTTCGTCCTGCACGAAATCCAGCAGCATATCCAGAATATCATCCCAGACAACCGGGTCTAAGCCGCTGGTGGCTTCGTCCAGAACCAGCAGCCTGGAATGATGGGAAAATGCAACCGAGATTGCCAGCTTCATCTTCATTCCTTTTGAAAACTGTTTGATCTGCTTCTCGGACGGCAAAGAAAACTGTTAAATATATCCGTTCGTCCCACGTCCTGTAAATATTTTTCATAACCCGGTTCAATTTCCGGGGAGAAAGGATTTCCGGATAATTGCTGCCATCAAACACGACGCCGATCTGTTCTTTGACATCCCCGTCCAGTTCCTCGCTGTCCAAAATGGATACAACGCTGTCTTCCTTTTGAATCAGCCCTAAAGCTGCATTGATGGTTGTGCTTTTTCCTGCGCCGTTTTCTCCAATCAGTCCAACAATGGACCCACTGGGAACGGTAAACGAGACATGATCCAAAACAAAATCCTGATAAGTTTTGGTAAGGCCTGATACCATGAACGCATTTGCCATCGCTAATCCTCCTCATACAATAATGTCAATAAGCTGACTAATTTATCAAGCGGTATTCCGCTCATACGGGCTATTTCTATTGCGTCATTGAAACAGCCCTCTATCTTTTTTTGCTGTTCTTCCAAATAGAAGTCCTGATTTTTGACAGATACATAGTAGCCTTTCCCGGCTGTCGTTTCAATAAAGCCATCTTCCTGCAGGATATCATATGCCTTCTGCACGATCAAAACACTGATCTGCAGCGATTTTGCAAGGGAACGGATAGAGGGAAGTGCCTCCCCGGATTTCAAATCGCCGCTCATAACCTGCGCTTTTATCTGCAACACAATCTGCTCGTACAGAGGACGACTTGCCTTATTACTTACAACAATCTCCAAACTACCACTGCCTTTCTGTATTATACTGTATTATATATATAAGTACGGTATAATGCACCATAAAGTAACTGTCAAGAGAATTACAAAAATCCCATTGCCTTAGCGATGGGATCTTTGTATATGGCTATGTAGATATTAAAATCTGGTTTTGCAAACATTCTCTGTATCAGCAGATTTATTCAACTGTGATCACAACAATTTTTACAGCTTCATCTGGATGCTCTTCATCAAAATCAATCAGTCCACGGTAACTGATCTCTACCTTATCACCCACAGCAATCGAGAGTTCTCCTTCTGCTTCCTGAGCACTCTCTGTGGAAAATCCTTCCAGTATCCGGGCATTCTCCGTGGAAAAATAATAGAGCATGTCATCATCCGGGTTTTTGATCGTGATTGTGTTACCTTCATATTTTTCAACAATTCCGGCAATGGGATCGCCCTCTGTAATTTCCTCGTCTTCCGGAGAAACTTTTCCATCCTCTTCTGCAATCTCCGGCTTTGACGGTTCCACAAGATTCGTTTCTGCTTCCTCATCTTTTGTATCTGTGGTTTCTTTCTTATCCGTTTCCTGCGGGGAATCAGTCTCCACAGATACCGCATCTTCTTTTGATTCGGATGAGCAGGCGGTCATCCCCAACGTCAAAACTATCATAAATATCAGAATACATTTCCTTTTCATAATCTTTCTCCTCTTTGTCTAAAAGAACCGTATTTCTGTAGCATGAAATTCATCATTTTTAAAGCTGCCTTTCATTTCAACGGACATATGCTCTTTGTTTTAACAGCAGATTCAGAACCGGAACCGCATCCTGTAATCATTGTGCTCAATATACAGACAGTACCGAATACTATCATTACCTTTTTCAGTTTCATAAAATTTCTTACCTCCTGGTTATTTATAGAAATAATCGCTATTATAGTCTGTCTGATTCATTCAAACAACCTGTTTGCAGTGAAATGCATCCTGGATGCCGCAAATGTCACTGAGCTTTCTGATGAATATCTACTTTTGGTCTACTTTCTCCGCCCATTTCAATCCTTCATTCTCCTTCAGAAGCCCCATATGATGCAGTGCCTGCACGCAGTCTGCATACCCCTGAATGTAAGCCCGTTTCTCCTGGGCAGACGCAAAATCCTCTAGGCGCTCCTTCATTTCCTCTGCCTTCTCCTGTTCTCCTGCAGGCAGATCAGGAAGCCCTGAAATGCCTGAATATCATGCTGGAGACTTATGGACAGCACCAAATCCGAGAGGATTTAATCGTATGTACCAATACTGGTAATTTCCCTACCAGCCGGAACATACAGGAGACGCTTGACAGAATCTTACGCAAATGTGAGCTGCCGCATTACGGAACCCATGCACTGAGACATACCTTTGCGACAAGATTACTCAGCAAAACATCAAGTCATCAGGATATAAAGGCAGTGGCCGAACTGCTGGGCGATGACTATAAGGTCGTTATTAAGACATATCTTCATACGGATACCGGTGGAAAGCATGATTTGGTTGACCAGCTGTAAGACCTATGCCTCTCCACCTATTTACCACCTATGAAAAGATTTTATCCGATTTTAAACGGTCGGAAACGGTGTTTATGAAAAAAGAAGATTTTTTGAAAAAAATTAAAAAGGAACGGGAACTTAAGGAAACATGGGCATCGCAGGGAAAAAAGGGCAGTAAAAAACCCCGCATGAATCGGGGTTTCTAAGAGGCGCAGACCGGATTTGAACCGGTGAATCAGGGTGTTGCAGACCCA
>CAJUCE010000081.1 GCA_910584865.1 uncultured Acetatifactor sp.
CAACGGGATAGACAGCGAAAAGCCCGACACGTTGGAGTTTGCGCCGTTCATCAACATTTTATAGACTGTGTTATATGAAAAAGCCTTGCGTCTGCCGCTCCAACAGGAATTCCATATCCTCCCGGCTGTCAATATCCTGAAGCTCATGTTTGTCCCGGACAGGTACCCTGCGTATCCGTTCGGGATATTTTTTCAGCAGAAAGCTTCCTCCCTGTCCCTGGGGAAGCGTCAGCAGTTCCGGGAAGCTCCATCTGGGGAACAGTACGGGAGCTCCTTCCGTATCCCGCCAGGCCGGACGCCAGATTCCGTCAGACTCATTTACTGCGTTCAGGGCCAGGGAAGCCACCGTTTCCTGCCGCAGCAGGGGCTGGTCTCCCGGACAGAAGAGACAGCCCTCCACCTCCTCCGAAATGGCCCCAAGCCCCAGGCGGACGGTATCGCTGCGGTCAGGCAGGCCATGGAGGAGCACATCCGCATCCCGGGAACGGACAAGCTCAGCCACCTCCCGGTGCCGGGTAACCACAATCCGTCTGGCAAAGATCCCTTCCGTGGCATCCAGGGCCCATTGAATCAGGGGCTTTCCCCCAAAGTCTGCCAGGAGCTTGTTGCCTCCAAAGCGCCTGCCCTGTCCTGAAGCCATGATGACACATCCCATCCGCCCGAAGGGCCGGTCCAAATCCACAAGGAATCCGTCATGATGGCTGCAAAGCTCCTCCAGGAAAGGCAGAGACTGCTTCCTCACCGCGGCAAGGAGACGCTTTCGGGCCATGATTGTCCGGATTATCTGGCAGTAATTCTGGCACTGGCTTTCCGGAGCCTCCATTTCATTGAGCAAAACAGGTTCGTTTTCAGACTCTGCCAGGCGGCGCCAGAGATCGGACAAAATGCCGAACATAAGAGTGCTTTTCCCGCTGTTTCCGGTGTCGGTAAGAATCAGATGCTTTTTATGGCTGCTCTGAAAAGAATTCCAGATGCAGTCCGCGGTCAGCTTGGATGCAGGCGCTGCGTTAGTCTTCATATCGTTTCAAGTTTCCTTTCTTTCGGAAAGTAAAGTATTACAGACAGATCGTCTGCCTTGATACTCAGTCTGTCAAAAATACCCTGACTATGCTGCTCAAACCAAATGCATTAACCACATTTTCCATTCCCAATCTGACTTCTTCCCGACAAAAACCGTTTTCTTCTAAAAATGCATCGCTCTTGTCATTTAAGTAAGAATAAAACAACAGTGCGATTTCTAAACTGCCCATATCCTTGTCACGGATGGAATCATATAAGCTGTTTTCTGCTTCATTGATTTTTCCGGCGTCAATCATGTCCAACAGATTTTCCAGTGTTTCCTTTTCTTCTTTGCCTTCCAACAATTCCGCTGTCGGAGATTCTGTGTCTATGTTGAATAATAATTTTAAAATAGTCCGTACCATTTCTTTGATGAGCCTCATAATATAATCCTGCTCGAACATAGTTGTCTCCTTTTGACACGCAAAGGAAATAAATAGATTATACATGTGCAATAAATGTTGAAGAGCTCCGCAAAATCTAAGGGGTTGCTAAAATCGTCAGTTAAGAGCAGCCGGGGAGGAAGCGTCCTCCTTCAGCATCACGAGCCGCCTGCCGCCGTCCCTCTTCCTGCAGGAAACCAGGCTGACCTGGCCGTATATGCGGGCAAGCAGGGCTTCCATCTGCTTCGGGCTGTCTGTTTTGGGGGAAATACATCCCAGAATACGCCCCTCCGAGAGAATCAGAAGCCTGTGGCAGTAGTTCAGCGCAAGGAAGGGGTCATGGAGGCTTACCACAGCAGCCCCGTGGGTTTCCCGCATCCAGTCCAGTAACAATTCAAGCATCCGGTGGCGGTGACCAAAGTCCAGGGCGCTCTCCGGTTCGTCCAGAAACAGGAGCCTGCTCCCGGTACAGAGGGTTCTGGCCAGGATGCACAGCTGCTTCTGGCCCTCGCTGAGGGTCTGATAATTGTCACCTTCCTTCCCTGCCAGTCCCACTGCGGCCAGGGTGCGGCAGGCCTGGGCCTTCATGGCGGCAGTGGGGCGCTCCAACAGACCCAGATGGGAATGAAAGCCCATGAGCACCACATCCAGGGCGGAAATATCCAGGGCGATGCCGCTCCTCTGGGGAATGTAGCCGCAAAGCCTGGCCATCTGCCTGGGAGAGCATTTTTCCAGGGCAGTTCCTTCCAGAATACAGCTGCCCTCATGGGGAAGGAGGCTGCAGAGAGCCTTTAACAGGGTGGTCTTGCCGCTGCCGTTTGCACCCAGAATGCCCAGGAGGCATCCCCTGTCCAGGGAAAAGGAAATATCCTCCAGAATGCGTTTCCTGCCGTATCCGGCAGAGAGTGTGTTTACGGAGAAAAAAGTCATATACAGCCTTCCTTTCACAGCATGGGAAAATCTTTTCACACTTCCCGTCATGCCGTCTTCAGCATCAATCCCGCTGAAAATGGCGAATGGCACAAACAATCATACTTTTCCTTTTCTTACAATCAGGATAATCAGAAAAGGCGCCCCAAGGAGACTGGTGAATATACTCACCGGCAATTCCACGCTTGTGACGCTGCGCGCCAGAATATCCGCGCCCAGAAGCAGGATTCCGCCCATCAGGCCCCCAAGCAGCATGGCGCCCGGCCGGTTGTCTCTGGTGAAAAGCCTTGCGCCGTGGGGCGCCAACAATCCTATAAAGCTGATAAGCCCGGTGAGGCTGATTACGGCGGAAACGGCCAGGGTGGCGGTGACAAGCACCAGAAGCCGCAGCTTACCCACACTGACGCCAAGCATCCGCACCTCTCCCTCCTCGCCGGACAAAATGATAATATGGCGGTGGAGCAGGAAAAGGGAGGTGAGGCAGAAAAGGCACAGCAGGAGATTTCCTCCCAGGGAATGGATGCTGATACCGCTTAAGCTGCCCATAATCCAGAATTCTATGGAAGCCAGTTCCCGCTCCGGGTCTGCGGTGAGCTTCAGGCACATCAGCGCTGTCTGGGCCAGGGCATGGACAGCGATTCCGGCCAGGACGATGGAGCTGTTTTTGCCGGTTCTGTCCAGGGCGGAGAGGGCCAGGACCACGGCAACCGCGGACAGTGCGCCGCCGAAAGCACAGACTGCGACAGCAGTTTGGGCAGCAATGGCAGACTGGGTGGCTGCGGCCGCCTGGCCGGTTCCTGCCGTCTGGCCGGAAAAAAGCAGGATGCCCGCCGCCGCGCCCGCACTGGCCCCGGAAGACACGCCGATAATATCCGGGGAGGCCAGGGGGTTGCGGAACAGGGTCTGGTAGACAAAGCCCGAAACGCCCAGGACAAAGCCGCCCGCAACGCCCACGATCGTCCGGCTGACCCGCAGGTTCAGAAAGATCCGTCTTTGCAGCGCATTTCCTTCAAGCAGTTTTCCCAGGGACAGGGGATATTTTCCTGTGAACAGGCTGAGGACGGCGAGGGCAGCCAGTAATCCTGCGCAGAGGGCACACAGGGCTTGTGTCCTGTGGGATATGGTTTGAGCTCTCGTCTTTTTAGTTGTCGCTGTAGACGAAGTCATAGAATTTTTCATAATATTCATCTATAATCGCCTCATTCTCTTCTTCTGGGCACAGGTCAGGATGCAGGATACCGCTGAGCCAGACGGTTCCCAGGATACCTCCGGGAACAGGGCTGTCCCAGGATTCGGCTTTGCCGGGCATCTGAAAGACCTGTCCCTTTGCGACGGCGGCGCAGTCTGCCAGGTTGGGGTCAGCCAGAACGTCGTCCGCCGTGTAAGCGGCATCCGAGGCCAGGATGATGTATTCCGGGTTCCAGTAAAGCAGCTGTTCGTAGTCGATTTGCGCCCAGTAAGCATCGGTAATCTCCGCAGCCGCATTGGCGCCGCCGGACCGGAGTATCAGGTCCGACTGGTACATGGCGCTGCCGGCGGTGGAGAGCAGACTGGAATTTCCCGCCAGGTAAACGGTGGGAGCCTCCGCCCCGTCCAACAGGCCGGACAGGCGTTTTTCCTGGGCGGAAGTGAAATCCAACAGTTCCCGGGCACGGGCCTGTGTATCGGTAGCCTCTGCAATCAGGTGAATCATTTCCGTGAGCAGTTCCTGGTTTTCCGGATTCACCAGAAGAACCGGAAATCCCAGTTCTTCCAGGGTATTTGCGGCATCCTTCAGCTTCGCGGGCAGGATGACCAGGTCAGGATCCAGGGCGGCGCAGCCCTCCAGGTCAAATTCTTTGGCGGAACCTACATTGGGCAGATCCAAAAGAGCGGGGGCGCTGATCCGGTAAAGGGGGCGTGATCCGGCTTTTGCTTCGATTCCTACAAGTCTGTTCTCCAAATCCAGGGCAATCAGCAGACTGGTGGAGATGTAGTAGCCGCTGACCAGACGTTTGGGCGTTTCTGTAAGAGTGACTTCCCGGCCTGCCTGGTCCGTTAATGTGACGGGATAATGGGTGGGCTGCGCCTGGGGGTCTGCTGCGGAATCCGCAGCCGGGGAGTCGTTGGAAGCTGCGGAAGCATCGCCTTCCCGGGGAGAGCCGTCGTTGGAAGCATCGTCATTGGAGGCGTCCGTTTCCCTTGAAATGTCCGCGCCTGGGGAAGCAGCCGCATCCGAGGTGCCATCCTTGTCCTTGCTGCAGGCGGAAAGGGATAAAAGCATGGCCAGGATTAGCAGCAGTGATATTATTCTCTTCATAGGTACTCCTTTCTTCGTGGGCACACTTTTTTTCATAAGAATCTCCTTGCCGTGTTTGTTTCAAAAATATAACGCAGTTATTATAGCAACATCTTTTTTCAAAATCAAGGGATACTGATATATGGTTTTTTTTGACGGTGTTGAACGCAGGAGGCTGAGTGAGAGCAGCAGGTGCGCATTGACAGGGATTGTGTCCTAGGACACTTTCCTGTTCAATGATACCCTGCAGAATAATATTACCCTCTTTGAGGAATATTCGCGCCGGGAACTGGATCGGGCTGTTGAGGAAGCGGGACTGAAAGAATTTGTGGCATCCCTTCCGGACAGGCTTTTGACAGTGGTGGAGGAAAACGGGAAAAACTTTAAAAATACTACTCGTCCCTTGACCGTCTGGATAGTAGGAACGGACGTAAAACAGGGATTGTTTTTCATAGTTGGGTATGGTATAATTTCTTCCAGTACAAACCGATAAATCGGGTTTTGACAGAGGATTATAATGATAGATAAAAAATATATGGCGCCTTTATGGATTAAGTATCCCGAAATATCTGAATCCAGCATAGGCTGGCGTATGGGGTATGGTGAGGCATATGCGGAAGAATTTTATAACTGGTTTTATGCGCTTTCAAAAGAAGAAAAGAAAGAATTTGAAGAAAAGTTTCCTAAGCCGCTTTTGTGGAATATAATGATGTATGAAATTTGTACCTATAACAATTATCACATAAGAAAGTGGAAGAAAATAAGGGGTTACAGTGTTGATACGCTTATCGAAGAAAGGAAAGCAGGATTAGAAAGACCTATCATCTGTTTTTGGGGACATCGAAATAGATGCAGAAGCGTTGGAAAAGAATGTTTCAGTCAATGGTATAAGGCTGATTTTCGGGTAAATCATCTTCGATATTCTTGTATGGAACAGTATATGATGGCGGAAAAAGCACGTATTTTCGGAGATGAAGAAATTGCGAAGCAAATCATGGACGAAACTATGCAGGATAAGATAAAGGGGCTTGGGCGGAAAGTAAAAAACTTTGATGAGAATATATGGAATGAAGTAAAATATCACATTGTTCTTACAGGGAATTATTATAAATTCTCACAAAATAAACAACTCAGGCAAGTTCTCTTATCAACAGGTGAGAGTATCCTTGTCGAGGCAAGCCCCCTTGATATGATATGGGGAATAGGTATAGATGCTAACAACGAAAATGCGTATCATCCCGAAAAATGGAATGGTTCAAATCTTTTGGGCTTTGCTTTGACCGAAGTACGTGAAGAAATAAAACGCATCAGAAAATATGAAAATGAAATTATAAATTTGCAAGATGATGATACATAAATGATATTCCGGTATTTCTGTAAATTCCCATTATCGGTCTAATAAAACTTCAAAACAGGGCGGCGGGCAGGTGTTGACTATCCCGCCGCCCTTTCTTTTATCGCTCCATATCCTGCTTTCTGTGGGGCTGTTGTTCCCGCTGTTCCTGCCG
>CAJUCE010000082.1 GCA_910584865.1 uncultured Acetatifactor sp.
ATTTAGGAGAAAATATTTTTAGAACTTGCTGCCACGTAAGTGGCTTGGTACAATGCAAGTATATTGCAGATACACTGCGAACACACTATAAACGCATTTGAATTATACGCATTTGAAATGGAGGCATTTGAAATGGAGGCATTTGAATTATACACATTTGAGCTGGACACATTACATCATTTTACAAACCTGGAATATTCCGGAAAGGAACCGAAAATGAACAAGACGAAAAGAACGCTCCTGACAATGATGCTTTTGACAATGGTGCTCCAGATTGCCCTCAGCGGCTGCGCAGGCTCTGGAGGCAGAGGGAAGTCCCTGTATGAACACGGCCTGGACGTAGTCGCGCTCATGGATGAGATGGTCAACAGCAGCTATGGGAGCCTGCTGAGCGATGCGGCTGATATCGAAAAGATGCGCCAGACGCTTGCCGCCGGGGACTACACCGCTCCCCAAGCGGTCTACGAGACGGAGGTTCCCACAATGGGGGACATGTTTGCCTACGCGGAAGTCGATGCCGTCACCGCCTCCTTTTCGGATTCCCTGAAGAAACTGCTTGATAACCGGAGCGCCGCTTCCCTGGTCACCCTGATCAACTCGCAGAGCGGAGCGGCCGCCCTTGCCGCTTCTTCCGTATATACGGCGGCAAAATCTTTCGTCAGCAGCGAGACCGAAGAGGGCATCCTCTATCTGTATACCTTCCAGGACGGCAATCCCATCGCGGTGGTCTTCACCACCGGAGAGGACGGCACGGTCACGGCGACCGGGACTTTCCTCATGGCGGAGGGGTTTGACGCGGCATCCGCAGAGCAGCTCCAGGCTCTGTTCCGGGAAGCCGGATTCCCCGGCGCTATGCGGCTGCTGCCTGACGCGCCCTGATAGGGTTCTGCGGTGGGTGCGCCCCTTATGGTCTCATGTATACCGAACCGCAGAGTCGGGGGGCTTTCCGGCTCTGCTGTCATCCTGCCGCCGTCCTGCCCTGCTGTTTCCCTGCTCTTCTGCCGTCTTGCCCTGCTGTTTCCCGGTTTTGCCGCCGTCTCGTCCCGCTGTTTCCCTGCTCTTCTGCCGTCCTGCCCTGCTGTTTCCCGGTTTTGCCGCCGTCCTACCCCGCTGCTTCCCGGCTCTTCTGCCGTCTCGCCCCACTGTTTCCCGGCTCTTCTGTCATCCTGCTGCCGTCCTACCCCGCTGTTTCCCGGCTCTGCCGCAATCCTACATAATCAATCCAAAGACGCATTAGCAGCCATACCGGCCGTCCCTATTTCTTCCAATGCATCCATTTCACCGCAGGCTTATAGCCGATTTTTCGATAGAACTCATTGTCTCCGCCGGTCATGTGGGTGGCGCCCATTTTTTTCGTTTTGCGGTACATTTCCGATAATGCCGCAGCCGCCAGACCTCTGCCGCGATACTCCGGAATCGTGCAGAGAGGTTCCATATAAGCCAGTTTATTTTGAGGAGTCCACCACATTCCCGCAAAGCATGCATACTCCCCTTGTCCATCCGCGATTATGACGCCAAGCTCCGCCGTACTGTGAGGAGCTGTCTGTATCAGGTAATTGGCCTGTTCATACTGATGATTCCATGGCCCCTCTGTTTCTTCATGGTCAAAGCCCTTCCAACAGCACTTGCCTATTTTGTCCATGTCATATTCTTCCGGCTTCACAAAATGAAAGCCCTCCGGCAGCGGGTAGTCCAATCCCTCCTCAAAATCCAATTGCATATCGAACCGCTCATAAACCTGGCGGTATCCCAGCTTCTCTGCGGCACTTATGAGAGCAGTCTGCCCGCCGAAAAGAATCAACTGCCGTTCCCCGGCCTTTATGGGCATCTGTTCATCCGCATAGGCCACCATCTCCGGGGCAAGTTCTTCATAACCCGGTTTCAGGCTGAAATAGATATCCGTCACGGGGTTTTCATAAAAGCAGAACGCCACGACCTCGCCATTGTCTTCCCAGATTCGGTTCTTATAGGAATAAGAAATGTCCATCCAGGAGCCAAAGGATGAATAGGCATATTCAAAAAACGGTGCCGGCACTCCGTTTCGCCAATCCCTTTCATAGATGTCCAGCATAAACTGATAGATTTTCCCACAATCACCTAATACACTGAATTGTCTTGTCTTACTATTTTTCATTCTCCTTTTCTCCTTCCGTTCGGTGTCGCAATATCATTGTACGGAACCGGAGGCATACCCGCAAGTAGAGGAATTGATTATAATGAAACTTACTACAAAAGACGCCCATGCTGCATCACACAGGCGTCTTTCGATTATCCATACACTATTTTTTTGATGGTGGTACTTGCCAGACCATATTGTTCAGCTAACGTATCTATGGAAAATCCCGCTTGGAAAAGTCTTCGGATTTCCTTGTTCCTCTCTTGATAAAATATCCGGGAACCATTAGCGGCACCCCATTCTTTTTTTGAGGATATCTTTGGAATATATAGGATTTCTCCATCGACGTATGTCTGAATCTCCTTCAACAGATGTTCCGGCAATAATTCTGCTGCATTTAAATAAAAGTTTCCCAATTTTCAGGACTATAGACTTTTGCAAGAAAGCGCCCCTTTTAAGCCATTTGCAGATTCCTGCATATACGTTGACGGAACTTTTTTGCAAAAATTATACCACTTTACAAATAAAATCAGGTATTGCACCAAGCGTTGCTTGCCAAATCGTATTAAAAAGCATAGTATATATAGTCCTATTTTGCTATAATTGGACTATATATTTTACACAGTTTTCATAAAATGGAATTCAAAACTGCGATTTATCAAGGTATATGCTTCTATATAATAAGATATAGTCCGACAAATTGGGAAACTTTTATTTAAATATTTCATCTTCACCGCTCCTTATTTATCCTGGAATAAATAAAGTGCAGAAACAGCAGAACATATAGCTTTATCCGCCCATACAGAATTCTATATGTCCGCTATTCTGCATGGGCAAAGAAGTCCTTGACTCCGTTTTGATACAACGCCTGTGCCCTTCGTCTCATAGCATCACTCCTTCCTGTGCAAAATCACCCTACTTTTACAGCAAGCCCATCCTAGATTCCGGACGGAACTTCTTCACCATAAATAGCCCTGCCAGTCATGCCGTTTGCCCGGGTTTTTGGTTTTAGATAATTTTTAATCACTTTGCAGTATAAATGTAGCAAGACTTCCCTCTTTCTGCCCTGCATCTGGCGCTTTGCTTATATGCAGTGTATCATACCCCATGAAATCCGTCAATGTATCGGCCAGAACCTCCGCCGCCGTCAAGGGATACCTTGACGGCTTTCTCCATGGCGCTCCCCCCGGATATCATCATGGGAACATATTTCCGTCAGCTCTTCATTTCCTGTGCCTATTGTGCTATAATGCTTCACAGGGAAAGTTCGACCGGCCGGTTTTCCGCATGTGTTACAGTTTTTCTGAAATCAGAAACCATGGAGGTAAGGAAATGACAGAACGAGAGGAAAGATTCGAAAAAATGTTAACCGATATCCGGCAAAATTATGCCGACGTGGTAGAAAAGATGGAAAAGCTGAAGGAAAAGGGCAAGACGAAAAGCGCCACCTACCGCCAGCTTATGGGAACGAAAATGAATTATCAGAATATGCTGTCCCTGTATAAGATATACGGGCTGATTGAAGACTGAGTTATAATATTCCGGTGGGCGACTGCTATATCCCGGGCTTGAAATTGCCGGAAGGAAACCGCCGAGGGAGTAACCGAGGAGTTCTAAGCCCGAAATCAGCTTGAACGGGTAGAAGTATAAACGTTGATTTATATTTGATGAAAAAAGGTTTATCGCAGAAAAATGAATTTTTTGTAAAATTTATTCCCTCTGGGAAGTGATTGCGGTATAATGGAGCCAGCGAAAATCGGGATTTAGGGGGATGATGCATATGGAAGAAACGATAAATAAAATAGTAAACATGCTGAATAAGAGAAAGTACACTTTAGAGGATATCAAAGAATTGGAAAAAGTGGAATTGCCCCGCCTTGCCGAGCCCATTGTGAAGAAAGTAGTGGATTTGCTTGCAGAAAGAAAGTACAGTGAAGTCTTTGAGATTGTCGAGATGGCATCATGGCCAGTTGGCCCTAATACGGAAGAAATGTCAACATGGTCAGTTGAGGATTTACAGGAAGCGGTGGATGGTTTTCTGGAACTGAATGAACTGCCCTATATGGATAAATTTGGCGTTCCCTGTGATTTTCATCCCCAGTATGAGTATCATCAGCTTTCCTGCATTTTATATAGGGATGGCAGGGGATTTTCTGCTGATTATGATTTGACTACGGATGGTGAATTAAATGACCTGACTTTGCAGATGGAGTTTTTATTTACGGATGCAAACACGATGAATCCCATATTTTTGGATGTTCATGTGATGTAATATGTTCTGCGAGCAGCAAATCAGGTGAACATGCCAGTGAAAAATCGGAATTTGGAGGAATGACCATGTTCGATGAAAATTTATACGATACACCTGGATTTTGCCGTCATGGCTTAAGCATAGGTTTGGTCAATAAAAAACAGATTTTGTTTGTCCCTGTACTGCAAATTATACTGCACACCGGTTAAATTTGCAGCGCAACCCGACTAAGTCACTGCCTTAAGCAGTGACTTTTAGACCGCCAGCCAAGTACTTTCCCGGAGACGCCACTGTAAATCCTGGCGGTCTATAGTATAAATGTATTTCAGAGGCAGCCTCTATTTACGATTATCCAATGGATGCGGAGGAAATCGGGAGATTCGTGTCCCAATTCTTTGAGCAAATGAAGCTGCGGAATTTAACGCTCCATACGCCCTATAAAAATTACTGGCTTATGCCCAAGGGGATTCGAAGCTTCAAAAAATATGTAGAAGCCACTTTTTCTGTTGACCTTAGATGGGATGGGGATGTTTTTAGTGCCTGTCGCTGGGTTCCGGCGCCTGACTGCGGTTTTGAACCGGATCCCTCCAGTAAGGATCTCACCATAAGCAACTCCGTTTCGGCAAAGGAATTGTGAGAGTTGCTGGCTGCCCCCCAGGGCGTTTCCCATTCCCGCCAGTTTCACGCTGCGGTTTATCCTTCCGTTTGTCATGGATGTCCTCTCCCAGTATAGCTATAGGAACTGTCGGAAAATAACTGCTGCAGTTTCTATAGGAAAAAGCCTTGAAACACAAGAAAAACAGCTTCCAACACGCAGCAGTTATTTGCAGACAATTCCATATCCTCTCGCAATCTCCAAGACGCATATCGCGCGGCCTCACAGAACTCCGTCAAGCCGGTTCCCCCACGATTGTCCGTCTGGAGGATCCATATCATGCCCTCATGCTTCAGCGGGCTTTTCTAAAAACCATTCTTCCAGCTGAGCTGCATTGACGTTTACCGCTTTTTCTATGGCATCCTTTTTTAATCCCATCGCACGAAGCGCAAAAGCGGTTTCCTTTGCCTGCTCCATTTTTCCTTCTTCTATCCCTTGCCTCAAAATTGTCTTGGCCTCATATTCCAGCACTCTGCCACCCATAACAGACTTCACTCCTTCCCTGACATTCTCAAACTTCCTGGCAATATTCTCTACAACCTTCCCTGCCATTTTGCTCATGTGAGATAAAGAAGTAAAAGAAGTGTAAAAAATTTTGCCGTTCCCTGTCCGGCTGACTGCCGGACGGGTCGGGCTTTAGTCGGGCAATTCTACCTTGCCGACAAAAGAGTAATAGATTTCGATTTCCTGTCTGCGGAGCTTCCCCCGGCGTTTCCCGTCAAGGGCTTCCGATTCGTGGATTACGATTTTCTCCACAAACTCCCGCAACAGGGTAGGGGTGAGTTCCTCAAAGCTGGTGTACTTGCGTACCACTTTCATAAACTTTTCAGCGTTTGCCGTGGCTTCCAGCGTCTTGGAAAGCTCGCTCTGCAAAGCGGCGGCTTTCTCTTTCAGTTCCTTTTGCTCGGCTTC
>CAJUCE010000083.1 GCA_910584865.1 uncultured Acetatifactor sp.
CAGTCAATTGGATAAAGGTTGGAAAAATAATTCGCGGTTTGCGTCTCCCTCAATTCGCCGTCCGACAGCGATAAAGCGCACATGGTACTCGTCAAAAGTGCGCTTCAAAAGCCCCACTTCAACCACGTCACGCCCGATTCGGCTCTGGTTGAATATTTCGCTCTGAGAGAGCTATCGATATTCATTTGAGATCCACCAGTCAGGTGAGGGGATCCAGTTTATAACCGGTATTCAGAATAGATCCACCTGTCACACGAATAGATCCAATCAAAAATTTATGGTCTGTGCTTAGCGATTCGCAAGTGTCTCCTGTAGAATCATGTTTGGAGAGATTGTCTCCGATTCTACTAGGAGGCCGAATATTATGGCCAAAAAAATCAATGTGAAGCTCATACTGGAGCTTCGGGGCAATGGAATGGGAAGAAATGTCATTGCCCGGACAAGACACATTTCTGTTAACTCTGTTGGTGATGTATTTCACAAAGCAGATGAAAATGGCATCTCCTACGAAGATGTCAGAGACATGGATGAAGACTCGGTTTACCGCATGTTCTATCCTGACAAGTTCGTGCAGGAATCCATATATGCCCAGCCCGATTACGGATATGTGCATCAGGAACTGAAACGGGTGGGTGTCACCCTGAAGCTCCTCTGGCAGGAATACCAGGATCAGTGCAGGGCGGCTGGCAGCATTCCCATGGGATACACGAAATACTGCAAAGGATACGGCGACTATACCATTGTGAACAGGCTGACAAACCATCTGGAGCATAAACCGGGAGATGCAGTCGAAGCGGACTGGTCAGGCCCGGTGATGGAATATGTGGATACGGCAACAGGGGAAGCCGTGAAAGTCTATCTGTTCGTGGCGCCCCTGCCATACAGCCAGTATTCTTATGTAGAGCCCTGCCGGGACATGAAGATGGATTCCTTCATCCGCGCCCATGTCCATATGTACCAGTACTTTGGCGGTGTGGCCACACGCCTCATCTGCGACAACCTGAAGACAGGCGTCGTGTCCCATCCCAGGGAAGGGGAGATCGTCCTGACGGCTGATTATGAAGCCTTTGGCAGCCATTACCAGACAGCCATCATGCCTGCGGGAATCCGCAAGCCCAAACAGAAAGCATCTGTGGAGGGAACTGTCGGCAAGGTTGCAACCGCAGTCATCGCCAGGCTCAGGAATGAAATGTTCTGCTCCTTTGATGAGCTGAAGGCTGCCGTATTCCGAAAACTTGATGCCTTTAACCACAGCAGCTTCCAGAAACGGGAAGGCAGCCGCTATGAAGCTTACCTGGATGAAAAGCCTTTTCTCCATCCCCTGCCTTCCATTCCTTATGGGATTGCCACATGGGTATACGGCAGGAAAGTGAACATTGACTTCCATGTGGTGTTTGAATACAACCGGTATTCCTGTCCTTACCAGTATGCCCGCAAAACGGTAGACCTGAAAGTCACGGACAGCACCGTGGAGATTTACAGCGGTAACACCCGCATCGCGACCCACAACCGCTTCCCATCCGGCAGGAAGAACCAGTATTCCACCCACCAGGAGGACATGCCGGACAGGTTCCGTATCTCTCCATGGGACGATGTACGCATCAGGAACTGGGCAGGCGCCATCGGGAAATATACGGCAGAAGTGGTTGGCCGGATCTTCGAGGGCGTATCCGTAAAAGAACAGGGCTACAATCCTGCCCTGGCTGTTCTGCGGCCAGGCAACAAGTACTCCGAAGCGCGCCTGGAAGCCGCCTGTGAATTCGCAGTCACCAGTGGGATTAAGAAGCCCCGTTACCACCATCTTAGCTCCATACTGGCTGCCAATCAAGATGAATCTACATGGAACAGAAGAAAGCCTCCGACAGGGCAAAAACACCCATGGGGTACCTGCGTGGCAGCGATTACTATGGAGGTGGCCGGAATGATCAATGATGAGAGCAGGCGCAAACTGCGCGAAATGAACCTTGGCGAAATCATCTCCGGGCTGGAGGCACAGCAGGCTGAGCCAGCCACACCGGGGCTGCCGTTTGACGACAGGATGCAGCGGCTGGTGGATTATGTCTATCAGGAAAAGTACAACGCAAAGATCCAGAGGCTTATAAGGTCTGCAAAACTGCGCTTCCCGTAGGCGGACATGCAGGGCATCCTGTATGAAGGCCGCGGGCTGAACAGGGAGCTTCTTGGGAACTTGTTAAACTGCCAGTACATTGATGCCCACCAGAGCATCGTCCTGCAGGGATTTACCGGATCAGGCAAGACATACCTGGCCTGTGCCCTGGGGAAACAGGCATGCCTCAACCAGTTCAGGGCTCTTTATATCCGCCTTCCTGACCTGCTCATGGAATACGGTGACTGTGCTGCCATCATAGGCAGCCCGAAGAAGCTGCTGAACCGGTATGGAAAAATCCCGCTCCTCATTCTGGATGAATGGCTGGTCTCAGACATATCGGACAGTGAGCTGTACTTTCTCTTTGAACTGATGGAGCGGCGGTCTGACTCCACCTCCACCATCTTCTGCACCCAGTACCGGAAAGATGACTGGATCAAGCGGCTTGGCGAGGGTGTCCAGGCGGAAGCCATAGTGGACCGCTATGCACATACCGCCTGTTGGATAGAAACGGGCAGCATGAACATGAGAGAGTATTTCGCAAAACCCAGGAAATAACCCTACGGGGTGGATCCCAAAGGCGAACCGGTGGTTCGCTAAGGAAAATCAGTGGAGCGGAACTACGTTCCGCTCCGGATCCGCTGGCGCGAAATAATCACTGGTCTTTGATGATAACCGTTGCCACGTTCCCCGCCCGGTTTTCCTCTAACATAGCGTCAAGCCCCGGATGCTTGAACGTAGTTCCCCGGATTCCGTCATCTGTAAAGTGCCGGATATTCGTAAACCCGTTTTTCCTTGTGTAGTCCTCTAAAATCCGCTTCTGGTTTTCGATAGATACGCTTTCCCCGGCTCGCTCGTCGTCATGGGATAATCTTTCGTAAAGGGCTGTGAGCTTGTCTTTCTCTGTCTGTTTCTTCATAGTGTGTAACCTCCTTTTTTGAGAATGCCTACTAACCGTTGTGAACTCTGTCAGCTTTGAGATTCCCAAGGGCAAGGTGACGTCCCTCATCGGCCCCAACGGCGCCGGGAAATCCACTGTCATGGGTATGATCTCACGGCTGATTGCCCGGGACAGCGGTATCATCACGTTCGAGGATCAGGATATTTCCGCCTGGAAGAGTAAAGAACTGGCCAAGCGTCTGGCAATTCTGACCCAGACCAACAATATTCAGATGAAGCTCACCGTCAGAGAGTTGGTGACTTTTGGGCGCTTCCCCTATTCCGCAGGACACAACACGGAGGAGGACGAGAAAATCATTGATCAGGCCCTTGCCTATATGGAACTGGAGGCCATTCAGGATCAGTTTATCGATGAACTCTCCGGCGGCCAGCGCCAACGGGCTTATATTGCCATGGTCATCGCTCAGGACACGGAGTATGTTCTTCTGGATGAACCTACAAACAGTCTGGACATATACCACGCCAGCAAGATGATGAAAATCGTCCGACGCCTTTGCGATGAGCTTGGAAAGACGGTGGTTTTGGTCCTGCATGAGATTAATTATGCAGCGTTCTATTCGGATTATATCTGTGCTTTTGTGAATGGGAAAATCGCAAAAATGGGAACGGTTGAGGAGGTGATGACGAAAGAAAACCTGAGCGAAATCTACAATGTGGATTTCGAGATCATGGAGATCGAGGGGAGACCCCTGTCCATTTATTATTGATTTATGGTTTCACAGAAAAATCAGACAGCCTGCATAGGAAAAGTCGGGGGAAAACATGCGTAATTCTAAATAGAAGAGGAGACAAAGTGATTATGAAAAAAGTATTTTCTATGATTCTTGTTTGTATTATGGTTTTGGGTCTGGCCGCCTGTGGCAATACTACGGGAACTGCCGGTGGCGGCAATACGGAAGAGGCTTCTGCCGGGAACAGTGTTTCTGAAAGCAGCGCGGATGATGAAACACCTGCTGCTCAAGGCGAAGATCCCAGTGAGCCTGAGACAGTTGTTGTTACCGGCAGAGATTCCGCCGGCGAGGCGATAGAGGTCACTGTACCTTATAAGCCAGAACGCGTCGTCGTACTGGATCTGGCTAATCTGGATATTCTGGATAACCTGGGGCTGGGCGGCTGTATCGTGGGCGTTCCCACCATCACCCTGCCTTATCTCCAGTCTTATAATGACGGTCTTCCCATCATGGGCTCTGTCAAGACTCCTGATCTGGAAGCAGTCATGGCCTGTGAGCCGGACCTGATTTTGATGGGCGGCCGTATGGCTGAATACATGGATTCTCTTGGCGAGATTGCCCCGGTACTCCGTCTGACCACCGTTTCTGATGACGGCCTGGTCGAAGCGATCCGCGCCAATGCCAAAACAATTGGCACCATCTTTGGCGAAACTGAGCAGGTGGATGAACTGTTGGCACAGTATGATGCCCGTATTGCATCTCTGGCCGAGTTTGCCGAAGGGAAGACCTGTGTGTTGGGTATGAGTACCAGCGGCAGCTTTAATCTGCTTGGCAACGATGGCCGCTGCTCTCTGATTGTCAATGAAATCGGATTTGATAATATTGGTGTTGAGGCGGCATCCACCAGCAGCGGGCGCAGCGGCGGACATGGAAGCAGTGATGACAGCAACGAAAGCGGCGGCAGTGAGCGCAGCGGCGGGCATGGCAGCAGTGAGCGCAGCGGCGGACATGGAAGCAGCGGGGACAGTTCTGAGAGCACCGGCTCTACTCCCACCCATGGCAATGAAGTTTCCTTTGAGGCCATTGTCTCCCTGAATCCGGAGTACATTTTCGTTATGGACCGTGACTCCGCCATCAGTGCCACCGGCGCGCAGCTGGCCCAGGAGATCATGGAGAACGAGTTGATTATGATGACTGATGCTTACAAAAACGGTAATCTGGTTATCTTGGAGAACCCGGGGATCTGGTATCTTGCCGAAGGCGGCATTACCTCTCTGGGAATTATGCTGAGTGATCTGGAGTCCGCTCTTGGTGTGGCGGCTCAGTAAAAATGGGTAAACCATCCTGCGAGGCGGCATAAGAGGAAAAACAATGAGAACTGGCGACAAGCCCGCAGAGTATAGTTTGTTCTGCGGGCTGCTTTTTTCAGGGGAGTTGTTTTTTATCCAGTATTCTTGTTCTATTGGGTTTTAATGACTGTGCTTATGAAATGTAAGAAAGAAAAGTGGCTGAAAGACCTTTATGGCAGGTAATACGAGGAAGATTGCAGCCGGGTAAACAGGTGCGTTCCGTGGTTTGCGGAATCACCCCAAAAAGAAGGAAGGTTTCAGCCCGCACAAGGTTTGTTTCCAACATTATCATCGCATCCATGTTGTGAGCGGTCTATCTCTCCCTTGATGAAAAGCCCTCCACAGAGCAGATGATCATTTTCACCAGGGAAGCGCTGATGAACAACAAAATGATGCGGAAAAGTGTCACCAGCGAGAGAAACTATATGCCGGAGCGGCAGAGGGGCAAGGCTGAGTGAGAGCGATACGAACCCTTACTCATGGCAGTACACTTTTAAGCCGGGAAAATCGGTCATGGAATTCACGATCTATTTCAAGACCTGCGGAACCTGACCCCGTTTATGCAGGAAACCTTACCGTAGCGGAAAGACCGACCAAGACCATG
>CAJUCE010000084.1 GCA_910584865.1 uncultured Acetatifactor sp.
AACAGGACATTCAGCTTGTGTAACGGTAAATATGTCCTTGACACACCGTCCGAAAAGGCGAGGACACATTAGCATCCTTCTCACTATCAATAGTTTCAGGAACATTTACATCGGAATTTGCCTGCTCCTCATTATCCATATAACCCTTTTCTTCCGACTGTGACGGCTCATCAACTTCTGATTGAAAATCCTGCACTGGCTCCTGTGTATCACCTGACGCTGACACAACATTGATTTCCTCTGATGCTATGCTTTCTTCCACAGCAGACTGTGAAATTTTGTCCTCTGCTTTTTCCGCATTGTTTGATGTGCCACATCCTACTAATGTCAACACGCACATCATCGCTAAGAAGAACCCTGCCTCTTTTTTCATCAACATTTCCTCCATTTTGATATAATCTCCTGCTCCCCGATTCCCCAATCTGCCAGAAACCGGGATGCCTGCCTGAATGCCCTTATTTATGCTTTCCTGTCAAAAGACGGCTTCTCCTCCAGATAATCCGGCAGTGCTTCCAGTTCCTCCCCTTTGCCATTCTTTAGGGAACGGTACTCATTAAAGTAGATTCCGTAAAATTCCCTTTCCTTTTCCCGTTCAGCCGGAGTCCTCTCGCAAGCCCACCCATATCCCGAACCGAGATACGTCAATACCTTTGTGCCTAGCAGTAAATGTCCGCGCCATATCCCCCGCTTGTCAGGATCGGACAGATAAGCGTTCCACCCCCTGCCAGCGCAAACTTCTTTTCGGCAAGGCCATCCGTCCTCCCATCCGCCGCCTCCAGAAAGTCAAGCAGCGTCAGTTCCCCGCTCCCGTGGCATTTCGGATTGCCGCCCTGCCGCTTTAGCGCATTTTCAGCCTGCCGGTACAGCGCCTTCCTGTCGGGCGATACATCAGACATATACTCTGCACAGCTCCGTCCTCTGCCTATGGATATATTCCAATTCCGCCTTGCTTGCAGTATTCGCAGCCTTCCGTGCCAACTCCTTAATCTCGTCAGTAAACTCAGCCTTTGATTTACTGCTTTTCCCGGAACTTGGAATGATAGACCAGTCAGGCCCCCTGCCGCTCAATGGCATACTGTGTTTCGTATTTACAGAATTTACTGCACTTAAAGCCGAAATTCCCATGAGTCCACCTCACAATTCATTTTCCTATCTGCGGTTCTTCTGTCGTTCAGACTGCACATTCCACCTAAACCTGCACATCCAATGAACTGCCGGAAACGGATGACCTTCTCACAAGTGTATTGCCGCTTTTCACAAGCGTGCTTTCTACGGATTCCCTCGTAACATTGTCTAAAATGCTTGCATCAAACGGATCTCCATTTTTCCAGTTCGGATTAGCCGCCCTTACTGCCGCAGCAAGCGCCGCACTATACTGCTTTTCATACTGCTGCAATGACCATGTCCCTTTTAAGCGGTCACCCTCCTTGATGCTTAACTGATATGCACGGAAAACCTCTGAACGCTTTGTGGTATCTCCATTCGCCACGCCATTTTCCTGTAAAAAGTGGCGTTTACATTCATCAAACATCTTCTGGCGGTACTCTTCCGAAACACCTATCATCTGATGCATTTCCGCTTCGCTTTTGCCGTTCATGATCATTCCTCTTACGCACATACCGCTTTCATAAATAATTTCTTCAATTTCCTTATCCGATTTTACAGACTTATTCGCCATGCCTTTCTGATTCCTGGCATTGAACATTCCTGCCGGATTCAGCAAGCCGTTGCCCTGGTTCTTTTTCACCCCGAACAACTGCGACATCAAATTGTACCTTGATGTTAAATTTGAAAAGTTAAAATTGATATTCATATTCATTTCCTCCAATCATCACTGCTCATATTTTCAAGACCCTGCTTCCTTATGAAATCTTAATGCCTGCGAGTAACTGTGACAATGTGCCTGCATTGGGATTGAACGCCACATATTTCTCCTTAAACGAGGCCACCGCACTTAACATCTTCTGATTAAGGTTCTCAGGAACTTTGTCTATCCCCCTTGCCTTTTGTTCCTTTAAGAAACCTGCCGCCTTTGTTTCCCTCCTGCTGATCTTTGCGATCTTTTCCGCTTCCTCGCCAATGATGGTGCGGGCGTGCTGGTTCGTCCGCTCCATCTCCACAAAGCTGTCCACTGTTTTCCTGTATGCCGCATCCAGGGCATCCAGCTCATCTTCCTTCGTGAGCCTGCGGGGACCGTCTCCACCTGCCACATATATCTCCCGTGTCCCGTCCTCATATCCCCGCACGATCTCATCGTACAGTTCCGCATATGCCTTCACATAACCGTCCGCCCTGCCTGCCGCGTTTAGGACGCTTTTCCCGGTATCAGCCCTCCTTGAAATTTCATAGCCATAGTCAACCAGACTGATTTTCTCATTCTTCAACTGCTCCCTACGCTGGAGCATGGCATCATAGCTTTCCTGCCCGCCCTGCTGTACGCTGTTGCGGTATTGCTCCTTCCCTGCATCGGAAATGGAAAGGCTTACGGGCTGTTCCGCCATCTTCCTGCCCACATCCCTTGCGTTTGTTTTCTCCTGCACATAATTTGCTGCAGCTCCAATCTGATTGTAACTGCTCCCGATTCCTGAAATTGCCATGTTCTTATCCTCCTGTTATATTCTCATATCCAATGTGCTGCCCGAAGATACTTTTTTCACAAGCGTGCTTTCTCCAGATTCCCCTATTACTCCGTTCCAAATCGGTGAACAGAATAACCTCTATCCGAGTAAATTTCCGGACTATAAGTTCCATCTCACTGCTACATACAAAGAAAGTATGCCAAATCGTTTCGGTAATATATCTATTTTAAACTGAAACTGAAATGCTTGCCTCTTGTTCCGAAGGAACCGTCTCTCCTGTTTTTGTATAGGTTACAGGCTCCTTTGTGGCATCCATCTTTATTTCATCAGAACCTGTGCTGCCAGAATCTACGTTATCCTTCAGCAATACCTTTCCTTCTTCACTGATCTCCACGGTATCTGTATTGGTATCAGCATTCCTGTTTTCTTTAATCCTCTCTTCCAGTTTTTCACGTTCTTCCCTGCGCTTCTGGATAGCCTCCTCGCGCTGCAATTTGGCTTTTTCCCTTGCCTCCCTTGCTTCTTCTTCCATTCCTTTGTCAGCTTCCGCCTTATAATCCTCCGCCTTACCGGAAAATTCATCAACATACCCCATTGCACGTTCCATTGTCTCCGTATCTCCTTTACGCCTTGCTTCCTTGAAAACACGCATAGGAGTATTCATCAGATTCATATTCGTCCTTGCTCCTACAAGACCTTCCATCGTCTTTGTATTCATAACACCGCCTCCTGTTCATCACTCCAAAATGCCCGCCGCCTCATATGCGGCAATAGAAACCGCCTTTTTGGTCATACTGTCCTTATAATATCTCTCGTCTGCTTCCTGCTCCATCAGCCTGCGTTTCAGGGCAGCTTCCTCCGCCAGCCTCTCATATTCTGCGTGTTTTGCCTCCCTTGCTCTGCGGGCTTCAACAAATTCCGATGATGAAACAGTAAATTTCAGTTCTCCCACCACACAAGCGTGGTTGATTTCTCCATTTTCATCAAATGTCATCAGAAAACCTTCGTTCTCACCGGGAGTAGAATTAGTTAATAAAAAACTATCCACCCGTTCCATTACTTTTTGTGCAAGTTCCGTGTTATTTTTCATTTTTTCTTCCAGTTCCGGTGGAATGACCACAGCAATCTTGCCAAGCATTGCATTCATCTTGGCGCGTACTGCCGGGCTCTACATATCGGGTTCAGCTCCCGATGGTTTCCAGTCCAAAACCGAAGCATCCGCATTATTGCTGAAATACTTATCCCAAGGATAATCATTCCTCCCCCATAAGGAACCGTCAATCTTGGATGTATCCATGACATTGCAATATGCTCCCGGATACTTTGATTCCAGCATTTCCTTAAAACTAACATTCTCTGTTTTTCCTGCCGCTTTCGTAGCCGCAAGTTCCGCAAAACTCACGCCCTCGCTCTTGCCTGCCGCATTCTTCTGGTACTGCTCCGCCAGATAGTACCCTCCCAATTTACCTGTCACTCCGAAATCCATCTTCCTCTCTCCTTTCATTTTTCATCATCACCGACAGGATGAACACCCTGCCGTTTACCTTAAAATCCATTGTTCCCTGGTATTTCTCCGCTGTGCTTCTGATGTTAATAAGCCCTATCCCATGATTCTCCCTGTCCGCCTTGTCTGTCACCGGGAACTCCTCCTTCGCCTTAAGCACCAGCCGCCCGTCAAAGCTGTTCTCCACTTTCAGTATGAGCAGGTTCCCTTTCTGCAGGGAGCTTATGCGGATAAAGGCATCCGCCCCCGGTTCTTTCGCTTTCAGCTTCCGGCAGGCTTCAATCGCATTATCCACCGCATTCCCCAGGATGACTCCTATGTCATAGCTGTGTATCTGAATCCCCTGCGGGAGCAGCAGCTTATCCGCATCCATCCTTAAGTCGGGCATACCCCGCACCGCCTCATGGTATTTCATGTTGAGCAGGGTATCCACCACCGTGTTCCCCGTCCTGAACCGCACTTCCAGCTTTTCAAGCCCCCTGTTCAGTTCCGACAGGTACTCCTGCAGTTCCCCGCCCCCTTCCCCTGCGGAAAGGTGCTGGATGACAGCAAGAGTGTTCTTCATGTCGTGTTTCATGCCCCGTATGCCGGAATAGATGCGCTCCATCTCCTCCATGTGTTCCTGCAGGCTGCTTATCTGGTTTTCGAGGACGATCCTGCCGCTCTTTTCCCTGTTCCAGCAGACCATGTCCTGGAACAGCTTCACCCCGTAAAGGATGGAGAGCAGCGACAGGAACAGGATTGCGGGAATCACGATGACGAGGATCGGATACCTGTCATACAGCATTTTGGGGATGCCGTCCTCCAGCGTGATCATGATGATACGCAGGAGCATACAGATCATCATGCCAACCGCTGACGGGGCCAGGATGAACAGCAGCTCCGTCCTGCTGATAAAATAATCCTTTTCCCGGAAATCCCGCACGATCTTCCTCAGTGAAAAATACAGCAGCAAAGCAATACAGGCATACAGGATAAGCAGTGTTATGACCACACCAGCTTTTGCCGCTATGCCGAAGGCTTTTTCCGATGCGAACATCCTTCTCCCCGCACACCAGTTAATGACGTCAAGTGACCATCCGTCCATTGCATTCAATGATATGGCCGCCGTATATTTGCTGATATCCAACAGCGCCTGGAACGAGACTACAAGGAAAACCGTGATGAGGCGCAACGCCTTATAAAAACACAGGGCAAGGGCTGACAGGATACAGAGCGACAATGCCAGCGTCCCCGCCGCCACCCTGTAGTCCTCATATCCCGGCGGGGAACACCACACCACGGCTGTCCGCAGGGCCACATATAAACCCACCGCATACAGCCCGTTCCATCTGCCCCTCATCCTTGTTTCCAGAAAGCTCCCCAAAAAATACTGCAGGCAGTACCCCTGAAACACCGTCAGGGCCGCATATAACACGTCCGCCATCTTAAACACTGGACACACCCCCATTCTGCAGGTGCCACATATAGGCTTTCACAAACTCCCCATACTTCTTTTTCGTCA
>CAJUCE010000085.1 GCA_910584865.1 uncultured Acetatifactor sp.
TGTTACGGAATAGTTAAAAAAATTTAGTCTGTTCTTGACACAACCCTATATGGGGGCATACCGGGTACAGTACGAAGGAGAATGTGAATAATATCAAGATCGTGCATCTGCACTGGGGTCTTCAGCTGATTTTTGACGAGTCCCAGAAGGAAGGGAATAATGAGATATGGATTGATGTGTACCCGCTGACAAGGTTTCTGGCCAAGCATACGCAGGCGGCGGTGAAAGTGGAGGGGACGAAAGAGTGGGTGAGGACGGGGGATATTGTGGATCCAGAGGTGGAGGAGTATGAGGCGCAGGCTCCAGTGAAAGGGATGATACCGGAGGGTGGAGGACTTTCTGGAAAATAAATATATGCAAAGACAAAAGGCGGGACAGCATTTGAAATCTTGATGATATGCATGTGCTGAGGCTAATTGATTTGCTGAGAGAGCTTGCCATAAACGGAACACAGCATTTGCCCTGGGGGCTGCCGCCGTGGTTTTATATGGAGCCTGGCCAAAGGATGGTCAGGCTCCTGTTTGGTATGACGGGAATTTACTGCAGTTTTGCCGCGGAGTGTTTCGTTACAGGTTTCTATATGCTTTGTGCCATTCGGCACCCAAATTAGAAACAGGCATGCAGGGCTATGAGATTGTATAATCACCGCATTTTGGCATATGCTATGTAAATCATCCTATCCTGCGGTACCGTTGTTCTGCGGGACAGGGTCATGGCGGAGGTGAAAAATGCAATCGGTCTGGAGTGAAGATACACAAATCAGGAGACGGGAGTCCCTTGCGGGGGACATGGAGGCGGGAGCCGTTGTCATCGGGGCAGGGCTTGCGGGGATTTTGACGGCTTATTACCTGAAGCAGACAGGTATCCGGGCGGTGGTTCTGGAGGCGGACAGGATTGGCAGCGGGCAGACGAAGAATACTACGGCCAAAATCACTTCTCAGCACAATCTGATTTATGACAGGTTGATCCGGACCTTTGGCCGTCCCATGGCGGAGCATTACGCCATGGCAAATGAGGCTGCCATAGGGGAATATGAAAGGCTGATTGTGGAAAAAGGGATTGCATGTGATTTTGCCAGGTGCCCGGCGTATCTGTATTCCCGGACCGGGACAGAGTTGCTGAAACGGGAGGCGGAGGCCGCGCAGTCTCTGGGCATAAAGGCATCCTTTAAAACAGAATGCGAGCTTCCCCTGACGGTTGCAGGCGTAACAGGGTTCGAGAACCAGGCAAGGTTTCACCCACTGAAATTTCTGGCGGAAATGGCGGAGGAAGTGGAAGTCTACGAGCAGACGAAGGTGCTGAAGGTTGAGGGCAGAAGGGTGGAGACTGTCGGGGGGACAGTGACGGCGGAGCATATTGTGTTTACCGCCCATTACCCTTTTATCAATGTGCCGGGGTACTATTTTGCCAGGATGCACCAGGAGCGGAGCTACGTGGTGGCCCTGGAGGGCGCGGAGAGGCTGCAGGGAGAGTACCTGGGGATTGACAGAGACGGTCTTTCTTTTCGGACATGCGGAGATCTTGTACTTCTGGGAGGCGGAAGCCACCGGACGGGGGTGAACCGGGAGTGGAGGAGCAGGGAGCCGGACCCGGTAAGCAGGACAGGCTCCGGATGCAGCTATGAGATGCTGCGCAGCAGAGCCCGGGAGCTCTATCCCGGATGCCGGGAAGTGTCCCACTGGTCCGCCCAGGACTGCATGACACTGGACGGACTGCCTTATATCGGAAGGTTTTCCAGGCGAAAGCCATTCTGGTATGTGGCCACGGGCTTTGGAAAATGGGGTATGACCTCCGCCATGGTCAGCGCCCGCATCCTGACGCCCCTGATCAGCGGACAGGACTGTCCGGAAGGGGATATTTTCTCTCCGGGGAGGCATTTTACGGCACAGGCAGCGAAAAACCTGGCGATGCATGGCGCGTATACGGTGAAAGGCCTGGCAAAGCATCTTCTGCCCTCCGGGAACAGCAGGATAGTCCCCAACTGCCCCCACATGGGCTGTAGACTGGAGTGGAATCCGGAGGAGGAAAGCTATGACTGTCCCTGCCACGGATCCCGGTTCGACAGGGAAGGGCGCCTGCTAGACGGTCCGGCTCAGACGGACTGCAGAAGGCGGGAGAGGCCCTGAAGGGCTTTGGACACTTACAGTGACTTTCAGTATCATCGAAAAGCCTGCCGGAGCAGGCGGAGGGGAGAAAGGATGGCTTCAGGAAAAAAGGGATGGTTCTATGGATGGTATTTCAAATGTCAGTCCGATACACAGACTCTGGCGGTGATACCGGCGGTTCATCAGACCGGAAGGAAAAGAACCTGTTCCATTCAGATTATTACAGAAAAGCAGTCATGGACGGTTCCCTTTCCCGGGAAGGCGTTCCGGCGGAAAGGGAGGACAATCTCCATCGGAAAGAACCGGTTCGGGGAGATGGGAATACGACTGGCAGTATGCGCGCCGGGGCTGATCGTAAAAGGGAAGCTTGTATTCGGTGCGCTCCATCCTTTAAGGTACAGCATCATGGGGCCTTTTTTCCTGATACCTTTTTTGGAATGCAGCCACAGTGTATGGAGCATGAGGCATCTGGTACAGGGAAAGGTGTATGTAAACGGGACGGCATATTCGTTTGACAGGGCGCAGGGCTATTGGGAAGGAGACAGGGGACGGTCTTTTCCCAGGGAATATATCTGGACCCAGTGCAGCTTTCCCGGGGGCGCATTGATGCTTTCCGTTGCCGATATACCCCTGGCAGGTTTTCATTTCCAGGGGATTATCGGCATTGTGCTGCTGAATGGCAGGGAGTACAGACTGGCTACGTATCTGGGGGCAGGGAAATCCGAAATCCGAAACGGGCGGGTCAGGGTGGTTCAGGGCAGCATGGAACTGGAGGCGGAGCTTCCGGATAGAACCGGAAAACCTTTAAAGGCTCCGGCTAAGGGGGATATGGTCAGGACAATCCATGAAAGCGCGGCCTGCAGGGCGAAATACCGGTTCCGGAGGAAAGGACGCACGCTTCTTAACTTTGAGACGGACAGGGCGTCTTTTGAGTATGAATACAGGAGTTGATGAGATGTTTACAGCTCCTTTTCATAGGGGTTCTTCCAGTAGGGGCAGAGGTATGCCTCGCTCTGGTATGCCAGGAGGAAATGGAAGAATACCGCAGGAATCTGAAATTCTTGGGATAACGGCTCAAAAGCTATTGCAATCCATACCCCCTTATGTTATGATGAAATCACTTCAGAAAATCTGATTTTCTTGAGGGCAGGAGTTATGACAGCTTAAGGCTGAAAGCTTCTGCCGTGTGGCATTGATCTGGGCGTTTTGCCTGAAGTAACCCATCCATGATTGAAGAGAGCAGGCAGACGCAGGAGTGCTGGACCGTCTGTTTCCCGTCTGCCTGCCAGAAAGGAAAGGAGGTATGTATAAAACAGACAAAAAGGAGAAGCAGATGAATGTACCTGTGCTGGAGACGGAGAGGCTGGCTGACAAGGTGAGGGAAAAGAAAATGGGCGAACTGTTTGCGGATATGGAAAAATAGACATCCAGGACGAGCGGCGTAATACTGCCAATGAGAAGAAACGGGCCGACTATGCGGAAAAACGGGCAGACGAGAGATGCAGGGCATTTTGGCATCGCCCTGGAACTGGCGCGGTATGTGGCGGGAGAGTGAAATCCATACCGCAGCTGTTACACTAATTGGAGAAAAAACGATGGAATATAAGCTGATTGCCGTGGACATGGACGGCACGCTGCTTGACAGCAGGGGACAGATTACGGACAAAACGATTCAAACCGTCAGAAGGGTGGCCGAAGCAGGCATACTGTTCACCGTCTGCACCGGGAGGCCCATCCAGGGAGTGGAGAAATACAACGAAATTCTGCGTCTGAAGGGACCGGCCATCACCTATAACGGCGCAGTGATTGTGGATATGGAAAGCCGGGAAACGCTGTTTGAACAGGGACTGCTGCGCAGCGATGCCGGGAAAATTATAGAGCTCGGCCTGCAGTATGATACCACCATGTGCATCTGGGCAGGCGGCCGGCTCTACGGGAACAGGCTAAACGACAGAATCCACGATTATAAAAAGCTTTCCGGTGTGGAACCGGTCCTTGCAAAGAATTTCGACCAGCTGTTGGATAAGGGCATCCCAAAAATTCTGTGGTATGATGATGAAAAACGGATTCAGGAGGCGGTAAACGGTATTTCGGCAAAGCTGTTTACGGAAGTCACATACTGTACGTCACAGCCTGCCTTTTTGGAGTTTTTCAACAGGAATGTGTCGAAGGCAAAGGCAATGGAGAAGATCGGCGAACGCTACGGCATCCGACGGGAGGAGATGATCGCCATCGGCGACGGGCTCAATGACCTGGACATGATACGGTACGCAGGCCTGGGGATTGCAATGGGCAACGCGCAGGAGGAGGTCAAAAAGCATGCCCGGTTCATAACGGCAGCCAACGACGAGGATGGGGTGAGCAGAGCGATCGAGAGGATTCTGGGGTGGCAGGACTGATCTACAGAGATGGACGAAGCAGTCTGGCTTACGGAGGGATAAATGAACATTTTGGAAGTTGCAGAGACGACACCGTCACTGATAGAACAGCTTGTTGCCGTATGGGAAAAATTCGTAAAGGCAACGCACCTGTTTTTATCAGAGAACGAGGTGGAAGAAATCAAAAAGTATGTCCGAGCGGATAAAGTGTGCCGTACAGCTTCCCGTATTGCTTTTATACTTTGCACAGCGGTAATGGTCTTGTGAACCGTTAAAACTTTTGCAAGTAGCGAAATGTAGCTTGCTTCCACAGTCTGTATACCAAGCCGGAAAACAATCCCTGTCGCTCTGCTTTTGTGGGGCGGCGTTTGATTGTACGAAGTTCCTGCACCCGTTCAAAAACAGCGTCCTCCACAATCGCTTCATGGGTATTGAAAAAGATAGCCTGCTGTTCCTTTGTGGTTGGAATCCGCTTCTTTAATTTGTGGGATTTGGAATAGCTTTTGAAATTTACGGTATGTCCGCAATAGTCCATACGTTCCAAAATGCCGACAATCGTGCTGTCTTTCCAGTTGTACGGATTTTCGGGAAGTGCTTTCCCCTTTTTCTCGGCATAGTAGGCTTTGGCAGTCGGTACTTTATCTTCCTTGAGGATTTTTGCTATCTGCATAGGACCTTTCCCACCGATACATAAATCAAAAATGCGTTTCACCACAGCGGCGGCTTCCTCGTCTACAATCCATTGCTTTTTGTCCGTAG
>CAJUCE010000086.1 GCA_910584865.1 uncultured Acetatifactor sp.
TCCACAGATCCAGCAGGATATCCATTTCGGAACAGCGGCCGGCGCTGACCAGTTCGGTTGCAACAACAACCGGCATAAAGAAAAAGCCCGTATCTTTCTGACAGGGGCAGTTGTAATCCAGTACCGTATTCTGTTTTTTCCAGTCACGGATCTTATATTTGACTACCTTCCCACGGTCGAGAAAGAGATAGGAGATCAGGTGGCGTTTCTGCAGTTCGTCCAGGATGGAGACTGCCTGGCACTGGAAACGGGTGCGGAACCATGCAGACAGTTCCTTTATGGTACAGATCCATTCGCCGGGATATACCGTATAGCCGATACCGTCTATGCGGAGATAAGAAGTACGGAAGTTTGCATAGTTACAAAGCACCGTATAATAAAAAAGGCCGGAGCCTCCATTTGTGCGGATGCTCCGGTCTGCCATTAAGTTCTGGATAAATTGCCGGTAGATCCGGCAGCGTGGATAATCCACGATCTGTTTGATTTCTAATTGATATTCTGACATAGAACCCTCCATAAATCAGAGAAGCCTGTTCTGGAACAGGAACCCCGTTTTTGTTGTCAGCCGGATCAGGCTGTGATAAAATGGTGCTATCAGATGTGCTCCAACCATTTCGGTCTGAGGACACATTTACAACAAAAGATAAATCTTTATTTCAGTAAACGAGGCAACGATTCGCCAGAATCGGCATAACAATCCAATGCTGATCCTGCTAATTTTTTGCTAATTGGCGTTCCAAAAAACGGTTTCTGCTAATTTTCTGCTAATTTAGCGAAAGTTGATGGTAGTAGATGAAATTGTGCAATATGTAATAAAAAAGCACAACAAGCTGGGTTCTACGAGGACATTTTTGACATGAAAGAGCATGAAAAGATGTGTAAGGGAACCGTAGAGCAGGGTATTGATTTTCCTCCTAAGCGATAGGTCGGACGTTCAAGTCGTCTCGGGGACGTTTCAAAGCATTGAAAACACTGGATTTTTCAATGCTTTTCTTTTTTGTCACCAGAGAAAACCAGAAAGTCAGAGGACTCGGTTTTTTGAATATTTGTTATCAGCCATGCTGCTAATGGGGAATCGAACACGAAAATCCACTTTCAGAGCAGTTGCTAATAATCTGCTAATAACAGAATTAGCAGGTTTTAGCTGCTAATAGCATTTCCTTTCAGTGCCTGTGTCAGCATGGCAACCAGTTCCGGCGACTGCTGCAATGCTGAGATTAAATTTGTCAGGTCCGGGTTTGTATCTTCCGGCGGCGTTACATCCTTTAAGGGATTCACGGAATTTTTGGCGTAGAAAGTTGCCTCAAATTTTTGGGCGTTCACCTTTCTGTCTTCATCCAGAATATGCGCATATACATCCGTGATCATGTCGATCTGCGCATGGCCGGTATCCCCCTGTGTTGCTTTTAAGTCGCCATGGTTGAGCTTCAGCTTATAAGTAGTGCTGGAGTGACGCAGGGAATGGAATACAACATAAGGCAGTCCCGCCTTTTCCCTGAGTTTTGAGAACTCCTTTTCCATAATACGGTTTTCCACAGGTCTTCCGTTTGGAAGAGTCAGCACAAGGTTGTAATCAAAATAATCCTGGGCAAGATATTCCTTATACTGATCCTGAATCTGCCGCCATTCCCGGAGGATGTAGGCAACCGTCTTCGGTATCCATACTTTTCTGATACTGGATTCGGTCTTAGGCTTTTTCAGGACAAGGTTGGTATGCGTATTCGACATGATGGACGGAAAAATAAACATAATGTCCTTGTCGTCCAACTGCTGTCGTGCCTCCTTTGACACACGGGCAAGTTCCTGCTCGATCCAAAGGTGGGAATCATCATTTGCGATATCCTCATCCGAAATATGCACTTTATCCCATGTAAGCCCGCAGATCTCCCCATACCGCATGGAGCAGGCAAAAGCAAGATTCATTGCGACATACAGTTTCATGTCGTCACACTCATCCAAGGCTTTCCGGATCATATCCGCTGTCCAGATGTCACGTTTCTTGTAGTTGGTTTTGGGCTTGTTCGCATGAGGGAACGGATTCCTTGCGATGATCTCCCATTTTACTGCCTGCTCGAAAGCACACCTGAGTATCTTATGGATACTGTGGATGGTGCCAGGCGTGAGATATTCACTTTTTGGCTTCTTGTTCTTTTTTGCCACAGGTCTTGTCTTCTGCAGCCGTACATAGAACTCGTCCACAAACTTCGGGTTAATATCCTGAACTGCCACACTGCCAATAACGGGGTTGATGTAGTTAGCAATCAGGGCACAGTTAGACTCATATGTTGACAAAGCCCAGTGGGATGTACCGTAAATCTTAACAAAGTCACGCAGGAACTCTTTTACGGTCAGTTCCTGTGGAGGGATAAAAGTGCCGTTGCCCTGCTGGTTCTCAATCTCAGCTTTTCTGCGTTTTGCTTCAGCATGGTCCTGACATGTTTCCCATTTCTGGTGCTTCACCCCTTTCTCATCCGTATAATAATATACTACCGAGTATTTGCTTTTCCTCTTGATAATAGATGCCATTCTTCTCTCCTTACTACTCCTACAGCAGGTTGTTAAGCCAGTTATCAAAAGATGCCTTGGAGATCCGGATCGTCCGTCCGAGTCGTACTACCTTGAAATCAGGCTGTTTGCAAAGCTCATACGCCTTGCTTTTACTGATCTGCAGGATATCTGCAATCTCAAGGACGGAATAGGTTTTCTTATCTTTGACTTCCTGGCCAGAATCACTCCCTGTTTCAGAGATTTTGTATCCATTGACTGCCATAAGGACTCCTTTCCTTGTGCAGTCTGCCAAGAATCCAGCAAATAGCTCTCTGTTAAAGGCAATTATACAGTAGAAAGTGGTGCTGCACAATATAAAAAGTATAATAAAAAAATTGTAAAAAGTATCGGGAAAAATCTTCACATACCTCCCATCACCGTTTCCTGCGCCCTTCCCGGCCGCGTTGACTGGCTGCGCTGTGCGTAATTTAATCCAGACGGATGGCAGACCAGACTGCAGGCAGGGAGCCACCCACCAGAACCCATATACATGATGGTGTATGTTCTTCAGTTGTCAAAGAACGGAAGACCAGTCTAAAAAGCTGATCTGTTAAATAAAGATACGAGGAAGGGCAAATACTTGAAAAAATTTAAAAAAAATTAAAAAAATTTTCCGGGGCAGAAAAATAAGGGAAACAAACGTAGTATATATAGTATGTTTGAGTTGACATGATACAAGATATTGTGTTAAGATAAAGCCGTAATTGATTTTTATGCGATACCTGCAGACGGGGAACGGGGACAGGCAGGACATACCCGATATGTCCGCACCCACGCACCAACCGGCAGGTTCCGGCTCCCAGTGGGAGGACCGGGGCATACGTTGTTTAAGATTGTAAGCAGTGTCAGAGGATACCATGTATGAGCATGGCAGTCTTTTGGCACTTTTTTTGTTTCCGCAGGTTGTGCAAAGATGCGGGGAACAGAAACAGATTTGTGGACCGCCACACGCAGTATGGAATGGAAACCCTTACGGGGCCATTCCTTTTTTTGTGCGCAGCAACGAGCCAGCCAGGGATGCCTGCATCCATGGCTGGCGACTGCCGCATCAGCGAGCAGCTTTGCTGCGAGTGTGCCAGAAATGCCTGCAAAGGCTTTACCGCATGAGCGGCTGGATAAAACAAGCCTCCGGAATCGGAGAAAAAAAGAAAGGTGGAAAGAAAAATGAATGAAACGAGAGTATTTGCTGACAGCTATCGCGGCGTATTCCAGAATCAGGAGGATTTCCTTGCCTGCTTAAAGAGCATTGCAAAGAACTCCTTCTGGGAAAGAAAAACCTCCAAAAACCTGCGCCTTGTGGCGATCACCAGCGGGAGCAGGGTGGAGGAGGAACTGAAGGAGAAGTATGCGGATGAGGGACTGGATGAGGGAATCATCACGGACACCATCGTCAATACAGGGCTTCTCCTGAAAGTAAGGAACCAATATTACCCTGTCAGGGACTGTGCCATCAAGAGCATCCTCGACCGTGCAGGCATTTCCGGCGCGGGGCTTAGAAGGGTGGAAAAGAGCGTGTATGCGAGAATCCTGAACGACTGCCTGAAGGTGGCAAAGGGGGAGGCCCTCCTGCGCATCTCGGAAGGCAAGGTCTCCGCAGTATTGGGAGGCGACTGCCATGATTACGCTGTACTCGACATGGAGCAGGTATTCCTGCACGCAGTAGAGTACCTGACAGAGAACTTTAAGGGCTGCAGCTACCTGGCCGGCTTTTATGAGCATGACATGGCATCCGCCCTCTGGGAGCTTTCCGGGGAGGACGGACTGCTGGACGCTTATAAAAAGGAGCTGGCACTGCACGGGAAGACGGCGGATGAGATGAAGCCTGTGGTAAGGATTACGACTTCGGACACCGGTTCCGGCGGCGCCAACATCTACCCCATGCTGGTATCGGGGAGCGAGAACACCACCATCAACCTGGGCAGCCCCCTGCGTCTCGGGCACAGGAACGGCACGCGGATCGCTGAGTTTGACGAACACTTAAAGCTCCTGTACGGGAAGTACCAGCTTGCCGTGGGAAACCTTACAAAGCTGCTGGGAATTGAAGTCATGAACCCCGTGAACTGCATGAAGGGTGTCATGGATAAGCTGGGCATCCCCCGGAAGTATGAAGCCGAGGCAGTGGACTTATTTCTGGCACAGTATGGGGCAGGCCCCTGTACCGCCCATGAGATCTATTTCGGCATCTCCGAGATCCTCTACATGCTCGCCTGCGAAGGTGAGGAGGGGAGCCGGATCACCCGGATGGAGGAGACCATTGCAAGGGCGCTGTCCGTCAACTGGACGGAGTATGACATACCAGGTGCTTACAAGTGATAACTTCTCGGAATCTCAATGAATGAGATTCCAGCCGAAGATTGACAACGGA
>CAJUCE010000087.1 GCA_910584865.1 uncultured Acetatifactor sp.
GCGGTGATCCCGTTTTTGTTTATGATCATTTCCGGCCTGCTGTCCACGATTGACAATACCATAGGTAATTCTAAGGTTTATCTGGTCTTATAAGTCCACATAAAAAAGCATATTATTTCTATCTGGCTTTATCTGATTTTGTTAATAATCGGGAAAAGTGGTGTCAATTTTGGTGTAAATGGTGTCAAAAAAGTTTGCGGGAAATGAAAAAAACACTTGACAAGGCAATGTGTTGAAATTCGTTAAAATATGCTTTTTTATGGTGCTGTGTACCACTGTTTTGAATTTATTTTATAAATCATGATATATGGTGCTTTGGGGTGACTGAAAAGCTGGAAATATGGATTTGCTATAATGTTTGTATAGATTTTAACCGCCTTTATTGATGTGGAATTTCAACAGAGATAACGGGCAGTAATAATTGCGGAAAGGAGCTTTGGTAATATGGTAGCACGTGACGGAGGTAATGTGGTGATTTCTCTTTCTGACAAAAGGCTTTTGAGCATGGATGAATTTGCGATTTATACCAGCATGGGGATGAATAGGACAAGGGAACTGGCGGAGCTGTCAGGTGCTTTGTTTCGGGCAGGCAGGCGGATCTTGGTTGACCGTGCGAAATTTGACCGTTGGTGTGATGAACACACTGAGGCATAAAACCGTAAAGAGAGGGAATAGAAAAGTGGGAAATACCAGAATACGGGACGAGCCTAAACAGCACTGTAAATGGCCGGCATTGGAAAACTATTAAAAAATGGAGGAAAAAAGATGGATCAATTATTCATAAACCTTGAGAAAAGAAATTCTATTGGAGAGGATAGCTATCTCCACATCATATCTGAGGAAGGGGACAAGATCATTACGGCGGCGGATTTTGCTAGGGGACTGTTTAACGTCTTGACTGGCGGAGAGCCGGAGGCGCATAACATGGTCGAGCGGGGGCCTGTGGTGCTGACAGACAAATATAGTTATGATGACCTTATGGCAGGAGTTGCAGACAACGATTTCTCGGATATTTTCATAGGTGACATCATAGAGCGCGACACGCCGGCTATTTCCGTGACGAATTTTGCAGCAAAGGCGAAGGCACAGTATGCAGTAATTGGGATTAACTCTCTTAAAAACCACGGTGATACTCCCAAATTGCAGAACAAGCCGCATCTCGTGATGATACCTTTGGACGGTCTCGGAAACGCTTATATGAATGCCACAAATATCACTACGGGCGGATATAAGGACAGCTATATGAATACAACGGTAATGCCGGCTGTAGTTACGGCATTGGAAAGTGCGTTCGGGGCCAATCATGTACTGCAGACAAGGGAATATATTACCAATACGGTAACGTCTACGGTTGCGAGCCGAGCAGGTTTGGGGTGGCAGGGAGGATCTACGGCCGGGGAGTGGAGCGATCAGAAAGCAATCCTCATGACGGAGTTGGAGGCCTATGGGGCTACACCATTTTCATCCAGTGCCTATGATAATATCGGGCTGAATGAGCAGCTTCCGGGGATGAAACTTGACCGGATTATGAACCGTCGCTTCTACCGGTGGTTGCGGTCGGTCTGCATTTCGACGAACTTCTGCCGTGTGGCCGCTGGCGGCAATCCGGGCAGCGGCGGCGCCTCGTACGTGCATGTGGTTTGCCCCCGCTTCGCAATCGGATAATCACGGCCCCCTGTGGGCCGTGATACAGTTCCGGCCGTAAGGCCGGTCGCCGCAGTTGGGATTTTTGGATTTTGAGGAATGCGCCGAAACAGAGAATGACATATAGAAAGATGGAGGGATAGATATGGCAGATAAAGTGAAATTATCACGGGAAGAAATACAGACCAGACAGCAGGAGATTATCAATCTTACAAGCCTGCTTTCCAGCACCCAGAGCGATATCGGAGATTGGAAGATCACGAAGACTTATGAAGCCAGGTTAAAGGGAGAAGATGATCCATATGATACAGAGAATCTCATTGCTGCAAGGCAGGAAATCCGTGACCGGATCAATGAACTGCAGGAGCAGCTGAGAGGCTCTGAATAGGCTGACATATAAGGGGAGATTGCTTTTCGTTCTCCCCTATCGGAATGTTAATAGTGGGAAAGGTTGTTCAGAGAATGGCAGATAACAAAAAATATTATTACCTAAAACTCAAAGAGAATTTTTTTGATTCGGAAGAGATGATTATCCTTCAGAACATGGAAAACGGATACATATACAGCGACATTCTCTTAAAGCTGTATCTTAGGAGCCTGAAAAATGAGGGGAGGCTGATGTTTAAAAAGCTGATTCCATACACACCCTCTGCCCTAGCTCAAGTGGTGAGGCATTCCGAAGAAACCGTGGAAAAGGCCCTAGAGATATTCCAGCAGTTGGAACTTGTTGAAATACTGGACAATGGCGCTATTTATATGTTAGATATTCAGAACTTCATAGGCAATTCCAGCACAGAAGCTGATAGACGGCGGGAATATGACAGAAGGATAAGAAAAGAGAGGGAAGAGCAGGGAAAATCTTTTTGATGCAATTAAGCATAAGCAGGTTTCGGCCTGCTTTCTGCTGTTCATATATAAGAGGTTCCAGTTTTGAGAGAAAGCGGCTCTCAATAAAAAGAATATAGTTCATCCGAGAATAACGAGGAAGGCTCTAACTGCTGCAACGGTATCCTTCCGGATGGGAGGCTGCGATTGTGTCAAACGAGGAGATTGTTGAGCAGATACAGAAGGGCATAGAGGTTACAACAAATCAGGAGAGACTTTGGAAGAACAATGAGAGGTTTGTGTGGTGGGTGATCAGGAAATATATAGGGGACTGCTGCAAAGAGGATCAGGAGGATTTCATGCAGCAGGGCTTTATTGGGCTTATATCCGCCGCAGGTAAATACCGGCCGGAGAACGGCGCAAAATTCCTGACATATGCGGAGAAGCATATCAAAACGGCGATATTCAGATATAACGGCAGCAATACCTCCAGTGTGCATATCCCGGAATATCTCAAAATGAGAATGCGAAAACTGGCAGCATTCCAGTTAAAGTACAGGGCAGCGTTTAAAAGGGATCCGGAACCGGAAGAGATACAGAAGGCTTTGCACATTTCAGCCCGTTCCCTCTGCCATCTGGAAAAGACGCTGCTCAATTTGAGAACCAGGAGCCTGGACGAATACATATCAGAAGACGGGGGAAGCAGCCTCCTTGACCTGCTTTCAACAGACGAGAAGATTGATGAACTGGCCGGGAGCAGCGAATATCAGAGGGAGTTGCACAATGAGCTGGATGCGGCCCTCCAGATCTTGGACCATAAAACGGCGCTTATGATCCGCTGTGCATATTACCAGGGGAACGGCTATGCCGGTACCGCAAAGGTGTTCGGATGCCGCAGGCAGGCGGTTGATGAACGCATAAAGAAGGGCTTTTACAGGATACTCCATTCAAAGCATCGGGAAAAGCTGGAAAGTTTCATGTGGGAGGGGTACCATGTGGATCCCCGGCGCCTGAGTGACTATGCGGATATGGAGAAAATAGATCATATGGGCAGCGGGCTTCTGCTCTGAGGCAGGTGATGGGAGAATGACATATTTTTATGATTATTTTGCGAAGCAGTACCGGGAGGGCAGAAACGGCAGCCTGCTCCCTGCCCCTGCTGCCATATTTGGAAATATAGAGCCGGAGGATGTGCGGAGCTGTAGACTGGTTCTGAAAAATGCGTATGCCAACTATCGCATGGGAAGGAATGCGGAAGCGTTGAAGCGGCTGATCGGGGAGTACCGGGAATATGTTTCCTGCTGCCATGACGGACAGGCAAGGGACAGGTACAACGCTTTTGTCTATCGGTATATGCTGGAGGTGCCGGTTGGCAGCAGGGCAATAGCAGCGAAAGTGGGAGTGGTAAAAGAAACGGTATTCAATTATGTCAACAGGTGCCTTGATGAAATGCTGGTGCTTTGCATGGGTATGCCAGCGGTTGGACAGCCTGCAGAGGATAGGGAGGCCGCGATCCGGATGCTGGTAGACGGCAGTAGGCTTTTTTCTTCTATGGCTGGAGATTATGTCTTATGCCTCTTCCCGGGGAAAAGGGAGCGGGCGGCGGTGGATCAGGGGAGGCGAACCACCATACGAATTATGGGGCAGCTGGGAGAGGCGGTGGAAGCATATTCTGGATATTGTAATGACGGATATTCCTCCATTGATACCGATATTCGGAAAGCGGGGATATTACAGAAATGTATTGCCAGTATTCCGCCTGCTACTATTGCGGAGGAATATGGCTGCTGCCAAAGTACGGTTTATGCCGACATCCGGGAGAATGAAAGGAGACTTGCAGCTATGATGTTTGGAATGGAAGGAGGGATTTAGTATGGCGAGAAATTCAGTAAATAAAATTATACTTGGGACATTGGAAAGGGGGCGATAGTTATGGCTGGGTTATCAGTTGTTTTCAGGGCTGTTGACGAGATCAGTGCGAGATTTGATGCTATGGTCAGTGCTGGCACCAGGGCGCTGGATTCCTTTGACCGAATCGGATCTGCCGCCGATTCTTCCTATGATGTGATTTCGGAAGGAGCCGCCGGCGCTGCGGATGCCATGGAGCGGGCGGCAGCTGCTACAGATTACTGGACCGATAGGATAGGCAATTATGATCGGGAAGCAATGCAGGCCATCTATTCCATAGAGGAACTTGTGGAAATGGGTTATATGTCTGAGGAGGCATTAAACCATTTGGGAGATGCCTTGGATGATGCGGCGGATGACCTGGAAGACTTTGGGGATGAAGCCGAGGACGCCGGGGATGATGCGGAAGATTTCGGGGAGCGTTCGCAAAGTGCGGTGGAAGGGCTGGATAAACTGCTGGCTACTGTCGGTATTG
>CAJUCE010000088.1 GCA_910584865.1 uncultured Acetatifactor sp.
ATCGGGGTCCACCACCCACCGTGATGAACCCCACCAAGCCTTAAAACCCTTGATTCATGACAATAGAAAGCCTGCTTTCTATTGTATTAAGCCATTCTTCCATACTTTCGCCTGCGAGTACCCCAAATCCTATGGCATCATTTGGAAATAGCCGCCTGTGCCGCCGCCAACCTCGCGATCGGCACCCTGAACGGCGAACAAGAAACATAATCCAGCCCAATCTTATGGCAAAACTCCACCGACGAAGGATCCCCGCCATGCTCGCCGCAGATACCCACATGCATCTTCGGGTTCACCGGCTTGCCCAGCTTGATGGACATCTCCATCAGCTTGCCTACGCCGTTCTGATCCAGCTTTGCAAACGGATCATTCTCCAGGATCTTGGCATCATAGTAAGCGCTCAGGAACTTGCTGGAATCATCGCGGGAGAATCCAAATGTCATCTGGGTCAGGTCATTGGTACCGAAGCAGAAGAAGTCAGCTTCTTTTGCAATCTCATCCGCTGTCAAAGCAGCCCTGGGGATCTCGATCATAGTACCTACTTCGTAGTCAATGGAAACTCCGGATGCAGCGATCTCCGCGTCAGCGGTCTCAACTACAATCTTCTTCACATATTTCAGTTCCTTCACCTCACAGATGAGAGGAATCATGATTTCGGGACGCATCTTCCACTCGGGATGTGCTTTTTGTACATTGATGGCCGCGCGGATGACAGCTCTGGTCTGCATCCTGGCAATTTCGGGATAGGTTACTGCCAGACGGCATCCCCTATGTCCCATCATAGGGTTGAACTCATGCAGGCCTGCGATGAAGGTCTTGATCTCCTCCACTGTCTTGCCCTGTGCATTTGCCAACTTCTCGATGTCGGCTTCCTCGGTGGGAACGAACTCGTGAAGAGGCGGATCCAGGAAACGGATGGTAACCGGGAATCCTTCCAGAGCCTCGTAAATCTTCTCGAAGTCGCTCTGTTGGTAAGGCAGGATCTTCTCCAAGGCAGCCTCTCTCTCTTCCACGGTGTCTGCACAGATCATTTCACGGAAAGCGGCAATCCTGGTCTCCTCGAAGAACATATGCTCGGTACGGCACAGGCCGATACCTTCTGCGCCCAGCTCCCTTGCCTTCTTTGCGTCATTGGGCGTATCCGCGTTGGTCCTTACCTTCATGGTTCTGTACTTATCCGCCCAGGCCATAACCCTGCCGAACTCGCCTGCGATGGTAGCGTCAACGGTGGGAATCCTGCCATCATAAATATTTCCTGTGGTACCGTCGATGGAGATGTAGTCTCCCTCATGGTACTCCTTGCCTGCCAGGGTAAATCTCTTGTTCTCCTCATCCATGGCAATGTCGCCGCAGCCGGATACGCAGCAGGTTCCCATTCCGCGGGCAACCACTGCCGCATGGGAAGTCATGCCGCCTCGTACGGTGAGGATACCCTGTGCGGCCTTCATGCCGGTGATATCTTCCGGAGAGGTCTCCAAACGGACCAGAACCACCTTCTCGCCCCTTGCAGCCCACTCTTCCGCATCTTCTGCGCTGAACACGATCTTGCCGCAAGCAGCGCCGGGAGAAGCCCCCAGACCCTTTCCTACAGGTGTGGCAGCCTTCAGGGCAGCAGCGTCGAACTGGGGATGCAGCAGGGTGTCAAGGTTACGGGGATCGATCATTGCAACTGCTTCCTGCTCTGTGCGCATTCCCTCGTCCACCAGGTCACATGCGATCTTCAGTGCAGCCTGTGCGGTTCTCTTACCGTTTCTGGTCTGCAGCATATACAGCTTGCCATGCTCTACGGTGAATTCCATGTCCTGCATGTCTCTGTAGTGGGATTCCAGCTTGTCGCACACACCCTTGAACTGCTCGAAAGCCTCAGGGAACTTGTCCGCCATCTGGGAAATCTTCATGGGGGTGCGGACGCCCGCAACCACGTCCTCGCCCTGGGCGTTGGTCAGGAACTCTCCAAAGAGGCCCTTTGCGCCGGTGGCAGGGTCACGGGTAAATGCAACGCCGGTACCGCAGTCGTCACCCATGTTTCCGAAAGCCATGGACTGTACGTTAACGGCTGTACCCCAGGAATAAGGGATGTCGTTGTCGCGGCGGTATACGTTTGCACGGGGGTTGTCCCAGGAACGGAACACGGCCTTGATAGCGCCCATAAGTTGCTCCTTGGGATCGTCAGGGAAGTCGCTGCCGATCTTTGCCTTGTACTCGGCCTTGAACTGTCCTGCCAGCTCCTTCAAATCATCAGCGGTCAACTCCACATCCTGCTTCACGCCCTTCTTCTCCTTCATGGCGTCGATGAGCTGCTCAAAGTACTTCTTGCCCACTTCCATAACCACATCGGAATACATCTGGATAAATCTTCTGTAGCAGTCCCATGCCCAGCGGGGGTTATTAGACTTCTCGGCGATAACGTTTACCACATCCTCGTTCAGGCCCAGGTTCAAGATAGTGTCCATCATACCGGGCATGGAAGCTCTTGCGCCGGAACGCACGGATACCAGCAGGGGATTCTCATGATCGCCGAACTTCTTGCCGGTAATCTCTTCCATCTTAACGATGTACTCATTAATCTGCGCCTGGATTTCATCATTGATCTCTCTTCCGTCCTCGTAATACTGCGTACAGGCCTCCGTTGTGATGGTAAAACCCTGCGGCACCGGGAGCCCGAGCCCTGTCATCTCTGCCAGGTTCGCACCCTTGCCGCCCAGGAGCTCACGCATGGTTGCGTCGCCCTCTGTAAACAAGTACACCCATTTTCTCATTTTTTCTTCTTCCTTTCAATCGTGATTTAAATAAACAAAGGCTGTCCGGCTTTTCCTTCCGCGGGATGCGCTTCCGCATGGTTTCATTCCCTGTTTCCGGGATGCTTTCCCAGATCAGTCCGTCACCGACACTCCCTTCCCGTAATGGCGGAATCGGCCGAACACTTTATTATTATTTTATTATTGTAACAATTTACCAAAAGAATATCAAGCAAAATTCCAGTAATTTTTGCCATATCCGCTATTTTCGTGCAATCTGTCCAGCTTTTTCCTCCGTAGAAGACAAATTTGACAAGCAAAGTTCAAATGTAAGCGATTACATATACAGTCTCCAAGCCGGGCCACTGCGCTTCTGCCGCATGTTACTCAGCAGCGACTTCCTTTTGGTACAAATCCGTCAAAAATAAAGATGTCAAAATACTTCCTGGCTTCTGCCAGCTGTTCCCGGCTGCGAATCGTCCACGCCGCCGCTTTACTGCGGTAAAAGCTTCGGCACAGTCTCCTGGAAAGCATCTTGGGGTACTTGCAATTATAGGCAATAAAATCAGGTCTCCCAACCCAGTTAAACAGAAGATTCTGCAGAAGGAATGAGCCTGTCCCCCCATATTCTCCCTCTTTCAGAAAAGCATCCGAAAGCTGTCCTCTCACAATATTCCTTCTATGTCTGCGATACCATAATATGGCCAGCGGATTAAAAGATTCAATGCAATACAGCCCATCATACTGCAGGCACAGCCTGTCCACCTCTCTGCAGACAGTCATATCGGTTCTTTCGATTTTCAATTCCACAATCAGAGGCGTCTGTCCATCCACCAGCTGCAGCACCTCTGCAAAAGCCGGGATTCTCTCTCCGGTGCCGGCCAGCCTGAACTGCTGCAGCTCCTCATAGCTATAATCACATACCTTTCCCGAGGCCCCGCACATTCTTTCCAAGGTAAAGTCATGAAAAACCACCGGCACACTGTCCCTGGATATCTGTACATCCAGCTCGATCCCGAACCCCGCCTCCACTGCTTTCCGAAATGCTGCCATGGAGTTCTCCGGTATACCTGCCTTAGCGTCATGGAGTCCCCTGTGGGCATATAACCACCTGGTAAACCTGGACATATCCGGTCTGTATAGGATTCTGGGCATAATCATCAGAAAATAAAGCAGCAATAACGCCAGCATACAGCCAAAAACAATAAACAAAATTTTCATTTATTTAATATCCCTTCCGCAGATTTTTCCTGTTCATGATCTACATTTTCTTATCAAATATACTCTAAACCATTTAAAAGTACATTTCAAGATCTCCGGTATAAAATTAAGAAAACCTTTGGATTCAGTGCTTTGCCAGCCGGTCCGTCCCGTTCAATACTTTTATTGACTTTTCGTTCTTTCCACATTATAATATATTACATCGGTAATATTTTAGGAGGTATCTGCAAATGAAAGCTTTACCCCAAATCTCGGAAGCTGAATTTGAAGTCATGAAAATCATATGGAAATATGCTCCGATCAGTACAAATGAAATAACGGACCGTTTAGTAAAAACGACAACGTGGAGCCCGAAAACCATACAGACTTTGATAAAACGCCTGGTGACAAAAGGTGTTCTCTCTTATGAAAAGCAAAGCCGTGTATTTGTCTATACGCCATTGGTGGGCGAATCTGAGTATATAGGACAGGAAAGCAATACTTTTCTCAACCGTTTTTATGACGGCAATATTACGGCTATGCTCTCCGCCTATATTGACAATGACAAGCTGTCCGAAGCTGAGATTGATGAACTCCGCTCTCTTCTTTCCAAAAATATAACTTCTCGGAATCTCAATGAATGTGATTATAACTGAAAATTGACAACTGAATATCGTGCAGGAAAAGAAATTTGAGAAAATGGACATAAACATTGGACATAGCGGGTACTATGCCTTGAAAAATCTTATGGAATCGCTTAAGATATCATTATTAGGCGGTCAATCCTAATAATGATTCTTGAAATGCCTCAGCAGAGGGCATTTCCCAGGCATCAAGATGCTGTAACATCATGATGCCGTAGAGGCGGCAGT
>CAJUCE010000089.1 GCA_910584865.1 uncultured Acetatifactor sp.
CTTATATCGGTTAATGCAACAAAACATTTTATGAATTTTTTATAACTTATTTTCCGCTTGCTATCCCGCCAAAACAGAGTTAAGATACGACACCACAGAGAGGAGGGATTGGAGCATGTCAAGGAGCGTCTCGTAGCGCCCCTGCTCTTTTTTCAGCTTTTCCTCTATGATGGATTTATCCCGCAGCACTTCCGTCTGCCCTACCCCTGCCGCACCGAGGCCGAGGATTGCCGCTGCTTCCCGGAGCGTCCCCTCCGGGTCATCGAAAACGGCGTGGAGGACCTTCTGCGCATCGTGTGTATCTGTCCGAGCCACTCCACATAGGGAGCGCAGCCCCTCGTGACATAGCGGAACCGGGAATCAATCCTTTCATTCCGCAGTTTGTCCGTGGAGGCATAGGCTTTGGGGTGCTGCACCTGCGCACGGATGCCAAGCTGGGGCGTTTCAAAGGACAGCCCCGTTTTGCCCCTCTGCGTCACTCCAAGGCCGCAGAAATTGTTCTGCGGAAGAGTGACCGCAGAGCCTTCCCCGATGATGTGCGTATCTACGATATGCCCCACCGCCACAAGGCTGAAAATAATGACCTTCTTGAAGATGCTCATCCATCTTCTTATAGATGCTGTATGTCTCCCCGCCGTGCAGAACACGTTCTTATGCTTGCTGGTCTCGATATAGATGATATCGTCCACCCGCAGGCTCATGTTCCCCTCCACGAAGCCGAACTCCACCACACGCTCCTCACGCAGAATGTCCTCCACGCACTCCGACAGCGTCTGTTCCAGGTCATCCTTTAACAGGAAACGGCTGGCTTTCACCTTAATAGACAGACCGCCGCATATGGCAGTTTGCCATAGCGGCGGTTAGCTTTTGTGTATTTCTTTAGTTTGCTTACATCAAAGCAAATTTCTCATTACGGAAATTTAAGCATCCGAAATGATCAGTTTTCCTCAGTAGCATAATCAGCGGAAGCTGTGGGCTTATTTGCCTGCAGCAGTAATTGTGCATCACTTTCTGAAATGGTTTCTATTTCTGTGATGTTATGGTTTCCGTCTCGGCTGACAGAAAGACATATTCCCTTTTCATCTGTGTAATAAACAATAGCCCTTTCGCTATCAATCAGTATCTTAATCTCATTACCGCCATAAAACCAGCGGCCATACGCGCCGTCAAAGGATACACCATACTCTTCATACTCCTTTAACGACTCTCCGTTGCTCTTCCCTGTTTCGGCTGCCATTGCTGCATTTGGTTCCGTACTGATAGACATATCCTTAAAATGCTCCTGCTTCTGCGTATGACGGTCATATACTTCCTGAGAGCATTCTTCGATACCGACAAGGTTATTGTCTGCGTCACGCTTCGCTTCAATATCCACCGTCCCCGTGAAGAAATTCGTAAAGCTCGCCCCTGCTGCCGAATCATTGAAGAAACGCACGATGTTCCCATTGTAGGTATAGCAACCCGTCTTTTCATCATAGGACAGCCCATATGCTTCATATACAGACCAGTCCACGCTGCCGGGAATTTCCGCCGCAGACGAATCCTCTACCATTCCAGTGTCATATGCAGGTATTGCAGACAGCAAAGTTCCATTCTGAACGCTTGCGGCTGCATTTCCCGCACAGCCCGTAAGCATACATATACTGATCAGGACAGATGCGGATAAAATCCTTTTTATCATTTTTAATTTCATTTGAAGTTCTCCTCTCTTTTTGATAGTTCTATCTTATCAAAAGTATTTGGAGTTTCCTTGTGGACTTTATGTGTTTTGTGTGAAGTTTCCCACAAAAGAAGGCGGCAGGCAAATCATATGCCGCCACCCAGTTTCTGATGATTATATAAAAATTCAATGTTAAAACATACGCCTTGTTGGGTATTCCTTATCTGATAGTCCGCTCCATGCTGCTCCAGAATCATCTTTACAATATAAAGCCCCAATCCGCTGCCACCCGTTTGTCGGCTGCGTGACCGTTCCACCCGGTAGAAAGCGTCAAAGAGTTTTGGTATGTCATCTTCCGGCAAATGAACCCCCGTGTTCTCTATGGAAAATTGTATCCTCCCGCTCCTGGAATGAGCCGTAACAAAAATATCACTGCCTTCCGGCGAATAATGGATTGCATTGGAAACAAGGTTATTTACCACTTTCCCCAAGAGTGCTTTGTCTCCCCGGAGCATCAGCCCATTCTGTATATCCTCATGCCATTCCTGCCCCTTGCCCACAATCATATCTTCAAATAGTCCATACTCACTTTTTATCACGTCTGAAAAATCAAATATTTCCTCCTGCAAGGCAGTTTCTGATGATTTGATGCGGGAAACAGTCAGGATTTCCTGCACCATCCCTCCCATTGCTTTTACCACTTCAAGAGAACGAGCAAGATATTTATCACGTTCTTTGTATTTCCCCACATTCAGCAGCATCCCTTCAAGTTGCCCCTTAATGACTGTGATTGGTGTTTTCAGTTCATGGGATACCGCCGAAAAGAAATCAAGCTGTGCCTGTTCCAACATACGCTCCCGCTCAATGTCCGCTTCCAACCGGCTGTTTGCCGCCTGCAGTTCACTGAGCGCCGAAGACAATTTCCGGGCCATTTCATTCAGGCTGTGCGCCAGTATCCCTAATTCGTCGGAGCGGCTTTCCGTACAATCCCATGAAAAGTCAAGGTCGGACATTTTTTCTGACACCCTGCTGATCTCTATGACAGGCTTTGTGACATACCTAGAATAAAGTGCTGCACCTATGGCTGAAATGAATATCACCATGACCAACAGAGGCGGGACTATATTGCCGATGGTATCCATCAGCCGATTTACCGGCTCTGCGTCTCCGGCAACAGACAGGGTATAGACCATCCCGGAATCGCTGAAACGAAACAGGTAGCTGTGCGTTACCCCATACGCAGAAGGCGCCCCTTCAAAAACAATGCCGTCACGAACCGCACCCGGGAAATCCGTGTTATGCTGTGAGGGCAATGCAATCTCCCTTCCGTCCTCATCATACAACTGGAGCAGCACATCATTGTTCAGCAGAAATTCGTCAAACAGAATCCCACTTTCCTCTCCCGCAGTAAACTCCAGTTCTGAAATGAATGCATTCACTTCCTTATCCAGTGCTGCATCCAGATCTGTGCTGTATGATTCTGGAACCAGCCATGCGATAAAGCAGTAGGTGGCCAGGCAGCTTATCACCATCAGCAGGCAGGTTACGGCAAATATTTTAATAAACAGGCTTTTCTTTCCCCTCTTTTTCAATTTTATATCCAACTCCCCGGATTGTCTCTATGTAGTCAATGTCCAGCTTTTTACGGAGATTTTTGATATGCGTGTCAACCACCCTCTCATCCCCGTAAAAATCGTACTTCCACAGTTTGTTCAGGAAATGCTGCCGTGAAAGCACCTTCCCCTGATTCAACAGCAGCTCTTTCAATACCTCAAATTCCCTTTGTGTCAGGTCATATTCCACATCCCCGGCGTAAATCCGGTAACCATCCATATCCAAAGTAAGCCCTTTGTAATGGAGCAATGCACTTTCGCCATCCTCCCGGTTTCCGGTCCGCCGCAGGACAGCCGCTATTTTTCGCAGCAGCACCGGCATGGAAAAGGGTTTTGTTACATAGTCGTCGGCCTGCAGGTCCAGCCCTTTAATCTGGTCTCCTTCACTGCCCAGGGCCGTCAGCATAATAATGGGAACCTGTGACTGTTTCCGGATCAGTTCGCAGACAGTGAACCCATCTATTTTAGGCAGCAGGATGTCCAGCAGAATCAGGTCATAAAGATTCTTCGCAAACATATCCACAGCTGCCACGCCATCACCTGCAATATCGGCCTTATATCCTGCCTCCTGCAAAAATTCCTGCAGAAGTTCCTGAATATCCATATCATCTTCAACAATTAAAATCCTCTGCATGGTATCACCTCCACACTCTTTAACCATCATACCATACTTTTTTGTAGTTTGTGTGTAGTTTGCCTAAGTTATATAAAACCATCGCCTCTGTCATTCCATTTCCTTGAACGTGCCGGCCATGACCTCCACGCCGCTCTCCTTTGCTTTCCCCGCAAGGCACCCGTCAAAATGACTGCGCCATACATTCAGCCCCTCCTGCTCGAAGCGGTATTCTTTCCCTGTATCATTTGTGAATATCATGCCCCTGTTCTCTGTCGGGGTACACATGGCAGATTCCGGCACATCCTCCCCGAAATAACTTTTCACAAGTTCCATTGATTTCTTTATCAGAACGCCCGAACAGGACTTATACCTTGGCATTTTGAACTTCTCCACCAAGAGAACCTTATAGTCTTTTTCCGCTAAAGCCTAGGCAACCGTGCATCCCGCAGGCCCCGCTCCGACCACTACCACATCATACATCCGTATATCATCCTCTCTGCTGTTTTCTATTACTTCGGCAGAAAGCCGTTCCTGCTAAAGCAAAAGCATCCTCTGAATTATACCATAAAAATTTTCTGTTTTTCACCCGCTGGCACTAAACGACTATTTTTCGGGAATGGAAAGCAGGGGCCATTGGATGAGTATATCCGCTGCCGCTTCATCAATGTACATACGCTGTCCTCTTGCCACTTGTGCATTTAAGACTTTACGGAAATATCATACTGAAAGATGGCGACCGCGAAATGCTGA
>CAJUCE010000090.1 GCA_910584865.1 uncultured Acetatifactor sp.
ATACAAGGGATACAGCGATTTTTTAATCTACTAACTGTCAAAGACAGGATTATACAGGGATTTTTACTGCTGTCAATGTACCAGTTGTAAAATCTCTGCCTACAGATTTCTGAAGAAGAGGAGTTCCTCAAAATAAATCTCTAACTGGGAATGTACCTTCTTATGATTCAATTTTGGAAAAATGTTTACAAACACACTTGACAATATCTCTCTGAGGAAGCTGTGGGGCGTACAGTCAGGCGCAGTGGGATTCCGAGAGAGGAACTGTTCATTACCACAAAACTTTGGGTGCAGGATGCGGGATATGAGAAGACGAAAAAAGCATTTGAAGTATCCCTTTCCAATCTGCAGCTTGATTATCTGGACCTGTATCTGATCCACCGTCCCTTTGGGGATTACTACGGGGCATGGAGGGCAATGGAGGAACTGTATGAGGCAGGAAAAATCCGTGCCATCGGATTATCCAATTTCGGCAGTGACCGTCTGGTGGACCTGGTGATGAACAATAAAGTGGTTCCCGCAGTCAATCAGGTAGATTGCCATCCGTTTTTCCAGCAGAAAGCGGCATTTGAATTTATGAAGGAGTACCAGATCCAGCCGGAGGCATGGGCTCCTTTTGCAGAAGGGCAGAAAAATCTCTTTTCCAATGAGGTGCTTTCCGGCATCGGCGCGAAATACGGAAAGAGTGCGGCACAGGTGGTACTGCGGTGGAATTATCAGAGGGGTGTGGTAACAATCCCCAAATCTGTCCATAAAGAGCGTATGGAGCAGAACATTTCCATTTTTGATTTCGCTTTGACGGAGGAAGAAATGGAGCGGATCGGTACGCTGGATGAGGGCAGCACTTTATTTGGTTCTAACGAAGATCCAAAGTATGCAAAAATGATCAACAGTGTGAAACTCCATCAGGAATAAGCATGGCAGACACAAAGCAAAAAGAAAAAGATATATTTGAAAATATGCCTGTCCGGAAGGCAGTCCTCACACTGGCAGTGCCAACGGTGATCAGCCAGTTGATTGTACTCATTTATAACCTTGCAGACACATGGTTTATCGGACAGACAGAGGATCCCCTGCAGGTGGCGGCTGTCACGGTTTCGTATCCGATTTTTATGCTGCTTGGCGGTTTGGGAAATCTGTTTGGCATTGGAGGCGGAAGCCTGATTTCACGGCTGCTTGGAAGGGGAGAGCAGAGAAATGCCGGAAAAATAGGAACTTTTGTCATATGGGCATCAGCTGTCGCCACATTGTTCTATTCTCTTTTGATATTCGTCTTTGGCAGACAGGCGCTGCAGGTTCTGGGAACGGGCGGAGAAACCCTTGGATATGCAAGGCAGTATCTGTTTTGGACTGTAGTGTTCGGAGGGATTCCGATGGTACTCAACCAGGTTCTTGCCAATATTGTCCGTGCTCAGGGACGGGCCAGGACAGCGAGTATTGGAATGTCGGTGGGCGGAATCCTCAATGTGGCGCTTGATCCTCTGTTTATATTCGGGCTGCATATGAATGTGGCGGGAGCTTGCAACCTGCATTTCCAATGTAGTTTCCGTGCTGTATCTTTTCGGGCATATCATCCATACCCGGAAAGAAAGCGTGGTAAGGCTTACAGTATTCCCGCAGCGGATCAGGCTTTCCTATGTGGCGGGGGTGTTTTCTGTTGGTACGCCTGCAGCCCTGCAGATTGTGCTGGCATCTGTGTCCAACAGTGTCATGCTGCGGCTGATGTCCGGATATGTGGAGAGCGCTGTTTCCGGGCTTGGGATAGCACAGAAGATTGAGATGATTCCGTTTCAGATTGTGCAGGGGCTTTCTTCCGGCGTACTTCCATTGATTGCATACAATTATGCTTCCGGAAACCGAAAACGGATGGACAGTGCGGTACGGTTTTCGCTGGCAGCTGGATTTGCCATTTCCGTGATCCTGTTTGCAGCGGTGGAATTATCCGCACCGCAGCTGGTCCGGTTTTTTATTTCGGATACGGCTACGGTAGAATATGGTGCGGTCTTTACCAGGCTGCGGTGCATCTCGCTTCCGTTTATCAATATAGAATTTATGCTGATCTCTGTATTTCAGGGGATTGGCGGGGCGAAACAGGCTTTCGTGCTGTCTTTTTTCCAGAAAGGGATTTTTGACCTGCCGCTGATGATGCTTGCAAATATGTTGTGGCCTATGTACGGACTGATGCTGACAGGGCCGGTCATGGAATTTCTGGGAGGTTCCCTTGCGGTGTTTCTGTACCGCCGGCAGAACCTTGCAGACCGGAGGGCGGCGTAACAGACCATCCTCCGCAGGTATGGTTATGGATTATGATATTTCAGTAAAGAAAGGTGGATAAAAATGGAAAAGACAAGAAAACTTGGACAGACAGATATGGAAATTACAGCAATCGGGTACGGATGTATGGGACAGACCCATGCCTACGGGGTTGTGGAGGCAGAGGAAGACATGGTAGCGCTTATGCGGTACGCCCATGAGGTGGGATATACCTTTTTTGACACTGCGCCGATCTATGGAGAGGCAAATGAGCAGTATCTGGGCAAAGCGGTGGCGCCTTTCCGAAAAGCGGCGGTGGTTGCCACAAAGTTCGGCATTGTGGACGACTCTTTCTTTGCGGGAAATGAGGACGCCTTAAACAGCAGCCGTGATTCCATCAGGCAGCAGGTGGACGCTTCCCTGAAACGGCTTGGGACAGATTATATCGATCTGTATTACCAGCACCGCATCGATCCGAAGACAGCGCCGGAGGAAGTGGCGGAAACCATGGCGGAGCTGATAAAAGCGGGAAAGATCCGGGCATGGGGCGTTTCCTTTGCGCCGGAAGAATATATCCGGAGGGCTCATGCGGTATGCAAAATATCCGCCATCGAAAATATGTATTCCTTTGTGGCGAGGCAGGATGAGGGAACGTATTTCCCGCTCTGTGAAGAACTGGGGATCACCTATGTGTCGGCCTGCCCTCTTGCAAAAGGGTATCTCAGTAACCGCTACACTGCCGGGACAACATACCGGGAAGGCGACTGGCGGGCAAGGGTGAACCTGTTCCGGAAAGAGGGAATGGATGCAAACCTGGGCCTGATGGATCTGATCACGGAATTTGCTGAAAGGAAACAGGCAACCCCGGCACAGATCGCTCTTGCGTGGGAGATCACAAAGAAACCGTATCTGGTGCCGATTCCGGGTACAACGAAAAAAGACCGGGTAAAGGAAAACTTTGATGCGGTAAATGTGGAGCTGTCACGGGCGGAAATGCAGGAGATTGAAGAAGCCCTGTCCCATATGGATATTGTGGGCATGGGATGAGGCTGATACCTGAGGAAGACGGAATCCACCGGGCGAGAAAGCATCATGCGCAGCTTGTATGGGATTTTATGAAACAGTTCCGCCGAAATGAACAGGGAATGATAGAACAAGTCAATTACCCCGCAGCAAGCTGCGGGGTATTGACCCTCGCGGCATTCGTCAAATGCTCGTGTAAGCACGGCACTTGACTCATTGCTCGCGGGAATAAAATAGCGGAGGTACATGATATTGAAAAGAATTTTTACAGTTATGCTCGCTCTGGCCCTTTGTTTTTCTGTGAGCGCCTGTGGGCGGGCAGATAACGGCCGGTCGGAAGAACAGACGGAAAGCCTGGCAAATGGGACGCAGCAGGACAGCCAGACAAATGAATCGGAAGGAAGTGCGGAGGAACCGGCGCCGGGGGCAGATGATGACGGAACATAGACGCAGGAGGATACCGCACAGAAGGAACAGCAGGATGGAGAAGATGCCGCGCAGGATGAACAACCGGCGGGCGAGGGTTCCAAAGGGCAGGCATTTGATCTTGAGGCAGGGACTGTCATGCTGAACAGCGGCTATGAAATGCCCATACTCGGCATTGGGACCTTCCGTTTGTCCCAGAGCGAGGCGGAGGATTCCGTGTACTGGGCGCTCCGGGACGGTTACCGCCTGATAGACACGGCAAGGATTTATGGGAATGAGGAAGGTGTTGGCAGGGGAATCCGGAGGGCGATTGAGGAAGAGTTCGTAACAAGAGAAGAAATTTTTGTCACCACCAAGATGTGGACGGATGATTATGGTAATGGCGCCGCGGCCATTGATGCCTCCCTTGAAAGACTGGGGCTGGATTACATTGACCTTATGATCCTGCATCATTCAGCTCCGGGAAGCGATGTATCCGCATATCAGGCCATGGAACAGGCGGTAAGCGAAGGGAAACTCCGTTCGATCGGACTTTCCAATTATTATACACCCGATGATTTTGACCGGCTTGTGGGCGAGACAACCATTACACCTGCCCTGCTCCAGAATGAAACCCATCCATATCATCAAAGCACAGAGATGAAGGAACATCTGCGGCAGTATGGCACGGTCATGGAATCCTGGTATCCCCTTGGAGGACGCGGCAATACGCAGACATTATTCAGCGATGAAACCATTGTTGAAATTGCGGATGCACACAACAAAACTTCTGCTCAGATTATCCTGCGCTGGCATCTGCAGGCGGGGAATATCGCAATCCCCGGTTCCAGCAA
>CAJUCE010000091.1 GCA_910584865.1 uncultured Acetatifactor sp.
CTCTATTTTATTATCTTATATCGGTTAATGCAACAAAACATTTTATGAATTTTTTTGTTCCTGCTGATTGCATCCTGTATTTTATCCGCCAATCCCCTCAGATGAACGTCCTCATTGATTCGTTTGTCGGATAACATAATCTCCTGAAAACCTGGTAATGAATCAGGCGGTATCAATGTAATCCCCCACCTCGCAAGCCCAAATTCCGGGCGGTCAAGACTGTGAAAATATGTCTTTAATAAAGCCAGCTTATTCCACCAATCATCTATATAAGCATCATCAATACAAACACATTGATATTTCTCCGGATCATAGGAATACTCCTGTGTTTCCCCTATATCCTCAATTATCCCAAATTCTGTCTTAATCATTTTCTCCTGCCTATTCCCTGTACCCTACAACAGCAATTACATTTCCATCTTTCAAAATGCAGGCAGCGGCTTTCCCTTCTTTTATCAGCCTTGCACTGCTGTTGAGGATGTTTTTATCTGCATTGTCCGGCACTTCCAGCAATACCTTGTATTCCCCTTCATAAGTACCATTGAGATGCCCTGTAAATATCTGCTCCAATTCCTCTATGCTTATTTCCTTTGCAGGCAGCCAAGAAAACACATCTAAAACTGTCATCCTATCGCTCCTCACCTATATTTTTTCCACGATCTGCCGGAAAGCCGGGGATACCTGCCTTGCCTTGTCGCGCTGTGGCTTATTTGGGATATGCGTCTGACTCAGTTCCCTTTCCCCATAATCGAAAGCCACTCTTTATATTCCGATATTGGGTTTAGTGACACAGCTTTCTTCATATAATGCAGGGCGAGACACTCGGAACCTGGTGGTGTCAGTGGGGTAAACACATAATATGCCGTCAGAAAGCTCAAGTGCGCCGCCCGGACGGCATCCCCATTTTCCTCATAATAGTGCAGCGATGCCAGCAATATAAAAAAGAGGTTTACCCTGTCAATATCTGATGCAGAAGCATAAAAATTGTCTAAATCTCCAATAACTGTTTCTAGCACACATTCCTTTTTAATAATCGGTTTATCAAAATTAACCCTCATCTAAAATCCTCACTTCCAAAGTTCCCCATAAGCCGGAACACCGGGGATGCCTGCCCTGCCTTGTCAGGCTGTAGCTTATTGGGGTATAAAACCATAAAATTCCAAATGATAACTTTATAGTCTAAAGTCATGCCTGACAAACTGAAATTAGTCACGTTTCCCATTCCGATAAAACCCAAAACATATCACAGTCCAAATTCCCGGCACAACCGCATATCCCGCATTTACTTGCCCATGATTTATAAGAACATATCCACCGCCTAAAAATGTTAAAACCAAAAAAATAATTCCTAAAATCAATGCTGCTTTTTTCATCAACCCTAACTCCATTCAACAACTTTATTATAAGGTTCCCCGATACACCAGAAAGCTGGGATAGCTACCCTGCCTCGTCAGATTACTTCTGCGTTTTCTTTCTGATAAGCATGGAAATCAGCATGGCCGCTATCCCCAAAGCAAGATAAACTGCCACATACAGGATAAATGCCGTTTCCCCCATATCAAAGAATATCCATGTACCTATGAGGAACAGCACAGCCGAAACAATTGGAAAACTCCACAGATGCTTCACATCTTTTCCCGCAAATGCTCCGATTAGCACGGAATATAACGGATTGACTGCAAAAAACAGAAGAAAACATACCGCCATTCCTGCATCGCCTTTTACGAAAGTAACCGCAAGCCACGGAAACGCCAGCATAACTACCGCCGAAGCCGCCGGAAACCCTATTTATGCCTTCCTGTCAAAAGACGGCTTCTCCTCCAGATAATCCGGCAGTGATTCCAGCTCCTCCCCTTTGCCATTCTTTAGGGAGCGGTACTCATTAAAGTAGATTCCGTAAAATTCCCTTTCCTTTTCCCGTTCAGCCGGCGTCCTCTCACAAGCCCACCCATATCCCGAACCGAGATACGTCAATACCTTTGTGCCCTGGCAGTAAATGTCCGCGCCATATCCCCCGCTTGTCAGGATGGAGCAGGTAAGCGTTCCGCCCCCTGCCAGGGCGAACTTCTTTTCGGCAAGGCTCTCCGCCCTCCCGTCCGCCGCCTCCAGAAAGTCAAGCAGCGTCAGCTCCCCACTCCCGTGGCATTTCGGATTGTTGTCCTGCCGCTTCAGCGCATTTTCAGCCTGCCGGTACAGCGCCTTTCTGTCAGGCGACACATCAGACATATACTCTGCACATAGTTCCGTCCTCCGCCTATGGATATATTCCAATTCAGCCTTGCTTGTAGTATTAGCAGCCTTCCGTGCCAGCTCCTTAATCTCGTCAGTAAACTCCGCCTTTGATTTACTGCTTTTCCCGGAACTTGGAATGATAGACCAGTCAGGCCCCCTGCCGCTCAATGGCATACTGTGTTTCGTATTTACAGAATTTACTGCACTTAAAGCCGAAATTTCCATGAGTCCACCTCACAATTCCTTTTCCTATCCGCATCTCATCTGTCGTTCAGAGCCGCGCCCGCTCCCTCGTAATAAGGAAATGCCTCCAAATAACCTACGCAAGCCTGTTGCAAAATTTACAGATTTTATCAGGTTTACTCTAAACAAAATGCGTAGATTATTTTCCGGCAGTTCCTAAGTCCGAGCGGTTCATTGCCTCACTTCCGGGCAGACCGCAGAGGCAAAGCATTATGCGCCTCTGCGGAATAGGGTGTAAAGATTATACCTGTATATCCAGTGTGCTGCCCGAAAATGATGCTCTTGTGCCTGCCGCTAGGTCAGACTGTATCTGCTGATAGGAAACTGTTCCTTTCGCATTCTCCCCGTATTCTTTTTTCAGGCGTGCCAATTCATCATTATAGATAGAAGTGAACACCCTCGCCCTCGCAAATTCCTCCTCCGTGCTGATGGCCTTCCAGTTCCTTGATTCGGGATTATAGGATAATGTCTTGTTCCCGTTATTGTCCCAAAACATACAGGCCGCATTCATCTTCCCGCCCGTTTTCCTCATGCTTGATTCGTAGATGGCTTTCCTGTCCGGGGAAACCGTCTCCCCATGCTGCATACACAGCTTTCTGTATGCGGCATCATCCCGCTTCCCGGTGGCAAATTCCTTCTGCGCCAGCTCCTTGATTGCCGCCTCAAATTCCTCCTCCGACATGGCAGGCTTATCCCGCTTCGTCATGATGTTATCCCAATTCGGCTTTGTGAAATTGATGTCAACAGGCTTGAACCGCAGTGCAAAATTCCCATAATCACATTGGGCTAATGGATTGTTGGAATTTTTCTTATTGCCGAACATCTGCTGTACCATATTTGCATATTGCGAATAATTATCCCTTGTTATCTGCATATTGCATACCTCCTTTACGCTTCGTTTTTAATGCCGAACATTCCGTCCAGCATGGATAAGACCTTCTCCATGCCGCCCTCTTTGGAGCCGGAAACCTTATAGGCATCCTTCCACGCCTGTGCCAGACATAACATCACCACCGCCTGGAACTTTTCCGCATCACAGGAAACGGCAAAATCGCCCCCGTATTTGTCCGCCACGGCCTTCACGTTCAACAGCCCGGTGCCTTCCGTGGCCTCCACTTTCTCTGCCACGGGGTTTCTTACGGAGAAGATCAGCTTCCCACCCTCCTGCACCAGCTTGACGTGGATGACGGCATTCCTCCCCTGCCGCGCCACCTTCACGCATTCATGGATGGCGTTGTCCAGCAGGTTGGAGAGCAGGATCACCGTTTCCTCCTCATCAAGCCGCAGCCCGCCCATGTCGTCCACCCGCAGGCGCACGCTCCCCTCCACGAAGCCGAACTCCACCACCCGCTCCTCCCGCAGGATGTCCTCCACGCACTCCGGCAGCGTCTGTTCCAGGTCATCCTTTAAGAGGAAACGGCTGGCCTTCACCTTGTACCCGTCCAGCGCATAGTTCACATATGCCGTCACCAGTACGATATGTACCTTCGGGCACTCCGCCTTTATCTTCCCCGCCGCCTCCAGCCCATCCATGCCCTCCATGTTGATGTCGAGGAACACGATGCCGCATTCCCGCACATACCCCATATCTGCATAAAGTTCCGCGCCGGAACCGTATTCCCTTATTTCAAAATCATGCCCGCAGGCTTCCAGCAGCGCCCGTAGCGCATCCCTGTCCTCCCTGCTGTCATCGCAGACCGCTATCTTCATCCATATTTTCCTCACTTTCCGTCATAAATTATATCGGATTATAAGGCATCCTATCAAACGCCATTGCACAAAACGCCCATAAATTGCACGAAACGACTATAAATCAATCTCAGAATATCACCGAAATGGCTAAAGTTTTTCGCCATTCGTCCGATATAAGGCGGCACAAACGCGAACTGCCGTGTAAGCATATTACCTCTGTTTCCCCCGCTTTCCAAGTGGTTTTCTGAATAGAAAAAAGAACCCTGCCTACGGAAACGGCAGACCGCCGCATATGGCGGTTTGCCACCTGCGGCGGTTTGCTTTTGTATATTATTTAGCAAAAACAAGGCTGTCCTGGCATA
>CAJUCE010000092.1 GCA_910584865.1 uncultured Acetatifactor sp.
CTGACTGATTCAATCGCATGATTACATTAGGCAGCATTCAGCGTTATGCAGTATAACGATTTGTCAATGGCTCCATTATACCGCAATCACTTCCCAGAGGAAATAGATTTTACAAAAAATTCAGTTTGCTGTGATAAACATTATTCCTTTCAATCTGCCTTTGTTTTGTCTTTTGTAATGACAAGCTTCCCCTGCCGGCATTTCACGGTGATTTTTCCCCTGCGGAGAATCCGGCCTGTTCCAGCCAGCTCCCCTGTAAAATGCCAGCGTGTCCATGCTGATATGTTTCCCTTCTCTGCCCATGTTGGCAATCATATTTGTGGTCAGGCCAGCGGCAAGCAGCCACCAAAGGCATTGCGTCTGGCGGAGGAACGGCTGAAAGAAATGGGGGCGTGAAACCATAAGGGGCGCACCCACCGCAGAACCGTATCAGGGCGTATCAGGCAGCCGCCGTATAGCGCCGGGGAATCCGGCTTGCCGGAACAGAGCCTGGAGCTGTTCTGCGGACGCCGCGTCAAACCCCTCCGCCGTGAGGAAAGTCCCGGTCGCCGTGACCGTGCCGTCCTCTCCGGTGGTGAAGACCACCGCGATGGGATTGCCGTCCTGGAAGGTATACAGATAGAGGATGCCCTCTTCGGTCTCGCTGCTGACGAAAGATTTTGCCGCCGTATATACGGAAGAAGCGGCAAGGGCGGCCGCTCCGCTCTGCGAGTTGATCAGGGTGACCAGGGAAGCGGCGCTCCGGTTATCAAGCAGTTTCTTCAGGGAATCCGAAAAGGAAGCGGTGATGGCATCGACTTCCGCGTAGGCAAACATGTCCCCCACTGTGGGAATCTCCATCTCGTAGACCGCCTGGGGAGCGGTGTAGTCCCCGGCGGCAAGCGTCTGGCGCATCTTTTCGATATCGGCCGCGTCGCTCAGCAGGCTTCCATAGCTGCTGTTGACCATCTCGTCCATGAGCGCGACTACGTCCAGGCCGTGTTCATACAGGGACTTCTCTCTGCCTCCAGAGCCTGCGCAGCCGCTGAGGGCAATCTGAAGCACCATTGTCAAAAGTATCATTGTCAGGAGTGTTCTTTTCGTCATATTCATTTTCGGTTCCTTTCCGGAATATTCCAAGTTTGTAAAATGATGTAATGTGTCCAGCTCAAATGTGTATAATTCAAATGTGTCCAGTTCAAATGCGTATAATTCAAATGCGTTTATAGTGTGTTCGCAGTGCATCACAGTGTATCTATAGTGTTATTTGCAGTGCGCCTCCATTTGGATCCATACCATTTCTTCCTCTGATGCTTGAAAATTCTTGCCGGTCACATGGCACAGCAAGCCATGCCGTTTATCCGGTTCTTGGGCAAGATTTAATCGCTGCATATATTTTTTCCAGCCGTATAAATATATCTGGCCATTGCTTTCTCAAATTCCTCAAAGGATTCTTCAGCGCACATGGTCTGCATCATCAACATATCAAACCATTCCATATGCTTCTCTTTTTCAAATTCCGCCTTATGAACCATGGCGGCTTCCCTTTTCGTCTTCAGCAGCTCATAAGTCTGTTTTGTAATATTTCGAACCTCATAGTTCATTTCATTCTTCTGCAGGGCTTTGGCCAGCTCCGTGGTATGCCCATCAGACGTTCGGGGAACCAGCTCCCCCTCCTGATAGCCCACAAACAAGATGCCATCCGGCTTCAGCCATCTCCTGATCTGCGCCACAAAAGCGCACATATCTTCGGCAAAGTACATGGTATCCATAGATATGACCATATCAAAAGAATGCTCCGGATACTCGATTCCGCCGATTATCCCCTCCTGAAAATCTGCCCTCTCCGCAAAGGACGCCCTTGCGGCTGCGATTGCTGCCCGGGAGTAGTCAAAGCCATGGATAAATGCCCCTGTCTTTTCCTGCAAATATCCCAACATTTTTCCGTTCCCGCAGCCTATATCCAATATATGGACGTCCCCTTTTGCCGGAATATAGGGCAATATCATATCTACCTGCCCAATGTCGCTGAACCCGTCCTGTGAAAAATCCTGCCCGAACGCATCGCGGCAAAACCTCTGAAAGGCAGCGGATTTTTCAGCCATTTCATAAAACGCTTCGTATTCCTTATAGTAAAGCAGCCCTTCCTTTTCCATAACCCTCTCCCCCAGCCAAATCCTGCTCCAATCTCCATATCTCCGTATCATTATAATCCAATTTCCAGGAACGCACAATTCCATTCCGAAAGAAATTCCGTAAAACTTTATAAAAGATATTCCATTTCCCGGGAAGATGCAGGATAATGGAAGTGCCGGACAAGAAAGGACAGAACAGTGTGCCCGGAACAGCATGGCTCCGGCGGATTTCGGCCGTGTCGCGGATGACGGGGGCTGCGGGGGGCGTTTCCGGCAGGGCATACAAAATGAACAGACGGGAGGTTATCTATGGCAAACTATTTTGAGGACTTTGATTTCACGGATTTCTGGGAGGACAGCGGCTATGCGAAAGAGAAATATACCGAGGAGGCTCCCAGCGACGAACTGATCGCCAGCGTGGAGCAGGAGCTGGGCTACAAGCTGCCCGCTTCCTATATCTGGCTGATGAAGCGGCACAACGGCGGCATTCCGGTGAACACCTGTTTCCCCACGGAAGAGCCCACCAGTTGGGCGGAGGATCATGTGGCCATCACTGGCATCATGGGGATCGGCAGGAAAAAGACGTACTCCCTTTGCGGCGGGCTGGGCAGCCGGTTCATGATCGAGGAGTGGGAGTACCCTGACATCGGCGTGGCCATCTGCAACTGCCCCAGCGCAGGGCACGACATGATTTTCCTGGATTACCGGGAATGCGGGCCGGAAGGGGAGCCGAAGGTCGTCCATATAGACCAGGAATGTGACTATGAGATAACCCCTTTGGCGGACACGTTCGAGGATTTCATCCGTGGCCTGGTGAACGAGGAGGACTACGAGCCGGATCCGGAGGAGGAAAAGGCGGAGGAGCTGGAAAAGGTCAGGACTGGAGCCTTCTCTCCCCTGCTGGCGCGGCTTTGCGGGCAGAGCGGCGCCCCAGAGGCGGTGGAGGGGCTGATTCGGGCGCTGGCGGTTCGGATCGTGGAGGAAAAAGGATATTTTGCGCTCCACGCAGACGAGGACTCCTACCGGCTCTATGACATCCAGTTCTGGCTTTATACGAACGCCCATCCCGGTGTGGCGGAACAGGCGTATCTGAAAGAGTATCCCCTTATGCTTGCCTGTGACGGCGACTTCTCCACCGGCGGTTATGCCCCGGGCTTTGTGGAGGACTGGCTGAAAAGACGGAAGAAAGAGGGCGCCATCTTCCGGCGCGACGGCGGGCTGTGGATGTCGGAGACGGCTGGGAAAGCAGTAAGGGAACAGTTGGGCAGGGGGACGGTCTGAAAAGGCCTGAACTTCCCTGGAACGGCATCGGGGCGTTTTTGCCCCTGCCCTTCTGGGGACAGGAGAACGGGAAACAGTATTACGCTTGATAACTTACGGAATGGCGTTGAAAAGTGTAAGGAGGTGACTGTCTTGAGCGAAGCACGGGGTACTATCGAAATTCATCTGAAAGAATTGCTTCAGGAATCAGGACTAAGCAAAAATAAGTTCTGCCAGAGAGCGGAACTGCAGCGGTCACAACTTGACAGTTATCTCAACAATACGATTACCTGCTTAGACATTGAGGTGCTGGCAAGAATATGTGACACCCTGGATTGCTCGACTTCAGACTTGCTCGAATATAAACCCTGCTAAAAGGAACAATGCCTTATAGAGCGTGTTGAACTGCTGGACTGATGCGAGTCTCAACACGCATCCCCATGGCACAGGACGCTCATTGCAAAACCTCATGCGGGAAAACAGGGAATGTCATCCGGCGATGGTTCCTGCAGGTAGCCCTTCACACAGTCGAATAGTTTCGTTGCGCTGTCAAAGCTTTTTCTTTTCTTGTAATATGCCATAAGGCTGTGTATAATAAAGGCAGGGAAGGGCTGTAAAGACAGCAAGGGCACAGGTCTTTCCGTCGGAGAAGGTGACGGAAAGCAGGTAAACATGAAAAAAAGAAAGAAAGCAGAAACGGAACAGGCGAAGAGCATGGAAGCGGCGGCTCTTGCAAAGCAACCGGAGGCAAAATGGGAAGACTTAAGCATATCCAATGATTTCCTGTTCGGAAAGGTCATGCAGGACGCAGAGCTTTGTAAAGAGCTGTTGCAGCGAATCCTGCCGGAGCTGGATATTGACCATGTGGAGTATCCGGAACTCCAAAAGACGATTAAGGAGGACTTTGAAGCAAAGGGTGTCCGTCTGGATGCGTATGTAAATGATGGGAAAGGCACTGTCTATGATATAGAGATGCAGGCTGTCACATCCAAATATCTGCCGAGAAGGACCAGATACTACCAAAGCATGATAGATTTGCAGTTGGTCGAGAAGGGCCAGGACTACGATACGTTGAACGATAGTTACATCATCTTCATCTGCCTGTCAGACT
>CAJUCE010000093.1 GCA_910584865.1 uncultured Acetatifactor sp.
GCACCAGAGACCACTGCTGCCACGTTCTGCAGGCTGGAACAGTCGCAGTTGCATTTCCCTACCCTGGAAAGATCATAACCTGCTGCCTTTGCCAGTGTATTGAGTGAATTTCTATCGCCCTGCCCATAACCTATATTATCATTGGCACATGCTGCTTCGACTGCCTGTGCATGTTTTTCCCTCACTGCCGCATCCGGGTGGATCGCCATGTAAGCCCATGGTTTGCTATACCATGTACGAATACAGACCTCCTTCCCGGTCTGATCCCCCTTTTTCCCGTTTACTGTCCCCAGCTCGGATATGCTTGCGTGCCCAATTTTTACCGACATGCTGTTTCCCCCATTCTGATCATCTGCAGAACCACCATCCATCCTGCAAAACAATTCTTTCTCCTGCTGCCGGCGTCGTTCCAAACCTTTCAGAATCTTTCCGCCCGATTTCGGATAGTCGGTGATATGTTCCGCGATTTCTTTCAGTGTTCTTCCAGATACCAGTTTCTTCAATGTTCCGGGTCCGGCATTGTAACAGAATGATGTGAGGGCATCAAACTGATTCTGATTAGTGTTAATAACTTCATGAGCTGTCACAGATTCAGCCTCATCTGTTGTCGTAAAACTGCTCATTTTCCTGTCACATGATCAATTGTATACACAACTGTCCATTGCCGGTATCCGGCAGTTCTCCGGACGGCACTTTCCATGACATGGTCTGGAACTTTCTGACAATTCACGATGCCTCAGTCCCGGCTCCTGCACACAGTTGTTCCCCTTCCCTCCACAATTCACGCAGGAAGGCCGCCTGGTATTTCCCGGACGGCCTTTCCCCACCTTCTATTTTTTATTGTCTGTCCTTCCCGCACAATTCGCCTAACGGGCGTTTTGCGTATAGTTAGGTTCCCCCCCCTTAAAGCCAGTCCTTTCCTGTATACCCGGATAATGCACGCAGGGCGTGCGCTACGGTTGACGCATCCGTCCCATTCATATGCGCTGACAGCCTTTCCCTGTTCCAAAATAAATCCGACAGCCTGCTTAAGGGGCATCCCGTATCAATGTCCGGGATACAGATATACTGGCCGCTCATATATTTACCAATTACTGCGTTTATGCAGCTGTCCCTTCCATAAATAAGCAGTTCTGCCATTCCCATACCTTGGCTCTTTACCATGACTTCCCCCAGCCATCTCTGTTCACGGCCCCCGTCTTCCGCCGGCGCGGTGCATACAAACTCCATGCGCCCCTCCGGCCAGACCGTCATCCCGCACCTCCCGGCATCTCGTGGTCCGCCACGAAGCGCACCATATGTTCGTCCACAAGCCGTTTCTGCTGCTGGCAGGCATACATCAGTGTCTTTTCACACACGCGGTTTATCATCCTCGGGACTCCCGACGATATCTTATATATCTCATCCTCCGCCCCGCTCGTGAATATCTCTTTCCCCGCTCCCGCATATGCCAGGTGTGCCGCGATATATTTCCCTGTCTCCGCACGGTCCAGCCGCCCCAGCATGATATTCATGTCAATTCGCTGCCTGATGGCCTCATATGCCTGCAGTTTCAGTTTCTGGTCCCACAGTTCCGTCTGTCCCACGAGCACCAGTGACATCGGGCTTGTGGAATCAAACCGGTAGTTCATTAGAAAACGGATCTCCTCCAGCATGTCCTTTCCCAGCAGGTGCGCCTCGTCCAGCACGCATACCACCTTCTTTTTCTGCTCCTGGCAGACTGCACCAATCTCCCGCTGCAGCAGCCGTTTGGAATCCCCGGCATAAAAATGCGGTTCCAGACCCAGCTGGCCTAACAGTCCCGCATACAGCCATCTCGGCGTCAGCTTCGAGTCGGACAGGTACAGGAGCAGGTATTTTTCCTTCCCCAGCCTCCCGTCCAGCATCCTTACCAGGGTGGACTTTCCACATCCCGGCGTTGCCGTCACCACCGCAAACATCTGGTGGTCCACAACATATACGAGCCTTCCCAGCGCGTCCTCCGTCCGGGAGGATGTATACAGCCTGTCCACGGGAATATCCCTTGCGAATGGTGTATTCACCATCTCAAAAAAACTTTCATACATGGTTCCCCGCCTCCTTCCCGTAATCCCCGAAGGATAGCGCCCGCGCCATCTGGCCGTGGTCTTCCTTATATTTCTTTTCCAGTGCGTCCAGAAGTCTTGATGTTTCCGGAATGCTTCCCGTCATCCCCATGGGCACGGCCGGCACTTTGGACGCAGACGCTCCTATCTCCACCCGGTGCGCCAAAAGCGGCGCCGTCCCGCGGCAGCACACCCTCACTGTTTCCATATCCATGGGATCATAGGCGATCTCCGCCTCCAGGTTTGCCAGTGCCGCGCTTGCCTCATACCGCACCCCGCCGAGGGAAAAACACCCCGCTTCATCTATCCTGCGGCTCTCATGGTGCAGGAACGCTTCCGACACCACGGACACATCCAGGAACACAAGACCGCGGGCATCCCTCATCCATTCCTGTTCCGGCGTAATCCCGCAGCCGGGGACCGACGCGCCCCGGCATTCATAATACTCCCTTATCCCTGCGTGTGCCTCCTTCTGGTATTCCTGCTCCAGGAAGATCTTCCACCTGCGGTTCAGCTCCTCCACGGAATGTACATGTGCCACACGTATCTCCGCCGTGAACTGGTCCACTTTCTGGTGGAATTTTTCTATCTTGCCCTTCGACTGGCACGCACCCGGTTTTGCATGGATAATCCTTATCCCAAGCTTCGCGCATGCCCGCCCAAGGTGGCCCGCCGTGTACTGCACCCCGTTGTCAAGGTAGGCGCAGTCAAACTTTCCGGCTTTTAAGACTGCTTTATGGAAAGTATCCTCCACGATCTCCTGTCTCTGGCTGTCATAAAACTCTGACTGCACGATGTAACGGGAGTGGTCGTCGATCAGCGAGGATAAATAGGTCTTTATGAGCTCCCCGTCTGCCGTCCTTAACTCCGGACCGTACTTGATGTCCCCCTGTAAAAGCTCCATCCGGTGCGGCCTGCAGAACCGTCTGGAAGACGCCTCCCTTTTCTCCGCATACCGTTTCATCTGCTTTTTACCAAGCCCCGCGTCATACAGGTGCCTCTGCATCGTGGACTGCTTCAGCACGCCCGGATGCGCCCATCCTTCCAGCTCCAGCACCTTTATGATCTGACGCACGCTCCGCTTCGGGACTTCGCGCCTTAACTGCACTGCCTGTTCCATGATTTCCCCAAAGTTTTCCGGGAGCCCCTGCCGCCTCTTTTTCGTCCGGCTGGCTGGCCGCAGGCCGTCAAACCCTTCCTCACGGTAACTTTTTTCATAACGGTACAGCGTCCTTTTGGATATGCCGTTCTTTTCCGCGGCTTCTTCCCGCAGCTGCTGTCTTTTCCCTTCATCCATGTCCGGCTCCAGAAGCGGCGCTATCATCTGGTATCTTTTAAGCGCCTCTTCGTCCTGCCACTTTTTTACTTCTTTTTTCTCCATGATATATGGACCTCCTTTCGAATGCCATCATACACCGGAATAAAAATGACAGCGAACAAAAGCAGGTGCATCCTCATGCCGCGGCCGGATTCGGCTCTATCCGTCCCCCGCTGTTATATATGGCCCTGGCCGCCGCCCTGAGCCACCCGGGGCTTATCCGTTCTTTCAGTTCATCCAGTAAAGAAGCCCTGGATTTCAGGAACTTTCCATCCAGGTCCAGAAAGCGGTGCGCCGCCTCCCTGATCTGTCCTTCCATATTTTTTCTATTTTTATGGAACCACCATCTCCAGTGCTTCATGGTTCCTTCGCAGGGATAGTCTTCTGTCTCCCTGTCCGCTTCACTGACCACACCTTCCACCACATCCTCGATCAGTCCTGCATCATAATGCTTATAAGGACAAAGGCAGTCCGGCAGTTCGTTATGCAGCCTCCCGCATTTATCACTGCTGCACTTCAGCCTCCGGATCAGATACCATTCCTTATTCCCTCCCTCCTTTCTATGCACACGGCGCCTGCTGTCCCTGTATTTAAGGACACTGCCACAGCATGGGCAGATACATTCTTCTTTACTGATTACAAAAAACAGTTCCCATCCTCATTGTATTTTACTTCATATCCTGATATAATAACCATTGTTTTAATAATGGTTCCTGGATGCCTGGCTCTGCAAAAGTAGGTTTCCAGGAACTTTTCTTTCTTTAAGATAATGTCATTATATCGGGTAATTCTGTGACAGGCAACCAGAGTAATCTGAAGTCAGAAAAAATGGGGAGCAACAA
>CAJUCE010000094.1 GCA_910584865.1 uncultured Acetatifactor sp.
CAGCATTTACTCCCCCTCTATTCCCGCCATCCTCCCATGCCCCACCAGAAACTCAGCGCTCAGTGTTTCCACCACAAGCCTGTACGTTCCCGGTTCCAGCGTACCGTAAATATTCAGATTATAGGTCTCGCTGGCGCTCTCCCCGTTCGGAAGGATATGGGCGATATCCTGGAATCCCACGTTATCCGCCCTTACCGGTACCGTATACCACTGGCCGTCTATCTGCTTCTGGATAGAAAAGTATTCCCCGTAGGAAAATTCCTCCCCGCTGTTATTGGTAATCCGTACCGTAATCTCGCTTGTCCCTATGTCCTCCACCGTCAAAGTCAGACCCTCCGGGACTTCTGCCGTCTGCTCATCCGCTTTCAGAAGGAAGATCGTATGGTATGCCGATAAACGCCCCGCATTGGGAAAATTCAGGGCATTCCAGGTATCCTCATCCTTGCCTTCCATCTGTTCCCATAAACCAGACAAATCCGTATCCCCATAATAAACCGCCCCGTCATTCTTAAGCCAGACACCGCCGGAGGCCGTCACGGAAATGTCAAAGCCATCCTGACTGCTGACCCAGAACCCGTAAAAGGGAGGCTCCATCTGGGAGAGGGCATCTTCCTCTGCCACTTGGAGGGGGATACCATTAATTTTTTTAATCACTTCCTTCTCCGCACCGCTGTCATACAGCGTCCTGACCGCAACCGTTTCCCCGTCAAAATAATACATCTGGAAAGCGCTTGTGTCCGGGCTTGCCCCGGCAAGGATATTTCCACCTTTGTCATTTCTTCTGCCATTTCGTATTCCATACAAAACCGCCGCCAGAATAAGCAGAGAGAGTATCAAAACTGTTATATATTTCTTCCTCCAAAGTACTTTTTCTGTTTTCACCAATGTTTTCCTTTCTGATGGTTTCTTTTATTATTACTCTATTGACCGATTCTGGGAAGCCCTGAAATAAGCAACACTACCCCGCTTTTCCTTCCAGCCCTTCTACAATCCCCTCCACCAGCTCCTGGGCCAGCTTTCCCTGGTATTCCCCTGATATCAGTTGATTCCTCTCATTATAATTGGAAAGGTATCCTGTTTCCACCAATACGGCAGGAACCGTTGTATTTTTCAAAATATAGTAGCCGGAAGGCTTTGCATTCCTCGAAACAATCTCCCCACTCTTTTCTATGGTATCCAAAATCCTTTCGGCATAATATTTCCCGTCCTCCGCCCCTTTGCAGTAATAGCATTCCAGGCCGTAGATCGAACTGTCTTTCTCATAATAGTTGCAGTGGATACTGACAAAAAGATCCGCTTTTTCTCCGTTTGCAACCCGTACCCTTTCCTCCAGCTTTATAAATATATCCTGCTCCCTTGTAAGGACCACACAGATGCCCTGGTTCTCCAACAGCTCTCTCATTTTCAACACAACAGCCAGGTTGATTTCCTTTTCCGTGGCCGTCTGCTCCACGGTTCCTCCGTCCTCCCCGCCGTGTCCGGCATCCAGGACTACCGTATATTTTTCCTGCTCTGGAAATTCCGTGTCCGGTTTATTTTCTTCCACGCCGGGTACGGCTTCCCGAACGGAATCTGCCTTAAGAGCAGAATCCTTATGATCTTTGCGAAAAAAATCCCGGATATACAGACAGCCGCAGACCATCAGAAGAAGCATGACTGCCAGGACAGCCGCCACGATTCCCCGGACTGTATAGGCTATAATCCTCCGCCGTAGTCTGGCAATCCTCTTTTCTCTTTTTCTCCGGCTCTCTGCCTTCCAGACCGGCTGTCTTCTCCTTTGCTCCATATCCGCTCCTGCATCTGTCTCTTTCTGGGATTTACAAAAAACAGCCAATTAAGCATGTCAAAGCCTCTGTTTCACGGACCCTGACATGCTCACCTGGCATAATTATGGTATGATTCCATATATTCCGGCAGCGGAAAAATACTGTCTACTGCTGTGCCGCTGGAACATAATGGAGTTTATTGCTATCCAAAAACAGTATCCTGCCGTCTGCCAGTGCTGCCATCGGATAAAAACCTTCCGTGCTGAAAGGCAGTTTACCTGCGGGAACATTCCATTTGATATTGGCGCTCCCCAGGTCATATCCAAGGATTCCTTCTCCGCCGAAAATCACAAGGTCACAATCCCTCCCCGGGCATACATTTGAATAGAAACTGCCATCACTGCGGAGCATAAAAGAAGTGGCATCCCCTATATGGCCGTCTCGTCCGTCCAGTTCAACGATCACGGAAGTGCCATCATCTGCAACACTGTCGCGAAGCACGGCGTATACCTTTCCATCTCTGCCCCTCCCCATAGCGGTACGGAGACTATAAACCTTGTAATCATAACTGATTTTATTCAGGAAATTTCCTTCCGCATTAAAAGCCAGCACTGCTGTTCCATCGACCTGGGTGGACAAGTAGATATCCCCGTTCCCTGCCACTGCGATCATACGGGGGGAGAAGACCTCCTTCTTTACATATTCGGAAATGTCCAGTTTTGCCGTCACCTCACCGGACGGGCTGACCCTCCATACTTCACAGTGTTCTGTAGGGCAGACAACCTCATCATCCCTCATCGTTTCCTCAATATCCTTATCCTCCGCCACCACATACAGGTTTCCCTGCTCATCCGTGGTCATGACGGAAAAAGTCATCCCATCCGGCGCCGTCACCTGCAGGGCCTCCCCGTCAGCCTCCCCTGGCTTCATCTTCAGGATTCCGGAGCCCCCGTCCTGATCCCTGCTCAATAAATAAATGGCATCCGAAGACGCCGTAAGCCAGTCTACAGGCACACTCCCCTTATAATCTATGGTCTGCGCTTCTGTAGATAACGGCGGCAGTACGGAACTCTGGCCGCTTTCCTGCGGGGTAATGCCAGAATCCCCACCGGAACCGGAATCTGCGGAATCCTCCAGCAAGCCCGTCTGCTGTACATCCGCCGCCATAACGTCTGCATTCGATTCCGTGCTGCCGCAGCCAGTTAGACACAAAGCCCCTGCCAATAACAGCGTACCCAAAAGCCTGTATTTTCCTGTTCTCATATTTTCTCTTTTCCTCCATGTATACGGGCTGATTCCGTTTCGCTCTTACAGGGCATCATGACCTGTTCAATCCTGATGCCCTGTACCTGCCTGCTTTCAGACAGTATCAATCCTGTATTTTCTTTCCGCGTTAGTGCGTTTACGAAAAGCCACCTTTTCCCCTGTTTCTAACGAAGCGTATCGGAATCGTTTGCCTCTTCCCATGCCTCCTGCCTCTGCTGCTGCACGTCCGGATTCTGTTCAAGAGCAAAGTCTCTTTTGGAATTAAAATCCAGGATCTGCAGAAGTTCTTCGTCTGTCAGTGCCCTTTCCGGCAGATAGAAGCAGCCGGTGTCTCTGGCATAAACCAGCTGGTCAGAATCCACAGCCTGCCCTGCATTTTCCACCAGTGTCAGCGTACCCTCCGGGAATCTGCCGTTCTCGTACTCCTTCCTCAGCGCTTCCTTCCGACTCTCTTCCTCCTTCGTATATTCCCTGTTAAACTGGTCGGCATGGAAGCTGCGCTGCTCATACTGGACCATGTTATAAATATCCTGCACCTCTGCTTCGGGAACCTCCTGCATCCTTGCCATTACTTTGTCGCTGGTGATCGCGCTCCGGAGTCCCAGATACCCTGCATAGGCCGGAATGGACACTGTCCCGATTACCAGCAGGCAGGCTGCTGCCGATACCATATTCCTCTTAAAACTGTTCCGTCTGTAGGTTCCGTCTGCCATCTGTGTTCTTACATTCATGATAATTTCCTCCTGCATATTTTCTTTCATGTGTACCTGTTTCATAGCATGTCTCATCTGAACCGCTGTATGTCCCTGCAGTGATTAGTCGCCACCTTGATCAGCCATGCCTTTTCATGCTCGCCGTCCACAAATTTCGGTTTTTTCTCCAGATATTTGCAGAAGGTCTCCTGAATGGCATCCTAGGTATCCTGTTCACTGCCGAGTATCACAATGCAGATCCGGTACAGCATCTCGCTGTGTTTCCTTACTGCCGCTTCCAGGTCCATATCTTTCCATCTCCTTCCTGTTCCACATCC
>CAJUCE010000095.1 GCA_910584865.1 uncultured Acetatifactor sp.
CGGAGCAATTGATTTTTATAATTCTTTAGCATATATCAGTATGCGAAGTATGAGTGATTAGAGTGCGCGTCGCAGCGCGCAGATGGGTATAAATATGAAAAACTTACCTTATGTCTTTTCAGACAGGGAAAGAACCATTTGTTTTGACAGATTTGACCTGCCTTCACCGTGGATAAATTATCTCTCTAATGGCAGAATGCACGCTTTTATTTCCCAGGCAGGGGGCGGTATGGCCTGGTGGCTGTCCCCAATGATGTTCCGGCTCACACGCTACCGTTTTTATAACCTGCCCATTGATTCCCCGGGTTTTTATGTGTACATAAGGATGCAGGATGGCACAGTCTGGTCGCCTGCTTTCCGTCCCTGTGACACAAAAGTTGAGAATCGCAGGGCGAAGCATGCGCCCGGTTATTCTGTATTTGTTGCAGAGAAGGACGGGCTTACCGCTGCCCTTAAGCTTTTCATGGCTCAGGATACGGATGCGCTTGTGTGGGATTTAAAGTTACAGAATGAAAGCGGCGGGAACATTGCCTTTGATGTATTTGCCTATGTGGAGCTGTCGCAGTATCTGGCGAGGGAGGAGAATACACTGGGCTATTACCTGAAGTGGAATACAAGGGCTGTCTGGGAGCAGGAGCTCCAGGCCATCACCTATGCTTATACCGCCTGGATGCACCCGCGCAAGGATGAGTCTCCAATGGTCTATTTCGGCTCTGATGCAGAGGTTGATTCCTACTGTTGCAACCGTGATGTTTTCTGCGGCAATTATCGGGACGAGCGTAATCCCATCGAGATTGAAAACGGATATCTCTCCAATACGGATCTTCATGGAGGAGAGCCCTGCGGTGCGCTGCATACCCGTGTGGAACTGGCTTCAGGCTCAGAAAAGCGGATACATTATTATCTTGGGGTTGCACAGGGGGCCCTTGCGGATTATGATAAGTCGCTTGCGGAAGCGAGGGAAAGCTTGTCGGCGCTTCGCAGGGAGGGGGCAGCAGATGCCCAGTTTGAGAAGCTGCAGAATTGGTGGAATGACCATCTGAATGTTATGCAATGTGAGATTCCCGATCAGGACGCCGCACGGGAGATTAATACCTGGAATCCCGTGCAATGTGTTCATACGGCGCGTCTGTCCCGTTCCATCAGTTCGGATGCCTCCGGGGTACGGGGCATTGGTTTCCGTGATTCTGCCCAGGACATGCTGGCACAGGCATACCGCAAGCCGGAATGGGCAACACAGATGCTGTGCTTCCTGGCATCACAGCAGTTTGAGGACGGACATCCTGTTCACATCATGTGGCCTGAGGAAAACCGTCCGGCACAGGATATCACACGGTCCGATAATCATATCTGGATGGTGTACCTGGCTTATGCCATTGCAGCAGAAACGGGGGATCTCGGTTTCCTGGACAGGGAGGTTCCGTTCCTTGCGCCGGACATGATTGCGCATACCGGCGGCGCAGCGCTTTGGGAGCATCTGCTGCGCGGAGTGGACTTTACGGAAAAGCATTTGGGCGAACATGGACTTCCGTTGATCCTGTTCAGCGACTGGAATGACCATCTTGGACCTTATGGACGCAAGGGCAGGGGAGAGACGGTGTTTGTTTCCGAGCAGCATATCTATGCGCTGCGGCAGCTGAAAGAACTTGCCATGATGCGTGGGGACAGCGGGACAGCAGAGCGTTTTACCGGACTGATAAAAAAGCAGGAAGAGGCGCTGGAGCGCTATGCCTGGGACGGTGACTGGTTCCTGCGGGGGCTTGATGATGACGGAAAACCCATCGGCACCCATACAGCACAGTACGGGCGGATTTGGCTTAACCCCCAGAGCTGGATGGTCATTGCGGGGGCAGGTTCCAGGGAAAAACAGCTTCATGCCATGGACAGCGCTGGAAGTGAATTGGATACTGGTTTGGGGTTGCTGCTGAATACACCTGGTTATCCCGGGTGGCCGGCAAAGGAATCGGCTATGGTCAACGGTCTTCCAGCGGGTTATTCTGAAAACGGCGGTGTGTTCTGCCAGGCTAACTGTTGGGCGATTATGGCGGAGGCTCTGTTGGGGCGCGGCAATCTTGCATGGAATTACTACAAACAGATTCTGCCCCACAATGTCATTCAAAAGGTCGGCGTTGAGCGTTATCATGCAGAACCTTATGCATACTGCTCAACCATGCTTGGCAAGGACAATGAAAAATTTGGATGGGGTGTTGTTTCTCAGGTGACAGGAACCGCTGCATGGATGGACGTGGTGGCGACCCAGTACCTGCTGGGGGTACGCCCGGTGCTCCAGGGACTTATGATTGATCCATCTATTCCGGCAGAGTGGGAGACATATACGGTTCATAGGATATTCCGTAACTGTAAACTCACAATCAAGGTGGAAAACCCGGATCACGTCCAGCATGGCGTGAAAACATTGCTCTTTAACGAAAAGCCGGTTAATTTGAATGGATGTGCTTTGATTACATCAGAGTTGTTGGCTTCTTGTAAGGAGGCACAGGTTAAGGTGGTAATGGGATAAAAAAGAAGCCTCTGCATTGCTCTGCAGGGGCTTTTTTAGAACGGTTGGAAAATAGGAATCCTATATCCGGCAGGGCATATTTGCATAGGTTTAAAGCAAAAAACACAAAAATAGGATAGAAGATTTTCTTATAAACTGATTTAATTAGTGCAAGACGGTATGATATAAGTGGTATCATAAAACAGAAAATCGAGGCGCAGATTTCGTGAGTAAAACTCTTACAGGGTGGCATAGACAAAAAGCAGGAAGGAAAGGTCGGAGAGCATGGGCAGACTGATAGATGCATTGTTTAACAGAATGATTGGCGGACAGTATGATAAGCTTGAGGGAGCTGCCGAAACAGGAAAATGGTATGAGGTGGATACGCCGGGAGCAGTCTCGGCCGATGGGACAGTCTGGCATGGGTTTATGAAGAAAGGCTCCGAGAATAAAGTAATTGTCTGTTTCTTCGGGGGTGGAGTCAGCCTGGATGAATATACAGCGGCAAGAGGGTATTCCGCAGTGAAGGAAGGCGGGGCATACAGCGACACCTTTTCACAGGGCATGTACGCCATGGCAGGATGCATAGCAAGGTTTGGCATAGGGTCACGGGGGAAGAAGAACCCTTTCCGGAATTGGTCGGTAATTGTGGTGCCCTATGCTACCGGGGATTTCCATATTGGCTGCGGAGAAGTGGAGTACACGGCGCTCACAGGGGAGAAGAAAACACTGTACCAGCATGGGTGTTTAAATTTCCGGCTTATGATGAAAGAGGCCCTTAAGCATATTGAGGCAAAAAAGACAGATGCCGTACTTGTGACGGGAGGCAGTGCGGGAGGATTCGGTTCTGCTCTTCTGGCGGATGATGTTTTTGATTATTTTCCCCATGCATCACATCTTGCTGTGGCGGTGGATGCCGGGCTGATGGTATCGGAAAAATGGCGTGATGCCGCGGTGAACAGATGGCATGCGCCAAAGGAGATCTGTGACCGGCTGAAAACGGATAATATCACAGTGGACAGCCTGGTTGCACTTAGCCGGAAACGGGGAAAATCCGTAAAAATTCTTTTTGACTGCGCAGTCAGGGATGCGGCTCTTTCTACTTTCCAGGCATACCTATATGGCATTGACCATGTGGCGGACAGAAAAGACGGGGACGTATTTCAGAGTATATTAAAAAGAAGCGTGGAAAGGATGAGGGATGAGATCCCCGGGATTGGTGTGTATATTTTTGAAAAAATTACAGACAAGGAGAATGCGCTGATGCAGCATACGATTTTGAGTGTGCCATTTGCTTTCCGGAAATTCTGTGGAAACAAGAACCCGGTGCAATGGGGATATGACTGTATTTATGGAACCGTGGAAAGTTATGGACTGGAGCTGCTGGAAAAGAAGTATTGAGTGGTATGGGCCGGAATTGTCTGCAAACAGGTATTGAGTGGTATGGGTTGGAACTGCCGGAAAGGTATTACTCATACTTCGCATACTGATATATGCTAAAGAATTATAAAAATCAATTG
>CAJUCE010000096.1 GCA_910584865.1 uncultured Acetatifactor sp.
TCATGGTTCTCCTGCTGATTTTTTTGTAAAGAAAAGTGACTTGATATATTGTCAACATTTCACTAAAAAATTAAAGTTAGAACCACATAGCAGCTTCTTCTTTAAATTGAGGTGTCTTTCCATTTTGATAGGGATCATAGTTGTTCTTGTTACAGCCAAATTCTTTTAGTGACTGTATTTTATCATCTGGCGTCCATTCAATGAGCGATATTCCGTCAAAGGCTTCTACTTTTCCATTGTTCATTGTGTTTTTGAAATACCATTCTACGATTGTCTGGCTTTCATTATGGAAATACTGTTTTATGTCCCATTGCAGGACAGTTCCACGGGTATTCCATTCATCAAACCATAGCTTTATTTTAGAAGCGCCGTGGTATTTTGGCCCCCAGCTTTCTGTGTAAACGGCATTTTCAGAGAATATTTTTAATATTCCTAAATCTTTTTTTTGCAACCACATATCAAACCACAATCTGATGGTTTCCTCTCGTCTATTCATTGCAAAACCTCCGATTCATGTTTTTGCTGCTGATTTTTTTGTGCAGCAGGGCGGCTGGATATCCAGACCGTCTAAAAAGTTTGTCCCCCAATTACACATGGCATCCAGTACCGGGATAATGCTCCTGCCAAATGGGGTAAGCGAGTATAAGGTTCTGGGCGGCTTGTCCGGGATGACTTCCCGGTGTATCATCCCGCATTCTTCCAGATCGTGTAACTGCTGTGAGAGCATCTTTGGCGTTGCCTTGGGGATCATGCGCTGCAGCTCCATGTAGTGGAGCGGTTTCTCTATCAGATACCAGAGGATGAGCGGCTTGTATTTCCCGCCGATCAGGAACAGCGTGGCTTCCACCGGGCAGTTGAACTGGTCTTTTGAATATTCCATAGTCTGCATCCCTCCCTTTTTATAGCTACCCTTTTGGGAAGTATCTACCCAAAAAGTGCATTCTTGCAGAATTTTTGCGTCCTGCTAAAATTTAGGACAACGGTTAACCAACACGTTCAGTATATAACAGAAAGAGAGGATTTTCTACTATGGATTTTATCGAAATTGCAAAGAAGCGTTATTCCGTCCGCAGCTATCAGGACAAAAAGGTGGAGGAGGAAAAACTGCAAAAGATTCTGGAGGCGGCTCATGTGGCTCCGACAGCGGCTAACCTCCAGCCAGCCCGTCTGATCGCTGTCCAGAGCAGGGAAGGGCTTGGGAAGATTGGGAAAGGAGCGAACCTATACGGCGCACCGCTTGCAATCATCGTCTGCGCTGACCACAGCAAGGCATGGGTGCGCCCGTATGACAAAAAGCAGACCGGGGATATAGACGCCTCCATCCTGACTGACCATATGATGCTGCAGGCAACGGAATTAGGTCTTGGCTCCGTCTGGATATGCTATTTCAAGCCGGATGTGATACGAAAGGAGTTCGGGCTGCCGGATCATCTGGAGCCGGTCAACATCCTTGCAGTGGGGTATTCAGATGAGGAAGCGGCTGACCCGGAGCGCCACTCACAGACCCGTATCCCGGTGGATGAACTGGTTTCCTACGAAACGATATAGACAGGTTTTGACAACTTAATATTGGTATCTTCAGGGCAGGGTGAGATTCCCGATTGGCGGTATAGTCCGCGAGCGTGAAAACGCAGGACTTGGCATAGGTCTAAGTCAGGATTTGGTGTGATTCCAAAACCAACAGTATAGTCTGGATAGAAGAAGATAAAGCTGCATCATACGAAAGATAAATGTTTTCGGATGGCGTATGCTGTTTTGGACTGGCACCTGAACATGATATTTGGGTGCCGGTTTTATTTTACGGAAGGAAGAAAATAGATATGGACAATAATACAAAGAAGATAACGACAACAGCCATGCTCTCTGCAATAGCCTATGTGGTAGTGGTGGTAGGACGCATTCCGGTGGTACTCTTTTTGAAGTATGACCCGAAGGATATCATCATCACGCTGGGCGGCCTGATATGGGGGCCGCTGACATCCTTTATCGTGTCTGTAATCGTGTCAATGATAGAAATGGTGACGATCAGTGAAAACGGGATACTTGGATGCATCATGAACATAGTGTCAACGTGTTCCTTCGCCTGCACAGCGGCAGTCATCTATAAGAAAAAACGGACATTGAAGGGAGCTGTTGCGGGACTGCTGGCTGGCAGTCTGGCAATGGTGCTTGTAATGATGCTGTGGAATTATCTGATAGCCCCTATTTACATGGGCTATCCCCGTGAAGCGGTTGCAAAGCTGCTGGTTCCGGCTTTCCTGCCATTCAATCTGTTAAAAGCAGGGCTGAATGCGGGATTTACATTCCTGCTTTATAAACCGATCACAACAGCATTACGCAGGACGGGATATTTATCGGAGCCCGCCACAGGGCAGAATAAAAAGCCTGTTGGCTTATGGCTGTTCTTTGGAGCAGTCATCATCACCTGCATTCTGCTGATGCTGTCTCTGAATGGGATTATATAGACAAAGATAATGGTAGGGGCGGATATACGGGAGGAAGGGCTGCGCCGACAGCCCTTTCACATATTTTTATTGCTTCTGATATTCCTGATAGGTCTTTCCCCATTCGCACAGCCCGCCTAAGATTGGTTTCAGGGTATTGCCTATTTCGCTTAATGAATATTCAACTTTCGGGGGAACTTCCGGGAAAACATTTCTCAGCACGATTCCCTGTTCTTCCAGTTCCCGGAGCTGCTGTGTCAGGGTCTTGGTTGTGATGTTCCCTAAGAGCCTTTGCAGTTCATTGAACCGGATTGTGCCTTTTGACAGATGCCAGAGTATTTTCAGTTTCCATTTCCCGCTTAAGATATTCAGTCCTAACTCTACCGGACACTGCTTATCTGCCGCCTGTACCTTTGCCATATATTGCCCCTTTCCACGCACGGTTTCAAAAAGGAAACCTTGTTTCAAAAAAGTGCGTACTTGATTTTGAACCTTCTTAATGCTAACGTCAGTATACCAAAATTGTCAAGGAGGTTTTGAAAATGGTCATAGACAGCCACGAACATATTATGTTCCCAACAAAAATGCAGTTGGATAAAATGGATGAGGCGGGAGTAGACAAAACGGTATTATTCTGTACCGCACCGCACCCGGAGAAAGCAGGCACGTTAAATGAGATTGAAGCGGAAATGGCAGCCCTGAATAAGATTTTAGCAGGTTCCAACACTAAGGGGGATAACATCAGCCGCCTGAAAAGGAATATTGCAGAAGTGGTGGAGGCAGTAAGAACATATCCTGACCGCTTTTTAGGATTCGGCGCTGTGCCTTTGGGAATGGAACTGGAAGAAACGGAGGAGTGGATCGACACACAGATTACTTCTAATTCTCTGTATGGAATTGGAGAGTTTACACCCGGCAGTGAACAGCAGATCATGCAGTTGGAAATAATCTTTCAGGCATTGAAGAACACAAGGATTTATCCGGTCTGGGTACATACTTTCCATCCAGTCACGATGGACGGGATAAAATGCTTAATGTCGCTATGTGAAAAGTATCCCGGCATTCCCGTTATTTTTGGACACTTGGGTGGCTCAAACTGGATGGATGTGATTAAATTCGCAAAAGAGCATGATGATGTCTACTTAGACCTTTCTGCGGCCTTTGCGTCCATAGCCACGAAAATGGCATTGACCGAGCTGCCGGAGAGATGCCTGTACAGTTCAGATGCCCCTTATGGGGAACCGTACCTATACAGGCAGCTTATTGAATTTGTCAGCCCGGACAAGAGGACAGCAGAGATGGCATTAGGGGAGAACATATCCCGGTTACTGGAATTAAACTAAGGACAAAGAGAAAAAGGGCTCACAGGCCCTTTTTCCAATTCTGGCGGTCTGC
>CAJUCE010000097.1 GCA_910584865.1 uncultured Acetatifactor sp.
TGAATGCTGCAAAAGCTATTGACAATGCAAGAAAAGTCAATTATATTTAAGTAAATCGTAAACCACTAATTTGGGAGGCGCGCCGATGTTTATAGGCAGGCAACAGGAACTGGATACACTCAATAAGCTATACCATTCCGGCAAGTTTGAATTTGCGGTTATCTACGGTCGCCGCCGGGTCGGCAAGACCGCCCTTATCAGCGAGTTTTCAAAAGAGAAAGACACCATTTTCTTTACTGGTGTTGAAACCAATGCAAAGCAGAACTTAGACAACTTTTCCAGATGTATTATGGAATATGACACGGGAATGGCAGTCGGTCTGTCTTTTGCATCCTTTCAAGCGGCCCTGGAATATGTATTTGAACTGGCAAAAACGAAAAGGCTCGTGCTTGTCCTCGACGAATACCCCTATATTGCCCGTGCATCCAAGAGCCTTGCTTCCACGCTCCAGCTTTTGATTGATAAAAATAGGGACAGTTCTAAGCTCTTCCTGATTCTCTGCGGTTCTTCCATGTCTTATATGGAGGATCATGTCCTGGCGTATAAAGCGCCCCTTTACGGAAGAAGAACGGCACAGCTTAAAATCAATCCCTTCGACTTTTTTGAAGCCTGCCGCTATTTTACCAGATTTTCTGATATCGACAAGGCGTTTGCATACGGGGTTGTCGGCGGAACGCCGCAGTATCTGATGCAGATGGATGACAGCCTTTCCATTGAGGAGAATATTAAAAACACGTACTTGAATCCCGCTTCCTCTATGTTTGAAGAGCCGAACAATCTCTTAAGCAAGAAGTGCGCGAACCGGCGATTTACAATGCAGTGGTTACGGCGATTGCCATGGGCTGCTCCAAAATGAATGAAATCTCCAATAAAATCGATGAAGATACCAGCGTGTGCGCTACCTACATGAAGAATCTGACCGCCCTGGGCATCGTAAAAAAAGAATCGCCCTACGGCGAAAAATCCAGCCGCAAGACCATATACTCTATTGAGGATAATATGTTCCGTTTTTGGTACCGCTTTGTCCCGGAAAATGCCTCGATTATTTCCCGCGGTGCCGCCGATCTTGCCTATAAGAGGATTGCTCCTGAGCTTTCAGCCTATATGGGCGGCGTGTTTGAGGAAATCTGCAGGCAATACCTTTGGAGACTGCTGCTTGACGGGAAATGCGCCGTGGATTTCTGTGACCTCGGCCGCTGGTGGGGGACGAATCCCAAGACCAGGACACAGGTAGAAATTGACATCATGGGCACGGATAGGGACTCCGCACTGTTTGCCGAGTGCAAGTGGACAAACGAAAAAGTTGACCTAAGCGTTCTGGAAACCCTTGTAGAGCGCAGCAATTTGTTTCATTATAAACAAAAGCATTTCTATCTCTTTGCAAAAACGGACTTTACAAAGGGCTGTATGGATAAGGCGGCAGAAATGGGGAATGTGACGCTTGTTGCATACTCGGATATGCTGAAATAATGTATACTGCTTGACGATTTCATATGCCGCTTCTGTAAAGATGTCGGATTTTGAACCGGCACAGGAAGGGCTGGAATCCCTATTTGATATTTGAAACAGGGTGTTTTTTATGACAACAACAAGAAATGAATGGAGCCTGCAGGCAGGAGAGAGGAGCGTTTGATTGGGCGTTAGACATATCAATTTTGATCCATTGATTCATAAAATAAAGGAAAATAACTGGGAAGTCCACGGAATGGAAGTGTATTACATCGGGCATGGCGGACAAGCGGTAGGCTCTGACAAGCCATGTTCCGGGCAGGAGAGAATCTGTGTGTACGGCGACACCACAGCGCATAGATACCCCATCTATTCCGCAACAAAGACCATAACCTCCCTGGCAGTGGGGATGGCGGCGGATGAGGGAAAGATGGATATAGGGCGTTCCGTCCTGGCCTATATTCCGGAAAAGACTCTTTCCGCATTGCCGGAAGAGGCAAAAGAACGGTATCGGAAAGTGACCATAAAGCGTCTGCTCACCATGTCCGTCCCCGGCTTCCCCTTTCGGCCGGAAGGGGAAAGCTGGCTCCGGAATTCCCTGCAGTATCCTGTGGAGCCGGAGAAGACGGTATTTGACTACAGTAATGTCTCCGCCTACCTGGCCGGAGTGGCGGCGGCAAATGCTCTGGAGGAAGATTTGTATGCGTATCTTCAGAGACGGCTGTTCCAGCCCCTTGGAATCGAAAACCCGCCCTTCCAAAGATGCCCCGACGGTTACTTTTACGGGGCTTCCGGAATGGAGCTGACGGTAAATGAGCTGAGCCGCATCGGATTTGTGCTGATGGACGAGGGCTTGTATCAGGGGACAAGGATCCTGTCGGAAAAATATGTAAAGGAAGCCTGCGGCATCCAACAGATGAACCGGGAGGGCGGGTACGGATATTTCGTCTGGAAATATCAGGACGGCTTCCGGATCAGCGGCAAATGGGGGCAGAGATGCTATATTTTCCCCAGCAGAGGGCTGATGGTCACTTATCTGGCGCACATGGAAGAGGATTCGGGACAATTGGCGGACTGTATGTGGGAAATGATTGGCGATTGTGAGCATTGAAATTCATACCCGGCGGCAATCTTAAGGAGGAGCGGAACATGGACGACAGATTTCCTCAAAAACAGGAAACCAGCGAGAAGCTGAAAGCGAAACAATACGGAGCTGCGGCACTGACCTGTATTCTGGCTGCTGCCATCATGACGGTCATCCGCCTGATATGGGGCAGTGTCATGTTAGGCGGAGAAGCGGATGGAATCTCCCTGGGAATGGCCATTTTTTATGTCCGTAATCCCGTGCTGCTTTTTGGAGCCATAGACCTCGTCTCTGCAATCTATCATTTTATGATTTGGAACCGGAACGGGCGGTGCAGCATGGATGATGACAACAACAGCCTGTTTTCCGACTGGAAAAGCGGGGAACGTTCTCCGGTTAAGGTTTCGCTGGTTCTGATGGCTGGCATCATGGTGCTGGCGCTGGTGATCATCCTGCAAGGATAAGGATGCCGTTCAGGTGAGTATTGGCGGCATGCCAGGAACACTGCTGGCAACAGCAGCGCTGATGAAGTCCGCTGAAGAGGGAAGTCCGGATGAGGTCTATGAGATGTTTTGCCTGACGGCAAAGAGAGACTTGAGGAGATTACAGGAACAAGTAGGGAA
>CAJUCE010000098.1 GCA_910584865.1 uncultured Acetatifactor sp.
AACGGCAGGATAATTTTTCGAACTAAGTGTTACAAAAATGCTTGACCACTACACCCGTGGTGGGAAAAGTGCAGGTCGCGGAAGGCACCGGCCTGTCGAACGTGAAGACCGTGGTAGATAAATACGGTGGCGATTTCGCCGTTTCCTGTGACGGGGAAAAGTTCCAGGCGGTGGTGATGTTATAAACTTTATGGTCATTTCGTGCAATTTATAGTCACTTGGTGCAATCGTGGTTTGAAATGCGGGTGTATCCGCCGATGGATTTTATGAGGCGGAAGCAGGCCAGGGTTGGCATAAAAATATTAAGTCAAGGAGGATGATAGTATGTCTATGAATGTGAATGGAAGCACACAGCAGACGGGAACCGAATGGTTCCAGAACATGAAGATGCAAAAGCCTGACAGGAATGCTCCGGAGGCGCAGCCGCCGCAGGCTGACAGGGCGGTGAATGTCACAATCTCAAGGGAGGGACTTGAAAGCCTGCAAAACGGCGGCAAGGCGAGAACCTATGAGGGCGTGGTGAAACAGAAAGAATCCATTATGCAGGCGTCAAAGTCCATAGGGGCAGGTTACGGATACCGCCTGTCCGAGGAAGCCGGGAAACTGAAAGGGCAGAGGGGAAGCGGTGACGCATACAGCCTTTCGGACAGGGCTATGGACTATGTAAGGGCGTATGGCAATCTTTACGATGAGATTGTGCAGGGGTATAAGGACGGCACGGTGGAGCGTTATGTGGAGGATGGAAGTTCCGAGACAGGGTTCCGTAAAATGACGCTGGAGGAAGAACTGGCCGGGCTTGATAAGGCATTTGGGAGGATGGCTGATGAGGCGGGCGTTAAGGAAATGATCTCGGGCGAGTTCAAGAGGCTGTCATCCAAATCCGGAAGCAGGCAGACAGCTTTCGCGGATACAAATAAAAAGCTGCAGGGAACAGATGTACCGCAGAAATTGATGACGCTGGCGCAGGCTTGGAAGGATGCCTATAAGGTTTCCGGTTCCAAAGAGGACGGCATGGAGAAGGTCTTATCCATGCTGAACGGGATGTTCGGCATTAAAAACGAAGCATAGAGGAGGTATGAGATATGCTCATAGTAAGAGATTTAAGCAACAGATTTCAGGAATTATCGGGAATGCCCATTAACAGCAAAGGTGGAAAGAAAATGCTGAAAAAAGCAGGAATTGACACGAATAGCAAGCAGTATCAGGCAGTAATGAAAAGTATGTCGGCGGCGTGTTCTGGTGTTGGGTACACAAATGTTCAGGCAATCAAAAACAGGATGAGCCGCTATGATAAGGATGGCGACTACATCAGTCCTGTTACGGGATTGGCAGGTCTGGTTGTAACGGAGAAAAACCGTGCAGAAAAGAATAGGATCATTGATATACCGGAGAGCAGCAGGGATGCGATGTTTGAACTGACCAAGAAAGAGTTTCTGCAGGAAAATGGTGTAGGCAATGGAGACACTACAAGGCGTTCAGATGTATATTTGAATCTGTATCGGAAAATGGATAAGAATGACAGACTGGCAGCAGGGAATACATTAAGGCAGTATGGGCGGGCATATACGCAGGCATTTGTTGATGCGGTGAAAGCTATTGATTCCAAATGGGAGCCGGGAAAGCCAATCCCGTCTGGAGCATTGGACGGAATCACAAGGGAGTCCATTGATAATTCGCTTGTGAAGTCAGGCGGCTCTCTTGTGAAAAAAGCATCTTCGGGCAGCACACTGGACATGAAGATATAATCTTTACACCCCATTCCGCAGAGGCGCAAAAACCATGCGCCCCTGCCGGGGATAATTTGGAGGTTGCTGGGAATGTAGGAATAAACTGCTCAAACTTATTATGAAGGATCTGGGTGTGGCTTTGAAAAGTGGATTAAAGATAATTGGAGGGATTATGAATAATACTGTTTTGGAATTTGAGTGCATTGGCATGGATGACGGAAGCAAATTTCCCATCGAATATACCGGGCGTGGGCAGGACATATCGCCGGAATTTATAATTAAGAACCTGTCACCGAATGCGAAAACCCTCGCTGTTACATTGGAAGATTTATCACATCCAATTAAGGATTTTACGCATTGGGTTATATGGAACATTCCTGCCACTGACAGAATAAAGAAAAATATTCCTGTTGGCAAGACAGTGCCAATGTTGGGGAATGCCCGCCAGGGGATAGGATATGGCTTTCACCGTTATGCGGGGCCGAAGCCACCGAAAGGGAAAAAGCATACTTACCGCTTTACAGTCTATTCTTTGGATTGTGAAATAAATATAAGCGCCAACTCTATGAAAAGAAATTTTCTGAAAAAGGCTGAAAGGCATATCATCCAAAAAGGTAGTATTGTTGGTGAGTTTGAATAAGAAATAAATTCTACGGCTTCATATCCCCAATAAGCCACAGCCAGACAAGGCAGCAGGGTGAACCTGCCTATAATAGGATTAGCCTGCGTTCCGCCGCCGGGCCTGCCACGCCATCCATCCACGGGGTACCGTCCGGCAAAGGCGGTGGAATGATTCCCGCTGCGCTGTCCAAACAGCTCATAGAGGTTCTTAGCGTCTTTTCCGGAAAGCTTGTAATTAAGCCGCTCATCAAGGATAAGGGTCTGATAGTTGCAAATCCTTTTCCTGCATTTCCATGGTTCTTGCAAGGCCGCTTAATTCTAATGCCGATAACCCCTTTTTTATTTCAATGTTCATTTGCCGTCCCTCCTTTTTTTGTAACAACCTGCGCCTCTGGCAATCCCGGATTCCTGGTTGCTTCCCTTAAACCCTGTGGGTTCTTTTGCACTGTTTATGCTCCTGGCATGAGAATATATAGTCTTATAATAAGGCATATGGTATTGCCTGGGCGCCTTATCACATGCTTTTTCAAGGGCTCCCGGTGTATAGATATCCGCTATGGGAAGTATGGCCCCTGCTGTCTGCAGGGGTTGCCCTTTCACTTTTGCCGGAGGAATGGAGGGCGGCATGGGCGCAACTCTGCAATCAGGCGTTGGAGCAGAACGGACACGCGGAGCGCGTAGACCACCGCA
>CAJUCE010000099.1:0-490 GCA_910584865.1 uncultured Acetatifactor sp.
ACCTAAAGGTTTCGCCTTAAGGCGAGGGTTTTAACCCCATTATACAGACAATAAAGTGGCTTCTCCCATTTTGCCTGGAATGGATAGGGGAAAACATATAATTTCTTCACTCCCGGCATATCCGTAAACAACTGGAAAATCTCATAGGGCAGGATTTCCCCGCATACCAGGACAGAGCTTGTATCGGCATAGTAAACCTGGCCCTGATACGTCGGCGTACCCAGGGACGCAAGCTGCTTCAATGCGTTCATACGTATCGGTTCAATCTGGGTATGCTGTCCCACACGCCACCTTGTCTGCGGGGCAAGCGCCCTGTAAATCCGTCCGGCTTCTTCATCCTCCCGGATATTATCGTCATAGTCATACCTGTAATTTTCTACCTGTATCTATCTGTATGCAATCAGGCTTGTAAAAAGTGCAAGGGAATCCAGGTCAGCATATACTGATTGATGTCCCCTGCCCTGATAAGAGCATAGAATATCCTCTAATG
>CAJUCE010000099.1:516-2941 GCA_910584865.1 uncultured Acetatifactor sp.
TTTTTGTCCGGTTCTTTTCCCATTTCTTCTTCCTATTCTACGCTCCGTTTTTGCTGTCAGAAATATTTATTGGCATATCTTATGTCTTGTCCGATATTTCAGCCTGGTTTGCAGTTGCCGCCTTCTCCATTTTTTCTTTCTTCAACTGCTCTGTCCGCCCTAAATCCACATAGTGCCTCTTCTTCACGCCCCACCGCTTGTAATAGCAGAATGACGGTTTTAAATTCGTTTTCTTTGCATAGGAGCGGATCTGTTTCATAATAAAAGAAAGTTTCTTTAAATTACACGTACAGACTGCTTCCAGATACCGTACTTTCCCGAATCTCCAATCCTCATATTTTTGTTTAGGCAGCACTCCTACGTCAACCAGTACATCTGCCGGGGCGGCGTACCCTCTCTGCTGGCATTGGTGGTAGACAGCGGAATGTACTTTCCCTATCATTTCTGATTCCTTCACTTTGTCCTCCATGTGAATAACCCCGGCTGTATCCATTTGCAGCCGGGGACTCCAATATTCTTTCTTTTTTATCTGCTTACTCCAAAATTATTATACCGTTTGAAGCAGCCCTTTTTCAATTTCCCGACAGCCTGCAATTTCTTCTGCCGACATTTTCCCCAACTTTAACATATTTTCTACGCCACCCCTTACTGCCTCTTTTGCGGCCTCACGCCTTTCACTTGCGATATGGGTACGCATGATCTTCTCTTCATCAAACAAAGACATCATAATAGATATAACCTCCTTTTCCCTGCCTAACAAAAACTCACGTAACACATCCCTGTCCTTACAGATACGGATGGTTTCCGTGACAGCTTCCCGGCTCCTCCCATACTGTTTCACCTGTTCGTTATATACTTTTGTAAAATTTACATACTGGCTGATAATATCATTTCCTTTGCCGCCATAAAGCACTTTCACCTTTACTTCAATGGCACATTCCTTTCCGCCGAAAAATTCTTTGGAAAGTGAGATCGTTTCCGGCCTGCTGGCACGCTCTCCTGTAAATATCATGTATAACTCCGGTTCCGGGACATGGACTTTCTTGCTCCCGTATAAGTCTGCACCCTGTTCCTCAAAGTAATCATGGTAAATCTGCACTAAATACATCAGCACTCGTATAATGATATTCATCGTCCATGAAGATTGATGCTCGACCAGAAACATGATTTTATCCCCAACTCTGAAAGCCAGGTCATTAAAGATTCCGTTCGCAAGGACATTTCTTATGGTAATGTCTGTAAGCGCATCTTCCGTCGTCTCCGCATCCTCCGGGTGGAGCGCACGGTATAGCTGCATCAGGTACTTTTTATCCCGGAAAAGCGCCCCGAAAACACTGTCTTTCGCCGTATATTTTGCAAACGATTCCTTTTTCTCTGCCGTTTTCTCTTGTTGTTCTTCCTGTAATGTCTCACCCTGCATCATATCACCTCGGTTCCGGCTTTTCTGATCAGTCTGGCAAATCAGCTATGCCCTGTCTGCTATGGTTTTATTATACAGAGAAATTCTCCATTGTTCAAGACATAAAAAGAGAGAAGCATCCGGCAGCATTGGCCAGACACTTCTCCCTTTCTTACTTCCTCCTGCGCTCCATATCCTCTGCCATTTCCATCTGCTGTGCCGGCTTCCCATACCGCTTTGCAATCTCTGCCTGTTTGCGGCGGAGCTTTGCCAAGACGGATGCCCTGCCATTCTTCCCCTTGGGGGACATATTATTCCGCCTGCCATCTATCATGTTGTAGTTCTGTTCCTCGTCTATCTCGGAACTGCGGAGATACTCGCCATTCTCCATATATTTCTGCCAGTTTTCAAGAGGCGGCTTATCCATAGTATTGCCGGACGGCATCTGGATATACCTATTGGTTGTACTCTGTTTTTGCATCTCTGGCTCTGCGGTATGCTGCGGTGAATGGAGACAATCCTTGATCTGCTGTACGGTTGCCTGGTCAAAACCCTGGTATGTATGGTCTACAATGATCTTCCCTTCTTCATCCAGCACAACCCATGCCACTTCTTTTCCATAGGTTTCATGCTCCATCAGGAAGAACTGCTTTCCGTCTATGATAATGCTGTCAAAAACGTGCCAGCACCCCTCCTTCCCTTCGATATGAAAATCTGCTGTATCAATAGACACAAGTGCGCCGGATGAACCGCTCCGGATAAAACCTGCTATTACTGTAAAGCCATCTTTTTCAACATAATAGGAAGTCACAACACCGTCCTTATTCAGCACAAGCACATCGCTGACACTGATCGAATGGCCATGAAATGTCCGTGGCAGTTTCCTGTTAAAATGCCTGCGGATCTGTTCTGGTTCGTCTCCCGGCTGCATCCGTGCCAGGTATACCTGCTCATAATCCCCGTACCGTACCCGGATTCCCTTCTCCTGCAGCGCACTGTAAGGCCGGAACCGTATCTGCCTGTTTT
>CAJUCE010000100.1 GCA_910584865.1 uncultured Acetatifactor sp.
GCCCCTCTGTCATTCGGAGCCGCCCATGCCCCCTTGCGGTAAGTCCGGGCATGATCTTCCTTACTTCAAAATGCCCGCCGCCTCTATGATGTTCTGCGTATAAGCTGTGATTGCAGAACCCATAACTTCTGGTGCAACCGTATATGTATACCTGCTTGTATCCATTGTATGGTTAGCGAGAGCCTCTGCTATACTTTGTTTTTTATAAGCTATCTCCATCTGCTGTTTCCGTTCTTCCGCCGCCTCCTGACTGCGCTCCATACTCTCTCTCCTCTGTGCCGCCTCTTTCTCACGTTTCGCTTTATTGATTTCATTAACCTCTCTTACCCGCTCTGGTGAATCACTACAGCCGCCGATATACGTTACACTTCCATCCTCATGGACTACCACTCCACCCGGTTCATAGACAAGTCCCTTTGCCGCAAACGAAGCCGTCAGCATCGGAGTGGCATTAAAGAAATCATCTATCTTTCCCTCGTAATAAGCTGCCTTTTCCGGGTCATTCGCCATCTGCTCCAGAATGTTCGGGGCAATCACAACATCACTGCCGCTCATGCTCTTTCCAGCCCTGTCAAGGCTTTTCTGGTCTTTCCCGATACTCTGGATTCTTACATTGCCATACTTTGACCGTAGATATTCTGTGTAAGCATCCACCTTTGATGTTTCCGCCGCTTCTCCCGTTTTCTGCAACTGCTCCGTAAACCCTGTCCTGTTTGTACTTGTTTTCTGCGTTCGGTTTGCGTACTGATATGCACCTGCCAAAGCGCCATTTACTCCTAAAATGCTCATAATAATCTTCTCCTTTCCAAATGTATCACAGCCCATCTGTCATTCAGGGCTGAATCCGCTCCCTTGCAATAAGTCCAAGCAGTTAATTCAAAATACCCTGCGTAATAAAAGCACTCATTTCATAAGCCGCAATCACAGAACTCATGGTTTCTGGCGTTCCCACATAGGTAACCCTGCCTGTTTCTGCTGTGCGACTGGCAAGCATTTCTTCCATAGTCTGCCGCTTGTAAGCTGTCTCCATTTCCATTCTCCGCTTCTCGGCCGCTTCCTGACTAAGTTCCTGATACCGCTTTTTCCGCTTTGCTTTTTCTTCATCCTCAGCTTTCATTTTGGCCTCTATCTTTGCCCTTACTTCCGGTTTTAAATCACCGCTGATATAATGCGTGACAGTACCATCCGGATGGATGACTATACCAGAGGAATGAATCTCATGCCCCATTGCAGAAAGCTCCGCCTGATATCTCGGAACGGAATTAAAATAATTCTGTATTTTCCCTTCATAATAAGCTGCTTTCTCCGGATCATTTGCCATTTGTTCCAAAATATTTGATGCGATCACAACATTTCCAGTTCCTGCTGTTCCCGCACCAATACGGTCTATACTGCTTTGGTCTTTTCCTACATTCTGGATAGATACCCCCGCACCATACTTCTGTTTCAGATATTCCGTATAGGCATCTGCCTTTGATATGCCCGCCTCGCCCGTTTTCTGCAACTGCTCCGTAAAACTTGCCTTGTTTGCTGATGTTTTCTGCGCCTTGTTCGCATACTGGTATGCGCCCGCCAAAGCCCCGTTTACTCCTAAAATGCTCATAATAATTTTTCTCCTTCCTGATGATTAACTTTTTACCATGACCGACAGCGTGAATTTACTGCCTTTTACAATGCAGTCTAAATCGCCGCCATATTTTACTGCACATTTCCTGATATTCTTAAGTCCTATCCCATGCACCTCCTTATCCTTTTTCGTTGATATGGGAAGGCCGCTGTCCTTATGGAACAGCGCCACGCCATCAAAACTGTTTTCAATCTCTATAAAGTACATATTCTTTGCCTTGAAAGACCGGATCGTGATATAGGCTTTTGCATCCGGCTGTTTTTCCCGCATCCGTATGCAGGCTTCAATTGCATTGTCCAGCCCGTTGTTTAAGATGACTCCCATGTCATAAGCCTTTATCGTAACGGCATCGGTCAGCATGAACCTGCTGGCATCCAGCCTGATCCCCTTTACCTTCTTTGCCGCATAGCGGAACTTGCTGCCCACCACCGCGTCACTGACTGCATTTCCCGTATGCACCCTGCTGTCGATCTGCTCCACTGACTGGCGCATCCCCTCAAAATACTGCCGGATTTCCTCATCCTCCCCGCTGTACCTTTTCTGTATCAGATTCTGCAGGACTGCCATGTGGTTCTTCATATCATGCTTGACCGAGCGGATTCCGTCATACAGATGTTCCATCTCCACCATAGAACTCTGCATCTGTGTGATCTGGTTTTCCAGCACGATCTTTTCCGCCCGCTCTTCCTGCAGGGCTGCCATGTCCTGATAGATGCGGAAACTGAACACGACAGCCCCAAGCAGCACAAACGCTGCCAACGGAATGATAAGATACAGCGCCGGATATTTTTCATACAGCAGTACCGGGGTGCCGTCCGTAACGG
>CAJUCE010000101.1 GCA_910584865.1 uncultured Acetatifactor sp.
CCCATGCGCTGGCTTCCGTCATCGAGAAGTATAAGCCCGAGATTTTCCTGGTGGGTGCTACCGCCATCGGACGTGACCTGGGCCCCCGTGTATCCGCGAGGATTCACACTGGCCTGACGGCAGACTGCACACAGCTTGACATCGGTGATTTCCCGCTGAACCCCGTGCCCGGCAAGGAGCAGAAGCACAACCAGCTGCTGATGACCCGTCCTGCGTTCGGCGGCAACACCATCGCTACTATCGCCTGCCCTGACTTCCGCCCCCAGATGGCTACCGTGCGCCCCGGCGTCATGCAGAAGAAGGAGAGGCAGGCCGGCGTGAAGGCCAATATCGAGGAGTTCAATCCCGGATTCACCCCCAACCACAATTATGTGGAGATTCTGGAGGTGGTGAAGGCCGTGTCCGAGACCGTTGACATCATGGATGCCAAGATTCTGGTGTCCGGCGGCCGCGGAATGGGCAATGCGGAGAACTTCAAGATCCTGGAGGATCTGGCAGAGGTGATCGGCGGCACCGTGAGCTGCTCCCGTGCCGTGGTGGACGCGGGCTGGAAGCCCAAGGATCTCCAGGTAGGACAGACCGGAAAGACCGTGCGCCCCAATGTGTACTTTGCCATCGGCATCTCCGGCGCTATCCAGCACCTGGCAGGCATGGAGGAGTCCGACATCATCATCGCCATCAACAAGGACGACACAGCTCCCATCTTCGATGTGGCTGATTACGGCCTGGTAGGCGATTTGAACAAGATCGTGCCCGCCCTCACCGAGAAGCTTCGCGCGGAGCTGGCCAGCAAGAACTGATTGCCGTAAAAGAAGAAACACATAGACGGAAAACTATAGACTTCCGGGAATCCAGGGCGCATGCCGGATTAGGCGGAAGCCCATAAGGAAGTATATGAAGTCTCCGGCAAAACCGGCGTGGCATAGGCCACGCCGGTTTCTCTGTGCCGCTGACTGGTTCCGGTTTTTGAAGTGGGATGCGGCAGTCTGAGATATATCCCTCTACTATTCATTACATTTTTAGAGGGTTATCCAATGCTATCATGAAATAACTGCTGCTCACACCAATCGGCTCCAATACTTCCGCCGCCGTAATATCCCTGACGCTTGGCTGCAAGCCCTTCGGTTCCATGCGCACAGAATGGTACAACAGTCTTACCCGACAAAGCATATTCTCCTCAAATTCAGAATCATATTGCTGATCGGAAGAATAATGACCTCCGAACCAGTCCTGATGATTCTTTCCCGCAATATTTAATCGTTCCATTCCAACGCCTCCCGCAGTCAGATTTTCTGGTTCCCTGCAGACCACACATGACTTTCCTTTGCAGTATCCTGTGTATTCTGCGCCATCACGCCCACCAGTTTGTGTGGTATATAAAGTTCCTCCAAATAGGAAATTTCTTCTTCCGATAATTTCAGCTCCGCCGCCTTTGCCGCGCCCTCCACATGATGAAGTTTCGTTGCGCCGACTATCGGTGAGGTTACTTTTGTCATAAGCCATGCAAGAGAAATCTCCGTCATAGAGACGCCTCTTTTCTCTGCAAGGAGCGCAACCCTTCTGATAATTGCGCCGTCCTGCTCTGCGGTAGCGTCATATTTCAGCCTTGCATAACTGTCCTCCTGCATACGCTTTGAAGTCTCGCCGGGATATTTCGCAAGTCTGCCTCCTGCCAGTGCGCTGTAAGGTGTCATGGCAATCTGATCTTCACAACAGAGCTTTGTCATTTCCCGTTCTTCTTCCCGGAAAATGAGATTATAATGATTCTGGACGGATATAAATTTTGCGAACCCTTCTTTTTCCGCCAGTGCATTTGCCCTGACAAGCTGATAAGCATAACAGTTGGCAATGCCGATATAGCGGGCTTTTCCCGCCTTCACTACATGATCCAGTCCCTCCATGATGTCATAAAGAGGTGTTTCATAGTCCCACATATGATAGATATATAAATCTACATAATCCATGCCAAGATTGATAAGGCTTTTGTTTATCATCCGCTGGATATGCTGCTGCCCGGTAATGCCTGCCTTGATTTCTTCCTGTGTGCGGGGAAGGAATTTCGTAGCCACAACCACCTCGTCACGCCTTGCATAATCCCGCAGCGCACGCCCAAGATACTGCTCGCTGGTTCCGCTCTGGTATCCTATGGCTGTGTCAAAGAAATTAACGCCCAATTCCAGCCCCTGGCGGATGATTTCACGGGAATGTACCTCGTCAATCGTCCATGTATGCTGTCCGTTTCCCGCCTCACCAAATCCCATACACCCCATACAAATGCTGGAAACATTCAGCCCGGAAAAGCCTAATTCACGATATTGCATGATTTCCTCCTGAAAATTAAAATTCTTATATTTTTGTCCGTATGCAGTACATTTACTTGTGAGTTAAAAGTTTTCAATAAAAGAATAACCCTTCCATATGGTTGTATG
>CAJUCE010000102.1 GCA_910584865.1 uncultured Acetatifactor sp.
ACTGAACCGCAGGTGGAAGATATTTTTAGAGCAGGAATACCAGAAAGAGGCACATGCAGGGATAAAGGAGTATTATGAATCCTATGGCGTGTCAGTCCCTGCCTGCGGGATCACGCCGGAGCAGGAATGGATGAGGGATACCCGGGGGCTGGTTTTTATGGATGTATCCGTGGTGGCGGAAGCGTTCCTGCACCATGAAACACGCCGGATAGACGAGGCCGGGTGTTTTTCTCTCAGGGGAAGCCGTTATGAAGCGAGCGCTGCGCTGGCAAATATGGAGGCGGAGATCGCCTATGACCCGATGGATATGGAAACGGTGGCGGTAAGATGCCGCGGTACGGAGGCGCTTTTGGCACACCGGATGGAGATAGGGGCGTTTTCATCCAAAGTGCCGCCAGTACCCATGGGGATGACGGGAAGCGTTCCGGAAACATCAAGGCTCCTGGATGCACTGGAAAAGAAATATAAGGAAGACCACGGGAAGATGGCGCGTGCCCTTTCCTTCGGGGAATACGGGAAGGAGGCGGGGAGGCATGTATGAGAGTTTTTTTGAAATGGAGCATACGCCATTTACAAGGGACATCCCGGTGGAGAGGCTGTACACATCGCCGCAGATAGAGGACGCACTGGGAAGGCTTGTTTATGTCGTAGACCACCAGATGTTTGCTGTGGTGACGGCAAATCCGGGATGCGGGAAGTCCACCATGGTAAGGATGCTGGACGGAAGGCTTGGAAAGGAAAAATACCTGCTGTTATACCTGTCCGATTCGAAACTGACGCCGAGATGGCTGTATGCAGGGCTTTTAGGGCAGCTGGGCCTGGAGCCGCATTATTTCAGCGGGGATTCCAAACGGCTGCTGCAGAAAGAGATCCAGACGGTCAGTACGGAGCAGAAAAAGAAAGTGGTATGCGTGCTGGACGAAGCGCACCTGTTAGGGAAGGACATGCTGGAAGAACTGAGGTTCCTGCTGAATTACAGGTTTGACTCCACAAGCCCGATGTCGCTGGTGCTTGTAGGGCAGACGGAATTATGGGAGCAGAAACTCAAGCTCCAGGCCTATGAGGCCATAAGGCAGCGTATCGACATGAACATCGTACTGGGAAGGCTGGACCGTGCAGAAACAGGAAAATATGTTGCATCCCATATGGCATATGCGGGTGCAGGGAAAGAGATATTCACCAGCGGTGCGGAGGACGAAGTCTATAAGATATCTGCGGGCATACCGCGGATGATAAACCGCGTATGTGAAAAGGCGCTGATGTATGCGTGCCAGCAGCAGAAGCGGCTGGTGGACGAGCACATGGTGCGTTTTGTGGCGGACCATGAGATGCTGGGAGGTGTGGGATGATGACGTGGCCGGAAGGGCGCATGGAGTTTGTATGCACCGAGCCGGCGGAAGAAGGAAAAAGGGAAGAAAGATGGCTTGGGGAAGTGAAAGTCAGAAGTTACGGCCCGGGCATGGCGGAGCTAATTATTTATGGGAGGGACAGCTGTATCAATGCAGTGATCGGGAAATATATGAGCGGCCAGTATATCTGTATGCCGGACATCGATACAGGATGCCCGCTTAGCAGACTGTCCGACTTATTCTGGAACAAAGAGAGGCTGTCAGCGAATATGAATGAAACAGATGCTGTAACCGTTGCCCACGCCCTGCGGGCATTATCCGGGTATACAGGGAAAGACTGGCTGTAGGGAAGCATGGCAACTATACGCAAAACAGAGGTTAGTCGAAGTGTGCGGGGAATTGGGACAATTACATAAACTGGAAGAAAAACAGGCCGTCCGGGATATCCCGGGCGGCTTTCCTGCATGAATTGTACATGGATGTTGGAACAATTTCCGGCGCAGATAAGAGAGGCATGGTTCGAAAGAGTCAGACAATATAAGATAGAAACATGGAAAATGCAGTTCGGAGAGCTGCTATAGACTGGAAATAAATAGTTGTATATACAATTGGTCATGTGACAGGAAAATGGGTGATTTCACGACAGCAGGTGAGGTTGAATCTGTGACAGCTCATGAAGTTATTAACAATAATCTGACCGTTGAGGATGATAACAGCTATGTGGCTGACGGAATCGTAGTCCATAACTGCCAGAATCTGTCGATTGCAGGCAAACGGGCGGGGCTTGACGGAAAGCAGTCCAGTTTATTTTATCAGGCAATCAGGATCATAAAGGAAATGAGGTGTGCGACAAATGGGAGATACCCAAGATTTATCGTGTGGGAGAACGTGCCGGGGGCCTTCTCCTCAAATGGCGGGGAGGATTTCAGGGCAGTCCTTGAAGCGGTCTGCTCCGTTAAAGACGGGGGCATTCCTGTTCCTGAACCTCCAAAGGGAAAATGGGCGAATGCCGGATGCGTCATGGCAGACGGGTTTTCC